>NZ_CP094972.1:663186-1326373 GCF_025985425.1 Entomomonas sp. E2T0
AACACAGGCTGATCTACTGCTTGATCAAATATGTCAAAAAATCATGCGTATTCTGCGTAGAGCAAATTATCAAGCGGAACATGATAAAGTTATTAAAGAAAAACTAGATGAAACAAGCACTATATGGGGTATTACACCTTATAAATTAAATAACTACTTACAACAAATAGGTGCCAAAAAAGCAGCTGATTTTTTTAAGACACGTAAAAGTTTTTTAAAAGAATTACGAGAAATTAAACAATTACTAGCAGGCAATCACTATCAGATTATTTCTGAACATGCAGATAAGCTCATTAATCGTAGCCAACTATATGGTCAATATAATAATCCAAAAGATTTCTTAGACAGTTTTAAAACATTTATTCAACAACAAATAAAACTCTCTAAAACACTTAATAAAACTTTACTTAAACCTAACAATATTACCAAGACTGAATTAAAAGAAATCAGGTTACTATTGGATAAAACTGGTTATAGTGAAACCAACCTACAAATTGCATGGCGTAACCAATACCACCAAATTATCGATGCAGGCTTAATAGGTTATATTCGTCACGCTGCAATAGATGAACCTTTAATTCCTTTTGAAAATAGAGTTGAACAAGCTTTACAAAAAGTACATCGTTTATATAACTGGACACCTATTCAACGCCAATGGTTAAACCGTTTAGCTGAACATCTAATTTTTAAAGAAGTGTTAGATAGAAAATCCATAAACAAACGCATTAATCAAGCCTATGGCAGCTCTATAGAAAAGTTGGATCAACTACTTAATGGCCAATTAAATGAGGTATTAACTACCCTAAAAAAACTTTGGCCTGAAGAACAAGAACTTCAAAGCCCAAGAGTTATAGCAGAAACTATCAGTGAGTCTACTATCAATATTGAATCATTAATCACCCAACCCAAGTTCGAGCAAAAAACTCAACAAACCAACAATTTCATAGGACTTATAAAACAACTTTTAAAGATTAAATGATTCATTAGCGCCAACTCAATATAGGTGTACTCTGTAATCTCTTATAACTACTTATAAACTAAGTTGAGGAATATAACTATGACTACTAATAATCTTAATTTAACTAATATCATGGAGAATATTCAACAGCAATTAAAAGACAATGCTGACGAGATTACCCAAGTAAATAGCCAACGGTTCTTTAAAGAAACAATGACTACCATGGCATTAAAATAGCTATAGTACAAAAAAACTGAAATCAAAGCACAAGCTATGGCTAAATAAAACCAATAGCCAAAATAATCGTTTTAAGTTTAAATATATAATAAATGCCCTTATATATACTTATTAGAGTAATTTTTTTAATTTGTGATTAATTGATGTTGGCTGATTTATATGGCTATCTATGTAGACAATGTACGTGTTCCCCATATGGGTAAATTGTGGTGTCATCTCGTAGCGGATACGTTAGATGAACTACATCATTTTGCTAAACGTTTGGAAATTCCTCGCAGAGGCTTTCATTATGATGCATCCTATCCCCACTATGATATAACCATAGAATTAAGGGAAATGGCTCTACAACTAGGCGCAATCGCTGGTAATCGTAGAGATATTATTCGCTGTGCAAAGCAACTAAAAGAACAATTTCAGGATTCTTTCTACTGATTATATTCCCAAAATTACTATTTTCTATCGATCTAATACAGATTACTAAGTTTTTACCAACAAGATAAGTGATATACTCCAACCCTATAAAGAATATGCAAGCCTGTGCATACAACCGCTATAAAAATGTGATTACCCTATGACTTTACCTATTGAAGCAGTAAAAAACTATTTACTATCATTACAAGATAACATTTGCCAAACCTTAGAAGTAGAAGATGGTAAAGCAACATTTATTGAAGAAAGTTGGAATCGTCCAACAGGTGGTGGCGGACGTACTCGAGTTATTAGTAATGGTGCCATTATTGAAAAAGGAGGCGTTAACTTTTCTCATGTCTATGGACAAGGGCTCCCTCCCTCAGCTACGGCACATCGTCCAGAGTTAGCTGGTAGAAACTTCCAAGCAATGGGAGTTTCACTAGTTATTCACCCTGAAAATCCACATATTCCTACCTCCCATGCCAATGTTAGGTTATTTGTAGCAGAAAAAGAAGGACATGCGCCTGTTTGGTGGTTTGGTGGTGGCTTTGACCTAACTCCCTATTATGCCGTAGAAGAAGACTGTATTTATTGGCATCAAGTTGCCTACGATGCTTGTAAACCCTTTGGTGAAGAAACATATCCTCGTTTTAAAAAATGGTGTGATGAATATTTTTATCTAAAACATCGTATGGAACCAAGAGGTATTGGTGGTTTATTTTTTGATGATTTAAATGATTGGGACTTTGAAACCTGTTTTGCTTTTATCCAAGCCATTGGTAATGCTTATACTAAGGCTTATATTCCGATTATCAAACGTCGCAAAAATACTCCTTTCACCGAACAACAAAGAGAGTTCCAAGCTTTTCGCCGTGGTCGCTACGTAGAGTTTAATCTCGTATATGACCGTGGCACATTGTTTGGCTTACAATCTGGTGGTCGTACAGAATCTATTTTAATGTCATTGCCTCCAGAAGTTCGTTGGGGATACAATTGGCATCCTGTGCCAAATACACCTGAGGCTGAGTTAACAGAGTACTTTTTAACAAATCGTAATTGGCTAAATATTTAATTTGAGAGTGAATTTATATATGGATCACTATGCCGTTTTCGGTAACCCTATAGCTCACAGTAAATCACCTATTATTCATCGATTATTCGCACAACAGACTAATCAAAAAATAATTTATGAGCCTATCCTTGCTCCTATAGGTGGTTTTGCTGCAGCAATTAAAAAGTTCCTTGAAACAGGCCAAGGTTGTAATATTACTGTTCCCTTTAAAGAAGAAGCCTATCACATAGCAAATGAGCTAACACCCAGAGCACAACTAGCAGGAGCAGTTAATACCTTAAAGAAACTAGCAGATGGTACTTTGCTAGGTGATAATACTGATGGTGTTGGATTAGTACGTGACCTAAAAAATGCTAGTATTAATCTAAAGGGTAAAACTATCTTATTATTAGGTGCTGGTGGGGCTGCTCGTGGTGTGATTGAACCCATTCTCAACGAACAACCACAACACCTACTAATAGCTAATCGTACGTTAAATAAAGCTGAAATCTTAGTTGAACTTACAAAACATCTAGGTTATATCAGCGCGCATAGTTACGAAACCCTAATAGAGCCTGTTGATTTAATTATTAATGCTACTTCTGCCAGCCTGAGTAATGAGTTACCTAATATCAATGCTCAACTTATACAACCTAAAAAAACTATTTGCTATGACATGATGTACAGCAAAGAGCCTACAGTTTTTTGTCAATGGGGTAAAAAAAATGGGGCGGCTAAAACTATTGATGGCTTAGGAATGTTAGTAGAACAAGCAGCTGAAGCCTTTTCCCTTTGGCGAGGCGTTCAACCTAAAACAGATACTGTTCTGAAATTTCTTCGTCAACAATTAGTAAGGGATTAAATTTTATTATTTATAAACTGAGTCTCCATTATCCCAATCTTTCTTAATAAAAAGCCAATAAATTAATTTATAGTTTCAGTTATTTACTAAATGTAACCTATAATTATATTTATCCAATACTTTTATTATTTAATATGCTATTTCTGAAGCTTTTATGCAAAATATAAAAACTATTCTACAATATGATTTTGTACCATTTGACTTTATAAAAAAAGTAAAATGGCTACTCACTACATGCATCACATTAACATTTATCTTATTTTACTTTATGGATGTTGTTGTAATTACGGATTTGATTGCCAATATTTCTATTGTCTCATGGTTAATTGTTGCTACAAGCCGCTTAAAAATCTTAAATATTCTTATTATATTTTTATTTAGCACAATTATGGCTCTTGAGATAGCATATGTTATTGAAAATAGCGAGCGAATAAGTTTAGTTATCTTAGAATCTGTTATCGATACAAATATAGTTTATGGTATTTTTGTAGCTAAAATTATCCTATTAATCTCAATACCTATAACTGTACTATTGTGTTTTCTCTTTATTAAATCTGTTTCTGAAATTAAAAAATTTTCTTTTAAAAAACAAATTATTTTCGCATTCATTCTATTTGCAATTAGCATTGCAGATGTTTCTAGCAGAATTCATTCTATTTATAATACTTTTGATGAACGTGGAAAAGAAGATTTCTCTACAATTCCTTTAATAATGTTAGCTCCAACAATGCAAATTTTTTATCCCTTCATTTTAGGAGATTCCTTTTGTTTAGTTAGCTATATTAATGAGGTTAGAAAAATTAACACAAATATCCATCATACAGCATGGCCTGAAGGTATTAAATTATCATATACTAAAGAAACGCCCTTAAAAATTGTTGTAATACTGGGTGAAACAGCTTTAAGACAGCACTTTTCACTTTATGGCTATGAATTTCCAACTACCCCTAATTTAAATAACCTTTATAAAAATAACGAAATCACTGTATTTCAGAATGTTATATCAGGCGCTCCTATTACAAGAGAATCCATAAGACTATCTCTCTCCTATGCAACCCCACATAATAAAAACAACTTTTATAATTATAAAAATATCGTTGAAATGGCTCACATTGCTAATTACGAAACATTATGGTTTTCAACAACTCATGAAACTGCTGTATACAGTAATTATGTAGGAATGATCGCCAAAAGCAGTAATATTTTTTATGATTCGAACTCCCATGATTTATTAGGTACAGAGGAAGATCTCGTTCTACCCGAACTATTAGATAAACACTATGAGACAGGGAAAAAACAGTTTTTTGTTTTACATATGCAAGGAAGTCATATGGATTATCTTGAAAGATTTGATAAAAAAGATAAGGAGGCCCTAACTACTACACCAGAAAATACTAACTATGATAGAACAATACATCACACAGATAGGGTCTTATTAAAAATAGTAGATGTAATAAGAAAACACGATGAAAATACTGTAATGATTTTCATCTCTGATCATGGTGAAATTATTAACAAAGGCCATGGTATGGTTTTTGGTGGAGGTGCTCTTCAATATGAAATACCATTTATTACTTTACAAAATAAAAATAAACTTAACATTGAATCCCTGATAGATGCATATCGTAGCAATAACAATATATTGAACACTATTAATTTGAATTATATTCTTCTTGAAATTATAGGATTTGATATAGATAATCATTTAATAGAACAGTCTAAGTGATGGATTATATGTTTATCATTCAGATGGTATAGCTTATAAATTTGATGATATCAAATCAGGCAAAGCTCCTTGCAAAGATCAAAAGCAATGCAAAGCACAATAAAAAAATACCCAGCAAAATGCTGGGTAAAAACCGTGATTAGCCTGATGAGGAGACAAACCAAACAATCTCAAACAGAAGATCGGATACTTTGACTTGCCAGTTGGTCTTGCGATCAACTTGGATAAATATTAATGATTATCATTATCATTTGCAAGAACTTTTTAAAATAATTAATATATCTATTAAATAAACTAAATTATCTATAGTAATATAAATAATTACAGTCTACCGTTAGACTAATATCTCTCATGTCATGAGGGAAATAAATTGAACTCTGATAGTTTTTAGTTTATCCAATATCAACAATAATTAAATTTAATCTAAATAAAGGGTAAGTTATGAGCAATATACGTAAAGAATATGATTCAATGGGTGAAATTGATGTACCTGCTGACAAATATTGGGGAGCACAAACCGAGCGCTCTATTCATAATTTTAAGATAGGTGTTGATCGCTTTAAGATGCACCCTACTATCATCCATTCATTTGGTATTCTAAAAAAATCAGCAGCCCTAGCGAATAGAGATCTAGGTGAAATACCTAGCAATATTGCAGATGCCATCGCCAAAGCAGCGGATGATGTTATTGCTGGAAAATTAAATGATAACTTCCCCCTTGTAGTATTCCAAACAGGCTCTGGCACCCAATCCAATATGAATGGCAATGAAGTAATTGCTAATCGTGCAGTAGAAATATTGGGTGGGCAAATTGGTGATAAAAAAGCGGTTCATCCCAATGACCATGTAAACTGTGGCCAATCATCCAATGATACATTTCCAACCGCTATGCATATTGCTGTTGTATTAGAGTTATTTAACAGACTTTTCCCTGATGTTAGCCAGTTAAGAGATACTCTACAGAAAAAAAGCGAACAATACAGAGAAGTGGTTAAAACAGGTAGAACTCATTTACAAGATGCTACCCCTATTACGCTAGGTCAAGAAATTAGTAGCTGGGTAGCACAAATTGATTTTGCCTTAGATACTGTAAAAAATACCCTACAAGGTGTTTATAGTTTAGCTATTGGTGGTACTGCTGTGGGTACAGGTTTAAATGCTCATCCACAATTTGGTGATCGTTGCGCTGCCAATATTGCTGAGCTTACAGGACACCCTTTTATTTCATCTAAAAACAAATTCTTTTCTTTAGCAGCACATGATGCTTTAGTTAATGTTTCTGCTGCATTAAGAACACTAGCAGGTTCCTTATTAAAAATAGCTAATGATGTTCGTTGGTTAGCCAGTGGTCCTCGTTGTGGTATAGGGGAAATTCTTATTCCAGAAAACGAGCCTGGTTCTTCTATTATGCCAGGCAAAGTCAATCCAACCCAATGCGAAGCCTTAACCATGGTATGTGCGCAAGTATTTGGTAATGATGCAACGGTGGCCTTTGCAGGTAGCCAAGGTAATTTTGAATTAAATGTTTATAAACCTGTGATGGTACATAATGTATTAGAAAGTATTGACCTACTCTCTGATGCTTGCCTATCCTTTAATGAGCATTGTGCTGTAGGTATTGAACCTAACTTACCTGTTATTAAAAAACACTTAGAAAATAATCTAATGTTAGTAACAGCACTTAATAAACATATTGGTTATGATAAGGCTGCTCTTATTGCGAAAACAGCTCATAAGGAAAACAAAAGCTTAAAACAGGTAGCTTTAGAGTTAAATCTAGTATCAGCAGAAGACTTTGATAAATGGGTTGACCCATTAGCGATGACTAATTTGAATAGAAGCCAGCTCTAATCTTAACAACAGCACTTTAATTCCAATACAGTGTTAGAGTGCTTAATCTGCTCTATAATGCCATTTTTTATCCTTAAAATCATAATTATAAGTATCAAATGGCATATTTGGACTGGGGGAGAGAAGCATAGGATAAAAATTCGTTTTTTCATTGCAATTATAGAAAAACCGATATTTGCCATTTAACTTACTACTGAGTAATTTATTAAAAATCACTGTTTCAGGATACTGATTTTTCTCTTGTTTATAATGATCTAAAAATATAATCACCTGACTTGCTTCTTGTTTCCAAACATAATAAAGATAATACTGCCCTAATAATCCTAATGTTATTGCAACTAGCCAAAGAGCAAACTTAGTGAATAAAACGTTCCATTGTCTACGAAATAAAGAAATAGCTACAAATAATAGAAAGCAAGGTACTAAAAAAAATAGCATAATTACTTGAATGAGTAGCCCTTGTTGCAGAAGACCTAGGCCAACAAAAATTACAGCAAAAAATATGCTTGCTACAGAATAATCTTTCTTTAATTTTGACTTATTTAATCCCTTATTCATTATTTTCTCTCGTTTTTAACTGTTTAAATTAACTCAATATTAACTATTTTACTGATAAACCAGTTATAATAATCAGTTTTCACACGGTAATATTAATAGGTTTTGTGATGGAAATTAATCCTATTCTAAACACAATAAAAGATTTAACAGAACGCACCGAAGCCATTCGGGGGTATCTTTGACTACGATCTTAAAAAAGATCGCTTAATTGAGGTCACAAGAGAATTAGAAGACCCTACCATTTGGAATAATCCAGAACAAGCACAAAGCTTAGGCAGAGAGCGCTCACAATTAGAACAAGTCGTAGCCACTATTGATGAAATGACGGGTGGTCTAGCCGATGCCAAAGACTTATTAGAAATGGCAGTGGAAGAAAATGATGAAGCTGCCGTTGCCGATATAGAAAAAGAAGTCAACCGCTTAAATAGTGTTATGGAAGTACTTGAGTTTCGCCGTATGTTTAGTGGTGAAATGGACCCTAATAACGCTTATCTGGATATTCAATCAGGTTCAGGCGGTACTGAAGCCCAAGACTGGGCAAATATGCTATTACGTATGTACCTACGTTGGGCAGATAGTCATGGTTTTAAGACACAGATTGTTGAACTATCGGCTGGTGAAGTAGCTGGTATTAAATCGGCTACAGTTCATATTGAGGGAGAATATGTATTCGGCTGGTTACGTACTGAAATTGGTGTACATCGATTAGTAAGAAAGAGCCCTTTTGACTCTGGAAATCGTCGCCATACCTCTTTTGCTGCTGTATTCGTTTCACCTGAAATTGACGATAATATTGAAATTGATATTAACCCAGCAGATTTACGCATTGATACTTACCGCTCATCAGGTGCAGGTGGACAGCACGTTAATACCACTGATTCAGCAGTACGTATTACCCATATTCCTACTAATACTGTAGTAAGCTGCCAAAACGAACGTTCACAGCATGCGAATAAAGACCATGCCATGAAAATGTTACGTGCTAAATTATATGAGTTAGAAATGCAAAAACGTAATGCAGCTGCTCAAGCATTAGAAGACACTAAATCTGATATTGGCTGGGGTAGTCAAATTCGCTCTTATGTACTAGACCAATCTCGTATTAAAGATTTACGAACTGGTGTTGAAAATACTAACTGTGATGCCGTATTAGACGGTGACTTAGATAAATTTATTGAAGCAAGTTTAAAACAAGGCCTCTAATTTTAAGCGATATAAACGAGAAACAATATGACTGAACAAACCATACAACAGCAGGATGAAAACAAACTGATCGCACAACGTAAAGAAAAATTAGCTGCTTTACGAGATAAGAACTCAGTTGCTTTCCCTAATGATTTTCGTCGTAATAGTTATATTACTGACCTCCTAGCCTTTGGTGAGGGTAAGGATAAGGAAACATTAGAGGCTGATAAAAAACAGATCAAAATTGCTGGCCGTTTAATGTTAAATCGTGGTGCTTTCTTAGTTGTACAGGATATGACCAGTCGTATTCAACTGTATGTAGACCGTAAGAATTTACCTGAAGAAACCCTTGTAGATATCAAGACTTGGGATTTAGGTGATATTATTGGTGCAGAAGGCTACTTATCTCGTTCCAATAAAGGCGATCTATTTATTCACTTACAAGATGTTCGTCTACTCACCAAATCATTACGTCCTTTACCTGATAAACATCATGGTTTAACCGATACAGAAATGCGTTATCGTCAACGTTATGTAGATCTAATTGTTAATGACGAAGTGCGTAATGTTTTTAAAACACGCTCAAGAATTATTAGTCATATCCGTAAATTTTTAATAGATCGTGATTTTATCGAAGTAGAAACACCTATGTTACAAACCATTCCAGGTGGTGCGGCAGCCAAACCTTTCCAAACTCACCACAATGCATTAGCTATGGATATGTTTTTACGTATCGCTCCTGAGCTATATCTAAAACGTCTAGTAGTAGGTGGTTTTGAGAAAGTATTTGAAATTAATCGTAACTTCCGCAATGAAGGGGTTTCAACTCGTCATAATCCAGAGTTTACCATGATTGAATGGTATCAGGCTTATGCCGACTATGAAGATAATATGGATTTAACGGAAGAGTTATTCCGCGAACTGGCCTTATTAGTATTAGGTACCACAGATGTGTCTTACCAAGGCAAAGTATTCCACTTTGGTGAACCATTCGCTCGGTTATCTGTATTTGACTCCATATTAAAATATAACCCTGAAATTACTGCTGATGATCTAAAAGATATAGAAAAAGCACGCACCATTGCTAAAAAAGCAGGGGCTGATGTAAAAGGTTATGAAGGTTTGGGCAAATTACAAACCATGATCTTTGAAGAACTAGTAGAACATAAACTAGAACAGCCAACCTTTATTACCCAATATCCTTTTGAAGTATCACCATTAGCTCGTCGTAACGATGAAGATCCTAGTGTTACTGATCGCTTTGAATTATTTATTGGTGGTCGTGAAATTGCTAATGCTTACTCTGAGCTTAATGACGCTGAAGACCAAGCAGAACGTTTTATGCAACAAGTAAAAGATAAAGATGCTGGCGATGATGAAGCCATGCACTATGACGCTGACTTTGTTAATGCATTAGAATATGGTATGCCACCAACCACAGGTGAAGGCATTGGTATCGATCGACTAGTAATGCTATTAACTGATTCACCTTCTATTCGTGATGTGATTCTATTCCCTCACATGCGCCCTTTAGATAAATAATAAAAATCCAACAATGGGCTAATACCATCCTAGCCCATTGTTGCTAAAATACTTTTTCCATACCCTTGTTATTAACGACTTATCTTGAGAACAAAACAATGAATAACTATAAGATTTTTAAAAACTCTTTAGGCATTTATGAAGCTGTTAAACAAGGTTGGTCTTGGCCTGCATTTTTCTTTGGCATTATCTGGACGTTTGTAAAAAGAATATGGTGGCTTGGTTTTGGTCTTTTTATTATTTCAATTCTCCTACAAACTATTGTAGGTGCTGCTGTAAAAGACATGCCTATGGAAGAAGCAGTGGCGATTATAAATGGTATCGGGTCAGTATTTGGTATAGTTGTATGCCTGCTATTAGGGATATATGGCAACAGCTTAAGAGAAAAAAACTTAATCAGTAGAGGCTACACACAAGTAGCAACTATTACAGCTGAAAGCCCACAGCGGGCTATTACCTTATTTCTTGAAGGTGAACATTCTCAACTAATAATGTAATACTTAACTTTCTTTAGAACCATCATTACAAATATTATTTATTTGCTATGTACCTACTCTTTCTAAAATATTTCTTTCCTTTATTAAACAATAACACTGTACTAAAATTAATTATTGTCAGTAATGTAATAATCACAGCAAAATTATAATAGTTCAATTGAACCAATCATAAGTTTGGATGCTAATAATTTAACTGTGGTTTGCTATTTTTATAGATAAGGTATAAGGATTATTTTATGAGAACAATGACTGCTATTGTTGTTGCAATATTATTGGCCATACCAACTATAACCCTTGCTCAAGAGCATTCAATATCTAACAGCAATACTAAATATCACTTTGATACTAGTATTGCAATTGGTACAACAGATGCTGGAGACATGACTTATCGTTTTTCGATCACATCTCCATGGAATGTAAATTGGCTTAATTCCTTTGCAGGTTATATATCAGGCTATTGGGATTTTGGCTATACCTACTGGCAAGGGGGTGATAAAGCAACTGGCAACCATTCACTTTCTTTTGCACCAGTATTTACTTATAACTTTAATACAAACAGTGAAATAAAACCCTATATTGAGGCTGGAATAGGTATTACTGGTTTCTCAAGAACACGCGTTTCTAATAAAAAACTTGGCTCAGCTTTTAATTTTGAAGACCGTTTAGGATTAGGCATTACATTCTTAGATAGACAAAAACTTGGTTTACGGGTTATACATTACTCCAATGCTGGCATTAAAAAACCCAACCAAGGTATAAATAATTACTCCTTATTTTACAGTTACGCTTTTTAATTATATTTATAGTTATTTAGGGTCAACATATCCTAATTAACTTATTAAAAACTTTTTCATGCTAATGAACAGTAATCTTACAACTTAACTGTTTGGCAGGCGCTTGTTCTTTTTCCCAAGGTCTATGATAAATTAAATCTAACTGATCACTACCTATTGCTTCTGCTCTAAAAATCCATAAAGACTGTCCACCCACACCTACTCGTGGTTCACCATCCGTTTTATCTTGCTGATAATTATCATCCTCAACCACTTTTAAGAAATGAGGCTGATTTACAAGTGACCAACGATACCCTGTAGTTGGATTACTTGGTAAATTAACCACTAACTCTTGGTTAACTGCTAATTTAATAGATTGACAAGCAAACTGATCCATTACAACTAAAGGGGCAATCGCTTTACTCGCACAACTAACTAATAAGATACTAGCAGCAATGAGAACAATAAGTCTCAGTAATATATCCCATCTCTTTTTATAAATTAGCAAATCCATCTCTAATCTCTTGTTCAGGTAAATTTAAACCAATAAAAACTAACACACTTTCACGTTTTTCATCTGCTTGCCAATCTCTATCCCAATCAGCACTATATAGCTTTTGCACACCTTGAAATAATAAACGACATGGCTCATTAGCAATGGATAATATACCTTTGTAACGTAAAATCTGATCACCATAAGTAGTTAGTAAATTATCCATAAAATCAGATACCCCACTTAATTCCAAAGGTTTATCCAGACGCACTACCATCGATTGAATACTATTAGTTTGCTGATTAGCCATAACTGGGCTAAATATAGGTGTAGCAATAGTTAACTGATCATTTAAAATAAAACCTTCAATATTAAATAATACAGTTAAGTCTATTTGTCCTTGGATAACTTTATAGATTGGTGCTCTTACATTAATTTTGCGTAATCTTTGCTCTAAAAGATCAGTATCAGGATTAATATCTGTTTTTGTAATTAAAATACGATCAGCATAACCTACTTGAGCTTGTGCTATAGCAAATTGATCTAACTGCTGCATAGCATGTACTGCATCAACTAAAGTAATAACACCATCTAATAAATAGCGTTCACCCAATACTTCCGAAGAGAAAAAAGTTTGAATAATTGGGCCAGGGTCAGCCATACCGGTACATTCAATAATAAGATGATCAAACTCTAATAACCCATCATCCACTGCATCTAGTAAATCATATAAAGCATCAGATAATTCATTCTGACTGCTACAACAAATACAACCATTACTTAGTGTGGTAATTTGGGTAGCCCTATCACCTAATAAAGTATTATCAATGGCTACTTCACCAAATTCATTTTCAATAACCGCTATTTTATAGCCATGCTGTTCTTTTAGAATATGCTGTAATAATGTAGTTTTTCCAGCACCTAGAAAGCCTGTCAAAATTGTAGCTGGAATAGCTGACATAAAAATTCCTTAATCGCTAGATTTACTCAACAACAACGAAAACCACCCTTACCCCTACCACCATAACGCGCTTCTTGACGCTCACGGAAGAACTCTTCATAAGTCATCACTGGCTTATCTGGATGGTTATTTTTCATATGAGCAACATAATTATCATAATCAGGCATACCTACTAGCATTTTTGCTGCCTGACCTAAATACTTACCCGCTTTACCTAAATTACCAAACATTACACGTTATCTCCAGAAAATCCAGCACTATAAAAATAATGCTGGATTTCTTTATTACTTAGTGAGTAAGCGATGTTTTAACACCACCCTCTGGTAAAGGTTGATAAGGGGTTTCCTTATCTGTTCGTTGTGGATTTTTAGACGCTTTAAGTGCTGTCTTAAATCCAAAGAACAAAATACTAGCAACCACTAATAAGAATAAGATACTTAAGCCTGTATTAGTGTAGTTATTAATTACCACATTCTGCATATCATGTAATGATTTTGCTGGAGCTAAAACTTCACCTGCACGCAACGCGTCTTGATATTTTACCGCTTGAGCATAAAAGCCCATAGGTGCATCAGCAAATATTTTAATAAAGCTAGCATAAGTAGTACAAATCAATAACCAAACTGCGGGTAATGCCGTTACCCAAATATATTTGGTTTGTTTCTTCTTCACTAAAATGGTAGTAGCAAGAATTAACGCAACTGCTGCTAACATTTGGTTGGAAGTACCAAATAATGGCCATAAAGTATTTACGCCACCTAGTGGATCTACCACACCTTGATAGAGTAAATAGCCCCATAAGGCCACACAACCACCTGTACCAACGATATTAGCACCCCAAGATTCGGTTTTCTTAAGTACAGGAATAAAGTTACCTAACAAATCCTGTAACATAAAGCGACCAGCACGAGTACCTGCATCCACAGCGGTTAAAATAAATAACGCTTCAAATAAAATAGCAAAGTGGTACCAGAAAGCCATCATATTCTCACCTGGCAATGCCTGATGAAGAATTTGTGCAATCCCCACAGCTAACGTAGGAGCACCACCAGCACGATGTAAAATAGTATTTTCGCCAATATCTTTTGCTGTTTGAACTAAGACTGATGGTTCAATTGTAAAACCTAACTGCCAACTATTAATGGCTGCAGCCACAGCTTCTGGCGTATTACCTACAAGAGCTGGTGCACTATTCATTGCAAAATAAACACCTGGATCGATAATGGACGCAGCTACTAACGCCATAATAGCTACAAAAGACTCCATTAACATACCACCATAACCAATATAACGAGCATCTTTTTCATTGGCTAAAAGTTTTGGTGTAGTACCTGAAGAGATAAGTGCATGGAAACCTGATACAGCACCACAAGCAATAGTAATAAATAAGAATGGGAATAAATGACCTGACCACACAGGACCTTTACCAGTAGAGGCAAATTCTGTTAAAGCTGGCATTTTTAACGCTGGATTAAGATAAAAAATACCTATTGCTAATGCAACAATAGTACCGATCTTTAAGAAAGTAGATAAATAGTCACGAGGTGCTAACAACAACCATACTGGTAACATAGCAGCTACAAAACCATAGCCAATTAACATAAAGGTAACTGTTTTATGGTCAAAGTCAAATACTTTACTCCAGTAGGGATCAGCTGCAATAACGCCACCATACCAGATAGAAAGCAATAACAATACTAAGCCGACAATCGAAATCTCACCAATACGTCCAGGGCGAATATAGCGCATATACACGCCCATAAAAATGGCCGTTGGTATTGTTGCCATAACAGTAAATACACCCCATGGACTATGGGCTAAAGCATTTACCACAATCAAAGATAATACTGCCAAAATAATGATCATAATTAGGAAACAACCAAACAAGGCAATTGTACCTGCTATGGGGCCCATCTCTTCCTTAACCATTTCCCCTAATGAACTACCATTACGGCGAGTCGACAAGAATAAAACCATAAAATCTTGTACAGCGCCTGCTAGAACCACACCAGCAATTAACCATAAAGTTCCCGGCAAATAACCCATTTGCGCAGCTAGTACAGGTCCAACTAGTGGGCCTGCCCCTGCAATTGCAGCAAAATGGTGACCAAATAATACATGTTTATTGGTAGGAACATAATCTAACCCATCATTACGAATCACCGCTGGTGTAGCACGAGTTGGGTCTAATTGCATAACCCGTGTAGCAATAAAAAGACTGTAATAACGATAAGCCACTAAATAAATAGATATTGCGGCCACTACAATCCACAATGCACTAATAGGCTCCCCTCGCCTTAATGCAACAACCCCTAAACAACAAGCGCCCACTACCGCTAATATTAGCCATGGGACTTGACAAAGCACTTTATTAGTTTTCATATAAAACCCTTATCATGATTATAAGAAGCAATAATAATATACCGGATATAACATACTGTTACAAAGATGAAGTGTCATTATCTAAACATGATTAAGACTGTATTGAGAATTAGCCACAAGTAGTAGTTTTTATAATTTTATCAATAAATTCTCTACATCATCTACACCTCTTAACGTGTAAATGATGTAAAACGACTAATCAATCAACAAAAAATATCATAACAACAAATAGCGAAGCTTTAATATTAATCGCTATTTTTTCTTTTTAACGTATAGCACAAGATTATGATCTACCAGATCAAAACCATGACGTTCAGCAATTTTATGCTGTAACTCCTCAATTTCTCTGTCTATAAACTCTATTACTTCACCAGAGTCTACACACACCATATGATCATGATGATCACCATCAGCTAGTTCAAATACCGCATGACCACCATCAAAGTTATGACGAACCACAAGACCAGCTGATTCAAACTGCGTTAATACCCGATAGACTGTAGCTAAACCAACATCTTCCCCTGAGTCCATTAAAGATTTATACACATCTTCTGCACTCATATGACGATTTTCTGCAGCATCTAAAAGCTGTAGAATCTTTACCCTTGGCAAGGTTACTTTCAAGCCAGCTTTTCTTAATTCATTATTTTCTACCATATGTTTTCTCACTTTAAGCTTCGCAATGGGGCATAATAAAGGTATGATATTACAATTTAACTAGACAGTATAATATTAGTGGAAGTCTGTTTCTAATGCAAAAGCCAAAATTTACCTTATTTAGCGGCATAATAATAGGCCTTTTAACACTTTCAGGATGTTTTCCTAGTGTTTATAAAATTGATATCCAGCAAGGTAATATCATTACTCAAGATATGATTAACCAATTAAGGCCTGGAATGACACGTGCTCAAGTTAGGTATTTAATGGGTAGCCCACTGATTACCGATCCATTTCATGCTAATCGTTGGGACTATATATATAGTATCCAACCTGGTGGTGGCGCTATGCAACAAGAAAATGTGAGCCTAACTTTTAATACAGATAATCAATTAATTGGGCTTGCTGGTGATTTTCTACCTGGTATGACACGTGATGAAGAGATTTTAGGTGGTAAACCTACAGGAACAACAAGTAGCACCCCTACAGATGGTTCTGGCTCATTAGAGGAGCAGATTCAACGAGAAGTAGATAGCACAGAGATAATGGATATACCTATCCCTGATGCTCTATAGAATTCATGCATTAATAAAAAAGCCTGATTTTAGATCAGGCTTTTTTATTAGCAGCTTTTTCTGCTCTTCTTCTACGTACTTCTTTAGGATCTGCCTGCAAAGGACGATAAATTTCTATACGATCACCTTCCTGCAGCTCTTGTTGATCGATTCGTAATACTCGTTTACCAAAAATACCTACTGCATTATTTTGTAAATCAAGTTCAGCATATTGTTGTAATATACCGCTTAATTCAACTCCTTGTTTGACGGTGGTTCCTTCAGCTACAGATATAGCTAAAAGTGTTTGCTGATCAGGTAAGGCATAAGCTATTTCTACTTTTATCAACTTAGCCATACAATTCCTTTGCGCGTTGGCAGAACACATCTACCATAGTACCAGCAGCCTTATTAAATAAAGGCCCTAAAGTAGCTTTTATAATAACGTTACTGTAATCAAAATCCATTGCTAAATGAATTTTACAAGCATCATCACTTAACTGATTGAATGTCCACAACCCATGTAACTGCTTAAATGGCCCTTCTTGTAAATTCATTTCAATAGAAGTATCAGCAACAAGGGTATTCTTGGTAATAAAATATTGTTTAATCGGTCCCTTAGCTATTAATACCTTGGCCACCATTTCAGTATCAAAACTAGCAAGTATTTCAGTTCCTGTACACCAAGGTAAAAACTCAGGGTATTTTGCAACATCATTTACTAATACAAACATCTTGTGTGCCGAATAAGACAATAAGGCAGAGCGCTCAACATGTATTGTCATAACAACCTTAATTTAAGAGTTAATTCTTGTTACCTTTCAAGTAAAGTTTTATTCCATACCCCATTGCTAGCACAATAATCCATACTGGTATCAATTCCACAGAAAGCCTCATTCCCTCATCCATAGCTAAAATCACTAGCATTCCGGTTAAAAATATAAGGCAGAAAATATTACCTAGCGGATAAAATAGCGCCTTAAACTTAGGCGTAACACCCTCTTTATCCTTATGTCGTCTAAACATGATATGGGTAAAACTAATCATTGCCCAGTTAATGACAAGAGCAGAAACCACTAATGCTAATAATATAGAAAAAGCTTCTTTTGGCACATAATAATTTAGTATCACTGCAGTTAATGTTGCTAACCCTGATAATATCACCGCAAATATTGGTGTACCACGATGATTAGTATACATCAACTGTTTAGGCGCATTACCTTGTTCAGCCAAACCATAAAGCATTCTACTATTACAATATAAACCGCTGTTATACACAGACAGTGCAGCTGTTAACACCACAAAATTAAGCACATTAGAAACAATAGATTGATCTAAATCGTGGAATACTGTTACAAAAGCACTCTCATTAGGATTAATTTGATTCCAAGGGTGTAAACAAAGCAATATTGTTAAAGCACCAATATAAAAAATTAGAATTCGATAAATGACTTGATTAGTAGCCTTTGGAATAGTTTTTTCAGGCTGTTCAGCTTCTGCTGCGGTGATACCTATTAGCTCCAAACCACCAAATGAAAACATAATAATGGCTAAAGCAATAATGAGCCCTTCTATACCATTAGGCATAAAACCACCATGAGCCCATAAGTTTGTAACTGATGCTTCTGGCCCAGCACCACCAGAAAATAACAGATAGCCACCAAACAGAATCATGGCAATAACGGCAATCACTTTAATAATGGCAAACCAAAATTCTACTTCACCATAAATCTTAACAGCTGTTAAATTAATGGCATTAATTAGTATAAAGCAGCTTAATACAGAGATCCAAGTGGGCACTTCTGGTAACCAATAATGAATATATTGAGCCGCTGCGGTTAACTCCGACATACTCACCAAAACATAGAGCAACCAATAGTTCCAACCAGAAGCAAAGCCTGCAAAAGGGCTCCAATAACGATAGGCAAAATGGCTAAAAGAACCAGCCACCGGCTCCTCTACAGTCATCTCTGCTAATTGGCGCATAATCATAAAAGCGACAAAGCCGCCAATCGCATACCCTAATAAAATAGCAGGACCTGCAATTGTAATTGCTTTAGATGAACCTAAAAATAGCCCTGTACCAATAGCGCCACCTAAGGCAATTAACTGAATATGCCTATTGGTGAGACCTCTTGATAGCTGCCCAGAAGAGTCAATTCGGCTCACTAAGAACTCCTTGAATATAAATGTAACTAATTATTATAACTGCTACTAATATAAATAGATTAAAATAAATAGTATAGATTTTATTTACTAAAAACATCGACAATGAATACTTATATAAAATTACTCATTATACCTGTTCTATTATGCATCTTAACTGCTTGTTCGCCTGCTGAACCACCCTCTGAAACTTTTTTGGATAGTCAAAAACAGGCATTAGATAAAGCAAAAACGGTTGAACAAATTGGTTTTGATCATAAACAAAATATTGATGACATCTTAGAAAAAGCGGATCAAAACTAACTTTTCACTACTTACCTTTAATTTCCTTACCATCTACATTACCATGGGCTAAGGAAATAACATACTCTTGCCCATTCTTCTCTAAATGATAAAGACGCACTACTGTATAATTCCAATCTTTAGCAAACCAAATATAACTTTGTCGTTTGCTATTAGCATCTCTTACTCGTTGCACTTTTACTGCTACTAAATTGCCAACAGGTGTTTCTATAGTTTCTTCACCTAATACTTTAAATTTATAGGTATCAAGCTCATCATCTTCTATCACTTGATAAGTCATCTGCTTCTTACCATTAGCAATATCGATCTGTAAGGCTAATTGTGTAGATAGCTGATCTAACATATGGTGTTTAAGGTCAAAAAACATATCATCATCATGCTTTCTATCCTTAAAGTGACCTTTAGCAAACATTTTTTTCCAATCAAAAGTTAAAGAAACTTCTTTAGACCTAATACCTGATTGTTCAAATTTATAAAAGGAAGGTTGAATGGCACCATTTTTCAATACAAAGCTACTATTTTCAACACGTTGTGCAATAGCCATAGAAGCGAGTGTCTGAAAATGCCATTCATTGGCCTTTTTTGTTAAGCTGTAAGTAGCTTGACCGTCAAAAGGTATATTAGAGATTGTTGCTGTATAAGTAGTTTCAAAAGGTTTTAATTGCCATGCTTGGGCAGGAAATATAAAAATAATAGAAAGAAATAAGCTAACTATAAATGTTTTAGTCATTTGATTCATAACAATACCCAGTCAAAGGCAAGGGTTGTGCATCCAACATAGCTGCATTATTAACTAATGCTAAACGTTGTTCAGCAAACCATGTTATAGCAATGGGATAAATTTTATGTTCTAACTGATGAACACGATCTTTTAATATGTCTAAATCTATGTTTTCAGTAATAGCTGTTACACCTTGAATAATTACAGGGCCACCATCCAGTACAGGTGTTACAAAATGTACACTACAGCCATGTTGTTTATCACCAGCTTCTAATGCTCGTTGGTGAGTATTGAGTCCAGGATATTTAGGCAGTAATGATGGATGAATATTAATAAGATGTCCTAAATAATGATTCACAAAATCATCTGTTAATATCCGCATAAATCCAGCCAGCACAACTAAATCTGGCTGATATTGATCTATCAATTGCATCAATGCCTTATCAAAAAACTGACGATCTTGATATTGGTGGTGAGCAATACAGTGTGCAGCAATACCTGCTTGCTCTGCTCTCACTAAACCATAAGCCTCTGCTTTATTACTAATAACTGCCGCAATTTCAGCAGGACATTGCTGTGAGTTAATACTATCAATAATAGCCTGTAAATTAGAACCATTACCTGATATAAGAACAACTATCTTACAAGGCTTATTCATTAGTGCTGCTTTAAATTATTTAGAATAACACATGGTTGTTCAATATCACTTTGCTCTATACGACCAACAACCCAAGGCTTTTCACCTGACTCATGCAAATTATCAATTACCAACTCAAGGTCTTTCTCTGCTACACAGATAACAATACCAACACCACAGTTAAGCACACGATGCATTTCTGTTTCATCAACATTACCTTGCTGTTGTAGCCAGTCAAAAACAGCTGGACGCTGCCAACTTGCCACATCTATTTGAGCTACTGTATTTTCAGGTAAAACTCGTGGGATATTTTCCAATAACCCCCCACCTGTAATATGGGCAATGGCTTTTACTACAGGGGCATGACGAATCAGCTCAAGTAATGCTTTAACGTAAATACGAGTAGGTGCCATTAACAAGCTAGCTAAAGATTTACCTGCCAACTCTGTATTTTGAATATCAACACCACTTACCTCAATAATTTTACGAATTAATGAGTATCCATTAGAATGTGGTCCTGATGAAGGTAGAGCCACTAATACATCACCAGCAGCTACTGTAGAGCCATCTATAATTTTTGATTTTTCCACTACACCTACACAAAAACCTGCTAAATCGTAATCATCTCCCTCATACATGCCTGGCATTTCTGCTGTTTCACCACCCACTAATGCACAGCCAGCCATTTCACAACCTTTGCCAATCCCTGTTACTACATCAGCGGCTGTATCAACATTTAATTTACCTGTGGCATAGTAATCTAAGAAAAATAATGGTTCTGCACCACATACCACAAGATCATTAACACACATCGCTACTAAATCAATACCTATTGTATCGTGTAGCCCTAACTGCATAGCCAATCGTAATTTAGTTCCCACACCATCAGTACCAGATACTAAGACTGGCTGCTCATATCCCTTCGGTATTTCACACAACGCACCAAAGCCACCTAAACCACCTAATACCTCTGGCCTTGCAGTACGTCTAGCTACTCCCTTAATACGCTCAACAAGGGCTTCACCTGCATTGATGTCTACGCCAGCATCTTTATAACTGAGGGAGGGTTGCTTATTACTCATATTTGTTAACCTATCGATAACAGGGCTGCTTTAAAAGAGCCTATTGTACGTGAATTTTGTAACAATCAAAAAAATTATTTAATGAAATTTTATATTAAAAATCTTCTTTTGGTTCTATCTGAAAATATCTTAAAAACAATTTTATCAAACCTACCAAAAATAAACTAATTTATTAAATATATGATATAAGAAAAGCCTTGCAAATAAAAGCATACAGCCTATCAACAAGCCTCTAATCATAATGACTACTTTCTTAATACAATATAGTTAGGTTATTATGCATAGCGAAATTTTATAATTATCTTGTATACAAACTTAACACAACTTTATCGTTTATATTTTGTTGTTAAACATAAAACTACTCCTATAAATTTCTTGTATACCTTCTTAATAAAGTAAAAATTGACTACAAAGGGGACTCTTTTTAATGTTACAAATAGATGTTTATAACACACTAGTCATTGCTAGCCTTGTTTTATTACTTGGGCAATTCCTTGTTACTAAAGTTAATATTCTAAATCGCTATACTATTCCTGGCCCTGTGGCAGGAGGATTATTTGCTGCAATAATGTTACTGTTGGCGAAAATAATATTTGATTGGCAAGTAACTTTTGATATGTCATTAAGAGACCCATTAATGCTTATGTTTTTTGCCAGTGTTGGTTTAAATGCCAATATTGAACAACTACGTTCTGGTGGCAAAATGATCCTTATATTCTTAATTGGGGTAGTTGGTCTCTTATTTATACAAAATATTGTTGGTATTAGCTTAGCAACTGCTTTAGGCATGGATCCTTTAATGGGATTATTAGCTGGTTCTATTACTCTTTCTGGTGGACACGGAACAGGTGGGGCTTGGGGTGATATTTTTGTAAACCAATATGGCTTTGCAGGTGGTATTGAAGTCGCTATGGCTTGTGCTACATTTGGTTTAGTTTTTGGTGGAATAATTGGGGGTCCAGTTGCACGTTATCTTATTAAGAAAAATAAAATAGAAGAACATCCAGAACATCCAGAAACTGAAAAAGATAATCCCATTGACTCCACTGTTTTTGAAAAACCTCAAGTTAAACGCTCTATTAACTCCACAGCAATGATTGAAACTATTGCTATGCTAGCTATTTGTCTTAGCTTAGGTAGATATTTGCAACAACTATTACAAGGAACTATCTTTGAGTTACCAACCTTCGTATGTGTGCTTTTTATTGGCGTTATCTTAAGCAATACTATCCCCCGTATTAGTAATTTTCAAATTGTTGAACGCTCTGTATCCATCCTAGGTAATGTTTGTCTATCTCTATTTTTAGCGATGGCATTGATGAGTTTAAAATTATGGGAACTCGCATCATTAGCTATCCCTATGCTTATTATTCTGGTTATTCAAACTATTATTATGGCATTATACGCGGTGTTTGTTACTTTCCGTCTTATGGGGAAAAATTATGATGCTGCTGTATTAGCAGCAGGTCATTGTGGTTTTGGTTTAGGGGCAACACCCACAGCCATTGCTAATATGCAAATTGTTACTGAACGATTTGGACCTTCACATATTGCATTTATTGTAGTACCGATGGTTGGTGCATTTTTTATTGATATTGTAAATGCTATTATTATTAAACTATTCTTATTACTACCATTCTTTACAATAGTGACTCCAGCCGTATAAGCTTCGTCTACTTCAAATACATATTCAAACGTAATTATCCTTGAATATGTATTTGAAAATAGCGGCTTCTATATGGAACAAAAAAATACAATTTACTTTTTATATACACCTAAAAAACAAGTACTATCTCTCTTTATATAAAATTTAAACTTTCAAATAAATTGCTCCTTTAGGAAACCATCGAATGTTTACTCTATTTCGCAATTTTTCTATCGCTTTATTTTGTACCTGTAGTCTAGTAATACCAATGACCTTAGCAAATACTATAACAAAGGTTGAGGTAGCTATTGATAATAATGAACAACAAATAGATCCTTTATTAAGTAAAGGATTAACAACTGTATTAACTCGATTAACAGGAAATCTCAAAATTACAGAGCAAACAGCAATAACAGAGATTCTAAAAAGACCTAACGACTTCTTAGAGAACTATACACAACAAGCTAATCCTAGCCGTTTGGTTATATCATTTGATCAAACAGCTATTGAACAAGCACTTAATAAAGCAGGTATTAGTTATTGGCAAAATCGTCGCCCGATTATCATGACATGGTGGCTTAACGAAAATAACACAGATAGTAGTTTAGTAGGTGACGCCCAACCATCTGCTAAGACCATCACAGCCGCTGCTAATACACAAGGTTTCCCCTTACGTTTCCCATTAGCCGATTTAAGCGAACAAGCCTTTGCTAATAAAACCAATTTTAATGCAGATAATCCTAAAGAAGTTTTACAAGGATCAGAGCAGTATGCAGCAAATGCTATATTAATTGTTTATATGCAACAAACTGATAATAATTATCGAGCCACATGGCGTTTATGGTTATCTGCTAATGAGGCGAAACCTTTAGCGAAAGGTGATGCCACAGCATCTACTGAAGCACAAATAGCGGAACAAATTTTTACCGCTATTAATCCTGCGTTAGCCAATGTTTTTATTATCAAAACGACCTCAACAGAAACATTAGAAATCGTGATAAAAAATGTAGACTTTAGCCGTTATGTACAAGTAAATAATTTAATGGCAAGTTTTGATGGCAAAGTAATAGAAACTTCAGGCTCTACGGTACGCTATCAAGTAAAAGCTGATCCTGCGCAAATCAAAGCACAGCTTGGACTACTACATTTTGTAGAAGAAAAAGTAGACTCTCCAACACCAACTACAAATCAACCATCTACTCTAACTTTTAAAGCGAGTAATAACTAACAAAAAGGCTTGCAAATGCAAGCCTTTTTTAATTACTGTCCCTGCAATAAAATGGGATCACCCACTAATAAACTATCAGCTTCATAGACTATATTTAGATCTTTTTCTGGGTAATCTAAATTATATAAGAAATGACGCAGGCAGTTTAAACGGGCACGTTTTTTATCATCTGACTTTACAATAGTCCAAGGAGCGTCACCTGTATGAGTATGGAAAAACATGGCTTCCTTAGCTTTTGTATAATCATCCCATTTATCCAATGATTGAATATCCACAGGAGATAATTTCCATTGTTTTAATGGGTCATCTCGACGTGCAATAAAACGACGTAATTGCTCTTCACGACTCACTGAAAACCAATATTTAAATAAGATAATACCACTATTTACCAACATTCTCTCAAAGTTTGGTGTTTCTCGCAAAAACTCTAAATACTCACGTTGAGTACAAAAGCCCATAACCTTTTCAACACCTGCACGGTTATACCAAGAACGGTCAAAGAATACGATTTCACCTTTAGTTGGTAAATGTTGAATATAACGTTGAAAATACCATTGGCCTCTTTCTGCATCAGTAGGTTTTTCTAAAGCTACAACACGTGCACCACGAGGGTTTAAGTGTTCGTTAAAACGCTTAATAGTTCCCCCTTTACCTGCAGCATCACGTCCTTCAAATAGAAGAACTATGTGTTGTCCAGTTTCTTTAACCCAACGCTGTACTTTTAATAACTCTATTTGTAATTGCTTTTTGGTTTTTTCATACTCATTACGTTTAATACGTGTACGGTAAGGATAACTATCAGGAAGAGCGGCTGAACTACTATCTTCTACAGTACCATGAGGAGCTAAGGCTACTTTTGTTGCTACAGGGTCTTTACTAACTTCTTGAATGGTTTTAACTGACATATCGCGTGCAGCTTTAGTTGCAGAAGTTTTAGAAGCCACTTTACGAGCACGAGGAGTGGTTGTAGATTTAACAGCACTTTTTCTCACAGGCGTTTTTTTAGTAGTTGGTTTAGTCGTCTTACCCTGTTCCATAGATATCACCTTCACATAAAGCCAAAGTAATTATTATATCAGTAAACGGCAAAACTCCTTAAAATATTGAGGTTATTTTTTGAATTTGTTCATAAAAAACGCAACTAATAAGCCTAAAATACTAATACTTAATATAAAATAACTATACCACACCTGATAAGGTGTTTTGCCCGTTACTAAGGTTACTTCTCCCTGTAATACACCTACCTCAAAACTTGGAATTTCTTTAATAATTTGACCTTTATTATCAATAATCGCTGTAATACCATTATTGGTTGCCCTAGCCATCCAACGATCAGCTTCTAAGGCGCGCATTTGTGCCATCTGGAGGTGTTGTTTAGGACCAATTGAATGACCGAACCATGTATCATTACTAATCGTTATCAACAAATTGCTCTCTGCCCCAAAAGAAGCCACAAAGTCTGGATAAACTACTTCATAACAAATAAACGGTGCTACTTGATAATCTTTAACTTTCAACAGTGGTTGATCTGAAGTACCACGCCTAAAGTCTGACATTGGTAAATTAAAAAATTCAATCATACCACGTAGCATATCCTGCAAAGGGACATACTCACCAAAAGGAACCAATTTTTGTTTTAAATAGGTACCTTCACCCTCACCCACTACAGTAATGCCATTATAATAACGCTCACCCTTATTATCCTGCTGCCTAATTGGCAGGCCAGTAATTAATGTAGCTTTATTATTTTTTTCATAAACACCAATAGTGGTATCCAATAACTCTTGCACAGACTCTTTTAGATAAGGAATCGCATTTTCAGGCCAAATTACTAAGCTATTTACTCTTTGATGTTGTTGCGTTAAATGCCAATACAAATTCAACTGGTCTCTATAAAATGAGGGTTCCCACTTTTGGCCCTGAGCAATATTACCCTGAATTAAGGTAACGGGTAATTTATCATCAATAGAGGTTGTCCAATGGATTTTATTAAGTAATACACCCATGAGAGGCAAAGCAATAACAACAACAATGCTTATAATTACTTTAATTTTTTGTTGCCTAAAATAATAAACTTTGATTAATAAAACAGTTATTAATGTTATTAAAAAGGAAATTAACCACACACCACCTATAGGTGCAAAACCTGCTAATGGTGCATCAAGTTGGCTATAGCCTGTATAAAGCCAAGGAAAGCCTGTTAAAAACCAGCCTCTAAACCATTCTTGTATAGCCCACAATCCTGCAAATGCAAAAGCATCTACAAAATAGGTGTGATCGGCACGAAACCACTTAACCCAAATAACAGCAGGAATAACAAAAAAGAAGGCAACTGACATACAAAAAGCTATAGTTAAAGCAGCTGCTAACCAAACAGGGGCATTACCAAAGGTATTTATACTGACATAAATCCAACTAACACCCGCTATATAGGCTCCAAAACCATAACACCAACCACGAATAATCGCTTGCTTAACGGAAAGTTCTTTTAAACCAAGATAAAAACAACCAACAGAAATAAAGGCTATTGGCCAAATATTAAAGGGAGCTAAAAAAAGTGGTGTTAAAACACCTGCTACAAAAGCTATTAAATGGCCTAACCAACCCTTCTTAGTAATGATTGATAGCATCGTTAATCCACAATTTTACAAGGTGTTAAGCGTAGTAAGTGGAGTTTACGGCTATCCGCTGTTAACACACGGTAACGGAATGAACCAATCACCATCGTTTCATTACGTTTAGGTAAGTGGCCAAAATGGTGTTCAACTAATTCACTAATAGTTCTACCAAATTCTTCAGAGTAACGATTTTCAGGAAAATATTGATTAAACACATGAATAGGTGTTTGTGCTTTTACTACGAAATCACCATTAGGTTGAGGACGAATATAGCTTGCCTCCTCAATATCATGTTCATCTTCAATATCACCAACAATTTGTTCTAAAACGTCTTCGATGGTAACTAGCCCTGCAACACCACCATATTCATCTACCACAATGGCCATATGATTATGCGTAGCACGAAACTCTCTTAACAGTACATTCACTCTTTTTGATTCAGGTACATAAGTTGCTGGCCTTAATATTTTTTTAATATCAAACTCAGTCTCTTGTCCTGTTGCTAACTGCAATAGGTAAGGCAACAAATCTTTTGCTAATAAAATACCACCTACTGTCTCCATATCCTCTTCTAATACAGGATAACGAGAATGTGCTGTTTTTATAATAGTAGGTAAAAGCTCTTCAATAGATTGAGTAATTTTAATAAATACCATTTGTGAGCGTGACAACATGATATCACGTACTTGTAAGTCTGCTATTTGAATAGCACTCTCTACAATGGTTAACGCATCAGCATCTAGCAGCTTATTAATGTGTGCCTCATGGAGAAGCTCTAACAAATCTTGACGATTCTTTGGCTCATGGGCAAATGCTTGGGTTAGTTTCTCAAACCAAGATTTATGCTGACTCGATTGATCTTCGCTCATTTTCTTTTGTAATACCTACGTTTAGTTAACTTCCTGATAAGGGTCAGGGTATCCCTGTTGCATTAGCAATTGTTGTTCTAATGCTTCCATTTCAATAGCTGCTTGTTGTTCCTCATGGTCAAAACCTAATAGGTGTAAACAACCATGGGTAACAAGGTGCGCCCAATGAGCCTCTAAATTCTTTTGTTGTTGTTCAGCTTCTTTTGTTACCACTGGTGCACAGATAATTAAATCACCTAATAAAGGAATATCCAAAATCCCCTCAGGTAACTCACTGGGAAATGATAAAACATTAGTTGCATAATCTTTATGACGATAAGCTGCATTAAGCTCTTGCCCTTCCGCCTCATCAACAATACGGATAGTAAGCTCTGCATTTTGCTGATAAGGAGTAATAGCTACTTCACACCACTTTAGGAACAGACTAGCATCAGGTATATAAGGTTCTTCACTGGCTAGCTGCAAGTCTAACTCAATGTTCATTTTTTTCTTGTTGTCCTAAACTTTTATCGTAACGATCATAGGCTTCTACAATTCGTTGTACTAACGGGTGCCTGACCACATCTTTTGCTTTAAAGTGAGTAAAACTAATACCTGGCACACTACGCAAAACATCGATAACATGCATTAACCCTGAACGGGTACCTTTAGGCAAATCGATTTGTGTT
Source organism: Entomomonas sp. E2T0 (assembly GCF_025985425.1). Lineage (GTDB taxonomy): Bacteria > Pseudomonadota > Gammaproteobacteria > Pseudomonadales > Pseudomonadaceae > Entomomonas. The sequence goes on from NZ_CP094972.1 coordinate 691,822, forward strand.
GTATCACCTGTAATAACAGCTGTAGAGCCAAACCCTATACGGGTTAAAAACATCTTCATTTGTTCAATAGTAGTATTTTGGCTTTCGTCTAAAATAATAAAGCTGTTATTTAAAGTACGGCCACGCATATAAGCTAATGGCGCTACTTCTATAACTTGTCGCTCGATTAATTTAGCCACATGCTCAAAACCTAACATCTCATATAGAGCGTCATACAGCGGGCGTAAATAAGGGTCTATCTTTTGCGAAAGGTCACCTGGTAAAAAACCTAGCTTTTCACCTGCCTCAACCGCTGGACGTACTAATAAGATACGACGCACTTGTTCACGTTGTAATGCATCCACCGCACAAGCAACTGCTAAATAAGTTTTACCTGTACCCGCAGGGCCAATACCAAAATTAATATCATTTTCTAAGATGGCTTTAACATATCCTTGCTGATTCGCACCACGAGGTCGAATAGTCCCTTTTAATGTCTTTAAGGTAATTTGTGGCTGATTATTATTAGGTGCAACCATTTCTTCCAAGCCAGACTCTTGCAAGAATAAATGTATCACCTCTGGCGATAACGGCATACTTTTCGCTTCACGATATAACCGACGAATCAGGTTTTCTGCGGCTAATGCTCGCTCCTCATTACCTATTAACTCAAACTGATTGCCACGATTACGAATTTCAATGCCCAAACGTTGCTCAATTTGCCGAAAATGCTCATCAAACTGACCACTTAAGTTGGCAAAACGTCTTGTATCGAATGGTTCTAATGTAAATTGTCTAGTGCTAGGTAAAGCGCTCAAAGTATTAGTGGTTACCTCTGTTATTAATGATTGACTTAAGCCTACAATAAGTTGCAACGAATAGCAATTGGCTTAATCACTAATAAGCGCTCCTCTTAACGAATGAGGTAATGCCTCTTCAATTTTTACATTAACAAATTGACCGATTAGCAACGGATTATCACTACGGAAATTAACAATACGGTTATTTTCCGTACGACCTTGCAACATACCGGGATCTTTCTTAGAGAAATCTGTAACTAAAATCGATTGAGTAGTTCCTACCATACGACGACTAATTTCAAATCCCTGCTGATTAAGACGTGCTTGCAATATTTGCAGGCGCTGTTTTTTCACCTCTTCAGAGGTATCATCCGGCAAATCTGCTGCTGGCGTTCCAGGACGAGCGCTATAAACAAATGAGTAAGAGAAATCGAAACCAACCTCTTCGATCAGCTTCATGGTTTGTGCAAAGTCTTTCTCTGTTTCACCTGGAAAGCCCACAATAAAATCAGAACTAATACAAATATCTGGCACAGCTGCTTTTAACTTGCGAATACGTGACTTATACTCAAGTGCTGTATGATTACGCTTCATTGCTGCTAAAACACGGTCAGAACCTGCCTGTACAGGTAAATGCACAAACTTAACCAATTTTGGTAAATCTGCATGGGCTTGAATTAAAGCATCAGAGAATTCTAAAGGGTGTGAGGTGGTATAACGAATGCGATCAATACCTTCAATTTCAGCCACTATTCGTAATAAGTCTGCAAAATCTGTAATACCACCTTCAGAATTACTACCACGATAGCCGTTTACATTTTGCCCTAATAAAATAACCTCTTTCACGCCATTTTCAGCCAGATGGATAATCTCGGCAATTACATCTTCCACTGGGCGACTAACTTCTTCACCACGGGTATAAGGTACTACACAGAAAGCACAGTATTTACTACAGCCCTCCATAATGGAAACCATTGCAGTTGGTCCATCTACAGTTGGCTCAGGTAAACGATCGAACTTTTCTATTTCTGGGAAAGATATATCTACTTGTGGTTTTTGAGTAGTCTTAGCTGCATCAATCATTTCTGGTAAACGATGCAAAGTTTGTGGACCAAACACCACATCCACATAAGGAGCACGATCACGAATTGCCGCACCCTCTTGGCTAGCCACACAACCACCTACACCAATCACAATATTAGGATTACGTTTTTTTAGCTCACGCCACCGACCAAGATTAGAAAATACTTTCTCTTGCGCTTTTTCACGAATAGAACAGGTATTTAATAATAAAATATCTGCCTCTTCAGGATTATCAGTTAACTCAACTCCCTGATTTTCTCCTAATAAGTCTGCCATACGAGCGCTATCATACTCATTCATTTGGCAACCATGTGTTTCGATAAAAAGCTTCTTGGTCATAGTGGTGATAAACAATTAATCAATTAAAAAGGGGGCTATTATAAAGTAGATAACAACCTTTACCTACTATTAATAATAATTGATTGCTAATTAGTTAAGCTAATTTTAATAACATCATACCAAAAATTAAAATCATGATACCTAACCACCCTTTTGCTTTTAAATTTTGGTTAAATAAAATAGCTCCCATAGCAACTGTTGCTAAGATACCAAAGCCCCCCCATATGGCATAAGCAATAGATAAGTCAATACCTTTTACAGACTGTGCCAATGCAGTAAAAGCACCTAATACAAAAAGGATAGACAATACTCCTAACATGCGGTTTTTAAAACCATTTGAGTACTTTAAAAACACATTAGCCAATACTTCCAACACAATAGCTAAGGCTAAGAACCCTATATGAACCCATGTAAAATCGTTCATAACTATGCCTCCTTAGCCTGATAGTTAGTTACTTTTTTAGCAACTGACTGAGTACCTGATTTAATTAATAAGATACCCACAATAATCAATCCCAAACCACCTATCTTAAAGAACCCTAGCTGCTCATTAAATAAAGCCACACTCACTATTGTAATCAGTACAATACCAATACCTTCCCAAAGTGCATAAGCCACACCAACGGGTACTTTTTTTACTGATAATGATAAAAAGAAATAAGACAGCCCTATTAGGCTATACATTACGCCATAACCAATTAAAGGAAAATCATGAACTAATAATTTAATAGAAGAAGTACCTATCACTTCAAAAAAGATAGCTACTAATAAATAAACCCACGCACGCATAATACTTTCTCCACTGCACCGCTTACGTGTTAGAAGCTAAGTATTTAAACGAAACTATAAAAATTCAACACAGCTGTGCACTCAACAGCACGTAAGCAAAAAAACTTTAATTATTTAAATTTGAAAAATGAGGAGAAAGAACTTTACAGGCCGCCTCGCCAACAATACTCGAGGGATATAAGAAAACAACTGGTGGTAATAAAACTAAAATTTTGTACTAACATAATGATTACATTATATCTATTAGCTATTTTAATTCAAGCACTGGATAGATTGATACGTAACCAATTATGACTTATTTGATCTGTATTAATAGGAATTTGCAACTGCTCTCTGAAAGCAGTTGCTGTTTCATTATATTAAGATAAGGTAGCATCAATAAAAGCAGCTAATTGTGATTTACTCACCGCACCTACTTTAGTTGCAATAGCTTCACCATTTTTGAAAATCATTAATGTAGGAATATTACGCACACCATATGTTTGTGGTATTTGTGGGTTATTACTAATATCTAATTTGCAGATTTGTAGCTTACCATCATATTCATCTGCTAATACATCTAGTACAGGCGCTATCATTTTACATGGACCACACCATTCAGCCCAATAATCTACTAATACTGGTAGATCCGACTTTAATACATTTTCTGCAAAATCATTATCAGTTACATGAATAATATCAGACATTATAAAACCCTCTGTGTAAACATTTATTCTGTTGCTATGATACTGCTATATTCATTTTAAAAAAAGTTATAACCTACTAATGACTGATGAATTTTTCTAACTAGCTTAATAGAGTTTAACTAATCATGCTGTAAATTAACTAAATCTAGAGTAAAATAGATGGTTTTATTAGCCCAACTTGTAGAATTTTGGTTACCTTAACTTATGAACAAAAATGAAGAGCCTATTTATCGAGTAATTTTCCTAAACCAAGGTCAGGTTTATGAAATGTATGCCAAACAAATTTATCAAAGCGATTTGTGGGGCTTTCTTGAAATAGAAGAGTTTATTTTTGGTGAACGCACTCAGATGGTAGTTGACCCTAGCGAGGAAAGACTAAAATCTCAATTTGAAGGCGTTAACAGAAGCTTTATTCCAATGCACAGTGTCATTCGTATTGACGAAGTTGAACGTTTGGGAATTGCCAAGATCACAGAAGCGAAAGGTACTGGCAATATTATGCCCTTTCCTATGCCCCCTCTTCCTACTAAATAATATAGCTAACTAAGGTTACTCTTTAATATTTTTTAGATAAAGCCGAAACGTTTTACCCAAAATATAGTTAGCTTGTTGTAGCTCTTGTGGATTCATAAGATCTGCTGCTACATCAGCTTCATCCATAGCTTCATCAGAACCATTAATACCTGCTATTTTAAAAATAATATAGGCTTGCAAATTATTAACGGGCACGCCCTGTCCTTGTAAATACATATAACCTAATCGCACTTGAGCATCAACATGTGCTTGGGCAGAGGCTTGTTTAAACCAATAAAGTGCTTCTGAATAGTTAGCAGTAACTAATTTTCCTTCGCCATAATAAAGTCCTAATTGGTATTGAGCATCTTTATCACCCGTTTTAGCGGCCACCATACAACGATCTAACATAAAAGCTTGTTGCTCTTGAGGCACATTAAATGTACAACTTGTTATCGTTGGTAAATTTAGTCCCTCTGCGAATAATTGATTAACAAATAGTAATAGCAAACAACTAATTGAATAGAATTTGCAATAAGAACTGTTCATAGCTCTGTTTAAATACTCCTAACAACAACGATGGCCTTACAAGAAATCTTACCTAAAGTGTACGCCCTTTTATATAAAACAGTAATAGCTACCAAAAAATAATTTTATGCTTGTTATTCATTGGTTAAGCTATCGGGGCCTGCTAACTGTTCCCAAAATGATTTAATGGCGTTTTTCTTAATTAATGAACAACGATAAAGACGTATTTCCAATGGTATAAACCATTGGCTATCACCACAAATCACTAACTCTTTACGAGCCAACTCATTTTCCACACTTAATTTAGGTAACCACGCCACACCTAAACCTTCTATAGCCATCGCTTTTAAGCTATCCGCCATAGCTGTTTCAAAGAGCTTGACATAGCGTAGTTTAGATTGACGTAGTAGTAAATTAACCGAATGTCCTAGAAAAGCGCCTTGCCCATAAGCAAGTAAAGGGAACTGTTGTTGGTTATTTATTTCAAAGAGTGGTTTTTTATATTCATCAAAACCACACACAGGAACCATTTCTGTATGCCCTAAAACTAACCATGGAAATAATTCTGGTGGAAGCTGTAAAGCTGATTCAGGATCATGGTAAGCCAGCATTAAGTCACAGGCGCCTTCACGTAAAGCACGAGTAGCATCCCCCACATTAGCAGCAACTAATCGACAAGTAACAGATAAGCCATCTTTACGAAGCTTTGCCATCCATTGTGGGAAAAAACCTTGCGCTAATGAGTGGGCCACTGCAAATTGTAATATTTCGCCTTGCGTAGTATCCGTATGATGAATGTGCCTCACTACCTCATGTAATTGCTCAATTACATTCCTTGCAGTAATTAAGAAAACCTGACCTGATTCAGTTAACTCAATGGGTGTTTTAGAACGATTAATTAAACTAAAACCTAACGCTTCTTCTAAATTTTTAATACGGCGACTAAAAGCAGGTTGTGTTACAAAACGTTGCTCCGCAGCCTTAGAAAAACTACAGGTCGTAGCAAGGGCACTAAAGTCTTCTAGCCATCTTAATTCAAGGTTCATGTCCATTTTATCCCAAAAATAAAAAAACCACATTATGCAAATTTTGCATAGCATAGCAAATAAAGGCATTTGTAAGAAGCCCTTTTAGATCCTATTATTTCGCAAATTTTGTAGTAACCGCATTTCAAAAACAGGTTTTTATTATGTCTAATTCTGCATCAGTCCGTATTGAAAAAGATTTACTAGGCACTTTAGAAGTATCTAATGACGCCTATTATGGTATTCAAACATTAAGAGCTATCAATAACTTTAAGCTTACTGGTATCACTTTATCCCATTTCCCCAAACTAGTGAATGCCTTAGCTATGGTTAAGTGGGCTGCAGCAGAGGCTAATCATGAATTAGGCTATTTATCTGATGAAAAGCATGCTGCTATTGTTAAAGCATGCGAACGTATCACCAATGGTGAATTTCATGATCAATTCTTAGTAGACATGATTCAAGGCGGTGCAGGTACTTCGACCAATATGAACGCCAATGAAGTGATTGCCAATATTGCCTTAGAAGAAATGGGACATCAAAAAGGTGAATACAAATATTTACACCCTAACAATGATGTAAATATGGCTCAATCTACCAACGATGCTTACCCAACAGCTATTCGTGTTGGTTTATTATTAGGTTATGATTCTTTATTAGATGCGTTAGGTAAACTTCGTGACTCTTTTGCAGAAAAAGGTGAAGAGTTTGCTCATGTGATCAAAATGGGACGCACTCAATTACAAGATGCTGTGCCTATGACTTTAGGACAAGAGTTCCACGCTTTTGCTACCACACTGACTGAAGATGTAGACCGTATTCGTCTATTAATTCCTGATTTACTGCGTGAAGTAAACCTTGGAGGTACAGCCATTGGAACAGGCATTAATGCTGATCCTCGTTATCAATTTTTAGCGGTACAACATTTAGCACGAATTAGTGGCCACCCACTACTACCTGCTACCGACTTAATTGAAGCCACCTCAGATATGGGTGCCTTCGTATTGCTCTCTGGTATGTTAAAACGTACAGGTGTAAAACTATCAAAAATCTGTAATGACTTAAGATTACTATCAAGTGGCCCAAGAACAGGTATTAATGAAATTAACTTACCACCAAGACAACCTGGTAGCTCTATTATGCCTGGTAAAGTTAACCCTGTTATTCCTGAAGCAGTTAACCAAGTAGTATTTGAAGTGATTGGTAATGACCTAGCATTAACAATTGCAGCAGAAGGCGGTCAGTTACAATTAAATGTAATGGAACCACTCATTGCCTATAAAACATTTGACTCCATAAGACTATTAAGTCGTGCTATGGAGATGTTACGTACCCTTTGTATTGATGGTATCACTGCTAACGTTGAACGCTGTAAAGACCTTGTTGAACACTCCATTGGTTTAGTAACTGCGCTTAACCCTTATATTGGTTATGAAAACTCAACCCGTATTGCCCGTGTAGCTTTAGAAACAGGTAAAGGCGTATTAGAGTTAGTACGTGAAGAGAATTTGCTTAGTGAAGAAACACTAGAAGAAATTCTTAAGCCTGAAAATATGATTGCACCACATTTAGCATTAACAGATTTAACTAAACACTAAATCTCGTCTAATTATAGCTATAATAAAAAAGCCAGCTTTACTGCTGGCTTTTTTATCTCTGTAGTTAATTACTACAACCCTCCAATATTCATATCCACTGGATACTCTACCGAGAATTTAACAGTTGCTTGTTTCTTTTCACCTGCGCTTAATGTCCAATTCCAAGTAATCTTACCCTCTTTATCTTGCTCGATAGTTTTAGAATTGGGTGATAACAATTTAACCGTAATCTTCTTATCTTGAGGTACGGGAATATGATCCATTACCTTGATAGTTTCTGGTGTTTGCTTATTATTTTGTACTGTAAGCAAATATTCATACGTTACTTTATGATAACTATTGGTTAAACCTGTTTTTTCTGTAAAACGGTTAAGCTGTTTATAAGTAACTGCTACTCCTTCATCCACACCTAGATCTAACTTTAATTCTTCTTTAGGCATGATGGTTTTTAAACTACCTGTAGTTATAAAACGATTATCCATAAAAATATTTAATCTACCTGCCAATAAGGGGAAATCACTATTATTAATACTGGTTGCTTGCAAATAAGCTGCCTGTGCTAACTTAGGTACTGTTAAATATTGCAGCTTGCTGGCTAAATCAATATCTGTAATAGTTACTTTCTGCTGGCTACCATCACTGGCTAATGAGGTAGGCTTATCAATATTAAAAGAGGCACTCGTGATCCCTGTATCAACTGTAGCCATCTGTCTAACAGCCGTTGTAGCCGCTTCCTCTCTCATTACTGCCATAGGCGCAGGAGCAGCCGAACCATAATTATTGGCACCAGTTACTCGACCTGTTAATGGTTTTACTTTTGCAGCCTCATTAATTAGCCAAGAAGTTAATTCTGGTGCATTACCCCCTAAATTAGGTTTTGCTGTAGAGAGAGTTAACTTAACATTTTGCCAGTCTTCGCCTGTTCTTTGACTGATTACCCCTAAATAAGTTACTGATAACTTATTATTACGACTATCAAAACGAGCATCATAATTAGGATACCAATTAGCACCATAAGTCATATAAGTTAAATCTAAATTAACCTTACCCGCTTGTTGTAAATTAATACGAACCACTACATTTTTAACTTGAAAACCTTTTCTTTGCTGAATGGGATAGCGCTCATTTTGTAATACACCAAGTTGTTTCTTCAGCTCTGTTCGTTGTTTAGCAATCGCTCGTTGTTTTTCTAAAATAGCGGCTAAATTATCTTTAGCAAACTGCATAATATTTTGCAGCTCTTGTGCTGATGGGCGAGAAGCATCTTTGCTTGGAGCCAATACCCCTGACTGCATCTTACTAATAAACTCTTGCTGGTTTATCAACAATGCTTCTTGATCTGCTAAGACATTTAACTGATCATTTAATTGCTTAATTTCTTGATCTATTTTTTGTAGCCGCAAATTAACGTCTTCTAAACGAGCTTCTTGCTTAGTTGTTACATCTAAAATAGTAGTAGGAACAGTACTTAATGCATTTATTTGCACTGAATTATTATCTAACTGAGCTGGTAGATTATTAAAATATAACTCATGCTCACCGGCAGGTAATAATATCTCTGCTTTGCGGGTAATCGCTGCTCTATCTGTGTAAACTGTTACCTCTTTAATTGCAGAAGTTAATGTCTTTTGTTCAGCATAACAATAAATACTTAATGTGCCTAAACAAATAACCGATAGCCATTGTTTCATCATCATGCTCCTTTATAAGCCTATCACTTGAGTATCTACTGGATAATCAATAGTAAAATTAACGGGTATTTCTTGTTTTTCCATAGGCTTAAGGCTAATTTGCCAATTAAGCTTCCCTTCCTTATCTGGACTAATATTTTTAGGTGATAATAGTTTTACCTTTATTTTTTCATTTTGCGAAATAGGAATATGGTCCTTAATATCTACTTTAACGTCTTTATTTTTATTATTTTGCACAGTAATTAAATAATTATAAGTTATACGCTCACCACTGTTAGTAAATCCAGTTTTTTCAGTAAAACGTTTTAGTTGTTTATATGTCACTTTAATAGCTTCATCTGCACCTAAATCAACTTTAAACTGTTCATTAGGCATGGTTGTTTTTAATTGTCCTGTTGCAATAAAACGACCATCCATAAAGATATTTAATTGCCCAGCTAATAGTGGATAGGTCGTTGTATTTTTAGTATCTGCTTGTAAATATGCTACCTGTTGTAAACGTGGTACTACTTGATAGATTAAATTGGTTGATAGATCAGGAATACTATTGATCGTAACTTTTTGCTGGTCTCCCCCTGTTATCAATGAAGCAGGTTCTGCAATGGTAAAGGCTGTACTAGTCGCACTCATATCTACATTTGCTACAGGCACTAAAACTGGTTTATAAGTTGCCGTTGTTATTTGTTTACTCGCTGCAAGTTCCATAGCAGATTCTGGCATCATAACTGCCTTATACTGTATATCCTTTTTAGCCATCTCCCTATTTCTATATACATCAGGTGAATAAGGTAAAAGCTTCCACTCCGTTAATAATGGGGCATTACCTCCTAAAGCCGGACGGGCTGTTGATAACGTAAGCTTTACATTTCGCCAATCTTCTCCTGTTTGTTGAGAGACATTAGCTGAATAGTTTAGTGATAAGTTTTGTTCCTTACTATTAAAGCGCGCATCATAAATAGGATACCAACTAGCACCGAATGTAACATAAGTTAAAGCTACTTTTACAGTTGCTGGTTGAGCTAAATTTACTCTTACAGCTACATTTTTAACTTGTAAATTAGCTTCTCTTTGTAAGGGATAACGATCATTTTGTAGTACTTGTAGCTGTTTTTGTAATTGCTCTTTATCTGTTGTTATCTGTCGTTGTTCTGTTGCTAACTGGGTTAAGTTATTATTAGAAAGCTCCATTATCTGTTGGATTTGTTGCATGGTTGGCCTATTGGCTTTATCAGTAACACCTACGGCACTGCTTTGCATTTGCTTAATAAAATCATACTGACCCTTTATAATATTCTCTCTATCATTCAACTTAGCCAATTGCTCTTGTAGCACTTCTATTTGCTTTTCAAGTTGTTGTAAACGTTCATTAGCATTACTAATTAAACGTTGCTGTTTAGTAACCACATCTAAAATAGTCGTTGGGCTAGTTGCTTTTGCATCTACTTGTAATGAAGCATCATCTAAACGCACTGGCAAATTTTCAAAAATTAATTCATGCTCACCAGCACTTAGCCGTACCTCCGCATAACGGGTAATCGCTGCTCGATCATTGTAAACAGTCACTGCTTTAATCGCTGAACTTAACTTTTGTGTTTCTGCTTGGCAACAAAAAGTTATAGTTCCTAAACAAACAATAGATAGCCACTTATTCATAGCTTTATCCTTTTAGTAATAAATAAAATTACTCATATAAAAAAAGATCCTATATAAACTATACAGGATCTTTTTTTTATCGCTATAAATCTAGCTTAACTTTTACAACATTTTTACAACTCTACAATTTTTTTACGTTGCTCAGTTAAACGTGCAATTGCTTGCTCTGCTTCTACCAATTTACTGCGTTCTTTTTCAATCACATCAGCGGGTGCTTTTTCTACAAAGCTAGCATTACCTAACTTGCCATTGGTACGTTGTACTTCTGCTGTTAATTTTTGAATTTCTTTATCCAAACGTGCTAGTTCTGCTTCCTTATCAATAAGTCCCGCCATAGGTACAAGCACCTCCATATCACCTACTAAGGCAGTGGCTGCTGGTGGGGCCTCTTGACCTGATGCTAATGCAGTAATATTTTCTAACTTAGCTAGTTTCTTTAAGAATGCTTCATTTTCTTGTAAACGACGCTGATCTTCACTATTACAATGATTAAGCATCACTTCTAATGGTTTACCTGGATTAATATTCATTTCTGCACGAATATTACGAATACCATTAATAAAGGCTTTTAACCATTCAATATCTACTTCCGCCTGCTTATCTAGCTTACTTTCATCTGCCATAGGATATGGCTGTAGCATGATACTATCGCCAGACCTACCTGCTAATGCTTTGATACTTTGCCAAATTTCTTCAGTAATAAATGGCATAATAGGATGTGCTAAACGCAGAGTTGCTTCTAATACCCTAACCAATGTACGACGAGTACCTCTTAAACGCTCAACAGGTGCAGACTCATCCCATAATACAGGCTTAGAAAGCTCTAAATACCAATCACAGTATTGATTCCAAATAAACTCATAAAGCACTTGGGTGGCTAAGTCAAAACGGAACTGATCCAAATGACGAGCCACTTCAGTTTCAGTATGCTGTAGTTGTGAAATAATCCAACGATCTGCTAAGGTTAATTCAACAGGCTCATTATTTTGTCCACAATCTTGATTCTCACACTGCATTAGTACATAACGAGCAGCATTCCAAATCTTATTACAGAAATTACGATAGCCTTCAACACGGCTCATATCAAAATTGATATCACGCCCTGTAGAAGCTAATGAACAGAAAGTAAAACGTAACGCATCTGTACCATAAGCAGCAATACCATCAGCAAACTCTTTACGAGTTTGTTTCTCGATTTTTGGTGCATCTTGAGGGCGCATTAAACCAGAAGTACGTTTCTGCACTAAAGTTTCAAGATCAATACCATCAATAATATCTAATGGGTCTAATACATTACCCTTAGACTTAGACATTTTCTGGCCTTGTCCATCACGTACTAAACCATGCATATAGACAGTTTTAAAAGGTACTTGCGGTGTGCCATCTGAATTTTTTATTAGATGCATAGTCAACATAATCATTCTGGCTACCCAGAAGAAGATAATGTCAAAACCGCTCACTAATACTGAGGTTGGATGGAAAGTTTTTAAGGCTTCTGTTTGCTCAGGCCAACCTAGGGTAGAAAACGTCCACAAGCCTGAGCTAAACCATGTATCCAATACATCTGGATCACGTTTTAATTGAATACTATCAGCCAAATTATATTGTTGACGAACTTCTTGCTCATCTCTACCTACATATACTTGACCTTGCTCATCATACCAAGCTGGGATTTGATGCCCCCACCATAATTGACGGCTAATACACCAATCTTGAATGTTACGCATCCAAGCAAAATACATATTTTCATATTGCTTAGGTACAAATTGAATACGACCGTCTTCTACCGCCTCAATAGCAGGTTTAGCTAATACAGATGCTTTAACATACCATTGGTCAGTTAACCAAGGCTCAATGACTGTACCTGAACGATCCCCTCTAGGTACTTTAAGAGCATGGTCTTCAATTTTTTCTAATAAACCTAATTTCTCAAAATCTGCTACTACTGCCTTTCTAGCATCAAAACGATCCATCTCTGCATAAACGGTAGGCAAACTAGTATCTGCTGTAGTATTAACTGAACCATCAATATTAAAGGCTTGTGCTACTTTTAAAATAGCCCCATTAGCATCTAACACATTAATCAGTGTTAAGTTATGGCGTTTACCTACTTCATAATCATTAAAATCATGAGCAGGGGTAATTTTTACACAACCTGTACCAAATGCAGGATCGACATATTCATCGGCAATAATAGGTATTTCACGGTTTACTAAAGGTAATAAAATAGTTTTGCCAATTAAATGTTGATAACGCTCATCTTCTGGATGAACAGCAACTGCTGTATCCCCTAACATAGTTTCAGGACGCGTGGTGGCAACAATTAAATAATCTATTCCCTCTTTGGTCTTCTCGCCATTCATTAATGGATAACGTAAGTGCCATAGGTGACCTTTTTCATCATGATTTTCCACTTCAAGGTCAGAAATAGCCGTATGGAATTTACAATCCCAGTTAACTAATCGTTTACCGCGATAAATCAGGCCATCATTATAAAGACGAACAAAGGCTTCTTTTACTGCATTGGATAATCCTTCATCCATAGTAAAGCGTTCACGAGACCAATCTACCGAAGAACCTAAACGACGAATTTGACGGGTAATATTACCACCTGATTCGGCTTTCCACTCCCAGACTTTTTCAATAAACTTTTCACGTCCCAAATCATGGCGACTAATATTTTGTAAACCTAGTTGACGCTCTACCACCATTTGTGTAGCAATACCCGCGTGGTCTGTACCAGGTTGCCATAAAGTATTTCTACCTTGCATACGGCGGTAGCGGATTAAAGTATCCATAATGGCATTATTAAAACCATGCCCCATATGTAAATTACCTGTGACATTAGGTGGTGGCAGCATAATAGTATAAGGTTCACCTTGTCCTTGTGGGGCAAAGTAATTATTAGATTCCCATGTTTGATACCATGAGCGTTCAATACTGTCAGGTTGATATGTCTTGTCCATAGGGATAGATGTCTATTCTTAGCTAATTCAGGAAATTTTTAATTATAACAAAGACTGATTTATTAGGCTGTATAAATAATAAGGTTTTGTTATGAATGCTCTATTCTACTGCATTTTTAACAATAAGCTTAACCAAATTGAAACCGAAAATACTGACAGTACTGTTGAAATAAGTACAGCCGAGGATACTGGCCGTTCTGCTGTTTTATAATAGAAAGAAAGTAAATAAGCATTAACCCCAACAGGTAACGTAGCAAATAACACAGCCACTCCAGCATAAACAGGTGGTAATTTAAATACATAAAATGCCAATACCCAAACAGCCAATGGATGGATAATTAATTTACCTACCACAATAATGGATGCACATTTAAGGTCATCTTTAATTCGATAACGGTTTAATGCCATGCCAAGCGAAATAAGGGCACATGTTGATGCAGTACCGGCAATACTTTCTAATATAGTTTTTATAGTACCCTCTGGTTTAATTTCAAAATAATGTAAAAATGATCCAATAATCAATGCGATAAAAATAGGATTTGTACAAATAGTTAATACTATTTTTTTAAGTTTAGTAAAAAATTTTTCATTGCCACCCAACTCTATTAAAAAACTAGCTGCACCTAACATAATAGGTAGATGAATAGCTAACAACATAAATAACGGTACAGAACCTGCTTGCCCATACACATCTAAAATGAGAGGTATCCCCATGAATACGGTGTTAGCTTGACTGGTAGCATAACCGCAAATAACTGTTTCTTTATGAGCCCTTTTTAATAATTTTTTGGTTAATAACATGGTAATGCCCCATGCTATTGCACAAGCACCAAAATAAGACACCCAATAAGTAGGTATAATAGGGTCTTTTGATGAAGTCTGTGCCAATGTCATCATAATTAATACAGGCACAGCAATAGAAAACACATATTCTGATAAGCCCTCACATACCTTATCAGAAACATAACGAGATTTAGCTGCTAACCAGCCAATAAAGATATAAGCAAAGATGGGTAAAGTGATAAGTAAGGTAGTCATCTATTGTGATTCATTACTACTCGATATTATTTATCTTTATAATATACCGCTAATATTAGTAAAACGCTAATAGGTATTGATAACCTGCTAGAAACTAAATCTTTTTTATCCCAGATGGGTTTTATGTGAATTCGCTGGAATATCCATTTCCGTGAGTTCTTGTACAATATTGCAATGACTAGCAGGTCGATTACCCTGACAACGATTATGCAAATCAAGTAACTGTTGTTGTAATTCTTGTAATTCTTTAAGGCGCTGATTAACGTGCTGTATGTGTTGTTCAAGTAAATTAGCCACTGCTGTACAGTTTTCATCAGCATTGTTCGCTAATTTAAGTAGCTCCCGTATTTCATCATGTGCCATATCTAAATTACGACAATTACGGATAAATTTTAGACGATCTAAATGATCTTTATTATAAACACGGTAATTATTTTGCGTACGATAGGGCTCTGGTAATAAACTTTGTTGCTCATAATAGCGTATAGTTTCTACTGTACAATTGGCAGCTTTTGCTAGTTCACCTATACGCATAATAATCCCTACAAAATTTGTTGCAAGAAAGCTTGTGCTCTTGGATCTTCAGGTGCTGTAAAGAATTTAGCAGGCGTAGTATCTTCTAATAATTTACCGTGATCGAAGAATAAAATACGATCTGCTACTTCTTTAGCAAATTTCATTTCATGAGTTACACAGGCCATGGTCATGCCTTCTTGGGCAAGCTTTTTCATTACATCCAATACTTCACCCACCATTTCTGGATCTAAAGCAGATGTAGGTTCATCAAATAACATCACTTTAGGATCCATACAAAGTGCTCTAGCTATCGCCACCCTTTGTTGTTGTCCACCTGATAAACGTGAAGGATATTCATTAATCTTTTGCGCAATACCTACTTTAGCTAATAAATTCTTTGCTTTTTCTATCGCTTCTTCCTTGGTACGTTTACGAACAATACGTTGTGCCACACAAAGATTTTCTAATACAGTCATATGTGGGAATAGATTAAAGTGCTGAAACACCATCCCCACTTCACGGCGCAATGCATTAATATTAGTTTTAGAATGGGTTAAATGAATACCATCAATAGTAATTGAACCACTATCTATATCTTCTAAAGCATTTAAACAACGTAAAAAAGTAGATTTACCTGAGCCAGAAGGCCCAATAATAACTACTACTTCACCTTTAGCAATATCTACGCTCACATTATCAACAGCATGAACAACCATGCCTTTGCTGTCAAAAACTTTATTAATTTCTCTTACATTAATCACTTTTTGCCAGCCTTCTTTCTAAATAATGAGCCAAAACAGAGAGTGGAATATTAATTAACAAATACAACGCTGCTGCACAAAACCACATTTCAAAAGGCTTCATTGAAGTAGTGGTAGCTAATTGTGCAGCCCTTGTTATTTCAATAATAGAGATAGCTGATAATAAAGAAGTATCTTTTACTAGATTAATAAATTGACCAGTCAATGCAGGTAAAATTCTTCTAAAAGCTTGTGGTAAAATAATTACACACATGGTACTAGCCGCTCCCATACCTAATGAACGAGCGGCCTCTGTTTGACCTTTTGAAATCGACTGAATACCACCACGTACAATTTCTGCAATGTAAGCACCTGCGCTAAATGATAATGAAATAATAGCGGCTGTTTCATGGGATAACTTAAGAATCGTACCAAAGAAATAGTAAATAATAAAAATAATTACTAACAGTGGTAATGCTCGAATAAGCTCTACATAAACAGTTGATAAGTCTCTTAAAGTAGGATTTTTAGAAATACGGCACAGCCCTGCTATTAGACCAATTACTAAACCTAAAATACCTGATACAACAGAAAGCCATAAGGTTGTCCAAAACCCTTGGACAAAAGGACCTGCTGTCCATTGAGTAGTAGAAGAAATAGTATCTCCCTCTACCAATTCTTGTCCTTTAAATACTTTTACTTCGTCTGCATTAGCAGTTATTTTAAATTCTTCATCAGTTGCGTAATCAACTAAGGTGATAATCGTTTTTTGCCCTTGTTGATCTAAACTAGCAACCCCAACATCACTAGGTGCAGTTTCTAAAATAACTTCTTTGTTATAATAGAAATAGTTGGAAATATTATTCCAATCCCATTTATAAGCAGTCGAAACAGTGGCATACCAAAATATCAAAGCTATGACAGCGAGAATGGCAAGAGTAAGCAGGTGCCACGGCCAGTGACGTTTAGAAGTTCTAGACATAATTATATAATTACAGCTTATAAATTAGATATTATAAGCTATTGTATGCAAAGTTTTATAGAAAATTTATAGGAGAGATGGATATTATTCCATCTCTTTTAACCAATCAGTACGCTTAAACCATTTGTTATAAAGACGATCATAAGTACCATCATTTTTAATTTGATTTAAAAAGTTATTAATCCAGTTAATACTATCATAATCACCTTTTCTAATAGCAAAAGCTAATGGTTCATAAGTAAATGGTTTATCTAAGAAAACTAATTTACCTTGGCCTAATTTTTGGATCGCTACTACATTGTATGCAGCATCATAAACAAATGCATCTGCATTGCCATTCGCTACTTCCAGCACTGCTTCTGCCTCGGTGTTATAACCAAAGTATTTTGCTTTATTAATTAATCGCTTAGTAGCAAACTCCCCAGTAGTGCCAAGTCTAGAAGTAATTTTATACTTAGCATCATTTAAGTCTTTATATGATTTAACTGTACTCTCTAATTCCTTACGAATAAGGATAGTTTGCCCAGTCATGATAAAAGGATCTGGAAAGTTAACTTTTAAGTTTCTTTCTTGAGTTAAAGATAAACCACTTGCTACCATATCAAACTTATTAGTTAATAAGCCTGGAATAACTCCATCTTGAGCAATAGAAACTATCTCTAATTTAACACCTAAAGATTTTGCCATGGCCTTAACTAGATCCATTTCAAAGCCTACAATTTCCCCTTTTTTATTCGTCATCTCAAAGGGCATATAGGTAGGATCCAATCCTATTCGTAATGTACCACGTTTCACTACATCATCAATCATACTTGCTTGAGCTACACCCAATGTAAGCATTAAGAATAGTGATGCTAATATCTTTTTCATAATTAACCTACCAATACTTAATAATAAATTTTTTATGGAAAAACTTACTCCATATCTTTTAACCAATCTGTACGTTTAAACCACTTATTGTAAATACGATCATAAGTACCATCATTTTTAATTTGGGTTAAAAAATTATTAATCCAATTAATACTATCATAATCTTCTTTTCTAACAGCAAAGGCTATAGGTTCTGCTGTAATTAATTTGTCTAAATGAATTAATTTTTTATTACCTAACCTTTGCAATGCAACAATGTTATAAGACTCATCAAAAATAAATGCATCTGCTTTATGATTAACTACTTCTAAAATTGCTTCTGCCTCGCTGTTATATCCATAATACTTAGCCTTACTCATATATTTTTTGGCTATAAACTCACCTGTTGTACCTATTTGCGAGGTTATTTTATATTTTTCATTATTCAAATCTTTATAAGACTTTATTTCATCAGCCAAATCTTTACGGATAAGTAAAGTTTGCCCTGTAGTAACAAACAAATCTGTAAAATTGACTCTAAGATTACGACTTTGATTGATAGTCATGCCACTAGCGATCATATCGAATTTCCCTGTTAACAAGCCTGGGATAATACCATCATAAGAAGTAGGTATTAGCTCTAGCTTAACCCCTAAGGCCTTTGCCATTGCCCTAACAATATCTACCTCAAAACCAATAATCTCACCCTGCTTATTAGTCATTTCAAAAGGCATATAAGTAGGTGTTAAGCCTACTCTAAGGGTTCCCCTTTTAACTGCATCATCTGTCATCCCCGCAAATGCAGCTGTTATTGAAAATAAAATAACGACTATAAAAGCTAAAACTCTTTTCATACTTACCTTAATTAATATTATTTATATAGCTTTTTAGTTAAAACAAAGAATAATTACTCCATCTCTGTTAGCCAATCAGTTCTTTTAAACCATTTATTATAAAGACGATCATAGGTACCATCATTTTTAATCTGGCTTAAGAAATTATTAATCCAATTAATACTGTCATAATCACCTTTTCTTAAAGCAAATGCTTGTGGTTCATAAGTAATTGGCTTATCTAAAAAGACCAAACGGTCATTGCCTAGTTTTTTTAATGCCACAATATTATAAGAAGCATCATAAACAAATGCATCAGCCTTACCATTAACCACTTCTAACACAGCTTCTGCTTCCGTGTTATAACTATAATACTGTGCCTTATTTAATAGTCTTTTAGCTGCTACCTCGCCAGTAGTGCCTATTTTTGAAGTAATTTTATAATCACTACTATTTAAATCTCTATAAGATTTAACTTTATCTGCTAACTCTTTACGAATCAGTAATGTTTGACCTGTCATAATTAGTGGATCAGCAAAATTAACCCGTAAATTTCTTTCTTGGTTAACCGTCATACCACTGGCAATGAGATCAAACTTTTCTGTTAATAAACTAGGAATCAGACCATCATAAGACATGGATACTATTTCTAGTTTAACTCCCATAGACTTGGCCATTGCTTTTAGTACATCTACCTCAAAGCCAACAATTTCACCTTGCTTATTGGTCATTTCAAAAGGCATATAAGTAGGATTTAATCCCACTCTTAAAGTACCTCTTTTAACAGCGTCATCAATTATTCCAGCAAAGACAGAACCAACAAAAGATAGTAAAGAAAGCAATACAACAATCAAAGACTTCTTCATATTTCCCTCTTAAATGGATATTAATAACAAGAATGAACAGAAGTAATTAGATTAACTTCTAATATAAACAGTTTATTTTTAAACTACTTTGGCAAAACTATTAACTGCTGCTTCCATGCAACAATTGATATTTAAACTAATTTAATACGCCTGTGTCGATCAATAATTTTTCTAGTGCAGGAATATTAGGGATTTTAGCTATATGATCATTGATTCGTATAGTTTCTAATTCATAACGAGATAATTCACCAACTACATCCATAATTGCTTCTGCAGTTACAGTACAATTAATAGGTGTATTCTGAATTAATATAGCAAAAAACTTACTCTGTAATGACTCAGTAGTAGTTTTTAAAATTAATATATTTGAACTTGCATTAATTTTAAAAGTTGAGCCACAAATAGCTTCAAACGAAATAAAAGGTATCCGTAAACCCTGCCATGGTAGAAAACCTAAAAACCAACGTGGCATTTTGGCAACTACCTGAGGCATTGAAATAGATACTACCTCCACAACAGCTGTACTAGGAAGAATTAATGTTCTGTCTAATAAACTAATTAATGATGCTTCTAATGAAGTCTTTTTAGCAGATTTTTGTTCTGTCATGAACTACTCTCCAATAAATTTACCTCAAATGCTGGAAGTAGATCAGATATAGACTTAATTAATTTGGCATCCATAAAAGGCTTACTCATATATTCATTAACACCAATAGCCAATGCACGTTCTCTGTGTTTTTCACCACTTCGTGAAGTAATCATGATAATAGGTAAATGCTTAGTACGCTCATCATGACGTACTCTTGTTGCCACCTCAAAGCCGTCCATTCTAGGCATTTCAATATCAAGCAACATAATATCTGGAACTTTTTCTTCCAACTGTGTCACAGCATCTAATCCATCACGTGCCGTAATTACTTGCATACCTTGGCGCTCAAGAAGACGTGTTGTTACTTTACGTACTGTCACAGAGTCATCCACAACCATAACTAATGGTGGACGTTTCACCTCTTCTAATTCTTCAGATGATGCTATTCTTCTTTCCTCTGTTCTAATATTATGTTGCTGATGAACAAAATAACTACGTACCAATGCACTTAAATCAAGGATGATAATTACATGACCATCACCTAAGATAGTTGCACCAGAAATAGCAGGTACAGAAAGGAACTGTGCGCCTAAACTCTTAACAACTACTTCACTTGATGGTAATAATTCATCAACACGTAAAGCAATATAATGCTCACCTGAACGTACTAATAAGACAGGTGCTTTTTCCTCAATCACGTATTGTGCTTGTGCTACTATTTGGTTACCTAAAAGCTCTCCCAAGTGCTTAACTCGGTAAGAGTCTCCACCATACTCTAGCTCAGCCGTACCAAACTGATAAAACTCTTTCTGTTGCTCAGGGGAAATATAAGTAACCCCTTCTACAGTACTCATTGGAATTGCATAATGGTCTTCAGCAACACGAATCATCAGTGCACGACTTACTGATAAGTTGATTGGTAAACGAATAGAGAAGGTAGTACCTTTACCCTCTTCAGAATCTAACGTTAATACACCACCCAACTGCTTAACAGCATTTACTACTACGTCTAAACCAACACCACGTCCAGAGATTTGAGTAATTTTCTTAGCTGTAGAGAAACCAGCTTCTAAAATGAACTGTAAAATTTCTTTATCAGAAAGTTTTTCATCAAGGCTCATTAGCCCCTTATTAATCGCCTTATCACGTACAGTTTTAACAGAAATACCAGCACCATCGTCTTTAAGACGTAATACCATTTCCCCACCCTCACGAATAAGGTCTAGAGAAATTGTACCTTTAGCTGGTTTACCTACAGCTACACGGATATCCTTACTTTCAATACCATGGTCAAGTGAGTTACGGATCATGTGCTCTAATGGCGCAACAATTGCATCAATTACACCCCGATCCATTTCCCCTGCTGTATTACCAATCACTAAATCTACTTGTTTACCTAACTCGGTAGAAACTTGACGCACTAAACGACGTAATCTAGGTGCAATACGATCTAATGGTACCATTCGAGTACGCATCAAGCCTTCTTGTAACTCAGTATTTACACGACCTTGCTGTTGCAATAAAGTTTCCACATCACGATTACGACGCATCAAAGTATCTTTTAAGTCTTGTAAATCCGAAGCAGACTCAAACAATGATCTTGATAATTGCTGTATTTGTGAGTATTGATCCATTTCTAACGGGTCAAAATCTGTATAACTAGATGAAACCTCTGTTTGGTGTCTAGAAATAATTTGTGCTTGTGTTTCCGTATCTAAACGACGTAACTGATCGCGCACCCGATCAATAGTAACATCCATCTCCATCAACGCAGATGCTAAATCACTATTTTGCTGCTCAACACGACTACGATAAATTGAGGTTTCACCAGCGAGATTAACTAAACTATCTAATAATTCTGCTGCTACCTTAATTTGCTCAGTAGCTTCTCTACTTTCTTTTGAGGTTACTTTATCTTTTGCTTTAGAAACTTCAGTTTCTCTAAACTCTACTACCGCAGGAGATGTTTGCTCTTTTTCTGGTTCAGAAACTACAACTGTTTCTTCAGAAATCTGCGTAGGTTGAACTACCTCAACTGCTTCAACATCAATAGTTATAGGTGGTTCTTTTGGTTCAATGGCTACTTGATCTTCTGGCTCAACCTCAATCAATTCAGGTTCTATAACTTGAGTTTCAGTAGTTTGCCCTACAGGCTCTGTAATAGTTACAGGTGCTTCATCAATAATTTCAGCATCTACCACAACTGGTTCTGGTACTTGTGTAATTACTGCTGAATCATCTAAAACAACACGTCCTTCTTGACGGAATAACTGAATAGCATTTAATAACTCTGGGCTATGAGGTAAAACAGTAGAGTCATGTAATGTATCAACAATCAACTGAATAAAATCATGAGTTTTATTCAATAATTTCACTAAATCTGTTGAATAACTATAGCGACCATTCAATAGCCCTTCATAAATAAACTCAAGACCATGCGCCAAATCACCTAAACCTACAGCACCACACATCCTTGCACCACCTTTTAAGGTATGCAATTGGCGTTGCAAATCTTGTAAATGATCAGCGCTTTGATCTTCAATCCATTTATCTAAGTCATTTCTTGCCTCAACTAGTATTTCATCAGCTTCTTCAAGGAAGATTTCAGCCATATCTGAATCAATATCATCTTCAGATTCAATGATAGGACCAGCAGGAGCAGGTGCACCAAGAATTAGTTTATCTTCTATAGTAAAATTAGATGAAACTTGTGGGTTAACTAATGCAGTTTCCACAACTTCTGTTGGTTGATTAACAACTACTTGCTGTACTTGTTCAACAACAGGCTCTATTATTTCGGGTTCAATAATTTTTTCTGACTCTTCTGGCTTGTCATCTATTTGCTGCTCTACCATCTCTTGTTGCTCTACAACAGCTTCTTGAACATTTGTACTAGACAATACTTGCTCTAACAAAGCAACTTTTTCAGAATATTCAGAAACAACCTGAGCTGCTGCTAATTGATCAATACAATTCAATAACACATGATGAACTTGAGTTAATGCATCAAAAAATACACCATCTCTCTTTATCGTATTTGCTGATACTGCTGCATAGGCTTTCAATAAGACATTACATAAATCAGCAATTGATTGATAACCAGCTTGCTCAGCATAAGGTGATACTTTTGCTAACTCTTCTTGCAATACTGATAGCTGCATAAAATCACTATCAGACGTCTCACGCCATTTTTCAATATATTCTTCAGCATCTAATAATAAATCCACATTCTGCATTATTGCGCTAACCAAAGCTGCAGGCGATGCGTCATTATCTTTATTAGCTAACTCAGAACTAACAGTTACTTCAAGTTGTGATATTAAATACTCGCGACGTAAACGAATACGCTCAACAAGTGATTCTGTACCATCAACAGGAGCTAATGAATAAAGCTCCAATTGACGTATACCTTTATTTAATAAGGCATATGCATCTCTTAACAATTCAAGATCAATTCGTTCAATTGACCAAGCATTAATACTACATTCTTTTAAGAAACCTTCAAAAGGCTTAGCAATATTAGCAATAGCATCCAAACCTGCCATTAATGCACTACCTTTTAAGGTATGCATTGCTCGCTGTAAAGAATCTGTAACAACTTGCGGTAATGAACGCTCACATAATGTAATAAATGCCTTTAATGTTTGCATATGAGTTTGAGCTTCAGCAATAAAAATATCTATTAACTCAACATCAAACTCTGCAGGAGCTGAAGTGGTTTCTTCTACATTATCAGATGTAGTTGTTGCATCAACATCATCTTGTTCTTGCAAAGTTTCTTCAGCTTCCAGCTCTGGCTCAATTACATTATCATCTTCAACAACAGTTTCTTCTGTTGTTAATAATTGTTCAGATTTTTTTTTAACTGGTAGTTCTTGTTTTGTAGCTAAGGCATCAGCAACAGCAGCGTAATAATCAACATCTTCACGAGAATGTTGTTGGCCTGAAGCAAACTCTTTAATTAATTCTGGTAATAATTTTGCAACGTCCTGTACTACATCTAATACAGGTTGAGAAATAGGTATAGTTTTATCTATAACTCTATTCAGCATATTTTCTACAGACCAGCCTAACTCACCAATAACAGTTGCTTTAACCATTCGTCCACTACCTTTAATAGTATGGAAAGAACGGCGAATTTCTGTTAATGATTCTTTATCATCTGTATTAGCAACCCATGCTGGTAAGGTAGTCGATAATGCTTCTAAAATCTCTTCCATTTCTTCAGTAAAGATTTCAACAAACTCTTCATCTACCTCTTCACCAACTTTGCTAGCTTCTTGAACTACTGGTTGTTGTGGTATTGATGGAGATTGCTCAGCAATAACTTGTTGCTCTTCTACAGATTCTATGTCAACAACTTCTTCCTGTGAGACACCTTGCTCAGCCTCTTCTACAGGCGCTACAGAAGCTATATATTTAGTCGTTAATGACTCATAATCGTCTGGTAATGAATAACCTAGCTCGTGCAAATATTTTACTGCAAAGTTCAACGCATCTTTAGCACTTACTATTTGATTTTTAGCCAAGCACTCCATGTAATAATCAATACTTGCAATTGCACCAACAATAGAGTCAATTTCTTTATTATCAGGGTAAATAGTACTGTTTATTAAGCGTTCTTCAATATACTGTAAACAACGAATAACCGCAGCGGCTGCCCGTTGTTGGGATATAATAGCTAAAGCACCAGCTGTATGGGTTAATAGTTCAGTTGTATCTTTTATCTGTCCCTCTTTACCTTCAGTCGCAAAATACTGTGCAAGAATTTCTTTTACTTGAGTTAACTCATGAGCGGCTTCACGAATTACAATTTCCTGCGCATCACCTGTAACACCAGCTTTAGCTGAACTACCAGTTTTAGTAATATTAGTAACTACTGTTTCTACATCTAGTATTGCTTCTGCAATATCAATGGCTTGAACTTTATCCAAATAATTACTTGCAATAGCACTATTAATAGCATCAAATTGCTTATTAACTATATTTTTCTGAGTATTTAAACCTAGCATTTCTAATGTATTAGAAATTACTTTTAGTGTTTCAGGTAAACCTTGCAAATCTACTCCATTCTGACTTTCAGAACGAGCAAGTAAATCTAATCGATCTTTAACAAAAGTGAATTCTTCTGACAGAGCTTGAGAAACAGATTCTAAAGCAGCTTTATCAATATTAGCTAATTTTGTCTGATGAGTATTAACATCTTTAACATTTAAAATTAAACTTGTTAAATGGAATTCTTGTTTAATTGCCTTAATTTCATCGGAACTACTATCTACCTGAGCTAATAAAAATAATAATTCTTTTATCAGAGCATCTGGAGCAGGGTTATTCATTCCAACAACACCTTGCTCAACCAATATTTTTATTTGTCGATCAATTTGTTTTAACAAATCTTTAGCTTCAGGACTATTAGGTATACTTTTTTCATTAATACCCGTTACAAAAGCTAATGCAATACGCCAAAGCATAGAAATTGGCGTAGCTTTACATAAACGTCCCAAGTAATTAAAAATCTTAATTAGATGATCAAGCGCAACCTCAAGATTACGATTATGAATTAGATCAATTAAAGATAATTGTAGTGACTGGCGTAATTTACGTAATAAATTAGCTAATCCCTCTGTATTGATTTCTTTTAGCTCTTCATCTGTTAAAGGTGAGGCTGCTCCATAATATTTAGGAGAAAATAATTCAACCTCAGATAAAGGGGTTGCTTTATAGCATTCTCTCATCTCATTGATAAGAGGCAATAAAGCTATAGGAATATCATGACCTTCTGTCTGAATAATCTCAAGATAAGTAGGCATCTGCAACACAGCCTGCATTAACACTTGCAAACTATGACTAAAGTCTTCTACTTTATCATTGATTAATGTTTCACAGAACGTTCTAATTTCTTCTGCAAACAATGCAGCACCAGGAAAACCTACCATATGCAGTGCACCACTAACTTGGTGCAACAAGCTATAGCAATTAGCTAACCCTGAAGCTATATCATTCTTACTTGTTGTTTCATCAGCTAATGATTCTAGCACCTGTTGGACTTGATTAAGATTATTAACTATCTCATTCTTCACCCAACTAAGCGCAACATAATCATGGCTATCCTCTGTAGTTACCTTATTCATAGCCATGCATACTCTCCAACACAAAGCACACTTATTATCTGATCCAACATAAACTGTATAAGCATATTAATTCTTTAAAATCAATTAGTTATTTGGTAGTTTGAAACCTTCTACAGATTTACGCATGTCCCGTGACATGGTAGTTAAACGGCCGATGGTAACGGCTGTTTCTGTACTACCAGAAGATGTTTGAGAAGTAATTTCTTGAATTACATCCATCGTTCTTGAAATATGAGCAGCTGTTGATGCCTGCTGTCTTGCAGCATTAGAAATTGATTGAATTAATTTAGCTAATGCTTGCGATACGTTCTCAATCTCTTCAAGGGCAACACCTGCATTCTCAGCGAGTTTCGCACCACGAACAACCTCTGATGTAGTTTGTTCCATTGAAATAACAGCTTCGTTAGTATCTGTCTGAATGGCTTTAACTAGTGTCTCAATTTGTTTAGTTGCTGCTGAAGATCTTTCAGCTAGACGTTGTACCTCATCCGCAACCACAGCGAAACCACGGCCTGCATCACCGGCCATCGATGCCTGAATTGCCGCGTTAAGTGCAAGAATATTCGTTTGTTCAGCAATATCATCAATCAGACCAATAATATCACCAATCTCTTGTGAAGATTCACCCAGACGTTTAATACGTTTAGAAGTATCCTGAATCTGCTCACGAATAGTATCCATACCAGAAATAGTATTATTTACAATCTTACTACCATTATGTGCGATTTCCACCGAACGTTTTGCCACATTTTCTGATTCAAGTGCAGTAGCAGATACCCTATCAATAGAACTCGCCATTTCACTAATAGCTGTTGATACACCTGCAATTTCACCAGCCTGGTGCTCCGCTGCTTCCGCTAGATTCATCGCTAAGCTCTGGCTATTTTCTGCTGTAGCAGATACTTGTCCAGAGGTTTGGTTAATCGTTTGTACCAGATCACGTAACTGTTCAATAGAGTAGTTAATAGAGTCAGCAATCGCACCAGTAAATGCCTCTGATACCGTTGCACTAACAGTTAAATCACCATCTGCCAAGTCACCGATTTCATCAAGTAACTGTAAAATCGCCTCTTGGTTTACTGAGTTTTCTCTTGCTGTTTCTTGTAAACGTCTACGGGTATTTCTTTGAATAACAAGGAACATACCAACAACTGCAGCAATGATGAGCAATAAGACTAAGTAACCTAAAAAGGCACTGGTACTAAAAGCAGAAGTTGACTCTTCAATACCATTAGCTACTTTAGTAGCTTCAGTTAGTAACTTCTGAGAACCATCAAGAATTTTTGACTCAACACCTTGTAACTCCGCAATATATTGAGATTTTTCAAGAATAACATCAACATTAGATCTTAATTGATTAAGTGGACTAACTGCTGTTAATAAAATGTTCTGAGCTTCATTTGGTAATACGCCACTTTGTTTTAGCATATCAACAATATTATTAAACTCTTTTACTTTATCTGCTAAATCTTTACTAGTACTCTCAATAGCTGCAAAATTAGTTAACACACCATTTAAATTATGTTGAATACTCTCTAATAAAATAGCTGCTTGTTGCATCTGATTAGTAAGTCTAATATCACTTTGTTGATCTTTTAACTTATCTAGTGTGTTTTGGCTAATAGTACGTAGGTTTTCTACCAACTTAAACGATGTATCTACTGATGCGTAAGTTGTTGTTAACGCTTCTTGTCTAATTAATAAAGTATCAATATTAGGCTTTAACGCTGACCATGCATTCGCCAATCCATTTACTTGATCCACCGGAAGAGTAGTTTTTAGATTTGCCCAATCCGCATCAAAACTAGTAGAGGCCACTGTTAAGTTCTTAAAGCCATCCTCACTACCTGTGAGCGCTTTTAATGAGTCAGCTGCTATACTTTGCGAATAAACACGCAAATCATTAGCCTTTTTAACATAAGCTCTATCATCTGCAGACTTCTTACCAAGATAAAAAAGATTAGCTACATATGCTACAACTAGCACAGTTAGCAAAATACCTAGCAATACTAGTAGAAAATTACTACTTTGCTTTGATGAACTAGCTGATTTTTCTTTACTCATACTACTTATGCCTCTTTGAAAGCCAGATTTTAAGGCCCTTAGACTTAAATATATTACCTAACCTGTTTAAAACTTTGACCTTTAACGATTAAATTACTGTCCTATTGTTAAAAACTGCGGACTTGCCATAAAAGCTTCAGCATTAAAAATTAACCACTTTTGTTGCTCACCTTTATAGACACCTGCAACAAAAGGAGTCAAGGATTCTGGTATATTAACGGTACCTGCTAATTGATTATCAGCAGAAAAATGCTGCATACCGTATACCGCATCAACTAAGAAACCAACATACCCACCATCAGTATTTTTAACAGCCATCACTCGGCGCTGTTTATGAGATGCTTCAGAAGGTATACCAAACAATTTGTTTAAATCCATCACAGGCAATAAGTGGCCACGCATATTAGCCACTCCTTTTAACCATGGTTTAACAATAGGAATTGCCGTATATGTTGGTTCAGTAAGAATTTCTTCCAAGTAATTAATGGCTATTACAAAATGATATTGCCCTAACCTAAACCCAATACCAGTCCAAATACTAGCTTGCAACCTTCTTTGTTCAGGCAAACTAATCCCTGAGTCAGTATAAAGCTGATCGATTTCGAGTAACAAATTAAATGGGGTGCTTTTTTCTGGCATTCCCATGTCAATAACTCCTTAGGTTTTAGGACTGTTGCAATTATCCTGCTAACACAGCATCCACAGTAGATAAAAGTGTTGCCTCATCAATTGGCTTAGTTAAATAATCTCTAGCCCCTTGACGACGACCCCATACTTTATCAGTTTCTTGATCTTTAGCTGTAACAATAATTACTGGAATATTCTTTGTTTCTTCATCTTTAGTCAATTGACGGGTTGCCTGAAAGCCATTGAAGCCAGGCATAACAATATCCATCAAAATGACATCTGGCTTTTCTTTGCGAGCTAATGCAATGCCATCTGCCCCATTTTCAGCCCCTATAACCATATGCCCATGTTTTTGTAACATTGTTGTTAGTTTATATACTTCTGTAGGAGAGTCGTCTACAACTAAAATTCGAGCCATTTTACCTTACCACCAATTTTAATTATTACTATACAAAAACAGCTGCTTATTCAGCTGCATTATCTTGAGGTACAAAGTTAGGAACGTGCGCCTTTATTGCACCCAATAACTCATCTTTACTAAACGGCTTAGTCAAATATTGATCCGAGCCTACTATTCTCCCCTTTGCCCTATCAAACAAACCATCTTTAGATGACAACATAATAACAGGCGTAGTTTTAAAACGACTGTTATTTTTTATAAGTGCACAAGTTTGATAACCATCAAGGCGAGGCATCATAATATCTACAAAAATAATATTTGGATGATTATCAGCTATTTTAGCCAACGCATCAAAACCGTCTACCGCAGTAAACACATCACATCCTGCTTTTTTAAGCAGGGTCTCGGCGGTTCGACGAATAGTTTTAGAATCGTCTATCACCATGACTTTAAGTTTTTCACCTTGTTCCATCTTATTCCGCCATCACTTGAGATAAAAACAATCTACATTATGACCATATTATATACACATAACATAGCGCACAGTAACTAACTAGTGCAAATGTTTATGATTTTGTATTATAAATACTATTTATAACATATCATACTACATAATATGTTAATTTATTCTATAATTATTTACATATGTCAACATTGCGTCATCAAAATAGCAAATTATATCAGGAGAATACTGAGTTATGTCTATTCGTCTCGGCATTGTGATGGATCCTATCAATAGCATTAATTTTAAGAAGGATAGCTCACTGGCTATGTTATGGGCAGCTCAAGATCGTGGCTGGGAACTATTTTACATGCGACAAGAAGACCTATACCTACTACAAGGTAAAGTTAAAGCCAAAGCTCGCTCTCTAAAAGTTTATAAAGAACCAGAACATTTCTATGACTTAGGTGAAGAAACTGATATTAGCCTAGACACATTAAATGTTATTTTAATGCGTAAAGACCCTCCTTTTAATAGTGAATTTTTATACACCACTTACTTACTTGAAAAGGCTGAGCAAGAAGGCGTACTTATTGTAAACAAACCCCAAAGCCTACGTGATTGCAACGAAAAGTTATTTGCTACTAATTTTGCAAAATTTATGGTGCCTACTTTAGTGAGCCGCCGCTCTGATATTTTAAAAGCTTTTATAAAAGAACAAGGTGATGTCATTCTAAAACCATTAGATGAAATGGGTGGAGCCTCTATTTTTCGCCATCGTGAAGGTGATCCTAATCTCTCCGTTATTATTGAAACACTAACCGCGCATGGTACTCGACAAACTATGGTACAGCGTTATATTCCAGATATTATTGCAGGCGATAAACGTATCCTAATCGTTGATGGTGAACCTATTCCCTATTGCCTAGCACGAGTTCCTGCAAAAGGAGAAACCCGTGGCAACTTAGCGGCCGGAGGAACGGGTATTGCACAACCTTTATCTGAGAAAGATTATGCAATTGCTAAAGCAATAGGCCCTGAATTACAAAAAAGAGGCCTACTGTTTGTTGGTTTAGATATAATTGGCGAATACGTAACAGAGGTCAATGTTACTAGTCCTACCTGTATTCGAGAAATTGATAAAGCGTATAATACACATATTGCTGGTAAATTAATGAACTGTATTGAAGCCAAGTTAAAAAAGTAACTCTTTAAACTTCAATCAACTTTTCATGGTTGATTGAAATGCTGAGCTTACTAAACAGGACGTTTCAAGTATTTTAGATGTAAAAATTATGCGATCACTTTTTAATAAATTAGCCAAGCTTCATAAAACCAAACAAAATGATTTGCTTGGCTTGATGATATGCTTAGCTGCTATCCTCCATACTACTATTATTTTTGGTGTTGGCTTTGCACCAGAAGATCAGCATATAGGTAAAGTTTTAGATGTTTCTTTAGCATCTTTTAAAGGTGATACAGCACCTGAAGAGGCAGACTTTATTGCCCAAGAAAATCAACAAGGCAGTGGTACTGAGGAACAAGCCCTGATACCTAGAACAACCTCTCCAGCAGATTTTCAAGCCTTAGAAATCAATCCTGCTCCTAGCCCATTTCCTTCTATGGAAAAAGAGCAACAACCTACAGAAACAACTAAAAGTGTCTTAACCACTGCCAGTAAACAACAGCAAAAAGACATTAAAGAATCTGACAAAAAAGAACAGCAAGACCAAGCTAAACAAACTGTTAATAATACTGATTGGGCTGCACAAATAGCTAGTTTAGAGGCACAAATCGCTCAAAAAGAACAAGCCTATGCTAAACGCCCTAAAATTTTACAGATCACTTCAGCCGCCACCAAAAGGGATAAGGGAGCAGCCTATCAAGATGAGTGGCGTAAGAAAATTGAACGTATTGGTAACCTAAACTACCCTAAAGAAGCTAGTACTAAGAAAATTTATGGTAGTTTAAGATTATTAGTTGCTATTAAGAAAAATGGTCAATTACATACTGTCAAAGTACTTAAATCATCAGGTAAGCCCGTGTTAGACCGTGCCGCAATTCGAATTGTTCATATGTCAGCACCCTTTGCTCCTTTTCCTAAAGAGTTAGCAGACACTGATATTATTGAAATCATTAGAACTTGGCAGTTTGATCGTAGCGACCGTTTATCAACAGATGGTTAATTGCTTAAATTAGTAAATATGTTATTGTACTTATAACAGATAACTCTATTAATTTTACAATCATGTCGCTCGTTTCTCAGTTATGGCAACAACTAACACCTTACCAACAAGCTAAACGATGGTTTGTTGGCTTTTCTGGTGGTATGGATTCCACTGTTTTATTACATCTATTAGTTAAATTAAAACAACAATACAATTTACCAGAAATATCAGCCATTTATATTCATCATGGCCTACAAGCTGTGGCTGATTCTTGGCCTGACCATTGTCAAAAAACCTGTGACGAGTTAGCTATTCCTTTAATAATTATTAAAGTGAAGGTCACCAAACAAGCTAGTATTGAACAAGCTGCACGAGAAGCTCGTTACCATGCTTTTTCACAGATAGTACAAAAAGATGATATTTTATTCACAGCTCAACATCAAAACGATCAAGCAGAAACATTATTATTTCGCCTATTTAGAGGTACTGGTGTTAGAGGACTAACAGGAATACCTAAAAGCCGACCATTAACGACAGGAACTGTAGTACGTCCACTACTAGATATTCCCTATCAAACATTAAAAAACTATGCTGACGTAAATCATTTACAATGGATTGAAGATCCTAGCAACACAGATACCAGTTTTTCCCGCAATTATTTACGTCATCAGGTTATTCCTGTACTCCAAAGCTATTGGCCGCAAGCTGTAAACAATATTACACAAACAGCTAAACACCTACAGGAAGCTCAACAACTATTAAATGAGCTAGCGATACAAGACCTAATTGTAGCCCAAACAACTCCTCTTTATCCTTGGTTATCTATCCCAAACTTACGGCTAGAACCACTCGCTAATTTAATATGGGCTAGGCAAAAAAATGCACTCGCTCATTGGCTAGCTAAGTACACCCTACTTCCTAGCACTGTACATTGGCAGGGTTGGCAAGATTTGTTAAATGCTAAAGAGTCTGCCAAACCCATTTGGCAATTGCAAAATGCAGAATTACATCGTACTAATGAACGAATTTGGTTATTAATGGATAACTGGCTTAATAAACCTGCCACTACTAAACAACCTATTTCTTCAGAACAGGAAATATCACTATCTAATAATGGTATAGTCACTATAAAAGGTGATTTACCTAACAAGCCTTTATTTGTAAGCTATCGACAAGGCGGTGAGGTTTTACAGTTACATAATCGCGGTCATCGGGATTTAAAAAAACTATTCAATGAGCAAGCAATTCCTAGCTTTCTCCGCCAAAGGATACCTTTATTATTTGATAAGCAAAATAGGTTAATTGCTGTTGCTAACTTTCCCCAGTGGCGAGATAAAGATATCCAACAAAACTTTAGCTTTGAATGGTTACCGAATAATAATCTATATTGATCTTTAGCCCTTTTATATAGATACTAGCTACCTATCATAATATTAATAATTTTTACGATTTCTACTGGATTTCTTATGGCAAATATTACTGATTATATGCACGAACTAGGCATTAATGCTCGACAAGCAGCACAGGCATTGGTAAAAGCTACTACAGCGCAAAAAAATAAAGCATTACAATGTATTGCTGACCAGTTAGCTCGTGCCAAAGAAACTATTAGACAGGCTAATCAACAAGACCTCATAAGCGGTAAAGCAAATGGTTTATCTCCTGCTTTATTAGACCGCTTAGAGTTAACTGATACTCGTTTAGAAGCAATGATTACAGGTGTGAAACAGGTTATTACTCTAGCTGATCCTGTAGGTGCTATTAGAGACCTTAAATATACATCTTCTGGTTTACAAATTGGCAAAATGCGTACACCTATTGGGGTTATTGGTATGATTTATGAATCACGCCCTAATGTAACCATTGATGCTGCGGCTCTTTGTCTAAAATCAGGTAATGCTATTATTTTAAGAGGAGGCTCTGAAGCCATCCACTCCAATAAAGCAATTGCAGCCTGCATTCAACAAGGATTACAAGAAGCCAACTTACCTAGTCATTGTGTACAACTGGTTAATACTACTGATCGCCAAGCTGTTGATTTGCTAATAACCATGCCTGAATATGTGGATGTTATTATTCCTCGTGGTGGTAAATCACTTATTCAACGTATTAGCGAGCACGCCAAAGTGCCTGTAATCAAGCATTTAGATGGGGTTTGCCATATTTATGTAGATCAATACGCTAACTTAGAAAAGGCATGCAAAATAGCATTAAATGCTAAATGTTATCGCTATGGCATCTGTGGTGCTATGGAAACACTCCTTGTTGATCAAACAGTAGCCGAAAAATTCTTACCTATCGTAGCACAACAATTTATAGAAAAAGGTGTTGAACTACGAGGCTGTGAACGAACACTTAACTACTTACCTAATATCAATAAAGCTACTGAGGAAGATTGGTTTACAGAGTATTTGGCAGCTATTCTAGCTGTACGAGTAGTTGATAATATTGAGCAAGCGATTAGCCATATTAATCATTATGGCTCTCATCATACAGATAGTATTATTACCGAAAATACAGAGTCGGTAAGACGTTTCCTTGCAGAAGTAGATTCAAGTTCAGTAATGCATAATACCCCAACATGCTTTGCAGATGGCTTTGAATATGGTTTAGGTGCAGAAATTGGTATTTCTACCGATAAACTGCATGTGCGCGGCCCTGTTGGTTTAGAGGGTTTGACTACGGAGAAATACATTGTATTAGGTGATGGTCAAACTCGTGGCTAAAATAGGTTTACTTGGTGGTACGTTTAATCCTATCCATATAGGACATTTAAGATCTGCAATTGAAGTAGTGGAACAGCTAGCATTGGATGAGTTAAAACTTATCCCTAATGCTCTACCGCCACATCGCGAAACACCTTCAATTAGTGCTATGCATCGTTTAGCAATGGTGCAATTGGCTACTAGCAATACACCTATGTTTGCTGTCGATGATAGAGAGTTAAAGCGTAACAAGCCCTCTTATACTTTTGATACACTTTATTCTATTCATCAAGAGTTAACTGATAATGATGTATTATTTTTCATTATGGGCTGGGATGCTTTTTGCGGATTACCCTCATGGTATCGCTGGCAAGAGCTATTAAATTATTGTCACATTCTTGTATTACAACGACCCCATCTATCTGCTAAAATCCCTCCTGAATTACAAACATTTATAGCAGATAAATTAGTTGACTCTAAACAGATTAGTGAAAAATACGGGCAAGTTGCTTATATACAGCAAACTCCTTTAGATATTTCATCAACTAAGATTAGAAACAGTTTAGTACAGGGTAAATCAGTACAATTTTTATTACCTGAGACTGTGTTAGACTATATTAATCAACACCAGCTTTATCAATAACACGAACAGGTTTTTTATTTAACTCATTAATAGAAATAAACTACTAACCGAAGTAAAAGAGTAAGTAGTATTTCGTATAATTTAGGTAACAAATATATTATGCAAAGTAAACAAATTGTAGAAATTGCCACTGCTGCACTAGACGATTTAAAAGGCAAAGACATCGTTGTCATCGATGTTCATGAAAAAACTAGTGTTACTGATTTCATGGTCATTGCTACAGGTAGCTCTTCACGTCAAGTAAAAGCATTAGCAGATAATGTGATTGAAGAAGTGAAAAAACAAGGCGTACGTCCATTAGGTATCGAAGGTTTAGAAAATGCAGAATGGGCATTAGTAGATTTAGGTTCTGTGGTAGTTCATGTCATGCTACAAGAAACGCGTAGCTTTTATGATTTAGAACGCCTTTGGCAAGGTGCAGAGCAAAGTCGTGCTAAACAAACTAATAATGAAGCTGTCTAATTTATGCGTATTAGGCTAATTACTGTTGGTAGTAAAATGCCACGTTGGATAGAAGAAGGTTGGCAAGAATATCATAAACGATTACCCAAAGAGTTAGCTGTAGAATTAATAGAAATTCCACTTACTACTCGTGGTAAAAATGCTGATATCAAACGCTTTATTCAACAAGAAGGTGTTGCTATGTTGAATAAAACCCAATCTACTGACAAAGTTATTACTTTAGAAGTTACAGGTAAACCTTGGAGTACTGAGCAATTAGCTGAACGTTTAGCACAGTGGCAATTAGCAGGACAAGATATTAACTTGATGATTGGTGGGCCTGAAGGGTTAGCTCCAGAAGTTTGCAAGCGTAGTGATGAGAAATGGTCACTTTCTGCATTAACTTTACCTCATCCACTTGTTAGGGTTGTGATTATAGAACAGTTATATAGGGCCTGGACCATTCTCACTGGCCATCCCTATCATAAATAAACCTAAAGGTTTAAATAGTTCATTATGGTAGAACCACTTCCTATAAAAGATCATATAAAAAATGCCCGCATCATAAGGCATAGGGCGATTGTCGGTTCTATTTTTATTGTTACCTTAATGATCATTCTCTTTGCTAGAATGTATTATTTACAAGTTATTCAATACAAATATCATTCTACCCTTTCTGAAAAAAATCGTGTCCATACCCAAGCGATCCCTCCTATACGAGGTATTATTTATGATCGTAATGGTATCGTTATTGCCAGTAATGAACCCAGTTTTAACTTAACATTTACCCGTGAACGTGCCAAAGAGTGGACAACAATTATTGATACACTGGTCGAAGTTCTTCACTTAACAGATGAGGACAAAGAAAGTTTAATTAATAAAGTCAAACAACGTTCTCGTCCTTTTGAATCTGTCCCTCTGTTATATGAGCTTACTGAAGAACAGAGGGCTATTATTGCCGTTAATCAGCCTCGCTTACCAGGTGTTGAAGTTGAAGTACAATTCATCCGTAATTACCCCTATGGAAAGTTATTTGCTCATTCTGTAGGTTATGTAGGTCGTATCAGTGATCAAGATTTAAAACGCGTTGACACTGTTGAATATAGTGGCACACATCATATTGGAAAAACAGGTGCAGAACGTTTTTATGAAAGCATGCTACATGGTCAAGTTGGCTATGAAGAAGTAGAAACCAATGCACGTGGTAAAGTCATGCGTGTTTTAAGCCAAACACAACCCACAGCAGGGCAAGATTTAACGCTTACACTGGATTATTATTTACAAAAAATGGCAATGCAGGTCTTAGAGAATAAACGTGCTGCTATTGTCGCTTTAGACCCCCGTAATGGTGAAATTCTAGCTTTAGTTAGTTCGCCTAGTTATGATCCTAACCCCTTTGTCACAGGTATTAGCCAAAAAGATTACAATGCCTTAGCCAATAATCCAGATAAACCTTTTTTAAATCGTGCTATTTATGGCACTTATCCACCGGGTTCTACAGTAAAACCTTTAGTAGCATTAACAGGCCTTGAAGTGGGTGCTACGACACCTGAAGAAAAAGTCTTTGATCCAGGCTTCTATCAATTACCTAATTCTACCCATAAATACCGTAACTGGAACCGAGGTGGTGATGGTTGGATAAATATGGAAACCGCTATCATGCGCTCCAACGATACTTATTTTTATGATTTAGCCTATAAAATAGGTATTAATAATCTGCATAAGTACTTAACTTTATTTGGTTTAGGACAACGCGTTTCACTTGATATGTATTTAGAAGAGTCACCTGGTATCATGCCATCCAGAGAGTGGAAAGAGCAAGTTCATAAACAACAATGGTATCCTGGCCATACATTAATTACAGGAATTGGCCAAGGTGATATGCAAACAACTATTTTACAAATAGCTCAAGCAACTGCATTAATAGCAAATCATGGTCATTGGATTCGCCCTCATTTATTAAAATTTGCTGATAACCTAACTATAGATCAGCTAATTGCTAATGGTTCTATTAACACTACTGACCGACCAACTCCTCCAGATATTAAGTTTAAAAATAAGGATAATTGGAATATTATTAATCGGGATATGCAACAAGTTGTTCATGGAGCTCGGGGAACAGCTAGAAAAATGGGTAGTACAGCCACCTATCGTATAGCAGGTAAAAGTGGTACAGCCCAAGTAGTCGCCATTCGTCAAAATGAACGTTATGACAGTAAAAGCTTAAATGAAAGACATCGTGACCATGCCTTATTTGTGGCCTTTGCACCCGCTGAAAAACCACGTATCGTAGTTGCTATTATTATAGAAAATGGTGAATCGGGTAGTGGCTTAGCAGCCCCCATTGTTAAACAAGTTATGGATGCTTGGTTACTAAATGAAGACGGTCAATTAAAAACAGATACTGAGTTAATGGCTAGAAAGCCTCCACCAGAGGAATTATCTACCACTAGTGAAACATTAAAGGACAAAAAAAATGTTAACTAGTAAAAAACGAATTATTTTAAATAATCAAGCACCTCATAAACGAAGAGCTACCTTCTTAGAGCGACTGCATATTGATGGTTACTTGTTAGTACTATTAATGGTCTTAGCAGCAGCTAATTTATTTATCCTTTACTCTGCTAGTGGTAAAAATATGGAGCTTGTTAATAGACAAGCTACATTTTTTATTATAGGCACTGTCATCATGTTAGCCATTGCCCAGTTTGATCCACGGTTTATGGCACGCTGGGTGCTTATTCCCTATATTATTGGTGTTATCTTACTAATTATTGTAGACATCAATGGTCATAACGCAATGGGTGCACAGCGTTGGCTAAAAATACCGGGCTTAATTCGTTTCCAACCCTCTGAGTTTATGAAGATTGTTGTACCTGCCACTATCGCCTGGTATATTTCTCGACATAGCCTACCCGCTAGTTTTAAACATGTTGTGGTTAGCTTAGTTTTAACAGGGATTCCTTTTTTATTAGTACTTAGACAGCCTGATTTAGGAACATCATTACTTATTTTAGCAGCAGGAGCTTTCGTCATATTTATAGCAGGGCTTCGTTGGAGTTGGATTATTAGTGCTATTGTTGCCATTATCCCTATTGCTTATGGTATGTGGCATTTTATTATGCACGATTATCAAAAACATCGTGTGCTAACGTTTATTAATCCAGAATCAGACCCATTAGGTAAAGGTTGGAATATTATTCAATCCAAAGCAGCCATTGGCTCTGGAGGATTCTGGGGTAAAGGCTGGTTGGAAGGAACACAATCTCATTTAGACTTTTTACCAGAAAGCCATACAGACTTTGTTTTTGCCTTAATTGGTGAAGAGTTTGGTTTATTTGGTGTTATTTTACTATTAACAATCTATCTATTAATTATTGCACGCTGTTTGATGATTGCTATTAATGCCCAAACATTATTTGGCAAACTATTAGCAGGTGGTTTAAGCATGACATTCTTTGTTTACGTTTTTGTAAATATTGGTATGGTCAGTGGTTTATTACCTGTGGTAGGCGTTCCTTTACCTCTTATGAGTTATGGTGGAACATCAGTAGTTACCTTACTTTCCTCATTTGGTATTCTAATGGCTATACAAACTCACCGCCAATGGACAACGTCTATAAGATGAAAATGTACATGATAAATAAACACACTAAAATTTATACATTGTTAGCATGGTTATTAACAGCAACACCTATAACTTATGCTGATAATTACAATGAATCTACAGAGGTTCAAACATTTACTAAGGATTTAGTAGAAAATAATGGTTTTGCTGAAGAACAACTAACTGCTTTATTTAGCCAAGTTAAAAGACAACAAGCCATTTTAGATTTGATTGCCAAACCAGCTGAAAAAGCAAAATTATGGAAAGAATATCGCCCCATTTTCATGACTAAACAACGTGTTAATGAAGGTGTAACTTTCTGGAAGAATAACCAAGAAGCTTTGGAAAGAGCAGAAAAAACCTATGGTGTTCCTCCACAAATAGTTGTGGCGATTATTGGTGTAGAAACTTTCTATGGTCGTAATATGGGTAGTTGGCCTGTCATGGATGCTTTGACAACATTAGGCTTTGATTATCCACCTCGTAGTGATTTTTTTAGAAGACAGCTTAAAGAATATTTACTAATGACCCGTGAAGAGCAATTAGACCCCTTAACATTAAAAGGATCTTATGCAGGTGCCATGGGTATGGCTCAATTTATGCCAGGAAGTTTTAGAGCCTATGCTGTAGACTTTGATAATGATGGTCATATTGATATATGGAACAACCCCACAGATGCTATAGGAAGTGTAGCTAATTATTTCAAAGAACATGGCTGGCAATCTAAGCAACCTGTTGTGGTACAGGCTAAAGTAACAGGTGATAAAGTTACCAGTGTACTATCTACAGGGCTTGAATTAGATAGAACAATTGCTAAACTAACGCAGGCAGGTTGGTCACTACCAAAAACCATACCTGACAATACCCCTGTTATGGCATTTAAGCTAGATGGTGAAGCAGGTGACGAATATTGGGTTGGCTTAAATAACTTTCAGGTGATTACTCGTTATAATCGTAGCGTAATGTACTCATTAGTTGTTTACCAACTATCTGAACAACTATTGGCTACTAAATTAAATAATGACTAAACTTTTACAGATCGCCCAATTAACCACAGTTAGTGGCTTAATTTTATTGCTCATTGGCTGTCAGTCTAATGACACTACAGACGATGACAGCTATCAAAAAGTAGCTAAAACTTCTCACTCTGGTCAATATGTACGTCCTTTAAAAGATGGTGCGCCATGGTGGGATGTAGATGTATCTAATATTCCTGATGCCACACCCACCCCTCATACAGGGGCATACAAAAAAAATCCTTATACCGTATTAGGTAAAACTTATTACCCAAAAAGCTCTGCAACAGGCTATAAAGAAGTTGGTATGGCCTCTTGGTATGGCACCAAATTCCACGGACAAGCCACAGCTAATGGTGAGCCTTATGATCTATATGGCATGACAGCTGCCCATAAAACACTACCATTGCCTAGTTATGTAAAAGTAACTAACCTAGAAAATAACCGCAGTGTTATATTAAGGGTTAACGATCGTGGTCCATTCCATTCAGATCGCATTATTGACTTATCTTTTGCGGCAGCTAAAAAGCTAGGTTATGCTGATACAGGTACTGCCAAAGTGAGAGTTGAAAGCATTGATCCGCAACAATGGGGCAACAACAAAAACTCAACTGTTGCTCAGCAAAAACCTCAAACATCACTCACTGTAACCACTCAACCTGTTGATAATGCGCCAGTGAGTGAATACCAACCACCAGCAAACCAACATGCAACTGCAGATAGCAATAATCCGCAAAAAGGGCTTTACTTACAAGTAGGCGCTTTTGCTAATCCTGATGCTGCGGAACTGTTAAGACAACGCTTAGTCAAAGTGACTGATGTACCTGTTTTTATCAGCTCTGTATTACATGGAGCTCAACAATTATACCGTGTTCGTTTAGGCCCTTTACCTAATCAACATGAAACATTTAAAACCCAAGAGGCTATTCGTGTAGCAAACTTAGGTCAATCAACACTCGTTAAGCAAGACTAACTTTTATTAACACTAATTAATTTTGAAGAATATGAAAATAACCCAATTTATCCAACGTTTTACATTATCAGCCACGTTTCTATTCAGTGCTTGCTTTGCTCATGCCCAAGAAATCACCCCTGCACCACCGCAGCTAGCAGCTAAATCCTATGTATTAATAGATGCTGCAACAGGGCAAGTGTTAATTAATAATAATGGTGACCAACGTTTACCTCCTGCAAGCTTAACTAAACTAATGACCGCTTATTTGGCTACTTTAGAAATGAAAAAAGGCCAAGTTAGACCTACAGACTTAGTGACTATCAGTGAGAAAGCATGGCGTACTGGTGGTTCTAAAATGTTTATTGAAGTAGGTAAAAAAGTATCATTAGAAGACCTTTTGCATGGCATTATTATTCAATCAGGTAATGATGCTAGCGTTGCAGTTGCAGAATACTTAGCTGGTAGTGAAGATGTGTTTGCACAACTTATGAATAAAACTGCTCAACAACTAGGAATGAATAACTCACACTTTATGAATGCAACTGGTCTTCCCAACCCAGATCACTACTCTTCTGCACATGATATGGGCATCCTAGCTAGAGCCATTATCTATGAAGACCCTGCACACTATGCAATTTATAGCCAAAAAGAGTTTCTTTGGAACAATATCAAGCAACCTAACCGTAACCTTTTACTATGGAGAGATAATACAGTAGATGGTTTAAAAACAGGTCACACAGAAGAAGCGGGATTCTGTATGGTAGCTTCTGCTAAACGTAATGATCTACGTTTAATTGCAGTATTATTTGGCACTGCAAACGAGAAAGCACGTGCAGAAGAAACACAAAAACTATTAACCTATGGTTTCCGTTTCTATGAAAACAGAACTTTCTA
The DNA here is from genome assembly GCF_025985425.1 of Entomomonas sp. E2T0. Taxonomy (GTDB): domain Bacteria; phylum Pseudomonadota; class Gammaproteobacteria; order Pseudomonadales; family Pseudomonadaceae; genus Entomomonas. Next base: position 733,978 of record NZ_CP094972.1, read on the forward strand.
TAAGAAAGGTGATCAGTTATCCAGTCTAAAAGTTTGGAAAGGTGCTGCTTCTGAAGTACAAGCAGGTTTAGCACAAGATATTTCATTAACATTGCTAAGAAATCAGTTTACAGGCTTACATGCTCAAGTAACCACAGCAAAACAATTAATTGCTCCTGTTAAGGCAGGACAAGTAGTAGGTAAAGTAGAAATTAAAACAGCGAACAATCAAGTTATTTATAGTACTGATTTAGTGGCTTTACAAACTGTAGAACCAGGTGGTTTCTTTAAACGTATATGGGATAGCATTGTATTATTCTTTAAAGGGTTATTTAACTAAGGTGAATTTATGACCAATCAAGAACCACCTAAAATTGAGTTTCCTTGTGAAAATTATGGCATTAAAGTCATTGGTGATGCCCATGATGAGTTTAAGCAATTAGTGGTTGATATTATTCGTAAACATGCCCCTGACTTTGATGAATCAACCATCACTGATCAATACAGCAGCAATGGTAAATACCACTCATTACGTATGTCTATCACAGCTACAGGTATTCCTCAGCTACAAGCCATTCATGATGACTTAAAGGCAACAGGACGTGTTCATATGGTATTGTAATGAGTGCAGATTCACTTATTATTCGTGAGTTAGGCATACAGCCCTATGAAGCTGTATGGCACTCCATGCAAGATTTTACCAATAACCGAACAGAGCAAACCCAAGATGAGGTTTGGTTATTGCAACATGAACCTGTTTTCACCCAAGGCACAGCAGGTAAAGCAGAACATTTGCTAATGCCAGGTGATATTCCTGTTGTACAATCAGATCGAGGTGGGCAAGTAACCTATCATGGCCCTGGTCAATTGATTGGTTACTTAATGATCGATGTCAAGCGCCACCATTTAGGCCCTAGAACACTAGTAACCGCTATCGAAAATAGTTTAATTGATCTACTAACTTCTTATGGTATTAAGTCATATGCTAAAGCAGATGCACCAGGAGTCTATGTAGATGATGCAAAAATAGCTTCATTAGGCTTAAGAATCCGTCGTAATGCTTCATTCCATGGTTTTGCATTGAATGCTCAAATGAACTTAGAACCATTTTCTCGTATTAATCCCTGCGGTTATGCAGGTATGCGGATGACCCAATTAAGTGATTTTATTGGTGATGTCGATTTTGATGATTTAATTAAACGAGTAATAGCACAATTTGTTAACAAACTAGCCTATAGCCAAGTTAATTATCTTTCAGTCAAAGAATAAATACTCTTATCAATCCATTTTCTTATCTCAAAATGAATAATCCTATTACTTATAAATTTACATTAAATTACTTAATGTAAAGAATGGGTAAGGTTTTGGTAAATCCTTAAATTTCCAAAAAATATTCTTGTATCATTACCTTAACTTAATCTGTACTGCTGGGAGTAATGATGAAACAGGGGAAAAAAATCACCATTTCTATATTGGTATTAATAGCTATAGTCACTGCTATTTATTTTCTTTTTTTTAATAAAAAAGAACAAATAAGCTATCTCACAGAAAAAGTAGTTATCGGCAATATTAAACGTACCGTTAATACCACAGGTGAAATAGGTGCCAAACAAATTGTAACCGTTGGTGCGCAAGTTTCTGGTCAAATACAAAAGCTCTATGTCTCCTTAGGGCAACAGATTAAAAAAGGTGACATGATTGCAGAGATTGACTCTACTACCCAAGAAAATGAGCTTAATATCAATAAAGCTAAATTAGAGTCATACAAAACTCAATTAGAAGCTAAGAAAATAGCCTTAGTCGTTGCGCAAAAGAAATATAATCGTGAAAAAAGCTTAAAAGCTAAAAATGCTACTTCTGATGAAAATTTAGACAGTGCTAATGACGCGTTAGCAACAGCCAAAGCAAATGTTGCTGATTTAGAATCGTTAATCATACAAACCCAAATCTCAGTAAATACAGCTGAAACTAACTTAGGTTATACCAAAATAGTGGCTCCTTTTGATGGTACGATAGTTTCTGTACCTGTTGAAGAAGGTCAAACCGTTAACTCTAATCAAACTACCCCAACAATAGTACAGATTGCTGATTTGAGTAAAATGGAAATCAAGATGCAAATCTCTGAAGGAGATATCACTAAAATAAAGCCTGGTATGGAAGTAACTTATACAATTCTTTCTGAACCTACTAAAATCTTTAAAGGCCAACTAGACACTCTAGACCCAGGTCTAACTACGTTAACTGCTGGGACTTATACAGGTACCACAGATTCTAGTACTGCTGTTTACTACTATGGTAATTTAGTAGTGCCTAATGAAGAAGGTACACTACGCATCGGTATGACCACCCAAAACACTATCACTATTGCTAGTAAAGATAATGTCCTCATAGTACCTACCATTACACTCAACACAGTTGGCGATAAAAACTATGTCTATACTTTAGAAGCAGGTAATAAGGTAGTAGAAAAAGAAGTGACGGTAGGTCTATCAGACAGTATGAACACAGAAATCATCTCTGGCCTTAAAGAAGGTGAAAAGGTTATTTCAGCCCAAATGGCTAGTACAGAAATAACTGCCGCCAGCAGTAAAAATACCAGAATGAGGTTATAAATATGACAATGATAGAAGTTAAAAACCTCAATAAATATTTTGGAGAAGGTAATAATCGTGTTCATATCCTGAAAGATATTAACCTTGAGATAGAAAAAGGTGACTTCATTGCAATCATAGGACAATCAGGATCAGGCAAATCTACTCTTATGAATGTGCTTGGTTGTTTAGATACACCTACTTCTGGTTCTTATGCTATCGATGGCATAAAAACGGAAGAAATGGATCATAATGAACTTGCCAAAATGCGTAGTAAAAAATTTGGCTTTATCTTTCAACGTTATAACCTGTTAAGTACTTTAACTGCAGAAAATAATGTGGCTCTGCCTGCTGTTTACTTAGGCTTAGACTACAACCAACGCTCCAAACGAGCTAAGGAAATACTCACTAGCTTAGGATTAAGCGATAAAACCCAAAACAAACCTAATGAACTCTCTGGTGGCCAACAACAGCGCGTGAGTATTGCTCGTGCGTTAATGAATGGTGGCGAAATTATTCTCGCTGATGAACCAACAGGCGCACTGGATTCTAAAAGTGGTGAAATGGTCATGGAGATTTTGCAAGACCTCCATAAACAAGGCCATACCATTATTTTAGTCACCCATGATGCGCATATTGCCAATTTTGCTAATCGTGTTATAGAAATTAAAGATGGCATTATCGTCAGTGATCAACGTAAAGCTGATGATATTGTAAAAACAGAGGCCGCCAAGCCAACCAAAGAACGTAATAGTTTTATGTTCTATAAAGACCAATTTATAGAGTCTTTTAAAATGTCTGTACAAGCAATCATAGCTCATAAAATGCGCTCTATGCTCACTATGCTTGGTATTATTATAGGTATAGCTTCTGTTGTATCTGTTGTTGCGCTGGGCCGTGGCTCACAGGAAAAAATCCTAACTGATATCAACTCCATGGGTACTAACACTATCAATATCTATCCTGGTAAAGGCTTTGGTGATATGAGATCAGGTAGAGTTAAAACCTTAACAGTAGATGACTCTGATGTATTAGCTAAGCAAAGTTATTTGACCAGCTCAACCCCTGTTAGCTCTGCTAGTGGCGTTTTAGTCTATGGTAATATCTCAGTAAATGGTCAACTAAGCGGTGTAAGTGAACAATACTTTGATGTAAAAGGCTTAGAGATAAAACAAGGCCGTTTCTTTAACAAACAGGATGTACAAAACAACAGCTCCGTAGTTGTTATTGACCCTAATACACAGAAGAAACTTTTTACTAATGGCGAAAACCCTATAGGGAAGGTTGTTGTGCTTAATAAAAAGCCATTAGAAATAATAGGTGTAACTAAAGAACAAAAAACTGTTTTTGGTAATAGTGACAGCCTTAACTTATGGTCACCTTATACCACCGTAATGAATAAAATTACAGGGCAACGTTATATCAGCTCTATCACGGTAAAAGTAAGAGATGATATAAGCTCCCAAGTGGCAGAAAAGAACTTAACCAAACTACTTACTGTTAAGCATGGTACACAAGATTTCTTTACCCAAAATACTGACAGCATTAAACAAACCATAGAAAGCACCACCAACACAATGACTCTGCTGATTTCTTGTATTGCATTAATATCGCTAGTAGTAGGTGGCATAGGTGTAATGAATATTATGCTAGTATCTGTAACAGAACGTACCAAAGAAATTGGTATTCGTATGGCGATAGGCGCAAGACAACACAATATCCTAGAGCAATTTCTTATTGAAGCGGTATTGATCTGTTTAATAGGTGGTTTATTGGGTATTAGTCTTTCTTACGTAATAGGCTTTGTTTTCAACCATTTAGTTACTGGCTTTGCCATGTCATTTTCTGCTAGTTCAATCATCCTAGCGTTAGGTTGCTCTTCGCTGATTGGTATTATTTTTGGTTTTATGCCAGCCCGTAATGCCTCCCAACTCAACCCTATAGAAGCACTTTCCAGAGATTGAGGATAACCCAATGAAACCAACTAAACTACTGATACTACCTCTTATCCTATCCAGTCTTGTAATGGGCTGTGCTACCACTAACAACCCTGATCAACAATTGCAACAAAGGCTACAACTTACTCAACAAATAATAGATCGCTACCAAATAGATAGCAATTGGTGGACTATCTATGGTGATAATGAGCTTAATAAGCTGATTGAGTTAGCCTTAGCCAATAATATTGATTTTGCCCAAAGTGCTATTAATGTTAATAAAGCCCTTTACCAAGCCAACCTGATAGGTGAAGACTTAGTACCTAGTTTTTCTGGAGGAGCTAGTGGTTCAGCCAGTAAAAATATCAAACAAGGTGGTGATAGCAATAGAACTGTGGGTGGTAACTTATCCTTAAGTTATGAGTTAGATTTATGGCAAAAAATAGCTGATACAGCTAGTGCTAAAGAATGGGAATATAAAGCCACTGTACAAGATTTGGAAACAGCAAGACTAAGTTTAATAAATAATGTGGTAGATGCTTACTATCAGCTTGTTTACCTTAATGAAGCCATTGCTGTTACTGAGCAAAGTATCAAGAACTACCAACAAATTAGTGCGTTAGTTAGCTTTAAATACCAATATGGTAAAGTGTCAGCTTTAGACCCTGCACAAGCAACTCAGTCTGTTTTGGGTGCTAACAACAATTTAATTGACTTAAAAAATCAACAAAAGACTGCAGAACAGACACTGCGAAACTTATTAAATTTAAAGCCAGAAGATAAGCTCACTATTAACTACCCTAGCCTGCTTGGTTTAACCTTACCAGAGGTTGATCTTAATGTTCCATTATCTGTGCTAGCTAATAGACCTGATCTAAAAGCTGCTGAGTATAGACTGGAAGAAGCATCACTCAATAAACAAGCTACAGATAAAAGCTGGTATCCTACCATTACCCTAGGTGCAGCTATTAATTCATCTTCTGATAAGGTTAACACTGCCTTTAATGTTCCCTTTGCCTCTGGTAATGTCAGTATTGATCTGCCTTTTCTACAATGGAACAAAATAAGATGGAATATAAAACTATCAGAAGCAGAATATGAGTCTATACGTCTTTCTTTTGAGCAAAGCCTAACCACAGCACTTAATGAGGTAGATACTTATTATTACTCTTATTCTAGAACTAAAGATACTTTAGATAATACTGAGGAAAAATATAAGTACGATCAGCAAATTAGCCAATATTATGATGATAGATACCAACAGGGGGCAGGTGAAATTTCAGATTGGCTTAATGCCCTCAATACTGAAACTAACTCAAAGATATCTCTAATCAACAACAGATACAAACTGATACAATATGAAAATATGCTTTATAAAGCTATGGCTGGACGCTACCACATACAGTAATAATAAGGGTAGTTACAACTACCCTTTTTTAAGTAAACCAATTTATAACTCTCTCTTATCACTACAAAATAAAAAGTTAGAGTTTTATCTAATAGCAAATTCAAAGAATGAGACTATAATAGTACAAAGCAAATTATAGATACCCCTAAATAGGATAAAAATTAGGTATGTTGCAAGACATAAACCTTATGTATCTTATTTAATGCTATCTATATAAATCATTTAGATAAAGAAATTGAATTATGACTATGCAAAGCGAATCACCTAACACTCCTAAAAAAGCTGTACAGGGTGTTAAATTAAAGGGGGCTGATAAAGTAGCTAGAATCCCTGTAAAAGTTATTCCTACCACTGAACTTCCTAAAAAACCTGATTGGATACGTGTTCGTATTCCAGCTACACCAGAAGTGGAAAGAGTTAAAACATTACTTCGTAAGCACCGTTTACACAGTGTTTGTGAAGAGGCCACTTGTCCTAACCTAGGTGAATGCTTTGCTTCAGGTACAGCAACCTTTATGATTATGGGTGATATCTGTACTCGTCGCTGTCCTTTCTGCGATGTTGGACATGGCCGTCCTAATCCACTTGATGCAGATGAACCTAAAAATCTAGCCATTGCTATTGCTGATTTAGGTTTACGCTATGTTGTTATCACTTCTGTAGACCGTGATGATTTGCGTGATGGTGGTGCCCAACATTTTGCTGATTGCCTAAGAGAAATCCGTAAATTATCACCCTCTATACAGCTAGAAACGTTAGTACCTGACTATCGTGGCCGTATGGAGATTGCTTTAGATATTACAGCAACAGAACCACCTGACGTGTTTAACCATAACTTGGAAACTGTACCTCGTTTATATAAATCATCACGTCCAGGTTCTGATTTTGAATGGTCATTAGATTTACTACAAAACTTTAAAAAACGTGTACCTCATATCCCTACTAAATCAGGTTTAATGTTAGGCCTTGGTGAAACAGATGAAGAAATTATTGAGGTAATGGAAAGGTTAAGGGAGCATGAAGTAGATATGCTAACCCTAGGCCAATACTTACAACCTTCAAAAAATCACTTACCTGTACAACGCTTCGTACACCCAGACACCTTTGAATGGTTTGCAGAACAAGGCAAAAAAATGGGCTTTAAAAACGTTGCGTCTGGTGCTTTAGTCCGTTCTTCTTATCATGCAGACCAACAGGCACATGGTAAAAAAGTAAGCTAATTCTCCTTAGTTAATAAAAAACGGGCTATTTAACCACATCAATAGCCCGTTTTTTTCTGTCTAAATAAAATGCAATAAAAATGATAAATATTTGCATTTACAATAACATAGCTTTATTTAATGAATTAGTCTGATTTACTGGTAATTTAAAAAAATAACGACTAAACTTAATACCAATGGTATAAATTAATTTCTAATAAATAACGCTCCTTTAGCGTTAAGGAGAGACTAAATGCGTGGTAATCCTGAAGTTATCGATTATTTAAATAAACTACTAACAGGTGAACTGGCTGCTCGTGACCAATATTTTATTCATTCCAGAATGTATGATGACTGGGATTTTAAGAAATTATATGAACGTCTTAATCATGAAATGGAAGAAGAAACTGATCATGCAGACCAGATTATGCGACGTATTCTCTTCTTAGAGGGCAAACCAAATATGCGTCCTGATGAAATTAATATTGGGACAACTGTACCTGAAATGCTAGAGTTTGATTTACGATTAGAGCTACATGTACGCCAAGCATTAGTTGATGGTATTAAACTCTGTGAAGAAAAAGGTGATTTTGTAAGCCGTGACATGCTCCGTAATCAATTAAAAGATACCGAAGAAGACCATGCTTACTGGTTAGAAAAACAACTTGGTTTAATTGAAAAGATGGGTTTGGAAAATTACCATCAATCCCAAGTGTAATTTTTCGATTAATTGCTAAAACCCATCTTAAACGATGGGTTTTTTATTAAGTAATGGGGATAAATGATTAATAACTTGTTGTGGATTTACCTGTGTAAAACAAATAGGTAACTCTCTATTCAGATCAAATTGCTGTTTATCCTGCTCAGTAGGCTGATAAGTACACTCTTTCTTTAAACAAGGAATACAAGCAGGGTACTTGCCGATTAAATGAATTTGATCTTTACCATAAGAACCTGTCAACTCAGGATTAGTAGGGCCAAATAAAGAAATAGTGGGAGTATCCAACGCTGCTGCCAAATGCCCCAAGCCAGTATCAACTGCTACACAAGCTTTAGCTGCTGCCAAAACACTCGCTATACCTTTTAGATTTAATTTTGGTAAAACTTCCACATTAACTAAATCTTTTGCTATCTGCTCAGCTCTTAACTTCTCTTTCTCATTGCCCCAAGGTAATTTAATATCAATATTTTGCTTATTTAGTATTTCTGCCAATTGTCGCCAATAATATTCTGGCCAATGTTTTGTATCCCAAGTAGTACCATGTAAAAACACTAAGTAAGGATCATTGTCTTGTAAATCTCCTATTACTCGCTGGCGATCTAAACCATAATCACCTAATGTTGCTGGTAATGGATAATTTAAAGCTTGTGCAAATAGCTGACGTACTCGTTCAACAGCATGTTGTCCCCAAGCAACAGAATAAGCATTATGATAAAAACGACTAGCCATTGGTTCTCTAGCTGATTGTTTATCTAAACCTGCTACTGGCGCTTTTACATAGCGGGTTAACCAAGCACTTTTTAATAAACCTTGAGCATCTATCACTAAGTCATATTTATAAGCCCGTATACGTTGCTTAAATGCTTTCCATTCGCCACTTTTCCATGTTTGCCAAAGGTTCTTGCGCCAGCGTCTAATAGCTACAGGAATCACTTCGTTAACCGCAGGGTGCCAACAGGGTATTTCAGCAAAGTTTTCCTCTACCACCCAATCAAATTGAATATCAGGAATTGCTCTTTTAGCATCAGTTAAAGCAGGTAAAGTGTGGATTACATCACCCAGCGAAGAGGTTTTAATTAATAAAACTCGCATCTAATCCACCTGTTTAACATGAATTAACTTATCCAATGCTGTTTCGACTGACTCTGGCTTTAATTGCTTTAGACAATTGTAATGACCAAACTTACAAGTACGTTGAAAACAAGGGCTACAATCTAATCCTAAACGAACTATCTCTACTTGGTCAGCTAACGGAGGGGTAAACTGCGGTGAGGTTGAGCCATATACCGCCACAATTGGACGATTTAAAGCAGCAGCTACATGCATTAACCCAGAGTCATTAGTAACCACCGCACTAACACAAGCTAATAAATCTATAGCCTGTGCCAAACTTGTTTGCCCTGCTAGATTATATAAATGCTTTTGCTGTTCATTCGGTAAAAGATTACGGATGGTTTCACCTACTGGATAATCATTTTTAGATCCAAATATCCATACTTGCCAACCTGCTGCTATTTTATCTTCAGCCACTTTAGCATAATACTCAGCAGGCCATTTCTTCGCCTCACCAAACTCCGCACCAGGGCAAAGAGCTAATATCGGTTTATCTTTTTGCAAATTAAAGATAGTTAATGCTTGTTGTTGAGAGGTAGGATCAATTTCCAAATGAGGTTTAGGGTAAGGATGGACTAAAACCTCTCCTTTTGGATAAGCGAGCGCCATAAAACGTTCAATCATAAGAGGGTAAAGTGTTTTATCGAGTTTGCGAATATCATTTAACAAGATATACCGCATTTCCCCTTTCCAACCTGTACGTTTAGCAATTTTAGCAAAATAAGGTACTAGCGCAGATTTAAGTGAATTAGGTAATACAATCGCTTGATCATATTTACCTTGTAATGAACGCCCTATTTGTTTACGGATTTTAATATCTAATGCACCATGCCCTAAAGGAAAAGACAGCGCTTCTCGTACTTCTGGCATACGTTCTAAAATAGGTCTACTCCACTCTGGCGCTAATACATCGATAGCACAATCTGGATGTTCTTCACGCAAACACATAAATAGTGTTTGCGCCATCACCATGTCACCTACCCAAGAAGGGCCAACAACTAGAATTTTCATTAGTAACTTTTATCTGCATCAGGATTTTGCTTATAATACCAGATCAGATGGTTATCCTAAAATAACAAAAGCTATGCTGTTATCAACTACCCGCCCATTACCCTTTTATAGGCCTTTTAATAAATCGCTATCACCCATAGTACAAATCAAATTATTTGGAAATTCTTTAGTTAGTTTATTACGATAAACAACTTTGCCATTTTCTTTAGTGGTTTTACCGTTAGTTAATGAGCAATTAATAGCACGGCTTTTAAATAAACTCCAAGGGTTGCGATCTGGTCTCTTCTTAACAGTACTTACTTCTACATTAAGTACAAAATTATCAGCTAATTTCCACTCTTTCAGAGGTGCTAAGATATAGATAAAATTTTCTACAAATCTACTACTAATAAAATAGCCATAGTCCGCCTCTAGTATTGATAAAGGCTGTATATAATTTACCTCTATAATATTATCTCCTTTTTGTAAGGTTCCTGAAAAATCAGCTTTATAAACTTGAAATGAATTTTCAAATCGAGACATAGAGCTAATTTCATCTTCTTGAAAACGGTAGGTATTATCCATAGTCACATTAGTAGTAACCGCTACAGTGTTTATAGTCGCTGTTACTTTAGTATCTATTGGCAAAATAAATTCAAACTTTAAAGCTTCTTTTTCTTTCGTATTTACATGATAAGCAGCATTAACTTGACATTGATAATGATCACAATTTATTTTTAATGTTTCCTGTAAAACCTCAAGATTAGGTAAGGAATTATTTTCCATGTTAGCGCTATCTACTTGTGGCGCTTTTAATACGGAGGATGGTGGCTGCCAGTTTCTCATGGCAGCTCGCATATTTGCCATGGCATACGTCGTAAATAGCAATATTATCATTATGGCTAACACTAAAGGTTCTTTTCTTAACAACGTTGTCATTTAATCATGTTCCATCAAAACTTCTACATCATGAGTGTAAAATTACAAATATTTTTAGCAAGCAGTATTATGAACTCATATTTCCGCTACTTCTTCATCCAAACCATTAACTGCACAACAAGTATTGGATATTGTAACGCAGCAGTTACCAAGTAAATATTAATTTAACCCAAGAGAATACCAAAAACTCATTACTCTTTTCCGCTCTTCGATAAACTGATCAGCAGCTACTAAATTGGGCTCATTTTGTAATGCTAATTTATGTACCACAGAACGATAAGCTCGATAAGTATCTTGTAACCAAAGTGCATCTTCTGGTGTCATCAGAGGAGTTTCTGCCATTGCGTCTAAAATACGGATATTATCGGTATAAACAGATAACTCAGGGTATTTCCAAGACCATGCTAATGTAACAAACTGAGTCATAAACTCAATATCTACCATACCGCCTGCATCATGCTTTAAATTAAACAACTGATCTGCTGCAAATGCATTATTACCTAGTCCAGCATTAGTATGTTGCGTCCCTAAGTTATCGCGCATTTTTTTGCGCATTTCACTGACTTCTGTTTGCAGCTGTGTTAGATCACGTTGCTTTCCTAACACCTCAATACGTATTTTTTCAAATGCTTCTGCTACATCGGAAGCACCTGTTAATACTCTAGCTCTTACTAAAGCCTGATGCTCCCAAGTCCACGCCTCATTTTCTTGATATCTTTGAAAGGCTGCCAAACTACTTACTAATAAACCTGATGCACCTGAAGGCCTTAAACGCATATCCACTTCATATAAAATACCAGAGGTGGTTTGAGTGGTTAAAATATGGATAATCCGCTGGCCTAAACGGGTAAAAAATAACAAACCATCAATTGATTTAGCACCATCTGTCTCAGACTGAGGATCACCATTATGGATAAAAACAAGGTCAAGATCTGAGTTATGCCCCATCTCTATACCACCCACCTTACCATAACCAATAATAATATAATCCAAATCACAAGATGTGCCATCCAATCGTTGTGGAACACCATATTTAGACACACATTGACGCCATGCTAAATGCAATACTTCAGTTAAAATAGCCTCAGCTAACCATGTTAGATAATCACTCACTTTCATTAGTGGTAAATTACCTGTAATTTCAGAAGCTGCCACCCTTAAACGATGTGCTAATTTAAAATGCCTAAGTGCTTCCATTTGCTGCTCTAAATCATCCTCAGGAATACGTGCTAAATGTTGCCGTAACTCTGCTGCTAATTCTGCTGCTTTGGGTGGACTAAATAATTTTTCTTCATTTAGCAATTCATCAAGTAACACTGGGTAATGAGTAATTTGCTCAGCAATCCATGGGCTTGCTGCACAAAGCTTTAACAACCTTTTTAAAGCACCTGGATTTTCCGTAAGTAACACTAAATAAACTGAGCGACGGGCTACCGCTTCGATTAAAGGTAATACTCTTAATATACTTAAAGTGGGTTGTTCTAACTCTATAGCAGCATTAATTAAGCGTGGCACAAAAGCGTCTAATCGCTCTTTTCCCGTGCGCTGAATAGATCTCAAGCTAGGGCTATGACGTAAATCCATTAACTTCTGATAAAGTTCTTGAACATCTGTAAAACCCACTTCCGCTAACTGGTTACAGGAATTTTCTTCATCTTGTGTTCTTATCCATAAAGGAAACCACTCTTCACCTATAGTTTGGCTAGCCTCTTGTTCCTCTTCTTCTGGATCAGCAATCACTTGCTTAAAATGCCAATCAATTCGCTCACGATATTTTGTTAAGGCATCATAAAATGCTTGCCAATTTTCATAACCCATCATAAAAGCTACACGAGCTTGATCTGTTGGATTATCTGGTAACATTTGCGTTTGTTTATCGGCAATAGCTTGGATAGCATGTTCTACATAGCGTAAGAAACAATTGACTGACTTTAACTCATCAACAACGGCTGAAGGAAGATATCCCTCACCTGCTAAAGTATCCAATACTTTTAGCAAAGGTCGTTGTTGTAAGCTTAAATCCCTTCCTCCATGAATTAACTGAAAAGCTTGTGCAATAAACTCAATCTCTCTAATACCACCTGAACCAAGTTTAATATTTTCACTCATACCCTTACGTTTAACTTCCTGTTGAATCAACTGCTTCATTGTGCGTAATGCTTCAATAGCCGTAAAATCAAGATAACGCCTATACACAAAAGGTCTTAAAATATCTATTAAATCTTTGCCTGTTTCCTTATCACCAGCCACAACACGTGCTTTAATCATGGCATAACGTTCCCAATCACGCCCTTGATCTTGATAATACTGCTCCATTGCAGGAAAACTATAAACTAAAGGACCGCTTGAACCATAAGGACGCAGACGCATATCTACCCGAAAAACAAAACCATCAATAGTAATACTATCTAATGCTTTAATTAGCTTCTGGCCTAATCGTGTAAAAAACTCCTGATTATCTAGAGATTTCTTGGCTCCCTCTGTTTCTCCCCCTTCAGGATAGGCAAAAATTAGATCAATATCTGAAGAAAGGTTTAGCTCTTGAGCCCCTAGTTTACCCATTCCTAAAATAATTAAATGCTGTGGCTGTTTAGTATATCTACCAATGGGTACACCAAAAACCTTGGCTTGCTCTCTATATAACCAATGATAGGCCTGATCTATACTTGCATCCGCAAAATCAGAAAGATTCTTACAAGTTTCTATTAAATCTGCTTGCCTTGTAATATCACGCCAGATAATACGAATTTGCTGACGATTACGTGCCTTACGTAAACAACTTAATAACTCATCCTCTGTACTACAAGCATCTACAACTTTTGCTAACTGCTCAACAATCTCCTGAGTACTAACACTACGATCGAATTCATCACTTTCTAATAATTCTAATAGTATTTCTGGACAACGTCTGACTTGCTCTACAACAAACTCACTACAAGCCAATACCCTAGCTAATTGTTGCTGTTTTCCTTCAGACCATTGCTGATAAGCCTTACTATCTAAACCTTTGTCTGCCAAAGCTTCTGAAAAAGCATTGATGCCATGTAACTTCATTGACTGTAAAGATTCAGGCATAGCAATAAGTGCAGGTTTATTCATAGCAACATCCAAGAAGTTATTAGTTTTACGTCAAAGTATCAATAATAGACCAATTTATTATTTTTTAATTGATCTATTATAAGTAACTAAACCCTTTTCAGTAAAAATTAATAACTTAATAATTTAATTTCTATTTTTGCTACAAATGAAACAACCAAAAGTATAGACTATTAACTATTATATGCGTATTATTATGCCCCTCTTCTATATGCACTCGTAGCTCAGCTGGATAGAGTACTGCCCTCCGAAGGCAGGGGTCGTGGGTTCAACTCCCGCCGAGTGCGCCATAAGACCAAAACTTTAGCAAAACTAATAAAATAAAAAATTCTCAATGACAGCAAAAGATCATATAAACGGCGCTAATTAATATAAGGATTTAAAATCAAATTAATACTGTCTTTTAGACAATGGTTCTATTTTATTGCAATAAAGAACTTACAATTTAAATCTTATGGTTAATTAGCCAGTTATAGGTCTTTTTGCCTAAGATTTTTCGTATTTTACACTTCAATTTATTTGTCATGCATGGAGTTTTCTATGCTCAATTTTTTTATTTTTATATCTCAACATGGTAATTATTATTTGCGGGGAATCTTGTATGATTCAAGTAAATTTACCTAGTCTTTCTGTCAGTCTAGAAGATGCTACTAAGATGACGGGATACTCGCATACAACTATTTATTATACAAATAGTATTGGTAGTTGGTTCCTTTTAAAAGCGATAAGGAATCCACAGCAAATAAAGAGTAATGCTAAAAATATTAATAGAAATCTTTTCATAATAATTAAATTAATATGTAAGTCCCCAAGCTTCTACCACCTCTTTAAAGAAGTTATGATCAAAATCTAAGATAGTAGGTTACAGATTTTTTGGTGGGAGATTTCATATTATAAGCACGTGTTAGTTTGTTTTTTTCAACTCTTTGCGTGCAAAAAGAACTTAAAATATACAACTAAATAAATATAAAATGCAGGATCAGTATTGCCAATTTGTTGATAGATAATAGACATCCTTACCAAAATAAAGCTAGTCACAAAGGCTAATATAACAAAACAAATAACACCTTTCATTTATTGCTAAATATGCTTGTTGCGTCATTTAACAATTTGGTTGATATGATAACTAGTTTTTGCAAGCAAAGGCTTGATCATACTAAGTAAAGTTTAATTATTAGTTTAATATTTTATATGATATAGCTTGCGCTGCAAGTATCGAATAGTCACTATCTAATTATTGTTAATTACCAACTTGTCATAACATATTAGACTATAGTATTATTTGGTAACAATTTATTTAAAAATTACTGGAGTAATTATTTATGCAGCTATTTTCTAAGTTAGTTATTGTTGCCATAAGTTTAGTTTTTTTCGCTGGATGTGCTGATCAACAAGTTCAAAAAACTACTAATACCACAAATGAAGTGGCTGACAATGTTGATCAATCTATGGATACCTTTGATAAAGCAATGGATACTGGTGACAAAGTTATGAATACTGTTGATCGCACACAAAATCGTATTGATCGCTTTTTAAGAGTATTAGATAGATAAGCATATATAAAGTTTAAAAGTCTTTTTTTCTAATCAAGAGTTATAAGCTGTTATATTTTAAAATAATTAATAACTCTTGATATTTCAATATATTAATATCACCATAACAAAACTTAACATATAAAAATAGGGATTTTATGAGAAAATATGCTACTTCTCTGTTTGCACTTAGCTTATTAATATACCCATTATCAATACAGGCCAAAGCGTCTGAGACAAACTGTCAAAAAACGCCTCTTATACAAGGGGTAGATGAGAGTAGTTTACAGAGTTGGCAAAAATGGCAACAGTTTAACTCTCTTGAGGCTAACTTAAAAGGTGATGGGAAAACTCAAGAATTGTTAGTCATGGGAAATAAAGCAACTAATGAATGGGTAGTTGTTATTGAAGATGCAGGGCAAAAGACTCTAGTCTATGCTGAAAAAAGCACTCAACCATTACAAATAGCTACAACCACTATTGATGAAGTATCTACACTACAAGTTATAAATCCAGAAACTAAACAAGCTTATGATATTTCTTATAACAGGCCTGATGATTTTTCTATTTGCCCTACTAAGAAGCAAACAAAACGCTCTAACTATCTATGCACTGGCATTGGCGAAATACACGAACTACCAAAAATGACAGCTGACTATGATCCTAACTCTCACCAAGTAGATTTTGATGAAGATGGTGTTAAAGAGACTTTTAATAATAAAATTATCCCTGGAAACCATGGCATAAGACATCTCTATACGGTGAAAGATGGTAGTGGATATTCAACAGTTGTTTATAACAAAACATTTAGTTGGGAAAACACAGCTACTACATTCACAAACGCTTATGCGCTAAATGGTGGTAAACCAGTTATTCATATAATTCTTGCTAAGCAAGGACGAACAGTAGATGCAGTTGAGATTAACTACCTAGGTAAAGGTCAATTTACTACTTGCCCTTTATCTAATGGTATCCAAATTCTTCAAGCCTATAACATACCAACACAATAAGGTATATAAGAAGTAGCCAATTTATAATTTCTCCCACGTAACGGGAGAAATTATACTTTAAAAAGTTGAGCTACTATTCATTGATAGCAATTATCAAACAGTTGTATAATTTTGTTACTTATTGTCATCTAAGGATTTAGATATTTCAAATTTTACTCATGATAATATTTTTAGTGTTAATTAAATTTTTTTAGGGAATTATATGATGAATTATTTAAAAGTTATGTTAACTATGGGATCATCTTTTTTTTATTGGCTGGTTGTGAGCATGTACAAAATGCACTAGATGCTTCTGAGCAAGCATTAAATACCTCTCAAAATATTAGAGAAAACTTAGAGGGAGTAACTAATGGTTCTGGTAGCAGTTTCCCTCAAGGATCTGCTCAAACTATTTCATTAGAACAAATATGGAATGACTATAAACAAAGCTCAGCCGCTGCCAGTTCAAAATGGGAAGGAAAAACTGTTATTTTATCAGGCAAGGTTCAAGGTGTAGAAAAAAAGAAACGTATGCCTACAGTTAATGAAAACTCACCATCAGTAACCTATTATTCTGTGACAATCCAAGATTTAAAAAATACAGAATGTTCAGCTCTTGTAAGTATGAATGAAAACTCATCAACAACAAGAAAAGTTTTAGCACTTAGGACAGGCGATACGGTTTCAATTAGTGCAAAACTTTCTGAAACGTCACGCTTTTTATCAGGTTCAATATCAAGTAGTGTATATTCTTTTGAAAATGGCTTGTTAAAATAAAATTATTCAATATTTAGAGTAAGCTAGATAATAATTCGCTTACTCTAAACAACATACCCATCATTTCATACATTAAACAATCTAACTACATATTTAATTCTGATAATAATGTTTGCCAGAGGAAAAGCTGGTATAGATTGTACTGCAACAATATCAGGAAGTTTGCTGAAATGTATCTCTGTTTCTTTTACTGATGCCATTAAAAGCCAAACCTTGCTTAATTTTACCTTATAACAAATAAAAATGGGGTACAAATAGAGGGGAAGTTTATTTTAGATAATAAAAAAGCCTAGTTAAATCAATTAACTAGGCTTTATATATGGTGCTCGGAGGCGGAATCGAACCGTCGACACGAGGATTTTCAATCCTCTGCTCTACCGACTGAGCTATCCGAGCAATGGGTCGCTATTAAACTGTTTTTAACGCTGACTGTCAAGAGTCTAATGAAAAAATTATTTTCTAATTTGAAGGAGGAACATAACCTTCTGCTTTAGCATAAGCTGCACCAAGAAAAAATTTCTCCATCTGTTCTTGTAAAAACTTACGATGTTCAGCATTCATCATATTAAGATGCTTTTCATTAATCAGCATTGTTTGTTCTTTTGTCCATTCATCCCAAGCTTTTTTAGAAATATTTTCATAGATATCTTGGCCTTTTGGACCTGGATAAGGAGGATTATCTAAACCTTCTAATTCTTGCTGATATTTACGACAAAAAACCATACGTGCCATTTGTATACTCCTACTAATTTAGCTTACTTGAGCTAATAACTTCTTTACAGGGGCGGCTAGCCCTAAACGAGGTGGTTGGGTTAAGTTATACCAGATTTGGGTGTTTTCAGCCACTTTATTAACATTTGGGCTAACTTCTATAAGATAAGGTTCTATCGTTAGTTGAAAATGACTAAACGTGTGTATAAGCTTTGTTAATGGCTTTTCAGCCACGATTGTCAAACCATGTTGTTTTGCGTAACTTTGTAATTCTGCTTGGTTTTGCACTTCAGGTAAGCTCCATAATCCCCCCCAAAGGCCTGTATTGGGTCTTTGATAAAGTAGAATGGCATCTTGATGCTTAAACAAGGGCATAATTACATGCTTCTGTGGTAACTCTTTTTTAGGCTTAGGATTTGGATAAGCTTTGGTAGTACCCGCTATTCTCGCTTTACAATCAGCTTGTATCGGGCACAACAGGCAATTAGGCTTAGTACGTGTACAAAGCATAGCCCCCATATCCATCATGGCTTGAGTATAATGATTAACGCGTTCATTAGGTGTTAACTGTTCAGCAATTTCCCAAAGCCGTTTAGCTACCTTAGTTTCTCCAGGATAACCTTGTACCGCAAAATAACGACACAATACACGTTTAACATTGCCATCTAAAATAGCAGCTCTCTTGTTCATTGCTAGGCTAAGAATTGCACCAGCAGTAGAACGCCCTATACCTGACAGTTCAGTTAGTTCTTCTACTGTATCAGGAAAGATACCTTGATAGTCATTGGTAATGATTTGTGCTGTTTTTTGTAAGTTTCTTGCCCTACTGTAGTAGCCAAGCCCTGTCCACAGGTGTAGAACCTCATCTTGTGGAGCATTTGCCAAGGCTTGAACCGTTGGTAACGACTCCATAAAACGAGAAAAGTAATTGATTACTGTAGAAACTTGGGTTTGCTGTAACATAATCTCAGAAACCCAAACTTTATAGGGAGTTACATCTTGCTGCCAAGGTAGGTGCTTGCGACCATGTTGGTCATACCATACAAGCACCTTCTCAGCAAAGGATACAGCGTTTATCACTTCTTCAGAATGCCTTTTAAAATCCCTTCAACATTAGGTGCTTTATCACCTAATTTCTCTTCAAGCTTCTTATTTAATTTGTCTTTTTCTTTATCTAACGCTTTATTAACTTCTTCTTTAGCTTTATTTTTACCAACCTCTAAAGCCATTTGACCAATAGCACCCGTATCAATACCACATAGACCACCACCTGCAAGTACTGAACCTTTACAGAGTAATGGGAAGTCGACACCAGCAACATCTTTATTTACCTTACAGGCTGGATCACCACTAACATCTTGCTCACCTTTTAACGCTAGGGCAATTTGGTAATCAACCATCATGGTAGGAACATTGAAAGTACCCTTACCTTTGGTTTCAAAACCAGCAATAGAGATAACTAAGTCTTGGTTGCTAGCAACACCATTAGTAATATTTACTGACCCTTTTAATTGGTTAAATTTAGTCTCTGTACGATTAAATTGAGAAGTTAAAGATTGTTTTCTCACTAAAGCAACTGCTCGGCAAACTTGATACTCAAAGTTTTCACCAATTAATGCACCATCATTTACCACAAAGTTAGCAGTACCATTTAGGCCTTTTACTAAGGCAGCTTGGCTTACACCCGCAGTCCGGATATTACCGTTAAAGTTTAAGTTACCTCTAATAGAAATATCTTTCATATCTTGACTGGCTAATAGCTTATCCATAGGAATATTGCTAATAGTTGGCTGTATTGTAATTTGAGGCGTATTGGAGCTAGCATTTACTGAACCTTTTACATTAATAGAGCCAGTAAATAATTTACCACCAACATTTTGTAAATTGATCACACCATTTTTAGCCGTTAATTTCGCACCAAACCCTTGCCATGGTAATTTTTTAACTGTTAATTGGTTAATAGTTAAGTCCGCATCTATATCTAAACCACGTAAACTTTTAGGATCAAACATAGCATCATTACTCCAAACAGGCTGGTTAACAGTAACTGTTTTACCTGTACCTGTTGTAGTGGTGGTTGCTTTAGTGTTTTGCGCAGTTTGTTTAGTTTCTGGTGGTAAATAGTTATCTACATTAATAGAATCACCTGTTAGCTTAACTTTTATTGCTTGTTTTGCTAAGTCAGTAATAGCTATATTGCCTGTAAAGTTAGTGCTATCTAATTTGATTTTTAAATCATTTAAAGCAACTGCTTTAGTAGAACCAGATAGGTTTGTAGAAAAACCTACTTGAGTTAATGCTTTACTATCAGCCATTTCTGGTAATGCAACACCAATATCTGTTAGTACTTTACGTAAGTTAAAGGTATCGGCTGTTATCACCCCTTTTACTGTTGGCACAGTGCCTGTAATATTTGCAGCATTAATACTACCTGATATTTTTAAATCATCTAAGGTTAGGCCAAGTTTATTCCAAGCAGCCGTATTAGCTTTTAAGTCCGCAACAAGATCACCTTTAGCCGTGAAACTAGCTGTTTTACCATTAAACATATCACCTGAAATATCACTTGCTAAATCAAGCCCCTTTACTTCATAACGCTGTGCATCAAGATCATAAACTAACTGACCTTGTAAGTTAACAGTGGTAGACAACTTAGGTTGTGCACTTTTAAGATTAGCACCTAATTTAACTGTTACAGGTTCACCAATACGAATAGTTCCTGTAGATAGATGCACATCATTAATTGTATAGTCTTGTCCTGCTTTTAAATCTTTATAAATGATTTTAGTATTGTTAATGGTAATACTATTCACATCTAAATTAATTTTACCGTTACCTGTAGATTCTGTTGGCTGCTTTTCAGTTGGTTTATCGGTAGTAGTCTGTGTATTTTCCGCTGTTGTGGTTTGTCCCACTTTATCCCAGTTGGTTTTGCCTTGTGCGTCTTTTTCCAAATCAACAACGAGGCCATCAATATTAACGTCATTCATTTGGATTTGACCTTTAAATAAAGGCAGTAATTTTACTGAAAGGTCTAACTCTTTAACCTGTGCAAAAGGTTTTTCTGGGCTTTCTACACTAGCTGCACTGGTATTTTGAATAGAAATACCTAGCCATGGATAAAATGTCCAGCTAATATCCCCATCAATTTTGAGCTCCATATTAGCTTTTTCTTTAACTAGATTCTGAATTTCAGCCTTGTAATTATTAGGGTTAAAGAACAAAATCAACCCAAAAAACAGCAGGAGAATTAGAACAACAAGTCCTATGATAAAATAACTGAGATATTTAATTGCCTTCATAATTTTTTCCATTTTAAAGCGGTTTACTATACAGTATAGTATCTTGAATTCTTTATTCTATAATTTTTAGCCAACTAACGTATTTATTTTAACATTTAGTTATAATAAATATTTTATACGACTAATTGGAGCAGCAATGGTTGAACGTAGCGCAACCGTTAAACGTGATACAAAAGAAACACAAATAAAGGTATCAGTTAACCTTGACGGTACAGGCAAAGCCAAGTTTGATACTGGCATTCCTTTTCTTGAACATATGCTAGATCAAATAGCTAGGCATGGTCTAGTAGACTTAGATATCACCTGTAATGGCGATATCCACATTGATGATCATCACAGTGTTGAAGATATCGGTATCACTCTAGGTGAAGCGGTTAATCAAGCAATTGGTGATAAAAAAGGTATTCGTCGTTATGGCCATGCCTATGTTCCATTAGATGAGGCATTATCTAGGGTTGTGATTGATTTTTCTGGTCGTCCTAGCCTACAAATGCATGTGCCTTTTACAAGAGGTACAGTAGGTAAGTTTGATGTAGAGTTATTTTCAGAGTTCTTCCATGGTTTTGTTAATCACGCCAAAGTAACATTGCATATTGATAACTTACGTGGCGCGAATGCTCATCACCAAATAGAAACTGTATTTAAGGCCTTTGGTCGTGCGCTTCGTATGGCTATAGAACACGATCCGCGAATGGCCGACCAAATTCCTTCCACTAAAGGGTGTTTGTAATGCAAACGGTGGCTGTGATTGACTATGGAATGGGTAATCTCCATTCCGTAGCAAAAGCTTTGGAACATGTTGGTGCAGGCCGTGTCATAGTAACTAGTGACGCTGATATTATTAGGGAAGCAGATCGGATAGTATTTCCTGGTGTTGGAGCTATTCGAGACTGTATGGCGGAAATTCGTCGCCTAGGTTTTGATGAGTTAGTGAAAGAAATTAGTGGTACACGTCCTTTCCTAGGCATCTGTGTTGGTATGCAGGCCTTATTTGATAGCAGTGAAGAAAATAATGGCGTTGACTGTATAGGACTATTTTCAGGTGAAGTTAAGTTTTTTGGTAAAGACCTACATGAAACCAATGATGAACGATTAAAAGTTCCTCATATGGGTTGGAATGAAGTAAACCAATCGCTAGATCACCCACTATGGCATGAAATTCCTAATCAAGGTCGTTTTTATTTTGTACATAGCTACTATGCAAAAGTAACAAACAACCAACAACTAGTAGGTACTACTCACTACGGTGTAGATTTTGCTGCTGCAGTAGCTAAGGGCTCTTGTTTTGCTGTGCAATTCCACCCTGAAAAAAGCCATACACATGGCTTACAGCTATTACAAAATTTCGTTACATGGGATGGTTATTGGTAAGCCTAATTATTACCCTTTCCCATTAAATTACTCTGAAGGTGAAATATGTTAGTTATTCCAGCTATTGATTTAAAAGATGGCGCATGTGTTAGATTACGCCAAGGTAAAATGACCGATGTTACCGTTTTTTCTGATGACCCTGTAGCAGTAGCTGCAAAATGGGTTGAAGCTGGCTGTAAACGACTACATCTAGTAGATTTAAACGGTGCCTTTGAAGGAAAACCAGTTAGCGCCCCTATCGTACAGGCTATTGCTCACAAATTCCCAGATCTGCCTATTCAAGTGGGTGGTGGTATTCGCTCTCTAGAAACCATCGATCAATACCTAATGACAGGTGTTAATTACGTTATTATTGGTACTAAAGCGGTAAAAGACCCTCATTTTATTAAAGAAGCCTGTAGCAACTTCCCAGACAAAATTATTGTTGGTATTGATGCGATGGAAGGCATGGTAGCCACTGATGGCTGGGCAGAAATTAGCTCACATCGTGTAGAAGATATTGCTAAACGTTTTGAAGACTATGGTGTATCAGCCATTGTTTATACAGATATTAGCCGCGATGGCATGCTACAAGGCTGTAATGTAGAGCACACAGCAGCATTAGCTGCCTCTACCTCAATCCCCATTATTGCCTCAGGTGGCATCCATACTATTGACGATGTTCAAACACTATTAGACGCTAACCAACCTAATATCACAGGTGTTATCACTGGCCGTGCTATTTATGAAAATACTTTAGACTTAGGTGAAGCCCAAAGACTTTGCGATGAATACAAAGCTAAAAAATAATATCTGGAGTTAATATGGCACTAGCAAAACGCATTATCCCTTGTTTAGATGTTGATAACGGTCGTGTGGTAAAAGGCGTAAAGTTTGAAAATATTCGTGATGCAGGAGACCCTGTAGAAATTGCGCGCCGTTATAACGAACAAGGGGCAGATGAAATCACCTTTTTAGATATTACTGCCTCCGTGGATAATCGTAATACAACCCTACATACTGTAGAAAGAATGGCTAGTGAAGTATTTATTCCATTAACCGTAGGCGGTGGTGTAAGAACTATAGAAGATATCCGTAACCTACTTAATGCAGGCGCGGATAAAGTATCCATTAACACTGCTGCGGTATTTAACCCTGAGTTTGTTCAAGAGGCGGCTGAACGCTTTGGTTCACAGTGTATTGTAGTAGCGATTGATGCTAAAAAAGTTTCCACAGGTGATGAACAACCCCGTTGGGAAATCTTTACCCATGGCGGACGTAAACCTACAGGATTAGACGCGGTAGAATGGGCAAGAAAAATGGAAGCATTGGGTGCTGGTGAAATATTACTCACTAGTATGGATCAAGATGGTATGAAAAATGGTTTTGACCTTGGTGTAACCTGTGCTATTAGTGAAGCTATCTCACTACCCGTTATTGCTTCTGGTGGCGTTGGTAATCTACAGCACCTAGCTGATGGCATTATTTACGGCAAAGCCGATGCAGTACTAGCTGCTAGTATTTTCCACTTTGGCGAATACACCATTCCAGAAGCTAAAGCATTTATGGCAGAACAAGGCATCACTATTCGCTAATAGGCACGCTATGACAACCATTACTGTAAGAGCTATTACCTCAGAAGATTATCAACAATGGGTAAAGCTCTATACAGGCTACATCACCTTTTGTCGTAGAACTTTTGACCAACAAAGTGTGACTACGCTATGGCAATGGCTCATGCAACACAAAGTATTCTGCTCTGTTGCTATTGTGGATGGACAATTTATTGGCCTTGCCCACTCACAAGAACTATTCTCCCCCCTTAATGGCAAATTAACGGGCTACTTAGAAGACCTATTTGTAGTAGAAGAATACCGAGGCAAAGGCGTAGCAGATTTACTAATAGAAGATTTAAAACGTTTAGCTAAAGACAGAAATTGGTTATTTATTCGTTGGAAAACCCGAGAAAACAACTACCGTGCCAAAGCCTTCCACGATAAAATAGCTAGAAAAACCATTTGGCACACCTATCAATTGGATATAAACAAGGCAAAATAAAATGACAAATGTAATTATTCGATTTGTAGAAGAAAAAGACTACCAACAATGGATTGATGTTTACAAAGGCTATATTAGCTTTTACCAACGTGACTTTGATGAAAAGAAAGTAGCTACTGTATGGCAATGGATTAAAGATAAAAAAATGTTTGCCTTAGTAGCAGAGCTAGAGGGAGAACTGGTTGGCTTAGCCCACTACCGTGAAATGCTTTCCCCTCTAAATGGTTTTACTGTAGGTTTTTTAGATGACCTATTTGTAAACCCTGACTGTCGTGGTAAAAAAGTAGTCGATGCTTTAATGCAAGCACTTAAGCAACAAGCGCAACAACAAGGCTGGCCATTTATTCGCTGGATTACTGCAGAGAATAATTACCGTGCTAAAGCATTTTACGATAGAATTGCCACCAAAACCGCTTGGAATACATACCAAATGGATTGTTAAGCTATTTTTATTAACCTTATTATTAACTAACTTTATTGATAACTTGGAGCAACCTAATGAGTTATAGTGACATCCCAGCAGGTAAAGATATCCCTAATGATATCTATGTAGCAATTGAAATCCCAGCTAACCACGACCCTATCAAATACGAAATCGACAAAGATTCAGACACCTTATTTGTAGATCGTTTTATCGCTACCCCCATGTTCTACCCTGCTAACTACGGTTATATTCCTAACACCCTAGCAGACGATGGCGACCCATTAGATGTGCTAGTAATTACCCCTTACCCAGTAGCGGCTGGCTCAGTTATTCGTGCACGTCCTATTGGCGTATTAAATATGACTGACGAAGCAGGTGGTGATGCCAAATTAGTAGCTGTTCCTCATGAAAAACTAACACCTCTTTATAACAATGTTAAAGAGTGTTCAGACTTACCACAGTTACTCCTAGACCAAATTAAACACTTCTTCGAACACTACAAAGACCTAGAAAAAGGCAAATGGGTTAAATTAGAAGGCTGGGGCGACTCAAATGCTGCTAAAGAAGAAATTAAAAAAGCAGTCGCTAACTACAAAAAATAATGGTTTATCAAAACAATAAAAGGCTAGTAATTACTAGCCTTTTATTTATCTTATTACTATATAATCAATAGTTTAATATTGCTCACTTAATATTATCACAATCTACTTTATTAATTTTAATACTATAGCCTAGTTGGTTATCATTACCATAGAAATTGGTTATTATTGTACCTTTATTTAATGGATTAACTTTCCTGTCAAATAAACACTGAAACTGTATTGTTTTTGACTCTAATTCTTCTTTGATATCCCTATACATTTTTTTACTTTCTTCTGAAGATAACTTTGTATAAGAGTAATTGTAAATAAGTGTATTTTTATCGGCCATTAAGCTTATTAAAGTTATATTCCTAGTTATACACATAGGAAGTTTTTTATTCATTTCTTCAGCTACACTTTTTAAAGTCTCGGTTAAAGACGAATTTGTATCATCACTAGTTTGTGCATACAAATTGCTATGACTTATGATAAATAAAAATAGTATAAATAAAAAAGAATCGTTAACTAATTTTAGTACTCTTTTTAATTCCATATTAAATCTACCTTTTTTTATTAATTAGTAACTTTCTTTGAATAGTTGACTATTATAACTAACTCTTTAAGTATACAAAGAGAACTTGTTTACAAAAGAGCTTATTAATAAGCCCTTTATAACGATTATTCATCTTTTTCAACTTCTAATGTTAAAGAGCTTAATGCCTCAAATAACGTATTAGCATCATTTAATAAATAGCTAGCAACCACTGACAGTACTGCTGTGTTATTAGGAGATGAGCCTTTAAAATCATGCAATATATCTAGTAGATTAAGAATAGCTTGTAGTCTTGCACTGGCGCACTCATAAATGGCGTCCATAGGTGCATTAGCATCGTAATATAAAACATTTTCACTATTACCCTGTGAGGCTGGACTTAAGGGAATAAAACGGGGAAATTTTGAGGGTTTAGTCATTGCCTGCTTCTGTATCCTTGTGAGCCTCCCTTTTTAATAATTAGGGAGGCGGAACTGTGTACAGGTTGGCAGACCGATACGCTCGGAAATCGGCACACTCCGAAGAGTGTCCCGTACACAGCCCGCCATAAAAAATACAGACGAACTGATCCGCGCAGACTAAGTGACTAGCTGCGGCCGAGCGTAAACGGGCTGCCAAGCCCGTACTATAGATTTTGCTATAGCATTTTCATTGTAAGACTAGCTAATAGGGTGAGCAAGTTTTTTATTGGATTAGGTAAAATAAAAGTGAAGATTATTTATGATTGATAAATAAAGGAAATATAAAAATAATTTTATTCTTACTTAGGTAAGTGATAGAGCATAACTGCTAATTTTACTTGTCTATTTTTATCACCATTTATATGAAACGTATAATTAAACCATGTTTCATCTTGTTTATTATCAAACCTTATATAGTTAGGATGTTCGTTGATTGAATTCCTAACCGTATTTAATACGCTAGAAAAATCCTTATTTGATACAAACATTATGATAGCAGCTTTAGAGTCTCGCCACGTAAGATAACCTAGTAGCTGAGTAATTGTATTTAAAAATCCCTTTTTTCCTGTCCAAAACTTACATTCTGCAATAAAAACATTAGTATTTTCATAACGTAGTAAAATATCTGTTTTACCCTTCTTATTAAACGTTTCCCCTGTAGTACTCCCTTGAAAATTTGGGGATAACATCATCAAAAAATGATCTCTTAAATGTTCTTCTTCTTTATCTTTATATAATGAGGGTAATCTTTCAAACTCTTTTCCAACATCATGGATTAATTTTAAAATTTCTTTATATGTTCTATTATCTAAGGTTGGTTCTGGCTCAAAATCAGTATTTTTTACTACTGGTTTTTCTACATTAATAGGTTTTCTTAACTCAGGTTTAGGAATAGTAAAAGTAGAGGATACATTATCTTTTTTCCTAATAGGGATGCCCAATGAAGAAAATCTATTCCTTAACTCAAGAATATTATTTTTTCTTTGCTCAAAATCCTTTTTTATTTCTTCTCTTAAACAAGCATTATATTCTTTAACTTTATTATTAATACCCTTAATCCGGTATTTTATTTCCTCAATTACTTTTATCCTTATTTCCTCAATTTCATTTGGACTTTTTCCTATATAATCATTAACTTCAAAACTACACTCACCCTTAAAAAACTCAACGGATATATTCATCATCCACCAATCTAAATCTGAACATCTATGCATTAATAACTCAATATTCCCACTATATGGAAGATGAAACCTTAATACATTCTGTTTACTCTTTTTTCCATCCCTCATAGAAACTTCTTTACAATCTATAGAACACTCTAGTCTATCTTCTTGTAAGCCTAGTAATTCTATATGTCCTTGACTATATTTATAAGATATATATTCTTCACTATCCACATTTAATAAGAAATCTTCTGTTTCCTCTGCTAATTCTGAAAGAATACGTCCTCGTTTTCCCATTAAAAACAATGGTAAGTATTCTGTAAATCCTGATTGTCTATTTAAAATTACTTTCATCATTAGCCTTTTTAAATAGCCTGTAACTTAGCAAACGCTAAAATCAACCATTTACTGCCTTCATTATCAAACTTTACTTGGATACGGGTATGAGCGCCTGAGCCTTCGGCATTGAGAATTACTCCCTCACCAAATACGGGGTGTAGTACACGTTGCCCTAGGCTTAAGCCTGTTGATTCTTGATTTGATGATTGTTGAGTAAATGGATGACTTACTGAGCCTGATAGTCTCACTTCTCGTAGTAAATCAGTTGGGATTTCTCTAACAAAACGGGAGATTCTATTGTAGGTTTCATTACCATGCAGTCGTCTGGTTTCAGCATAAGTTAACACGAGTTGTTGCATAGCACGGGTAATACCTACGTAGGCTAGGCGACGTTCTTCTTCTAAACGATCAATATCTTCTATATTACGTTGATGGGGGAATAGCCCTTCTTCCATACCTGTTAAAAATACTAAGGGGAATTCTAACCCTTTGGCATTATGTAAGGTCATTAGTTGTACACAGTCTTCGCCATCACCTGCTTGTTTTTCCCCTGCTTCAAGGGCTGCATGATCTAAAAATGCACCTAATGGGGTGGTGTTTTCTTCTAGTTCTCCATCATGTTCAAAAGCACTGGCTGCACTTACCAATTCTTCTAAGTTTTCTACTCTAGCTTCACCTTTATCACCCTTTTCTGCACGATGAAATTCTAATAAACCCGATTGTTTAATCACTAAATCTATTTGTTCTGATAATTTTAATGGTTCTATTTCATCGGTTAGGCGATTAATCAATAACACAAAATTATTGAGTGCTGAGCAGGCTCTAGCAGGTACACCTTTATTCGCTATAATTTCTTTAAGGGATTGCCATAAAGAGATATTTAATTCACGAGCCAGTTGCCTTACTTGTTCAATGGTTTTTTCACCAATACCACGGGTAGGTAAGTTAATAATACGCTCAAGCGCACTATCATCTTGTTTAGAACGAATAAGCCTTAAATAAGCTAAAGCGTTTTTAATTTCCGCTCGCTCGAAGAAACGTAAACCACCATAAATACGGTAGGGTATACTTTCTCGCCATAGATTTTCTTCTAATACACGGGATTGGGCATTGGAACGGTATAAAATAGCAATTTCTTGGTAGTTAAAACCTTCTCTATGGGCTTCTTGGATTCGCTCTAAAATATAACGAGCTTCATCTTGTTCATTAAAGCCTGCATATAAAGCGATTAAGTCGCCTTCATTACCTTCTGTCCAAAGCTCTTTACCTAAACGACCTTGGTTATTATCAATCAGTGCATTGGCTGCTTTTAAAATAGTATTGGTTGAACGATAGTTTTGTTCTAGGCGATAGGTTACTGCTTCTGGAAAATCATCGGTAAAGGATTGGATATTTTCAATCTTAGCGCCACGCCAACCATAGATTGATTGGTCATCATCCCCTACTACCATTAAACTTTTAGTACCTTTGGCGAGTATTTTTAACCATGCATATTGCACTGCATTGGTATCTTGAAACTCATCTACTAACACATGAGCAAAACGTTGTTGGTAGTGTTTTAGTAATTCTGGGTTATCACGCCATAAATCAAGGGCACGCAGTAACAGTTCAGCAAAATCAACTACACCTGCACGTTCACAATATTCTTCATAGGTTTGATAAACTTGCACCATAGTAGAGATATAGACATCACCAAATATTTGAATACCACTTGGTCGAATACCTTGATCTTTTTTATTGTTGATAAACCATTGTACTTCTCTGGCTTGCCAACGTTGGTCATCGATATTTAAATCTTTTAATACCCGTTTGATTAGTCGTAATTGGTCATCACTATCTAAAACTTGGAAGTTTTGAATTAGCTTTGCTTCCTGCCAATGATTGCGCAATAAACGATGTGCTAGACCATGAAAAGTACCTACCCACATGCCTTGAGTGGGTTGTTTCAATAGGCTTTCAATACGTCCGCGCATTTCAGCAGCAGCTTTATTGGTAAAAGTTACCGCTAAAATAGAAAATGGTGAGGCTTGCTCTACATGCATAAGCCATGCAATACGATGCACTAATACCCGTGTTTTACCTGAACCAGCGCCAGCCAATACTAATTGCTGACCGAGTGGTGCAGCTACCACTTGTCGTTGAGCATCATTTAGAGAGTCTATTAGAAAAGAAATATCGTCAATCATTTAGTTATTTTACCCTAGTTATGGTACTAAGATAAGAAACTTATTAATTAAAACGGTGTTTATTAGGAAAGCCTCTTCACAAACTGTTAAAATAGCTTTTTTAAATTCGCTTTATTTCAGGTAACCATTATGACAGACGCCTCAACTACTACACCTAACCAGACAGCGGTGCAGTGGTTAGAAGTATCCCCTTCTTATGCAGGGCAACGTATTGATAATTTTCTCCGCACGCAATTAAAAGGCGTTCCTAAAAGTCTTATTTATCGTATTTTACGTAAAGGGGAAGTACGGGTTAATAAAGGGCGTATTAAACCTGAGTATAAATTACAAGCTGGTGATATTGTTCGCGTTCCGCCATTACGTTTAGCTGAAAAAACAGAAAAAGAACCTTTTGCTCAACCCTTATTAGAGCGCTTAGAAGCAGCCATTGTTTATGAAGATAAAGGTTTAATTATTGTTAATAAACCAGCAGGTATTGCTGTTCATGGTGGTAGTGGAGTAAGTGCTGGAGTTATTGAGGCATTTCGCCAATTACGCCCAGAGGCCAAAGAGTTAGAGTTAGTGCATCGTTTAGACCGTGATACTTCTGGCCTACTAATGATTGCTAAAAAACGCAGTATGTTACGCCATTTACATACCCAACTAAGAGGTGATGGTGTTGATAAACGCTATCTGGCATTGGTTAGAGGTAATTGGCCTGCTGCCAAAAAGAAAGTTTCTGCGCCTTTATTAAAAAACAATCTACGCTCTGGCGAGCGCATGGTTGAAATAAATCCTGAAGGGAAAGAAGCATTAACCTTATTTAAGGTATTAAAACGTTTTGGTGATTTTGCTACATTGGTAGAAGCTAGCCCTATTACAGGCCGAACTCACCAAATTAGAGTACATGCTAAACATGCTGGTCATTCGATAGCGGGTGACCCTAAATACGGTGATGAAGAGTTTTCTAAGACTATTCGTAATCTAGGTGGTAAAAGGTTATTTTTACATGCTTATGCGCTGACTATTACCTTACCAGATAATAAGACCTTATCCGTTGAAGCGCCTGTTGAGCCTTTATGGGAAAAAACGTTGGAGCAATTAAATGGCAAAGTATAAGTTAGCTATTTTTGATTGGGATGGCACTTTGCTTGATTCCATAAACCTTATTGTTAACAGTATTCATGTAACAGCTAAAGATTTTGGATTACCTGTTTTAGATAACCAAAGCGTTAAAAATATTATTGGTCTTAGATTGGATAATGCGGTAAGTAAACTTTACCCTGAGTTATCTCCTAAACAATTAACCGAATATTTAGAAAATTACGCTAAAAACTTTGTAGAAATGGAGAAAACGACACCAAATTTGTATCCAAATGTGTTAGAAACACTACAAAAACTACAACAAAATGATTATTTATTAGCCATTGCCACAGGTAAAAGCCGTAAGGGTTTAGACCGTATTCTAGGGGCTTTAGAACTCACTAATTTTTTTGACGCAACCCGTTGTGCTGACGAAACTGCAGGCAAACCAAACCCTAAGATGCTGAATGAATTATTAGATTATTTTGGGTTAAATAATAAACAAGCGGTTATGGTAGGTGATGCTTCTTTTGATTTACAAATGGCTAATAATGCCAATATGGACAGCATAGCTGTTAGCTATGGAGCACAATCTGTAGAGGCATTAAAAAGTTACTCTCCATTAACTATTATTGATCAATTTGATGAGTTACCAAAATATTTAATTAGTCATTAGGAACTTTTTTATAAATATAGCGTTCAAATTGCAACATATAGATAGCTTATTAAAAAAAGATTAAGCTATCTTTTGGATACTATCAGTTAATTTAAACTATTTCTGATAATATAAGACTATGGCTCAAGCCATTATATAACTATGAAAAACATCTATTTAGGAGATTTACAATGAATATGATTCTTAAAGCATCTGCTCTAGCTTTAGTTGCTGTTTTAGCTGCTGGCTGTTCTAGCAACTCTGAGCGTATTGACGCTGTTGACGCAACTGCACAACAAGCTCAACAAACTGCTCAACAAGCTCAAGCTACTGCACAACAAGCTTTAAGCGCTGCTCAGCAAGCTCAACAAACTGCTGATGAAGCTAACGAACGTGCTGCTCGCATGTTAAATAAAGCTGGTCGTAAATAATTTATTTGCGAAAAGTTTAAAGCCAATCTTTTGATTGGCTTTTTTTATGGCTATAATATATGCTGCCACTTATGCTAAGTATTTGCTTGATAAAACCAAAAATAGCATAATGGTACTTTAAAATGATGTTATAAATAAAACTAGGAGATACACAATGAATACTATTCTTAAAGCATCTGCTTTAGCTTTAGTTGCTGTTTTAGCTGCTGGCTGTTCAAGCAACTCTGAACGTGTTGACGCTGTTGAAGCAACTGCACAACAAGCTCAACAAACAGCACAACAAGCTCAAGCAACTGCACAAGAAGCTTTAAGCGCTGCGCAACAAGCTCAACAAACAGCTGACGAAGCTAATGAGCGTGCTGCTCGCATGTTAAACAAAGCTGGCCGTAAATAATTTATTATTTTAGCCCGTTTTAAAAGCCGATCTTCTGATCGGCTTTTTTATTGCCTAATAAGTTATTCGAGTATGACTTTTGGATAATTGCTGATGTATAAATGAATATGACATTATTCTAAGTGTGGTAAATTTACTATTATTTAGGAGAAATTAATGAACATTATTCTTAAAGCATCTGCTCTAGCTTTAGTTGCTGTATTAGCTGCTGGTTGTTCTAGCAAAGAAGCTACTCGTTTAGATTCTGTTGAAGCAACTGCAAACCAAGCTCAATCTACAGCTCAACAAGCTCAACAAACTGCACAACAAGCATTAAGTGCTGCACAACAAGCTCAACAAACAGCTGATGAAGCTAATGAGCGTGCTGCTCGTATGTTAAACAAAGCTGGTCGTAAGTAATTACTACTGTTTTGTAAAGCCGATCAGATGATCGGCTTTTTTATTCTTCAGATTCTGTTTTGATGGATTCTGGTAGTAAATCTGAAAAATCAATTTTTACCCCTTGTTCCATTTGGTCCCATTCTTCTAGTAGATTTTTAAAGCTTTTTTCTGATTGAGGAGCTTGTTCTTCTCCATTTTCTATTGCTTCTTCGCTGGTCACTATTAAGTTTTGCTCAACTTCAACAGATAGTTCTTCGACTAAAATAGGGAATTCTTCCTGAATAGGTTTAATAGTTGAAAGCGCTGGTAATTCTTCTAGACTTTTTAAATTGAAGTAATCTAAAAAAGCTTTGGTTGTGGCTAACATTGCTGGCTTACCAGGTACATCTTTATAACCTACCACACGTATCCAATCACGCTCTTGTAAGGTTTTAATAATCTGACTATTAACAGCTACACCTCGAATATCTTCAATTTCGCCACGGGTAATAGGTTGTCGATAGGCAATTAATGCAAGGGTTTCTAATAGTGCCCTTGAGTAACGTTGCGGCTTTTCTTCCCATAGTCTACTAACCCAAGGAGCAAAATCACTACGCACTTGTAATCGATAACCAGAGGCTACCTCCTTAAGCTCATAAGCACGACCCTGACAGTTTGCAGCTAAAATCTGTAAAGCTTCATGGATCTGTGCTGTAGATGGCTTTTCTTCTTCATCAAATAACGATTCTATTCGATCGATAGTCAAGGGCTGATTATGAGCCAATAATAAGGCCTCAAGTAGCGTTGCTAACTCTAAAGGCTCATTCAGATTCATAGCTTACTGTCTCCATTGCCATCTTTGCTTTCACATGAATAGGCGCAAAAGGTTCATTTTGTATAATATCAATCAATGATTCTTTCACTAGCTCTAAAATAGCCATAAAAGTAACTACGATCCCTAGCTTACCTTCTTCTACTTGAAATAATTGAATAAAGGGCACAAATCCCTTACCTGCTATTTTTTCTAGGATAGTTGTCATTCTTTCTCTTGTAGAAAGAACTTCCCTTGAGACCTGATGTTGTTCAAACATCTCAGCCCTTTTTAATACTTCTGAGACGGTCAACAATAGCTCTTGTAAAGTAACTTCTGGCAATAGCTTTCTTGCTTTAGCTTCTGGTGCAGCTAACTGTATCTCTTTAATATCTCTATCTAAACGAGGTATTTCATCCAATCCCTCAGCAGCCACCTTGATTTGCTCATATTCCTGCAAACGTCTAATTAATTCAGCCCGAGGATCTTCTTCCTCTTCTTCTGCACTATGCAGTTTAGGCAGCAACATTCTGGACTTAATTTCTGCCAACATAGCTGCCATTAATAAATATTCTGCGGCTAATTCTAGTCGTGCTGACTTCATTAATTCCACATAACTCATATATTGACGGGTAATTTCTGCCACAGGGATATCTAAAATATCTATATTCTGCTTACGAATCAGATAAAGTAATAAATCCAATGGCCCTTCAAAGGCCTCTAAAATAACCTCAAGAGCATCTGGCGGAATATATAAATCCTGTGGAACCTCAATAACTGCCTCACCATAAACTAAGGCTAGTGGTAATTGAGGATTACTAGGGACAGATGTATTAATTATCGTCATAATTATTGGAATGGTGTAGGGTCACCTAATCCTTCCCTGATAACCTCTGGCGTATCATCTACTAAACTTATTACCGTAGAAACCTCTAAATTACCCATGCCACCATCAATAATAAGATCCACACGATTTTCTAATAAGTCCTTAATCTCATAAGGATCTGTCATAGGTTGCGATTCACCTGGCATAATTAAACTGGTGGTTAACAAAGGTTTAGTGACTTCAGCCAATAACGCTTGAGTAATAGGGAAGTTAGGTACTCTTAAGCCTATTGTACGACGTTTTGGATGCATTAACATTCTAGGCACTTCACGTGTTGCCTCTAAAATAAATGTATAAGGCCCCGGTGTATACGTTTTTAACAAGCGAAAAGCACTGGTATTAACCTTCGCATAAACACCTAAGTCAGAGAGGTCACGACAAATTAAAGTAAAATTATGTTTTTCATCCAATTGACGAATTTGTCGAATACGATCAATTCCCGCTTTATTACCAATACAACAAGCTAATGCATAAGTAGTATCTGTAGGGTAAATCACAACACCACCCCCTTCAATGATACTAGCCGCCTGTTTAATTAAACGCTGTTGTGGGTTTTCTACATGAATCTGAAAAAATTGGCTCACGAGAGTCCTCTTAATAAATAATTAGTGTAATACACCTAGCTTTTTCCAAAGTGGCGGTAAATCTTCTGGCATTGGCCGATATAGCCCTAACTCACCCCATGTATTAGGATAATGAAAGTCACTGCCAGCACTTGCAAATAATCCAAAATCTCTTGCTAGATTGGCTAGTTTACCGACCTGTTCTGCAGGCTGAAAACCATTTACTACCTCCATCGCATGACCACCTGAGGTAATAAACTCTCTTAATAAACGGCTAAGTTTAGTACGTGTCATATTATACTGGCAAGGATGAGCTAAACTAACCCACGCACCACTTTTATGTAGAATATCTACAACTGTTTCCAAGCTAGGCCAATGCTGTTTAACATCACCTATTTTCCCATTTCCTAACCATTTCTGAAAGGCTTCTTTTGTTGTATCCACATATCCTTCAGCAACCATTGCTCGAGCAAAATGGGGGCGACCAGGGCCATTATTACTAGCAAACTGCTGTTGTTGCTGGCTAATCGCTTTATCTAATAAATTAACCATTCCCTTTGCATGTAACTTTTCTGCTATTTGTTTTGCTCTTGACCACCGAGCCTCTCTTAAAAAAGCTAATAGCTCTTGCAAACGAGCATTACAAACATCAAAACCATAACCAAGTATATGAATAGTGGTGTTATTCCAAATACAAGATATCTCTATACCTTTAACAAACTCTATTCCAACAGTGTTAGCCGCAGCTATGGCTTCGGTTAAACCATCAATCGTATCATGATCGGTTAAAGATAATACCTTAACTCCCCTAGAATGTGCTCGCAATACCAGTTCTGTGGGGCTTAACGCTCCATCGGAGGCTGTACTATGACTGTGTAGATCAATGGATTGGCTCATAAAATAACTACAAAATATTTATAATCTATGAAGGAAATAGCTAAGTTTGCTATTATGCCCTTTTTAAACCACTTTGGATTGTGTTTTCGTGAAACAGTTTATAGATTTTATTCCTCTTATCCTATTTTTTATTGTATTTAAAATAGAACCTCGGCCTATAGAACTGTTTGGCTATACTTTTACGTTGGGTGGTATTTATAGTGCTACAGCGGTACTTATCATTGTTTCCATTATTGTTTATGGTGCTATTTTCTTAAAACAAAGAAAATTAGACAATGGCCAAATGATCACCCTAGCTGCCTGTTTATTATTGGGCGGTTTAACACTTGCTTTCCATAGTGAAACCTTTATAAAACTAAAAGCACCTATTGTGAATTGGATTTTTGCCTTAGCTTTCTTAGGTAGTCAATATATTGGTAAAGAACCTATTGTACAACGCTTAATGAGCAAGGCAGTTACACTGCCAGATGCTATTTGGCGAAAACTTAATATTGCTTGGGTTATTTTCTTCATTATTTGTGGTGCTGCTAATTTATTTGTTGCCTTTACTTTTGATAGTATTTGGGTAGACTTTAAAGTGTTTGGTAGTCTTGCTATGACGATTATCTTTATGATTGGTCAAGCACTATATTTATCACGTCATATTAAAGAAGAGGAACAACCCTCTAATTCGGAGGAATAATGATGCTTTATGCAATTATTGCAACAGATAAGCCTAATACTCTACAACTACGTTTAAAAGCAAGGCCTGCTCATTTAGAACGTTTAGAAAACTTAAAACAGCAAGGTCGCCTTATATTGGCTGGTCCTCATCCAGCAGTTGATAGTAATGATCCAGGTGAATGTGGATTTACAGGAAGTTTAGTTGTTGCCGAGTTTGATTCATTGGCCGCAGCACAAGATTGGGCTAATGCCGATCCCTATTGTGAAGCGGGTGTTTATGGTAATGTAGACGTTAAACCTTTTAAAAAAGTACTACCATAGTGATTACGGATGAATAATTTACTACTGATAGACGATGACGAAGAACTTTGTGAACTATTAAGCCACTGGCTCACTCAAGAAGGATTTGATGTTAGCTCTTGTCATACAACGCAAACGGGTAAAGATTATTTAGCTACACAATCTTTACCCGATGCTGTTATTCTTGATGTAATGCTTCCTGATGGTAATGGTCTAGACTTACTTAAGCTATTAAGAACCCATCACCCTGATCTCCCTGTATTAATGCTTTCAGCACGTGGTGAACCACTAGATCGTATTTTAGGACTTGAATTGGGTGCAGACGATTATCTTCCCAAACCTTGTGAACCTAGAGAGCTTACTGCTCGTTTAAAAGCTATATTAAGGCGCTCATCTAATCATAATACAGCCACACCAAGCCATATTGAGTTAGGTGATTTAAACTTTAGCCCTGTACGCGGGGTTGTTACTATTAATGAAGTAGAAACTGTTTTAACTGTTTCTGAAAGCCGTCTTTTAGAAGCGTTGATAAAGCAACCTGGCGAACCTATAGATAAGCATGAACTTACTCAAATAGCACTTGGAAGAAAACTTACTTTATACGATCGTAGTTTAGATATGCATATTAGTAACCTTCGTAAAAAACTTGGCCCTCACTCTGATGGAAGCCCTCGTATACTATCATTACGTGGTCGTGGCTATTATTACGCCACTTAATTCAGCAAAAAATCTTTACCTTCTCTTTACATACTACTGACTGTACTTGACCTTTAAATGCTTATACTGACCATAACAGAAACAGCAACCTTGTTGAAAGGTTAGGAGAATTAAGATGCGTAAATATATTCCAGCTTTATTACTTACAGCAGCTATCCCTGCATTAGCAATTGCAGCGCCACATGGTACTGGTTATGGTCACGGAAACCCCGATGCAGGCTATGGACATGGTAATGGCCCTTGTGCTCGTGGTGATTTTGGCCCTGGACATAATGGATATGGCAAACATAGTGGATTTCATCGTGGAGGTATGAATAACCTATCACCAGAACAACGTGACAAAATGCAAGATATGATGAGAAAGCAGGCAAAAGCACGTTGGGAAATTAAACAAAAATACTATAATAAACTATCTGAAACAGATAGAAAGGCGATGGCAGATGAGTTACAAAAGTCACGCGAAGAAACTCGTAAACAAATACGTGCCACAATGACTCCAGAGCAACAAAAAAACTTTGATGAAAGACAAAAATGGCAAGATGAACGTATGAAAGAATGGCAAGAGTTCCAAGCATGGAAAGCTAGTAAAGCAGGTAAATAATTTTCTGTTCCATTAGTAAATGCCCACCTATAATGTGGGCATTTATGTTTCGAAGGTAACTTTTGTGCGCTCATTTTTCTGGCGAATCTTTTTAAGCTTTTGGTTAGCTATCACTATAACTGTTAGCTTAACTATATTATTCAGTCACTTTTTTAACCAAGATACTTGGATATTAAATCGTTTACCTATTGTTAAAAATGTAGCACAGCAATGGGTAGATCATTATGAAAATGAAGGCATTGAGTCAGCTAGAAAATTTCTACAACAGCACCAAAGCAAATATCGAGTTGATATACAAATCTTAACAGAATCTGGAACAACCTTAGTAACACCACGTCATCACCGAATGATGAGAGGTAATGGTAATTTTACTCATAACTCGCCTAATCCTCCAGGGCCTATGCCACAATGGCGACAAATAACCCTAGAATACACCAGTACAAAAACGGGTAATAGTTATCTATTTATTTACAGAATACCTAACAGTGAACTAAATGCTTGGCAGCGCGAAAGCATATGGCGCCCTGTAAGTGGTATTACCATTACTCTTATTGTACTGACTATTTTTAGTATCTTACTAACTTTATCAATCACAAGACCCTTAAAAAAATTAAGGGGAGCAGTGCATGACTTAGGTCGTACAGAGTATCAAAAAAATAGTTTGACTAATTTAGCTAATCGTAAAGATGAATTTGGTTTACTGGCTAAAGATTTCAGTTTGATGGGCGAACACTTGCAAGCTTTAATTGATAGTCAGCGCCAATTGCTTCGTGATGTATCTCACGAGTTACGATCACCTTTAACACGTCTAAAAATTACTACTGCTCTTTTAGAACGTGCGAACGATGAAGATAGAGAAAAACTTTCTAATCGATTATCCCTTGAATGTGATCGCCTAGAGTCTCTTATTAGTGAAATACTAACTCTTGCTAGATTAGATAGTGTACCAGGCAATAAAACGGCTATTCCTCTAGCCCCTTTATTAAGGAAACTACAAGAAGATGCCAAAATTACTGCACCTGATCAAAAAATTAAACTTAATATACCTGAAACAATTACCATCAATGGTTGGGAAGATCGCGTAGAACGTGCCTTAGATAATCTAATACGTAATGCGTTACGATTTAATCCAACTGACAAACCCATTGAAATAACTGCACAACAAAAAGATAATAAAATACATATAGTGATTAGGGATTATGGTATAGGTGTTACTGAAGAGCATCTTACTCAATTAAGTAAACCCTTCTATAGAGTACCAGGACAAACCTCGCAAGGTTATGGTTTAGGGTTAGCTATTAGTCGTCGAGCAATAGAAAGCCATAATGGGCAAATAGTATTTAGCAATCATTCTGAAGGCGGCTTTCTTGTGGAAATTATTTTACCCATTGATTCAAATGAATAAGTAATAGTTAACTCTGCATCTAACGAATGTAAGACTTGCGCACATTCTCATGCAATAGAGTCTTCATTAGCAATACCCACGATAAGATCTTTCTTACCTTTTAGTAAAAAAGATCTGCTGCATTTGAATTCATTGATTATAATCCCTGATAAATACGCCATGCATGTTTTGCTATCATTTTTTCTTCGTCTGTAGGAATAACTAAAGCTAATGTTTCACTATCATTAGCCGTAATTTTAAAATTATTATTTTGATTGGCTTGTTGATCTAATTTAAAACCAAATAAAGAGTTAAGTTGGTTTATCACTTGCTCACGCAAACTAGCATCTTTTTCACCAATACCCGCAGTAAATACGAGAGCATCTAGCCCACCTAAGCTAACTGCTAATTGAGCTATATTTTGTGCGATATGTAATGCATAGTAATCAATCGCTAACTTTGCTCTTTTTTCTTTACTAGCCTTTAAGGTACGCATATCACTGCTCACCCCAGAAATACCTAATAATCCCGATTGCTTATAAACTAACTTTTCAATATCCTTGGTAGTTTTGCCTTCATTTAATAAATGAATGATTACACCTGCGTCTAAAGAGCCTGTCCGTGTTGCCATTGGCAAACCATCGAGGGCACTAAAACTAGTGGTTACTTCAACGCTTTTACCCTGATGTATCGCACATAAACCACTACCATTACCAAGATGAGCAATAACTATCTTTTTATTAGCCACTTCTGGTAATTTCTGTTGTAAACATTGACTGATATATTCAAAGGAAAGACCATGAAAACCATAGCGTTTAATGCCCTGCTCATACATCTCATAAGGTAACGCGAATAGCTCATGCAACAGATCACGCCCCACATGAAAAGCCGTATCAAAACAAGCTACTTGTGGTATTTCTGGCTTTTTATCCAACAATAATTGCATAGCAACCAGATTATAAGGTTGATGTAATGGTGCTAAAGATGTTAATTTTTCTAACTCTTGCAAAACCTGTCTATTAACTAATACAGGTTGAATAAAATGGCTACCTCCATGTACCACTCTATGTCCCATTAAACTGGGTTCTTTACCTTCTAAAATTTCAATAAAGATTTTATAAATAAAATGAAAGGCGTCTGGTAAATTACCAATTTGCCCAATACTGTAATGCTGTTCCGCTAATATCTTACCTGCTGTATCCTTTATTTGAATACGCGGTTGAGTAGCTATGCCATCCAATTTTCCTCGAATAAGCAGTTTT
Source organism: Entomomonas sp. E2T0 (assembly GCF_025985425.1). Lineage (GTDB taxonomy): Bacteria > Pseudomonadota > Gammaproteobacteria > Pseudomonadales > Pseudomonadaceae > Entomomonas. The sequence continues at coordinate 775,363 of NZ_CP094972.1, forward strand.
GGCTCTTGCCCTTTGCGCCCAGCAAATAAACCTATTTTAATACTCGAAGAACCCGCATTGACTGTAAGAATTAATTCCCCTTGATAATCAATCATAATAAATCCTGTCTATATCAATTAATCTTCAGTGTTTAGCATACACTAATTTATTAATAGCATGATCAGAAACCAGAGGACTGCCTAATATACCACCTGTAATCTGTTCTCTTTTGGACATCATAACTAATGAAAACTCTTTTTATAAAAAAGTCTAATTCATAAGGCTCATTAATATTTTTCTATTTTAAGCTACTTTGGGGATAAATTGTCGGTTTTCATTCTTATATATATGCCCAAGGTAATGCAACTTTAAAAGAACGAGGTGATATGTTAAAAAAGCACCAACACTATATAGATACAAACATAGCCCTCTGGTTAGAACATAAACAAAAGCTCCAAGAAAAAATTCAACGCTATGAAATACTTTGTATGGAGTTAATAACAGAATAACTAACAATAAGAACTGACATAAATAATTAAAACAAAATATAACTTTACTTTTCAATTTAATAACAACATAGTTATGATAAATTTATCATGACATCCTCTGTAAGAAGAACGTTACTATGCAAGTTAAAAAATCTCAATTAGATGCTGCCGCTAAACAAGGGGTGTTATCTGATAACCAAGTTGAACAACTATGGTTATTTTTGAAAGATCAGAATAAAGATCTACCCAGCTTTCAGATGACTCATATCCTTTATTATCTTGGAGGAATGATCGCCATTGGGGCCATGTCATTATTTATGACCTTAGGCTGGGAAAACTTTGGTGGTTTTGGTTTATTTGCTATCTGTGTTGTATATGCAGTACTTGGAATTACTTTAACAGAATTATTATTACGCCGTTATCAGCTAGCCATTCCTGCGGGTATCTTAGCTACGCTAGTGGTGGTTTTAGTTCCCTTAGCTGTTTATGGATTACAATCCGCCCTAGGCTACTGGGATAGTTATACTCATTACCGTGACTATCATCGTTTCATTGATTGGCGTTGGATGATTATGGAATTAGCTACCCTTGCTATTGGAGTGTTTATGGTATATCGCTATCGTTTACCATTCTTAGTTATGCCTGTAGCAGTTACCTTATGGTATATGAGCATGGATTTAACCCCCATGATGCTAGAAATATTTGGTTGGTTTGAAAGAGATGGCTACTACAGAAGTTATTGGGAATTAAAACAAACTATATCCCTTTGGTTTGGCTTATGGATGATCGCTGTTGCCTTTATCGTAGACATTAAAAATAAGACCCATAAAGATTTTGCTTTTTGGTTGTACCTAGGCGGAGTATTAACTTTCTGGGGAGCTTTAAGCTCAATGAGCTCTGATAGTGAGCTTAATAAATTCCTTTATTGCTGTATTAATCTAGCCATGATTTTAGTGGGCGCTACTTTGGCCAGAAGAGTATTTGTTATATTTGGTGGTTTTGGTGTAGCTTTTTATCTAGGACATCTTTCTTATAATGTATTTAAAGACAGTATGTTATTCCCTTTTGCCTTAACATTAATAGGTCTATTTATTATAGGTATTGGTATTTATTGGCAACGTCATGAAAAACAGATTAATAACTGCTTACAACAATTTTTACCAAACTCACTAAGAGAGTTAATTATTAATAGAAATAACTAATGTAAGGCGAGCTATTTTTCCTAGCTCGCCTTATAAATACATACATGAGCAATTAATGAGCTTCATCCCAGTTATTACCAATCCCTACATCCACTACTAAAGGCACCGCTAACTCAGCAGCTTCTGCCATTATTAGTTTTATCTTATCTGATACTTGTTGCAATTGATCTTCTTGCACCTCTAATACCAATTCATCATGTACTTGCAGAATTACTTTGGCATCTACTTTATCTTGTTGCAACCAAGCATCTACTTTAACCATCGCACGCTTAATAATATCTGCAGCGGTTCCTTGCATTGGGGCATTAATAGCTGTGCGCTCTGCACCACGGCGTACATTTGCATTACCTGCTTTAATATCAGGTAGATATAAGCGACGATCAAATAACGTTTCTACATAACCTTTTTCAGCAGCAGCTTCACGGGTACGCTCCATATAAGCTAGCACACCAGGGTATTTAGTAAAATATTTATCAATATATTCTTGGGCTTCTTTGCGGTCTACACCTATTTGTTTAGCCAAACCAAAAGCACTCATACCATAAATAAGACCAAAATTAATGGCTTTAGCTTTACGGCGTTGGTCGCTTGTTACATCCGCCACTGATACACCAAACACTTCCGCAGCAGTTGCTCTATGTACATCTAACCCTTGCTTAAAGGCATCCAATAAGCCCTTATCTTGAGCTAAATGTGCCATTATTCTTAATTCAATTTGTGAATAATCCGCCGCCAATAGTTTATAACCTTTAGGAGCAATAAATGCTTGCCTAATGCGCCGCCCTTCTGGAGTGCGAATAGGAATATTTTGTAAGTTAGGATCACTGGAAGATAATCGGCCAGTGGCTGTTACAGCTTGATGATAAGAGGTATGTATGCGACCTGTTCTAGGATTAATCTGCTCAGGTAAACGATCAGTATAGGTAGACTTCAATTTACTTAAAGTACGGTATTCCATCAAAACTTCTGGTAGTTCATAACCTTGTAAAGCAAGTTCTGCTAATACAGCTTCCGCTGTTGAAGGTTGCCCTTTAGCTGTTTTACTAATAATCGGCAATCCTAACTTAGTATAAAGTATCTCTCCCAATTGCTTAGGAGAACTCATATTAAAATTCTGTCCTGCCAATTCAAAAGCCTTATTTTCCAAGGCTACCATTTTTTCGCCTAATTCTTGACTTTGGCTAGCCAATAACTTCCCATCAACCAATGCACCATTGCGCTCAATACGCGCTAATACTGGTACTAACGGCATTTCAATTTCTGTTAATACTTTAGCTTGGCTAGGTTCTTGTTGCAGTTTATTCCATAATACTTGATGTAGTCTTAAGGTAATGTCTGCATCTTCTGCAGCATAAGGTACTGCTTGCTCTAAACTTACTTGATTAAAAGTTAATTGTTTAGCTCCTTTGCCTGCAACCTCTTCAAAAGAAATAGTAGTTTCATCTAAGTAGGTTTGTGCCAAGGTATCCATATCATGTCTTGAGGCAGTAGAGTCTAATACATATGACTCAAGCATGGTATCAAACTTAACACCTTGTACATCAATACCATAATGACTAAGCACATTCATGTCATACTTAGCATGCTGTCCTACTTTAGCTATATTGGCATTTTCTAAAATAGGTTTTAATGCAGCTAATACCTTATCACGTGCTAATTGTTGTGGTGCGCCCATATAATCGTGAGCTACAGGAATATATACCGCTTCATAAGGTTTTACGGCAAACGATAAGCCTACTAATTCTGCTTGTTGTGCATCAATACTAGTAGTTTCAGTATCAAAGGCTATTAGTTCTGCTTTCTGTAATTTTACTAACCAATTATCAAAATCTTGCTGTTCAAGAATCATTTGATAATTACGAGTAGTAGATTGTGGTTCTGATTGTGGTGGCTCTGCTTTAATTTCTTCCCCACCACCAAACATATCATTTTGCATAGGCTGTACTATTGGTGCAGGCTGTTTTGGTGCTTTACGCAATAGAACATCTAACCATTGCCTAAACTCTAACTTTTTATAGAGTTCTATTAAGGTAGCATCGTCTTCTTCTTTGCGTTGTAACTCTTCTATATTAACGTCTAACTCAACATCCGTTTTAATAGTGGCCAATTGATAAGAAAGATAAGCCATATCCTTATGTTCTTCTAATTTAGCAGGCAGTGATTTAGCACCACGAATAGGCAAAGTGGGTACTTTATCTAAATTAGCATAAATAATATCTAAACCACCCTGCAAACCTTGAATAAGCCCTACCGCTGTTTTTTCACCAACACTTGGTACACCTGGGATATTATCCGATTTATCACCCATTAATGCTAAGAAATCAATAATTAACTTAGGCTCTACCCCAAACTTATCAATTACACCTTGTGGATCAAGGGTTGAACCTGTCATGGTATTGACAAGTGTAATCTTATCATTTACTAACTGCGCCATATCTTTATCACCCGTAGAAATCACTACAGGCCTACCTGTTTTGGCAGTTTCTAAGGCAAGTGTACCTATAACATCATCCGCTTCAACTCTATCAACACATAACAATGGAAAGCCCATTGCTTTGACACTTTCATGTAATGGCTCAATTTGTACCCGTAAATCATCAGGCATTGGTGGACGGTGAGCTTTATAATCAGCATATAACTCATCTCTAAAACTACCCCCTTTAGCATCAAACACAACAGCTATTGGACTATTAGGATATTGCTTAACTAAGCTTTTTAGCATATTCAGCACTCCCTTAACCGCCCCTGTAGGGATACCAGCAGAAGTCGTTAATGGTGGTAATGCATGATAAGCACGATAAAGATAAGAAGAACCATCCACCAAAACAAGAGGAGTTTGCGACATAAAATAACCTTTGAACTATTATTTTAAAATATGAATTTAGTGCGTATTATAGATGATATTTTCACCATCGTTGGTTATAAATATTATTTTGCAATACAGATAATAAATTCACCCTTTACTACTCACTCCCAATATTAGGTTTTTATATGTTTTTTAAAGGACATTATTGGAAAAAATGGATAAGAAAACACCGTTGCAAATTAGCAGGTGGCTTATCTTCACTCCATAAAAAGACAACGCTTATTCTAGAAGAACACGTAGAAATAGGCCATGTCACTATCAAATCACCTCAACTAGCTATTGGTGCTTTCACCTATATAAGAAGTGATAGCCAATTACTTTTCGTAAAATCTATTGGTCGATTTTGTTCTATTGCTAATAACGTTTCTATTGGCAATCCTAAAAAGGTTCACCCAACGAACTGGGTAAGTATTCATCCTTTTCAATATGATACAGATAGCCCACATCATTATTACCCTGAAGTAATTGATACTGTTATTGGTCACGATGTATGGATTGGTGAAAATGCCACTATCTTAGAAAATGTAACTATTGGTACAGGTGCCATTATTGCAACAAGTGCTGTAGTCACTAAAGATGTTCCACCCTATGCTATTGTAGCAGGCAACCCTGCCAAAATAGTTAAGTATCGCCATACTGAAGAAATTTGCAAACAACTATTAGATAGTCAATGGTGGGAATATCCTGTAGCCACATTAAAAACATTACCATTAAATAATCCAGAAATCTTTTTAAGTAATATAAAAACTCTCTCAAAAGATAAAGCATGTTATAAAAAAATTGAAATTACCCATTCAAGTTGTAAAGAACTTTCCACAGAATAATATTAGGTATAAATCATGTCAGCTAAACTAAATGAATATGGACAACCTATTGGTATAGAGGTTATAGATTGGACTCCCCGAGAATTCCCAAGTACCCCTTTACTGGTAGGCAAATATTGTCAACTTGAGCAATTAAATGTTGAAAAACATGCTAATGACTTATTTGCTGCCTATCAAACAGCAACTGACGGAAGAGATTGGACATATTTACCTGCTGAACCACCTCAAAACTACACCACATTTTGTGATTATTTGACTAAATTAGTAACTACTAGCAATCAATATCACTATGCCATTATCGATATTAAAACAAATAGAGCATTAGGAACTATTGCATTAATGCGACCAGACACTATTAATGGCTCTATTGAAGTAGGTTATGTAACTTTTTCCCCTTTACTGAAAAAAACACGTATTGCTACAGAAGCTCAATACTTACTTATGTATTATGTTTTTGATGATTTACAATACCGACGCTATGAGTGGAAATGTGACTCACTAAACGAACCCTCTAAAACAGCAGCTCAGCGGTTAGGTTTTAAATATGAAGGTACATTCAGACAAGCAGTTGTATACAAGTCCCGCTCTAGAGATACCTGTTGGTTTTCTATCATTGATAAAGAATGGGGCGAACTAAAAGGTCGTTTTGAAAAATGGTTAAATAAAGAAAACTTCAATCAAGATGGTACTCAAAAAAATAAGCTATAACGTTATAAACTTATTAACAAGCAAGGAATAGTAAACTACAAATCAAATTTTATTATTCATCCTCTTACTCTGGCGAATAGATTTAGTGAGCAAACAAGTTTCAAAAACTGCTCCAAAACATGATACAACAGCACCTTACTCTATAGATTTAGGTATTAATAATTTAGAGGCTATTCTTTATACCCAACACAATTATCGAAGAAGGTATACCCAATTAATATTAGCTCTTCCTATAAAAGAATAGATAGTTTTAACTATAATTAAATAGCCACTTCTAATAATAATGGGTAATAGCAATAATTCTTAATGTCTACATAATAACTACATATTTATTTTGTAGTTATTAGGCATTTCCCATGAAAAAAGTTATCTCCTCAGTTTGCCCTATTTTAGTAACACTGATAGTTTTGTTATGCCCTGTACCTTCTGGTCTAGCCCCCCATGCATGGTACTTTTTTGCGATTTTTCTTGGTTGTGTGATTGGGCTTATTTTAGAACCTTTACCAGGAGCAGCTATTGGTTTAATTGGTGTTGCTGTTATAGCATTATTTGCTAACTATGTACTGTTTAGTCCTGCACAACTGGCTAATCCTGAATTTGAATCAGCAAAAAATGCTTTTGCATGGGCTGTATCAGGTTTTACTAACTCCACTGTATGGCTTATTTTTGGTGCTTTTATGTTTGCACTGGGCTATGAAAAAACAGGACTGGGTAGACGGATTGCTTTATGGCTAGTAAAAACATTGGGGAAACGTAGCTTAACATTAGGCTATGCAATTATGATAGCTGATACTGCACTTGCTCCATTTACACCCTCTAATACCGCACGTAGTGCAGGTACTATTTATCCTATTATTAGTAACCTACCACCATTATATGATTCAAAGCCTAATGATCCTTCCATGAAAAAAATAGGCACTTTCTTAATGTGGACGGCTATTGCTTCTACTTGTGTTACTAGCTCCTTATTTTTAACAGCCCTTGCCCCTAACTTACTGGGTCTTAGTATTGCAAGTAAAACAGCAGGCGTTACTATAACTTGGATGGAATGGTTTACTGCTGCTGCGCCTGCTTGTATTTTACTACTAATAATCACGCCCTTTTTATGTTATATCCTATGTCCACCAGAAATTAAATCTGGTGATGCAATTCCTAGCTGGGCCGCTGAAGAACTTAAAAAACTAGGTTCATTAACACGCAACGAAATTTTATTGTTAGTGTTTGTAGTAGTTGCCTTGTTATTATGGATTTTTGCAGAAAAAATCATTAATGCTTCTTTAGTAGGTATCCTCGTCATCTGTGCCATGCTGATATGTAGAATTATTACATGGGATAACATTTTATCGAATAAAGCTGCATGGAACACCTTTGCATGGTTCGCTACATTAGTTGCTCTAGCAGATGGATTAAGTAAAGTAGGCTTTGTTGCATGGTTTGGTAATTTAGTTGGTGATCATATAAATGGTTTCTCGCCAATAATGGTAATGGTTATTCTAACCTGTGTGTTTTATCTTCTACACTACTTCTTTGCTAGTACTACTGCCCACACCACTGCATTACTACCTGTTATTTTAGGTGCGGCAAGTCATATTCAAGGGCTTGATATGCACACCTTTGTATTAATCTTATTACCGACATTAGGCTTTATGGGTATTATTACCCCTTATGGTACTGGCCCTAGCCCTGTATATTATGGTACTGGTTATCTACCTAGCACGTTATGGTGGCGTTTAGGCCTTATCTTTGGTCTATTATTCTTGGCTGTTTGGCTAATTGTTGGAATACCTTGGATATTGCTTATTAATTAATTTTCTTATAAAAAAGGGTCATTTATGTGACCCTTTTTTTATAACTAAAACTAATCTATTAGTTGTTGTTGATACTCTTGATAAAATTGTTTTAAAGAGCTACTTACCACAGTAGCAGCACCATCAATCAAAGCACAACGGCCACTACCTGGTAATAATGAACAAAGACTTTCTAATGCTCGTAAATCTGTTCTAAGGCCAGAACCTGTATCAATGCGACGTAACAATCGAGCTAACTGATAAGTACCCGTTTTACAAGAAGTACATTGCCCACAAGAACCTGCCGCAAAAAAGTCTACATATTCTGCAACTTTACGAACAATACTTGTTCCTTCTGAAATCACAATCATCGCACCAGTACCAAGGCTTGACCCTTTTTCTTTTAAAGAGTCAAAATCCATATGTACATCTAAATCAGCCGTTGTAAGTAACGTATTAGAAGGGCCACCAGTAAATACAGCTTTAAAATGGGATGAGGTTAACATACCGCCACCATAGGTAAATACTAACTCACGTAATGTAGTTCCCATAGGTAGCTCATATAATCCAGGTTTTAATACATCACCAGAAAGCGAATACAATTTAGTACCTGAAGCATTACCAATACCTAATTGGTTATACCACTCCGCACCATTCTTTAAAATATGGGGCACTGTAGCAAAAGTTTCCACATTATTAATAAGGCTAGGTTTACCAAACACACCGCTCTCAAAGGGATAAGGTGGCTTTTCACGAGGAAATGGAAAACCCTCTTCAACGCTTGAAATAACTGCTGTTTCTTCACCACCAATGTAAAGTCCTGAACTTTTAACTACCTTTAATTCGATAGGTCTTTTTAGATAAGCAGCTACTTCACTAAGCAAACTACTGATCTGCCATTGCTCAACGGCTTTTTCCATAACCGCCAATGCTTCAGCCTGATGAGGATTAATATATAAATACACATGATTAGCTTGCACAGCCACAGCAGCAATCAATGCCCCTTCTATAATTTGATGAGGTGTTGCTTTTAATAAATAACGGTCTTTAAATGTACCAGGCTCATCTTCATTACCATTACATAAAATATATTTATCAGCACTTTGCTGATCAGCAATCGCTTGCCATTTACGGTAAGTGGGAAAACCAGCGCCACCCATACCACGTAAATCTGCTTTTTTAAGGGTATCAATAATTAACTCTGGTGCTTTTAAAGCCTGTTTTAAACCATGTCCACCATGATCGCTAAGCCACAGATTAAGATCTGCACCAATACAGGTTTTGGTAGATAACAATATAGGTTCAAATATCATTTCATTACATCCTAGCGATTGTTATGGTTATTATTTAATGATTGACTAGCACGTCCCCGTAAATTAATTTCACGATGGAAATCAAAGTTTCCATACTCGGGGAACAAAATAGGTCCATAAACATTGGTAGGCAAACCAGATAAAATCAGTTGACGTTGCCAATTATATAAATGAAATAATCCTACTTTAGGTGCAGGGTGTTGGTTTGCTGTTAACGCAGCATGCTCACCGGCTCGACGACCAAAAGTAATAATCTCTTGTAGCGCATTACCCATCATACGATTACGGCCATGAATACCGCCCGTCATTTCGCCCACACAGTACAAACCAGAAACAGTAGTTTGACCATTCTCATCAATGACTACACCACCGTTTTGATAATGCAAAGTAGGGCGAACCATTATAGGTTCAACTGTTAAATCAATATTACATTGTTTACCCAAATGGCTTAAACTCACTAAACGTTCCTTTAAAATACCTGGATTACGTCGTTCTAAATCTGGCACATCAAGAAATACACCTACTTTACCTTCACGCTCTATCCCTCGCCCTTCAGCACATTCTCTTAAAATAGCCGCTGAAACAATATCACGAGGTAATAATTCATCAATAAAACGCTTACCCTCGCCATTGATCAAATAAGCGCCAGCAGAGCGAGCAGCTTCTGAAATAAGCCCACCAAAACGAAAAGAGGGCCAAGCAACACCCGTTGGGTGATACTGGAAAGAATCAATCTCTCGTAATTTAGCCCCTATACGGTAGGCTAACACCAAACCATCAGCAGTTGCACCATAGTGATTAGAAGTAGGAAAATCATTTAAATGTAAACGTCCAGTACCACCTGTAGCTAAAATAACTTTACTGGCCCTTACCAATACAAAACGATGGGTACTTAAATCATAAATAACACCACCTACACAATTGCCATCTTCATCTGACAACAACTCCACCAATGGGCAGCGGTTCCATACATTAATCCGTTCATCTAATTCTACGGCTTCTCGCAATACACGCATCATTTCTACACCCGTATAATCTTTAAACGATAAAATACGTGCGCGCGTTGCACCACCTGGTTTTTTTCTTAATAATTTACTGCCTACAAAATCACTATTCTCACGATCAAAACTCATGCCCTGTTCAATCAGCCAACGAATAGTATTAGGTGCAGAAATAGCTAACTGTGCGACAAGTTTTTTATCAGCGCATAAATGTCCTGCTTTTAGCGTATCTTCAAAATGAATTTGTGGACTATCATCCTCACCAATGGCTGCTTGAATCCCACCCTCAGCCATTACCGTATTACTATCACCAATTCTTAACTTAGTAGCAAGAATTACTGAGCGGCCTTTCGCTGAAACCTCAAGCGCAGCAGCACAACCTGCTCCACCTGCACCAATAACCAATACCTCCGTATTAACCACAATTGCCCCCGCTAAATTAGCATCAGTAATTGGAGCATTGCTTTGTAGTAACTTAGCTAAAGCAGTGGGACAAACATCCCCTTTATTAGCACCTACTGTTAAAGATATAGTACTTCCTTGCTGATAATCAGGATGGTATTGTTTAAGTAATAATTGCTTATCTCCCAACTCAGGGGGAGCTGCATAATCTGCTTGCTTTAAATTAGCTAATGCTTGTTCGTATACTATGCCTGACATAATTCCCCCTAGTTAATTTCCGCATCAATATCAATAGTCATTTCACCAGATTCAATCTGATGCAAACGATGCAATAAATCACTTGGGCGTAACGTCACAGCTGTTGTTAAACGCCTTATATAAGTTCCTAAATGATTAGGTGAGATCATCTCAGGGCAAGCAATGGTACATAAGTTACACATAATGCACTCATTAAAAATAGTAGCTGCATTTAAATCACCTGCTGCTGCCATATTAACGCCCTTTTGCACTTCAAGGTGTTTAGGGCAAGCATTATCGCAACCGCCACAATGTCTACAATGCTTAGCTTCAGGAAATACTTCATTAATTCGCTGTAGTATGTGCCAAGTTTTTCCTTCCCAATCATTTGTGGTATACACATGTTGACGGCTGATTGGTAAATGGTCTAAAAAACTAACCTGCAACCCTTCTGCTACTTTAGCTTCGCAGGCTAAAGCAGCAGTTACTGTCTTTTCACCTTCATGCCTAATTAGAACGCGACAAGAGCCACATACACCTTGCCCAGCACAGCCTATATTATCTATAACTGGCTCGCCAGATTGCATAACCGCTTCTAAAATAGAGCTTCCTTCATCTGCTTTTAATTGTTGTCCATTAACTATCAAACTAATACACGTATTTTCTTTCATAATGATCCTAATAATGAATCAGCTATTTCTTTGTTATTTCATTACTATAACTCATGCAGCCTAATAGAAATAGATAGCCATATTACTTAGCTATGCTGATTACAGAAAAAGTTAGACTAATTGTGTAGTTTTATTATTTATATTTTTTACAATTAGGAAAAGATTTAATAAAACATAATAAGATCTCTAAAAATCCCATTATGTTTTTTTAACAATACTTTGTATAAAAACTATTCCATACAAGCTCAGATAACTTATAAAACCTTACCAGTGATAGTTTACATTCAATTGGCCAGTATAACGTTCAAAGTTATTTGATCCCCACTCACCACCCATGTGAGCTGCAACACTCCAACTATCATTAATACTACCCTGTAAACCTATTTTAGTTTCTAAGCGACTTCTTGGTGTACCATCATGCTGTGAATCACCATTAAATTTGAGTTGGTTTTTTGCAGTACTATTAATATAGTTAACCTCAACAAAAGGCTCTACCGTTTTTTGGGTAACACCACGCGCACTCATCCTAATACCTGAACGAGAAGTTAAACCACTTGCTTTATTAGCTGTAACATACAAATTATTTTTATCCCTTAAGTTATCCGCATCATAAAGGTTATAAGTTAACTGCAACTGTGGTGTCATAATTACTTGATAGTCAGAAGTTGTACCTAAAGGAATACCATAACCAACTTCTACAGAATTACTCAATAAGTTACTACTATATCTTTTAGTAGCTACCTGCGATTCGCCTGAAACCTCATTACGATACCAAGCTAACTGGCTCCAAGTATCTATATATAACCCCAAGTCAGTGTCTTGGTTTTCAAACCAAGTACCATAAACACCTGCACTATAACCTTTTACTTTACCATCCACCTTAGTTCTTGTTAAACGTGACGTTGTGGTATTTTCAAAATCCCCATAACCAGCCATTACACCAAGGTGTAAATAACCATCATTAATATTTAATAGGGCTAAATCTCCACCCATCTGCATCATATAAGTACGGTTACGATTACTAAAATTACTATGCACACTGCGATAGCTACTATGGCTTACTTTAGCTCTTAACCAGAATAATCTTTTAGAAGCATCATTATCAAAATCATTAGCAGACACTAAACGATCATATAATGATTGCTGAAACATCTCTGTAGCGGCTGTTTGGTTAGCTAAGTAAGCACCAATAGCAGGGTTATAGATTACTTGTCCGCCAGAGCCACCTCCATATGGATTATAAAAGCTAGTTAAATACCAGTTTTCATTAGTTGTACCTTTATTTAATAGATACTCATATGCCCCAGAAGTTAATGGTTTACCTAAAGCAAAAGCATTACTTGATGAACTGCCTTGCACCTCAACAACCTTAATACCATCACCTGTTGTTAATTGTCCTAAGCTTGGGGCTGTAGGCGTTATAAATACCTTTGTTGCACCTGTGCCTGTTATCACATCACCATTAACGATTAATAGATCACTGGTTCCTTGGCCACCATTACTTGATCCATCATCTAGTAATGTATTTAAATAAAGACTTCCGCCATTAGAAACATAATTACCATTAATGGTTAATGTATCTCCTATTAGCGCATTATCGCCCAATGGGTTTTTATTGGTTAGGTTGATAGTGCCCGCATTATTAAATGTGGCCACATCAAAAACTGCATGGCTTGTAGTGCCATCTAAATTTCTATTACTGAACTTGATAATACCTGCATTATTAAAAATACCATTTGTTGTACCAATGGTATTAACAATTGTAGCTTTACTACCTGAGCTAAAGTTTTGTAAATCTAATGTACCGCCTTGGTTATTAAAAACAACATCGCTACCACTAATAGTAGAATAACCAACGATTGTTCCACCATTATCTACAATACTTTCACCGCCTGTAGTCTGGCTTAAAATAGCTAAATCATTATCTGAACTAATTTGACCATAATTAGAAATATGGGTTTTACCATCTGTAGTAGTCAGCTTAAGGCCAGCAGAATTAGTACCTGATGCTCCTTTAATTGATCCACCCGTAATATTAATAATATTATCGCCAGCACTTGCCGTACTATCTATAGCAATACTATTTTGTCCAAATACATTAATATTTCCACTATTTTCAATATAGTTAGTCTTGCCTATAACCAACAATCCTGAAGAGTTATCTCCACCTGTAATATTTATTAGACCTGCATTATTAACAATAGCAGTACCATTATTTGCGTCTACTCTAGCTCCAATATTAACTTTTGTACCTGAAACATTAATATTGCTATCTTCTGTAAGTGAAAGTACTGCGGTACCATTGAAAGCTTCAACTAAAACAGCTACTGTTTGATTGGTTAAATTAGTTAAATTAACTGTAGCTCCAGTAGTTATTTTAGCTGTCTTACCTTGACCATCGGTTCTGGTATAAATAGCTGATGAGCCATAATTAGAACTTACTGAACTAATAATACGGGTATCCTTATCCACCTCAATCTCTAAATCACCATAATTAGGGCTATAGCCTAAATTACCATTAACGCCACCAAAACTTATCCAGCTACGGTATCTTCCAACATTAACCCAATTTTGGCCCTCAATAGTAACCCCTTTGACTACCATTTTAGTGAGCGCACCATCCGATGCTTTAATTGATGCGTTAGTATCCCCACCCTCATAAGTAATAACCGTTCCATCTGGACTTAAACTTGAGGTAGGCGCTGCGGCGTATGATAATAATGGATAACTAATTAAACCAACAAACGAGATAGAAAAATTAACTAAACTCCAGTACTTCTTTGTAAACACGTAAAAACCCTTTACTACTAAAAATATTCCATACTTTAGTATATAAACTTTATAGTCTAATTGCACTAATCATTTATAATTAGAACTACTTAAATTTTCTAATTAGTTAGTATTATCAAAAGTTATTATTTTCTAAAATTACCATACAAACTTTGCATTTGGCTAGTTTATATCCACTAGCCCTTAAACAAATTACTTTCTTTCAAATTCCGTGATTGAGGGATTTAGTTCTTCAAATAAACTATAAACATCATTTAATAATAGTGAAGTAGCTATAGATAATGCTGAAGCACTTGTACTTGTTATGGTTTTAAGTTCGTGTAACTCTTCCAATAAATCAATAACGGCTTTTAACCTTGCAGTTGCACATTCATAGATAGCATCACGGGATGCATTAGCGTCGTAATATAAAACATTCTCACTATTGCCCTGAGAGCCATAGTTTAAAGGAAGAAAATGGGGAGAATTAGTTGGTTTGCTCATCGGTTTAGCTCCTGCTTACGTTAAGCCACCCCTCTTACCTCTTAGTAATAATGGGTGGCGGGACTGTGCACAGGTTGGCGGACCGAAACGAGAGAATCGGCACACTCCGTAGAGTGTCCCGTACACAGCCCGCCATAAAAATTAAGCGCGAGCCGTGCTACCCGCAACTAATAAGATTTAGTCACGGTCTCTCGTTAATGGGCCGCCAAGCCCATACTATAGATTTGCTATAGTTCTCTCATTGTAGAACTAGCTAATTGATGGAGCAAGTTTTTTGTTTTAGAGAATTGATTTCTGCAAAGCTTAAAATTTATTACTCAATAAAAAAGAGCATCCATTAATTTTTTGAAAAAGGGTATTTTTGACAGTAGCACTAACAAAAGTAAATTTTCATATATCTTACAGATGCTTGCTCGGTCTATTTGTATTGATATCTTCTAATAAAGTTATCGTATCAGTAATAATTTGTTGATATGTTTCTTCTTCATCCTTGATAGTTGAATCTAACCATGGTGCATAGTGGTGTTTAGTACGATTGGTGATTAGACCATTTTTTTGTAATGTTTTTGCCAATTGGTAAAACATTCTTCCTGAGTCTGTTTGCTCACCTAAGTGATATTGATTGGTTACTTTTGTTGCTTGTGCTTGGTCAAATCCCAACTCTTTATAAAATTGTATAATTTTTTCAGGTGCAAAGGCAGATTGCCAAAATTGATTAAAACAATACCATGCCCAATCTTCGGCCTCATCTCGATCACTTTTGTTAAGTGTATCTAGCTGCTGTAGCCAGTCAATACCAAATTTATGATGTGAGGCTTCATCAGACATAACGAGTCGGCAAAGTCTTTGTAATGCTGGGTCATTAGCTTTCCTTGCAAAATAAGAAAGGCTCGACATACCCAAGCCCTCTAAAATAACTTGAACACCAACTATTTGTAAGTGTACTCGTGGCGCATTGATTATTTTATTTAAAAGATTTTTATAGACTGATCTAATGGGTACTGGCACTTGAAAACGATGTTTTATATATTGATTGAAACCAGAAATATGCCTAGTCTCTTCTCTTGCTTGGTTAAGCGCATATTCAACAGCACTAAAATTAGCTAACATTTTTGACAAATTAACACATGCAAAAGTAGCCGCTTGCTCAGCATAGAGCATGCCCGTCACCATTTTTGCTACATAGGTATTAATATATAATAATTTTTGCTCAGTATTTAAAATATTACCCAAAGGCCCCATTAACTCAGGGAAGTCTGCCTCTTGCAAAAGCGTTTGCTTTTGAAAATCAAAACCATTAGAGAGATCTAAATAAGCACTATCTTTAGGATTCCAATATCTTTTATGGGTATTGCTTAGGTAGCTATCAAATGCATTAAGTGCATGACTAAAATGAGGATTCTCAATAATATCTGATGAATTAGCCTCTTGTTCTTTTTCAAAAAATATATTCACTTTTAGAACCTTAATGCATGATAAATATAGATGGTTATAACTATACTATAGATTTGTCGGTTATCATTGTAGAAATAACTACTGCTAAAAAGCAACAAAAGCAACAAAAGCAACAAAAGCAATTACAAATGTAAGTTCTCACAATTGCTGAAATATTCAGCACCTGTTTTATAATGGTTGTAGCAATTCTTGAGATTTTCTCACTTATCCGCCAATAAACAGATTTTGTTACCTGCTTTATGCAATCTCACATAACCTGAAATTGCTTGAAAAGGGTTATAAAACATAATTAATTTATTCAATTAAATTATGTTCTGTAACGTTACCTCTTTCTATCTCATTAATAGCTTCATTTAACTTTTTAGCATTTTCAGGGCTAGACATTAGGTATAGTGTTTCTTCATATCCTCTAAAATCATTTAAACCCATAATTACTACTGGTTTACCATTTGATCTATTAACTAATACTGGCTGATGAGTATCATTTACTCTATCTAAAATTTCTTCCATATTGGTTTGAAATGTTGGGTAACTCATTTTTTCCATTAGTCCCTCCTTATGGAAATAGACTATAGATTTCATTTTCACTATCAAAACATACACTTCTTACCAAAGCAACATTTTTTAACTGGGCTTTATAGTAGAGTTTTTGTCTAAGTTTTATTTGCCATTGATAATCAATAGGGAATATATTTTCACTTGCAAAATATTCTATTAAGGTTCTTGATCCTATTTTGAGTGCTTTAGATATTTTAGCTAAAAAAATATATCTTGTTTTAAATACATTCAGATCATCTTCTGTTATTAGTTTCCTATTATCTTTACCAATAAAATAATCAATTATCCCCATATTAATAAGCTGATATGTTAGCTCTTGGTTAATATTTAACAATTTAGCTAACTGCGGGATGGATATGTATTTATTATCATTGATGTTTTTCCTAATCCACTGTTTAAGATCACTATGGGAAATAGTTAATGATCTAAGGTTGCTCTCATGTTGCCTTTTTATTACTGTTATTCTTATTTCTTCATTCAATATAGCTTTTATAAGCTTTGCTAAAGGTTTTTCTATTCTATTTCCTATAACTCTCATAGCTTCAGCAATTGAGATAGTAGAAACTTCCAACTCTATAACTTTTTTAAAGAGTGCTGCTAAATAGTTCTGAATTATTTCTATAGGAAATTGCCATTGTTGGCTATAATTTTTTCTTGGTGGAATGGCGTTAGGAAAATGATCGCTTTCAATTAATTGATTCAATTGAGATTTAGTAATACCTAACCTCTGAACTGCTCTCTTAAAGCTAAACATACTCTTTATTTTACTGACTTGTAATCGAATAATTTGTGAGGTGAATATTTACCTTACATATATAACGGGGTCAGTTAATAGCTGTATCCCGTTTTTATCTTCTAAACTCTAAGTATTAATAATTCTTTATAATTACTCCTTCTTTGATTCCCAATAAAATAGCAATTTCATGTGATTTGCCTCTAGTGTTTTGGGAGCGGCCTGAAAGCACATTTTGTACTTGGTGATAAGAATAACCATATTTTTTTGCCCACTGCGCAATAGTTATGCCAGAGAATAAAAATTCTTTTTTCACATCTTCTACTGTTTTAGTAGCCATGATCATTACCAGAACGCCAATTACAAGTTAAAACTAATATTTAGATAATAAATAAAAGAAATAACATTGTAAATAAATAAGTATATATTTGTATGAATATATATAAGTAAGTATAATTATTAAATAAACTTTATTAATGGATGGAATAACTATTGTATTGTCAAATCCTCGCAGAAACCTTTGGTAATCGCTTAAAAGAAGAAAGAGTAAGACTAGATCTAACCCAAGAAGAACTTGCAGAAAAAACTGGAATACGTGCTATAACTATTATTCAGTACGAAAAAGGGAAATCTTCTCCCCCTATAAAGTTTATTTATAGTTTGCAGGATCTAGGCTTTGATATAGCTTATTTATTAACTTCAACTACTAATATTCCTAATCCAAGTGACTTTCCACCTGAATTATTTAAAGAAATAGGATCTGCCATTGACCAATTTGAGCTACATATGGAAGCTAATTTAACTAATGAGGAAAAAGCTAAATTAATCTTAATTATGCTAAAACAATATATGAACAATATTAATCAAGGCAAACCTTCTAATACCATACAAATGAAAGATATTTTATCCAATCTATTAAGATTAGCATGAAAGATAGCAGAGATGACTTAATTGGGAAGTTTGAAAAAATTGGATTAAATAATCCAAATATAAAGTTTACTAATCAGGTGCAAAGAGCTTTTCCTTTAACGTTTTCAAAACAATTTGATAAATCTATTCTTAACCAAATTAGTTGCTTATTTTATATTTTATTTAGAATATATAATTTGTGGATTAATTCTTTTATTTATAAGAAAGTCCTAAATAAACAAATAACGAGTAAAACAAAACTTTGGTATTCTGCTTTATCAGAAGCTAGAAACTATGGTGCTATTATATTAAATCCAGATGATAGAAAATGGATAGATCTTATTACTATTAGATTTGGTTTAACCAATTCTCAAAAATTTCTTTTAGTTTGGTCTCGTTGTATTAACTACAAAAAAAGGGCATTTGGTACTAACTTTCAGGATAATTTCTTCGATAAGTTTTTTATGCTTTATTTAGCTCTATCAAATTGGATAGCTTTATTACTACAAAGCTTTCTTGTTTTATCAGATACTTATTTTTTATCTATTAAATTTCTCTTCGTTTTATTATTTATATATATTTTCAAATAGTTATAAAATTTTCTTTACTATTAAAAATTAGTACATGGGATAGTAATAGTCTTTATAAACAAATTTCAGAAAACAATATCTAAATAATAGTCATCTAATAATGTTTAAGGCAAATTAGATGCCTTTCTATCTTCATAGAAACTAATTATATGTTCTTCAATAATTTTTCAATAAGTGTATTTGACTGACCTTTAACCTCTAATTCATCTATAGTTTTAAGCATTCTGTTAGCAATTTCATTAATAACAGTAACACACACAGAATTACCAAACTGTTTGTATATTTGTCCTCTTGAAACTGCATCAACTATATATTCCTCTGGAAAACCTTGAAGCCTTGCACATTCACGAGGAGTAAGTTTTCTTGGATTTAAGTTATATTTTGACTGGTCAATTAATATTTCTGAACCATCTTTATAATAACGTGCGCTTAATGTATTAGTATAAGGAGCATTTTCATCATAAAGAGAATAACCAAAACCATTTCCTTTTGTTTTGTGCTCTACCTTTCGGCGCTTATGACCATCCCATAACTTATCAGATATAGTGTAATAATCTCCTGCTTTTTTTATTTCTTCATATGACTCTAAAATATTACCTAGTTTTGTTGATATTTTTGGTGCCTGTGGCCATTGAAACAACTTTTCAAACTTTTGGTTACCATAGTAATTTTTATCAAAACCTATTATGTAAATTCTTTCTCTATTTTGAGGTATACCAAAATCCGCTGCACGTAATACTTTTACATCTACCCAATAATTAAGTTTTTCTGACAAGGCTGCTCTTGTTTCTTCATTAAGAGGAATTTCATTAGATATTTCTTGTTCAAAATCACCTCGTAAGATATCAAGAATAGTTTTTAAGGTTCTACCTTTATCATGTCCTTGCAGCTGTTTAACGTTTTCTAGTAAAAATGCTTTAGGTTTTTTTTCTACAAGAATACGTTGTATTTCAAAAAACATTGTACCTCGAGTATCATTAAATCCTTGTCTTAAACCTGCTTGAGAAAATGCTTGGCATGGAAAACCCGCAAGAAGAATATCATGATCAGGTATATTTTTAGCATCTATTTTTGTTATATCTCCTGCTGGTAATTCTCCAAAATTTGCTGCATAGGTTTTTTGAGCAAACTTATCCCATTCTGAACTAAAAACACATTGCCCTCCATTTTGTTGAAATCCTAAACGAATTCCTCCAATACCTGCAAATAAATCTATAAAAGTAAATTTAGCGTTTTCATTATCTCGTTGTTTGAATGGAGCAGTATCAATTAACTCTACTATTTCTTTCCATTTAGCATTAGATGGTTTATGTTCTCCAGACTCCCAACCTCGCACTGTCCGCTCACCATTTTCCTTTAAATCTAACAATAAAGCGAATTCTGTATAGGTTAATCCCATATTTTCACGTTTATTTTTGATATAAGAAGCTTTATCTTGCATAATAGAATGATCCAAAAGAATATCAACTTATCCGGATTTTTACCCGGCCATACTATCATAAACTTAATGATGGTACAAACTAAATACAGAGGACAAAGATGACTTCTGAAATACAATTACTTAAGTTACAAGACTTAAATAAACTTATAAAACAATGTAGGGAACATTATCAAAATCTAGCATATAAGGCAGATGTACGTTTTAGCCATCATTTTGCGCAGTTGATAACAGAATCATTAAATAAAGATATTAAGGATACTGTTATACCTCATGCATTTTCTATAGAACTAATTAATGATAAAAAGTTACTAGCATTTATTTCCTCATCTTGTTTTTGGATAGCAGAAAGCTTTTGGCCATTAAATTCTGCTCTTGATGATTATAAGAAAGTACTGGACTATGTTAAGAAAATTTATACAAAAGAATACACTAATAAAAACCTCGATACATTATTAAGAAAACTTCCTTTAGAAAAAGAAGACTCATTAGAAATCACTAATGATGAAAAAGATAAATGGAATACAGCTATCGATATAGCAATTGCTGATAGTGAGAATAATGCTTTTTTTAAACGTTTTTGCTTTGATAAAACTTGGATATTTTTAGAAGAAGACTCCGAAGAAGGAAAAAAAGCAGAAGGAAAAAAACTCAATCGAGGAGACTTTAACCAATCATGTGTTATGTTGGCTACGAAAATGGTAATTGCTAGTTCTTCAAAACTTTTTAATATCATTAAATGTTTCTCGAATTCTTTAGAAATTAGAGAAGCTTTTGCAGAGCTATCGAACGAAGAAGAAGATTTTAGAGAGGTATCCTTACCAGTAAAAACTATTCGTCAAAATAATCAAAAAGGAATAAATAAAATCTTTTATGGCGCTCCAGGTACAGGAAAAAGCCATACAATTGATCAATTAATAGATACTAACCATTCAATAAAAACTGTATTTCACCCAGAAACTCAATATAGCGATTTTGTTGGATGCCTTAAGCCTTCTATGCAAAATAATGAAATTTGCTACAGTTTCATTCCTGGTCCATTTACAGAAGTAATTATAAAAGCTTTAAAAAATCCTGAAGAACACTATTACTTGGTAATTGAAGAGTTAAATAGAGCTCCTGCTGCTGCTGTATTTGGCGATATCTTTCAGCTATTGGATAGAGATGAAAAGGGTCAAAGTCTATATAATATTAATATTACTGATGAGAGCTGGTTAAAATATTTAACAGATAACCTAAAGACACAACTAAAAAATAATAGACTATTTATACCCTCTAATTTATCAATATTTGCCACTATGAATAGTAGTGATCAAGCTGTAATGCCTTTAGATACAGCTTTTAAACGTAGATGGTATTTTGAATATAAAAAACTTGATTTCAATAACTGTGCATTAGGAGATATTCCAATAACTATTGACGAAAAGAATCAAAAAATCAGATGGTCTATATTCGCACAAACAATAAATTTAATTCTATCAAAAAATTCTATTCCCGAAGATCGACTACTAGGTCCTTGGTTTGTAAGTAATGAAGAAATTTTAGATATAGAGCATGCTAAAAATACATTATCAGGAAAAGTGTTTATGTATTTATGGGATGATGTACTACGCCATGGAAATCGTCATTTGATATTTGATGATAAAATTACAACTTATGGTAATCTTATTGATAAATTCGAAAAAGATGAAAATATATTCTCTACTAGCTTTATTGAGGAATTAAATAATTTAACAAATAAAGAAAGCATAACAATAGAGCAATAGTTATGACTCCCTATTTTTATAATGACAGTATGCATTCTAATAAGCTACCTAAATCTCTATTAGAAAGAATGCAATCTCTTGATTTAATTAGAGGAAAAAAAAGTGATAAAACGGTATGCTTTTGTGGCATTATTATTATAAAAAAAGAAATTCACCTTTTTCTACCCCGTTCAATTTCTCTTGATAACAAAGACCTTAAAGCCAAGAAAAAACTAGCTGCTAATTTTATTCAATCCATTGAGAAATATGGAAAACAATCAAAAACAAAAGTTGATCTACAAGATGATGGTGAAGGAAGAATAGGCCTAATACAACTAAGCCTGATTAAAACACTACTAAAAGATTATCAAGATTATGGTTTATATGTTCAAAGACAAGAATCTCAAGTGACTAATGCTGGTAAGACAAATTGGGCTAAGACTATCAAAAAAATACCAATTTCTCTAAATAAAAAAAAACAAGTTGTTTACTTAAAACTATATGGAAATAAATACCAATTTTTAACGGGTAATATTGTCTCACAAATACATGCTGATATTATTAGAGAACTAAACAAAAAATATTCATGGTTATTTTTCAATAAAAATGAATTTAATACAAACGGATTAAATAATATTAGTTCTCTAAATAAAAACACTGATCATAAACTTTCTATCCTTAATAGCGAGTTATCAAACAGTTATTCTGAGCGTGATATTAATCTTATTAAAAATATGATTAATTATTTAAAAAATATATCTGGTGATGACACAAGTGAACTTATTGCTGGAGTAACAAAATTTCATCATGCTTGGGAACATATGTTGAAAAAGATACTTGCAAATACAATAGATATTAACTCTAAACTTCCAATACCAATATTTACTAAACAAAATGATGAAATTATAAAAATAAGCCAAAAGGGAATGAAAACAGATATAGTTATAGAAGATAAAAAAGAACAAATTATCACTGTTGTAGATGCAAAATATTATGAAGCACAAAATGTTAACACAATGCCTAGTTGGCCAGATATCGTAAAACAATTCTTTTACATAAAAGCACTAAAAACTATTTACCCATCAGATTATCAATTTAAAAATATTTTTATCTTCCCTGGAGAAAATAAAATATTTAAACAAATAAACATGGGGTTAAAAGATCAAGAGTACATTCTATTAGATGAAGATTTCCCTCCTATTATATGTAAATATATTTGTCCAATTATTGTAATTGACTATTTTGTAAAAAATAAAACTGTTGACCTTATAGATCTATAACAGCCTCTTAACTAAAAGATATAAATAATCTCCATTATTTATTGTTTTTCTCTAATTCTTTATATTTATCTAAAAACTCTTTATGATATTCTTTTGAATGTTCTAATAATTCATTATATGTTTTTACATAAACTTGACCTGTTTTAGCATATGTATTTTTTTTAGCTGAAGTCATCATATCTGTTTTAATTTCTCCTCCAACTAAATAACATACGATATTACATGGGTTTTCTGATGAGTTATATTTTCCCTCTAAGAAAACTTGATAGTGATATGCTTGTTCAATCGCTTTTACATCAATTTTATATTTACTTCGTTTAATTTCAACAATATAGATTATATTTCCAAGAGGATTCGAGCAAAGAAAATCTATTCTTCTATCTTTTTCTTCTAAAGAATCATCAGGGAATTCCGTTTTTAATATTTCAGAAAATCTAACTTCATCTTTAAACTCAATAATTCTAGGATCAATTAGCCATGGAAATTTAACTAAAAAATTATGTAAAGTAGGAACTTCTTTAGTATCATCATCTAAAAGTTCTTGAAATTTTTGTATTACCTCAATTCTAGTTGTGGCTAATGCAGAATATTGTTTGGCTTCTACCATTTTCCAATCATCTAATAACCTTAATAATTGAACCCTGCTGCTGTCTGTCATATCTAATTGAACGATTTCATGTGCATAGTCTTTAAAATCTTCATTATCAAATTTATCAATTACACTTTTTGTTAGCTTTTTTGCTAAGCTGTAATCAATATTTGCATCAGTTAAAATTGGAGTTAAAATATCTTCTCCTAGTTTTTTTTCATGACTTTTCAACCCGCCTAAAAAATTTTCTACGTCTAATCCATCTTTTTTCATTTCATTCGATTTTTCTTCTCTACGTTTTTTTCTCCATTCACTACCTACTTTTTTAATAACTTCTTGTAGATATTCCCTTAACTTGTAGGTTCTTATCAAAGTTGAAACCATAAACTATAATAATTCAACAAGTTAAAAATTAATTATCATGTAAATGAAACAACTAATTTTTTTAAATTGAAACCAAATTACTTATTATCACTTAATATGATACTGATTATTACTACAATTAATTAAAAAACTTGACGAGTTATAAAGGAAAGATAGATACTAACAATTGTCTAGATTGTAGGATAATAAACTATCTTACATATATAACGGGGTCAGTTAATAACTGTATCCCGTTTTTATTTTCTACCATTATTATTCAATCGTTTTCTAACTAATACTTCTTGTTGTTTCATTTTAATGAGAAATCGTTTCACGCTTATGAGAAACGGTTTCAATTCATATGAGAACCGACACACAACTAATTAAACATCCAAATTAGATACAGCCAATGCATTACTTTCAATAAACTCTCTTCTAGGCTCTACTTGATCGCCCATTAGAGTATTGAAAATTTGGTCTGCTGCTACGGCATCTTCAATGGTTACTTGTAGCATACGACGAGTATTAGGATCCATGGTTGTTTCCCAAAGTTGTTCTGGGTTCATTTCACCTAGTCCTTTATAACGTTGGATATCGTAACGTTTGCCACCTTCTGTTTTTAGCCATTCCATTGCTTCTTTAAAGGTTGTTACTGCTTTAGTGCGTTCACCACGTTTAACATAGGCACCCTCTTCTAGTAAGCTATTTAAATGCTCACCTAAGGTTACCATTGATTTGTAGTCGTTACTTGCAAAGAAGTCACGGTTAAATAGGGTGTAATGGATACGACCATGAGAAATTGTTTCTACAACAGGTAACCATGCAGTTTTTTCTTCATCGTAGCGTAGTTTTACAATGTATTCTAATCCTGATTGTTGATCTGCTGTTAAACGAGCCTTTAGGCTATCAACAAAGGTTTGCATTTTTTGTTGGTCTTTTAAGTCTTCTGGCATCACTCTAGGCATATACATAAAGTGTTCGGTTAGTTCTTTTGGATAGATACGTGATAAACGATTTAATGTTTTCATTATCTGACGATAATCATTAATTAGTTTTTCTAGTTGTGCGCCTGCTAGTGCTGGAGCACTTTCATTAACATGTAGGCTAGCATTTTCTAATGCTAGTTGAATTACATATTCTTCTAGAGCTTCGTCGTCTTTAATATATTGCTCTTGTTTGCCCTTTTTAACTTTATATAAAGGTGGTTGAGCAATATAGATATAGCCACGCTCTAATAGCTCTGGCATTTGTCTAAAGAAAAAGGTAAGTAATAAGGTGCGAATATGTGAACCGTCCACGTCAGCATCGGTCATGATGATGATATTGTGGTAACGTAGTTTTTCAATATTGTATTCTTCACGACCAATACCACAACCTAGTGCCGTAATTAGGGTACCTACTTCTTGTGAAGATAGCATTTTATCGAAACGTGCTTTTTCTACGTTTAGAATTTTACCTTTTAATGGCAGAATTGCTTGTGTTTTACGATCACGCCCTTGTTTGGCAGAGCCACCTGCCGAGTCCCCTTCCACTATGTATAGTTCTGAAAGTGCTGGGTCTTTTTCTTGGCAATCTGCTAGTTTACCTGGTAAACCTGCAATATCTAACGCACCTTTACGACGAGTCATTTCACGGGCTTTACGCGCTGCTTCACGAGCACGTGCTGCATCGATCATTTTACCTACAACAGATTTTGCATCATTAGGGTTTTCTAATAAGAAATCAGCAAAGTATTTGCCCATTTCTTGTTCTACTGCTGTTTTAACTTCTGATGAAACTAATTTATCTTTAGTTTGTGAGCTGAATTTAGGGTCTGGTACTTTTACTGAGATAATAGCAGTTAAACCTTCCCTTGCATCATCGCCTGTAGTGCTAATTTTGAATTTTTTAGCTAAACCTTCTTGTTCTATATAGTTGTTAAGGTTACGGGTTAGTGCTGAACGGAAACCTGCTAAATGGGTACCACCATCACGTTGTGGTATGTTATTGGTAAAACAAAGGATATTTTCATTAAAACCATCATTCCATTGTAAAGCTACTTCTACGCTGATACCGTCATCACGTTGGGTAGTAAAATGGAATACATTGTTAACGGTTGTTTTATTGGTATTAAGGTAGTCTACGAATGCACAAAGACCACCTTCAAATCTAAAGAGTTCTTCTTTGTCAGTACGTTCATCTTTTAAGTAGATACCTACACCGGAGTTCAGGAAAGATAGTTCACGTAGACGTTTAGCTAAAATATCCCAAATAAATTGGATATTGGAGAAAGTTTCTGCAGATGGTTTAAAATGAACTTGAGTACCTGATTTATCTGTTGTTCCTATTTCATGCAATGGACCTTGTGGAACACCATGAGAGTAAGTTTGTTCCCACACTTTGCCCGCACGATTAATAGTTAGGATTAATTCTTCTGATAAGGCGTTTACAACGGATACACCCACACCATGGAGACCACCTGATACTTTATAGCTGTTATCGTCAAACTTACCACCTGCGTGGAGTACTGTCATAATAACTTCAGCAGCAGATACGCCTTCTTCATGCATATCGGTAGGAATACCACGA
Organism: Entomomonas sp. E2T0; assembly: GCF_025985425.1. Lineage (GTDB taxonomy): Bacteria > Pseudomonadota > Gammaproteobacteria > Pseudomonadales > Pseudomonadaceae > Entomomonas. Next base: position 802,342 of record NZ_CP094972.1, read on the forward strand.
CCATTGTCAGATACGGTGATTGATTCGTCTGCATGGATAGTGACATGGATATCGTCACAATAACCTGCTAAAGCTTCGTCAATTGCATTATCTACTACTTCAAACACCATATGATGTAGCCCTGTGCCGTCATCGGTATCACCAATGTACATACCAGGACGTTTACGTACAGCATCTAATCCTTTTAGAACTTTAATACTGGACGAATCATATTCGCGTTTATCAGTCATGAAATTACTCCTAACAGGGGCATTTATACCCTTAAATGTTTCACGTGAAACCTGTTAATAAACAAGCATAAGCAACAATATAAGGGTAGTATATATAGGTCTTTAAAATTAATAGATTATTATAGCATTTTTTATACTTTAAAGCACCTAACTAAGCTGTTAGTAGCTATTTCAAAATCTATTGATTTAGACCTTGTAGGGGTATTTTTACAAGAGTAATCTATACCCTAATAGAAAGTTTATTTAGTTTATTACTCTCCCTTAATAGCAAATGAAAGATACCATTGTTAAAAAACTTGAGATATTAGCTGAATCAGCTAAATATGATGTATCTTGTTCCTCTAGTGGTATAACAAGAGGCCGCAAGGATGGAGCTATTGGTAATACTTCTGGTTGGGGAATTTGTCATACTTATACCGAAGATGGTCGTTGTGTTTCTTTGCTTAAAATTTTATTCACTAATGTTTGTATTTACGATTGTGCCTATTGTATTAATCGTAGAAGCAATGATATTGAAAGAGCCTCTTTTACTGTTAAAGAATTAGCTGAGTTAACTATAGAATTTTACCGAAGAAATTATATTGAAGGGCTTTTCTTAAGTTCGGGTATCGTAAAAAGTGCTGACTATACAATGGAGCGAATGGTACGTGTCATAAAAGAACTACGTACTGTTTATCACTATAATGGTTATATCCATATGAAGAGTATTCCTGGTGCTAGTCAGGAATTAGTATATGAAGCAGGTCTATACGCTGATCGTTTAAGCGTAAATATAGAAATACCTTCAGAACATAGCCTTAAATTATTAGCACCTGAAAAAGACCACCAGAGCGTTTATAAACCTATGCATTATATTCAGCAAGGTATGATTCAATATAAAGAGGAAAGAAAAAAGTTTCGAAAAGCTCCTCGCTTTGTTCCAGCGGGACAAAGTACTCAAATGATTATTGGGGCTTCTAATGAATCCGATAGGGATATATTAAAGTTGTCTTCCTTACTCTATCAACGACAAAGCATGAAGCGTGTTTATTATTCTGGTTTTATTCCTGTTAATAGCTATGATAACCGTTTGCCTGTTTTAAAAGCGGCTCCTTTAGTACGTGAAAATAGACTTTATCAAGCTGATTGGTTAATGCGCTTTTATCAGTTTAAAGCAGAAGAAATAGTAGATGGTAATACAGCTAATTTAGACTTAGATATGGACCCTAAGTTAGCTTGGGCATTACGACATCCTGAATTTTTTCCTATTGATATTAATAAAGCTGATTATGCTGAAATATTAAGAGTACCTGGTATAGGTATTAAATCAGCTAAATTGATTGTTACTGCAAGAAAGCATAGTAAATTAGATTTTGAGCAATTACGTAAAATAGGTGTAGTTTTAAAACGTGCTCAGTACTTTATTTATTGTTTAGGTTCACCGTTGTCTACAAATTATTCAATTAATCCTATAACTATTCGACAAATGCTTATTAATAGTCAAAAAATTACAGCTCAAACTGAACAGCAACAACTTTCTTTTATTCTATAACCTATTGTTATGATTGTATTTTTTTATGATAAAAGTTTTGAGGGTTTACTCACAGTAGTATTTGAAGCTTATCGTTTAAAACAATACCCAGAACAATTATTAGCTATTGGTAATTTAGAACCACTACTCTGTGAAAAATCTTATACTATTATTACAGATTTAGAAAAATCTTCTCGTGTCTGGGAAAAATTACAAAATAAGCTTTCTAAAAGGGCTATTCAATTATTATTCTATGGCTGGCTATCTGAACAAGAAGGTGCTGATAAACTATTATTTGATGTTATCAAAAAAATGGTAGATAGCCCTACCCCTATAGAATTTAATTATGCAGATAATGATATTTTATCTTTATTTCAATTAGCTAAAAAAGTAAGCAAAGAACGCCACCATTTAATGCAGTTTGTACGTTTTCAAAAAACTATTGATGATATTTATTTTGCTGTAATAAATCCCATCTACAATGCCCTTCCCTTAGCCTTAAAACACTTCAAGAATAGATTTGCTGACCAACAATGGATTATTTACGATATAAATCGTAACTATGGTTTTTACTATAATTTAGAAACTACCACTGAAATAACTTTAGATATTGAGCAATATATTGATAATGGTAAACTTAATAAAGAGGCTTTAGCTGATAATGAAGAGTTATTTCAAACCATGTGGCAAAAATATTTTAAAGCGTTAACTATTAAAGAACGAATTAACCTGAGACAACAAAAACAATATATGCCTAAACGATTTTGGAAATATTTAATAGAAAAACATTAATCTTTATTGTTTCACGTGAAACATTCTTAAAAGCTAGACTTTAGTAGCGATTGTAAAAATTACTATAAAAAATCAAACTAGTTTTATTAATCCAACCTAATAAAGGAATTCACGTGAAAAATATTAAATATTTAATAAGTTGTTTTGCATTAACCTTTCTATCTTTAACTGCTATAGCTGAAACTAATCCTCTTAGTGTGCATGTATTAAACTTACAAACAGGCCTACCCTCTTCTAATGTTGAAGTTGTACTTGAGCAAAAAAATGGTGATGACTGGAAATTATTAAATAAAGGAATAACAGATAATAATGGCAGAATAACCGCATTATTTCCTAACAAAGAAACAATGCAAGATGGTATTTATAAAGTCACTTTTAAAACAGCAAAATGGTTTAAAGCACATAATACAGAAACTTTCTTCCCTGAAGTACCTGTTATATTTAAAGCAGATACTAATATTAAACATTATCATATACCTCTATTAATTAGCCCTTATGGTTATTCTACTTATCGTGGTAATTAATAAACAGATATAATATTAAATATAGTTTTATAGTCATACAAAATTTCTACACATGTTTCACGTGAAACACTAATTGAATAGGAGTTATTCAATGAGCCAATTTGAAACTCAACGATCAGTAAAATTAGCTGATGGCACAATAATTCCAGCTATAGGTCAAGGTACTTGGTTTATGGGTGAAAACCCATCTAAAGAAATGGATGAAATTAGTGCATTACAATTAGGTGTAGAATTAGGTATGACACTTATAGATACTGCTGAAATGTATGCTAATGGTGGTGCAGAATTAATAGTAGGTAAAGCCATTAAACATATTCGAAATAAAGTGTTTTTAGTATCTAAGGTATACCCTCATAATGCAGGAAAAAATAGTGCGATTAAAGCCTGCGAAAATTCCCTTAAAAGACTGCAAACTGATTATTTAGATTTATATCTATTACACTGGCGTGGATCTATCCCTCTTGCTGAAACTGTTGAAGTAATGGAAAATCTTAAAGCATCTGGCAAAATAAAAAGATGGGGTGTTTCTAATTTTGATACAGATGATATGAAACAACTGTGGCAAATTACTAATGGTAAGAATTGTGCTGTTAATCAAGTTTTATATCATTTAGGTTCTAGAGGTATTGAATATGATCTAATACCTTGGTGTAAAGATCATCAAATGCCTATTATGGCCTACTGCCCAATTGCTCAAGGAGGTACTTTAAGAAAAGATCTTATGAATAATAAAATTGTTCAAGATATAGCTAAAGCAAAACAATGTACAACTGCCCAGTTATTATTAGCTTGGTGCATTCGTAATGGCAATGTTATTGCTATTCCAAAAGCTTCTAATAAAACTCATGTACACGAAAATGCCCAAGCTTCTACTATTAGCTTTAATCAAGATGAATTAGATTTGTTAGATAGCATATTTACTCCACCTAAACATAAAATACATTTAGACATTGTATAAAAAATTATATTTATAAAAAAATGTTTCACGTGAAACAGAAGTAATTCCATTAGTGAATTATAAAATTTATAAATTACTCAAATAATATAAGATTTCAGTGGTAGGATTTTTTGCTAAAACAGCTTAAGTTTTTAACCTATTACATTAATTGAATATTACCTTGTTTCACGTGAAACAATGCAATCTCAGTTTTTTCTTTCCATATATTAAATAAAGGTTCTTTTTCAACACCTGTAATAAATATTTGGCATTCCAAATCTTCTAATAATTTACAAAGAGCTTTTCTATGTTGTTCATCTAATTCAGATGCAAGATCATCTATTAAGTAAATGACTTGTCCTTTTTTATAATTATTAATTAGATAACCTTGTGCTATTTTTAAGGCACATACTACTAATTTCTGCTGTCCTCTAGAAAGTACATCAGCTGCATTATAACCATCTAATTTTAAGCGTAAATCAGCACGTTGTGAGCCTGCTTGAGTATGTCCTAATTGCTGATCTCTTTCTAAATTATTAGTAAGTATTTGCTGTAAACTACTGTCCTTATCCCAACCACGATAATAACTTAAAGAAAAATTTTTAATATCTAATAATTCAATTAATATTTTATCAAAAATAGGTTTAAGTTCTTCTATATAAGCTTTTCGATAATTATCTATTTCTTCACTAGCCTGACAAAATTCATGATTCCAAACTTCTAGTTCTTTTAAATTATTTCTACCTTGTCTTAACCAAGAATTTCTTTGTTTTAAAGATTTTTGTACTCGTTGCCAAGCAGATAGAAATCTTTGTTCAGCATGGAATACACCCCAATCTATAAATTGCCTTCTTAATTTGGGTGAACCTTCTAATAATCTAAAACTATCAGGATTGATAATTTGTAAGGGCAAAATATCTGCCAATTGTACTGTTGTACGAATATTTTGATTATTTATTCTTATTTGTAATTCACTTTGTTTATTACGGTTTATTCCTAATTGATGAATAATATGTTCATTCTGCTTAACTTGACCAAAAATAGTACAATCATTTTTATCATAATTAATAACTGTATTTATTTTATGACTACGAAAAGAACGAGCTAATCCTAATAAATGAATAGCCTCTAAGACAGAGGTTTTACCACTGCCATTAGCACCATAAAAAATATTTACACGAGGAGAAAGAGATAATGTTACTGGCTCTAAGTTACGTAAACCAGTAACATCTAAACGAATAACAGACATTTAACCTTATAAACGCATGGGCATTACAACATAAGAAGAATCATCATTAGTTTCTTCTTGAATTAATGCACTGCTATTTGAATCAGCTAAGAATATACGTACTTTTTCTGTACTGATTACATTTAATACATCCAATAAATAACTTACATTAAAACCAATTTCTAAAGAAGCACCTGTATATTCTACAGCAATTTCTTCTTCTGCTTCTTCTTGTTCAGGGTTATTTGCTTGTATTTTCAATAAGTTATTTTCAAGATTTAAACGAATACCACGATATTTTTCATTAGATAAAATAGCCGCACGTGTAAATGATTCTTTTAATGACTGACGATCTGCTATTACTAATTTATCACTACCTTTAGGTAATACTCTTTCATAATCTGGGAATTTACCATCAATTAATTTTGAAGTGAATGTAAAATGACCAGTAGTTGCACGAATATGATGCTCACCTAATACAATAGATAACTTAGCTTCTTGATCTGTAAGTAGTTTTACTAGTTCTAAGATAGCTTTACGAGGTAATATAATTTGTTGCTTTTCAGCAATAGCACCATTTAATTCTAAAGGAACAGAACAAACCGCCATACGATGACCATCTGTAGTTACCGTTCTTAAATGGCTATCACTTAGCTCCAATAGCATACCATTTAAATAGTAACGTACATCTTGTTGAGCCATAGCAAAACTAGTATGTTCAATAATTCGACGCAATTTACTTTGTTCAACTTCAAAGGTTAAAGAAGTTGGACCATCTTCTACAGTAGGAAAATCATTAGCAGGTAAAGTAGATAATGTAAACTTTGAACGTCCTGCTTTAATTAATAGCTTTTGATCATCTAATTTAATATCAATCATAGATTCACTAGGCAAACTACGACAGATATCCATTAATTTTTTAGCTGGTACAGTAATTTCACCTACTTCAGTAACATTTTCTAAAGCTACTCTACCAATCAATTCAACTTCTAAATCAGTACCTAATAAAGATAGTTGATTATTTTCTACTGTTAACAACACATTAGAAAGTATAGGTAATGTATGACGACGCTCTACAACGCCTGTCACTAGCTGTAAAGGTGTTAATAACTGTTCACGTTGAATACTAAAATGCATGTTTATAACCCTGTTGATATTTGCTCAAAACGTCCCAGTTATCCCTATACTTTCCATAAGCTAATTTAAACTAGCTAATTTTGCCTTTTCTTGCTCATTCGCGCAAGTTAATAGTTTTTAATTAGGTAGTTAATGTACGTAATAAGTTTTTATAATCTTCAAGAATATCTACATCAAGCTTTTTAAGCTCTTCAATTTTACGACAAGCGTGTAATACAGTTGTATGGTCTTTACCACCAAAAGCATTACCAATCTCAGGTAAACTATGATTAGTAAGTTCTTTGGCTAAAGCCATAGCTACTTGTCGAGGCCTTGCAACAGATCTAGAACGACGCTTAGATAATAAATCAGATACTTTTATTTTATAATATTCTGCAACTGTACGTTGAATATTATCAATACTTATTAACTTATCCTGTAAAGCTAATAAATCCTTCAATGCTTCCTTTATTAGCTCAATGGTAATAGGTTTACCCGTAAACTGAGCATGAGCCATTACCCGCTTTAAAGAGCCCTCTAATTCACGCACGTTTGAGCGTATACGCTGTGCTATAAAAAAAGCATCATGTTGGTTAAGATCTATCTTAGCTTGCTCTGCTTTCTTCATTAAAATAGCTACTCTAGTCTCCAATTCAGGAGGCTCTATAGCTACTGTTAACCCCCAGCCAAAACGAGACTTTAATCGTTCTTCTAAGCCATCAATTTCTTTAGGATAACGATCGCTAGTTAAAATAATTTGTTGACCACCTTCTAATAAGGCGTTAAAAGTATGGAAGAACTCTTCCTGCGAACGTTCTTTATTAGCAAAAAACTGGATATCATCAATTAATAAAGCATCTACAGATCTATAAAACTTTTTAAAATCATTAATAGCATTCATTTGTAACGCTTTCACCATATCCGCTACAAAACGCTCTGAATGCAAATAAACTATCTTAGCATCAGGTTTTTTGGTCAGCATATAATTACCAACCGCATGCATTAAGTGAGTTTTACCAAGACCAACTCCACCATAAAGAAATAGTGGATTATAACCATGCTTCATATTATCAGCTACTTGCCAAGCAGCTGCTCTAGCCATTTGATTGGACTTACCCTCTACAAAATTATCAAAGGTAAATTGCTTATTTAAATAGTTAGAATGATGTAATTTTGTGATTTCAACTTGTTCTTCACTAATATCACCATCTATTATTCTATTAGATATATCTACAATATTTCTTTCAGTTATTTTTTTTGTAGATTTAACAGAAGACAATTTCTCAGTTTTATTAGCAGCTGTTTTAGTAGTAACAGCAGCACTTTTACTGCCTATAGTTAATGTTATATTAGGAGGTGCATCAGCTGAACGTTCAATAATAAGTTCTTGTAAACGAGAAAAATATTTTTCATTTACCCAATCCAATACGAAACGATTGGGTGCATAAATGATTAAACCATCATTATTTACATCAACCTGTAACGGTCTTATCCAAGTATTAAATTGTTGACTTGGTAATTCATCACCTAAAATATTAATACATTGTTGCCAAAGATCTAATAACACAATATAGCTCAACTGATAAATAAATAGACATTCTAACGGCTCTAAGAAAAGTTATCCACAGCTAAATACTATTAAAAATAAAATAAATAGTTGTAAAGTAAAGCTGTGCATAAATAAGCTTAAACTACCTTTATAAAGTGTAAATAAAACAGTGGATAAATCTACTGTGAATAAAAGTACTATTTATCCACAGTTAAACTACATCTAAAACACATCTTTCTCATAGAATATAAACATCTTTATAAAACACTATACTCATTATATAGTAAGACTTATATAAAGTTATTAACAGATTATTAGCTTACTAATAAAAACAATATAAATAATCTTTTAAATACATATATATTTTATATTTATTATTTTATTACACGTAAAATAAACTTTTTTATGTAAAGTACTATTTATTGTTTGACCTTCTGCTCAGCTTCAAATAAAATTGCTGGCTCTTTAAAATTAGGTGTCCTTTTTTGAACACAAGGTAACATTAATATGAAACGTACATTTCAACCTAGTAATATAAAACGTGCACGTGTACACGGTTTTCGCGCTCGTATGGCTACTAAAAGTGGTCGTCAAGTTCTTAATCGCCGTCGTGCTAAAGGTCGTAAACGTATTGCTATTTAATTTTTATTGTGGTGAGTCACGACTTTTCCAAACAAAAACGTTTGCTAGAAGCTGAACACTTTAAGCGTGTTTTTGACTCGCCAGATAAAAAACTATCAACAAGTTATATTTTACTACTTGTTTGTAAAAATAATTTAAATCATCCTCGCTTAGGTCTAGTAATAGGCAAAAAAAGCGTAAAATTAGCAGTACAACGTAATCGACTAAAAAGACAAATACGAGAAGTATTTCGTCTAAATCAACATCTAATTGATACTTATGATGTTGTAGTGGTGGCGCGTAGAGGATTAGCTGAAATAGAAAATAATGAATTACAAGCACAATTCATTAAATTTTGGAAAAAGCTTTCAGTTAAAAACTTTACAAATTCTGAAAATGGCGGCTGATATGCGTAAAGTAGCATTATTGTCCATAAAGTTTTACCAGTATGCTATTAGTCCGTTAATGGCAAGTCACTGTCGTTTTTATCCTAGCTGTTCTTGTTATACTTATGAAGCAATTGAACAGTATGGTTTGCTACATGGTAGCTATTTAGGAGTTCGCCGTTTACTCCGCTGTCATCCATGGAATCCAGGTGGTTATGATCCGGTTCCTCCTAAAAACACCTCTAAACATTCAATTGAAGATTAAATAACTATGGATATTCAACGTCCTATCTTATTAGTTGCATTAGCTGTTGTGGCTTATTTAATATTACTACAATGGAATGATGATTATCATAAAGTTCCTAATGAAGAAGGGACTCAAACAGCGCAAGTAACTCAAAATGTGCAGAATTCTACTGGTGAAAATAATATTGAGTCAGATATTCATCAGCCTGCACCTACTACTGGTGAAAATGCTAATACTACAGAAAATCATCAAGTTACTGTGCCTAATCAACCAATTGCCACTTCTACTAATGGTCAATTTATAGAAGTAGAAACGGATATTTTAAAACTTAAAATTAATCCAAAAGGTGGTGATGTTGTTGAGTTAGATTTAAAAGCTTATCCAAAAGCTTTAAATACACCTAATACGCCTTTCAGATTATTTAGTAATTCTGGAGAAGTTTTATATACCGCAGGAAGTAGGGTATTTTCCACTTCTAATAATAATGTTGTTCCTGTTTATCAAACTGAACAACAAAGTTATAAATTAGCTGATGGTCAAAAAGAATTAAAAGTTAATTTAACTTATACAAAAGATGGTATTAATTACGTTAAAACTTATACCTTCTTACGTGGCATGGATGAAGCTTGTGCTAGTAAAAAGAAAAATAGGGTAGGTTGTGTAGATCCAGCTGCTTATCGTATAGGTGTTAATTATCAAATTACCAATAATACAGATAAAGCTTGGCAAGGTTATTTCTTAGCTTCCTTAACTCGTAACAATGCTGGTGATCCTTCTTCTACAACAGCTACCAGTATGACAACGTTCTTAGGTATGGCCTATTGGACACCTGATAAACCTTATACTAGAATTGCTATTAAAGATGTTGATAAGATTATGCAGGTTGCTACACAGAAGAAAGCAGAAGGAAATCTTAATTACTTACCTTTACCTTCAGCAACTGTACAAGGTGGTTGGATAGCTTGGTTACAACATTACTTTGTAACAGCTTGGGTAGGGGATAAGAGCGAAAACCATGTAGTTAAAACTTATAAAGATCAACAAGGTAATTATATAGTTAGTTTTACTACGCCATTAGTTACAGCACCTGCTGGTGGTCAAGTAAATGAAGATTTTACGCTTTATGCAGGCCCTAAATTACAAGATAGTTTAAAAGAATTATCACCAGGCTTAGATTTAACCATTGATTATGGTATTTTAAGTATGATTGGTAAGCCTATTTTCTGGTTACTACAAGTTATTCATAATATTGTAGGCAATTGGGGATGGTCGATTATTGTATTAACTATTATTATTAAATTAATATTCTTCCCGTTATCTGCAACTAGTTATAAATCTATGGCTAGAATGCGTGCAGCATCACCAAAAATGCAGTCTATTAGAGAGCGCTATGGTGATGATAGACAGAAAATGTCTGAGCAAATGATGAAATTATATAAGGAAGAAAAACTTAATCCATTAAGCGGATGTTTACCCATTGTTATCCAAATGCCTGTGTTTATTGCTTTATATTGGGTATTATTGGAAAGTGTGGAAATACGTCAAGCACCATGGCTAGGTTGGATTCATGATTTATCAACAAGCGATCCATACTTAATATTACCTATTATTATGGGTGCTACTATGTTCTTCCAACAAAGATTAAACCCTGCACCACCTGATCCAATACAAGCAAAAGTATTTAAGATGATGCCTATTATCTTTACTTTCTTCTTTATTTGGTTCCCAGCAGGTTTAGTATTATACTGGGTTGTGAATAACGTCTTATCAATTGCTCAACAGTGGGTTATTACTCGACAAATTGAGAATTTGAAAAAGAAACCAACAAACTAAAATAAAAAACGCCCCGATAGGGGCGTTTTACTTGGATAGTTAAAAATATGATTTATACTAAAGATACTATTGTTGCCATTGCGACTGCACAGGGTAGGGGAAGTGTAGGTATTGTTAGGGTATCTGGTTCTTTAGCTAAAACTATCGCTTTAAAACTATCTAAACAAACAGATTTAAAAGCTAGACATGCTTATTATGGCCCTTGGTTTGATAATCAAGATCAAATAATAGACCAAGGTATTTTATTATTTTTTGCTGCACCAAACTCATTTACTGGTGAAGACATATTAGAATTACAAGGCCATGGTGGGCCTGTAGTATTAGATTTATTATTAGAAACTTGTTTAAGCTTTGGAGCAAGGCAAGCTAGACCAGGGGAGTTTAGTGAACGAGCTTTTTTGAATGATAAATTAGATTTAGCACAAGCAGAAGCTATTGCAGATTTAATTGATGCCAGTTCTAAGCAAGCTGCTCGTAATGCCTTGCGTTCTCTACAAGGTGAATTTTCGAATAAAGTACATGCACTTACTGAAAGTTTAATAGCTTTAAGAATTTATGTAGAAGCTGCTATTGATTTTCCTGAAGAAGAAATTGATTTTTTATCTGAGGGTAATGTATTAACTCAAGTACAACAATTATTAGAACAGTTAGAAAAAGTAGCAAGAGAAGCTTCACAAGGTGCTTTATTACGTGATGGTATGAATGTAGTAATAGCAGGTCTACCTAATGCAGGTAAATCTAGTCTATTAAATGCTTTAGCAGGTCGTGAAGCAGCAATTGTTACTGATATAGAAGGTACCACTAGAGATATTCTTAAAGAACATATTCAAATAGATGGAATGCCTTTACATATTATTGATACTGCAGGTTTAAGAGATACTAATGATCCTGTGGAAAAGATAGGGGTAGAACGTGCTTTATTAGCTATTACTGAAGCAGATAGAATATTATTAGTAGTAGATTCTACAAAACCAGAAGTAGCAAATCCATTGAGTGTTTGGCCAAGTTTTTTAAATCCAAAGCCTGCTATGGAAAAAGTAACTGTTATCTGTAATAAAGCAGATCTAAGCTATAAACAAATAGAATTAATTGTTAATAAAGATGGGCATACTACGATCTATTTAAGTGCTAAAGGGAATCAAGGAATAGATTTACTAAGAGAACATTTAAAAGCATGTATGGGTTATGAACATACATCAGAAAGTAGCTTTAGTGCACGTCGTCGTCATTTACAAGCATTGCAAGAAGCACATGAAGCCATACAACATGGTTATAAGCAATTAGTAGAGCAGAGAGCAGGGGAACTGTTAGCTGAAGATTTAAGACAAGCTCAGCAAGCATTAGGCACTATTACAGGCACATTTACCTCAGATGATTTATTGGGTAGGATATTTTCAAGCTTTTGTATAGGAAAATAACAAATTTTTAAAAGTAGTATATTTATTAGTAATTACAAAAGATTTTTATTATTTATGTAACTTTTTCTATTAATATTAATAAAATGATAATAATGTGATGAATATAACTAATTGATTTTTTAAGTTATAGTATTCTAATTGCAATAATTTTTAACTAAATTACTACAATTTTTCGTTTGATAATACATATATCTACTAGACCTCAACTTACTATTTCATTATTAATGATATATAACAAAAAAATATATACAGTTATTAGATTTTTCAGAGGAAAAGAGATGAAACTATTCTCATTATTTTTAACTGCAATTTTTTCATTAATATTGACAGCTTGTTCTACTAAACCACCTTCAAATGTAACCGTAGTCCAAAATTTTGATGCTAATCGTTATTTAGGTACTTGGTATGAAATAGCCCGACTTAATCATAGTTTTGAAAAAGATTTAGAACAAGTTACGGCTAATTACAAATTACGTAGTGATGGTGGTCTTGATGTAATTAACCGTGGTTATAATCCAAATAAAAAAGCATGGAAAGAGAGTGATGGTCGAGCTTATTTTGTAGATTCACCTAATATAGCTTCACTTAAAGTTACTTTCTTTTGGCCAATTTATGGTGGTTATAACGTTATAGTTTTAGATGATAATTATCAATACGCTCTGGTTTGTGGCCCTAATAAAAACTATTTATGGATTTTATCGCGTACGCCAACTTTAGATCAGAATATTAAAGATAGCTTAGTTGCTAAAGCAAAAGAACTTGGTTTTGCAACAGAAGATTTAATATGGATTAAGCAAGGCGATATATAAATTGATCTTTAGCAACTGCCTAATTAGCTAAATGCTAATAGGCAGCATACTATGGAATTAAACAATATAAACTAGCAGTAATAAATTAATTATTAACTATTTTTTGTTTATTAATGATTTTTACTAAAGTCCACTGTAATGATGAGGCATCAGCAGGAATAGGTTCAGGTTTTTTAGTAACATTTACTTCAAGTTGGTAATTATAACCAGGCTCAAAAGTAAAACCATCAATAGAGCCATAAAAGAATTCCCATTCTGTTTGGCCTTGTTCCTTAATTTTCATACATTTCATAGGAGCAACACCTGTACAATCAACTAAGTAAGGAGCTACTTCAATATGTTTAGTAGTCATAGGCTTGGTATTATCCTTTTGACAGGCAGTTAATAGTAATATTGAGAAAATTAATAAAGTAAATTTTTTTAAATAATTACAATTAGTTATCCATGATTTTAAAATATTCATTGAAGCTATCCAGTTAATTTAATAAAAATAATTTTAAGTAGTTATTGAATTAACTACTAGTATCAATTAGTTTGACATATTACTAATAACCTTTGAACTACTGTTAATTAGGTTATGTCGTATATTATAGCTATTGCTCTATATTTTTATACGTCGTTGAATGACTTTGCCGTACTAGTTGTACTGTCTTCAGTCATTCGCCTCGTCTAAAATTATATAGAAACAGCTATATGATAATTAGACTAGTCAAATAATTCTATTAATTTAATAAGAGTAACTTGTAATGACCAATCTCTCTAAAATTGTTGAAAAAGATATAAAAAATCAATTACATCCTTATACAAATGCTCGTCTACAAGAACAAAAAGGTTCATTAATGATTGAACGTGGCGAAGGTGTATTTGTATTTGATGAAAATAATAATAAATATATAGAAGCTTTATCAGGACTATGGAGTGTTGCGGTAGGTTTCAACAATAAGAGATTGGCAGTAGCAGCAACCAAACAATTTGAGAAATTACCCTTTTATCATTTATTTGGTCAAAAATCACATCCTGCCAGTGCCGAATTAGCAGAGAAGTTAATAGAATTAGCCCCAGTACCTATGAGTAAAGTATTTTTTACTAATTCAGGATCCGAGGCTAATGACACAGTCATTAAACTAGTTTGGTACTATAACAATGCTAAAGGTCGTCCTAATAAAAAGAAATTTATAAGTAGAAAATTTGCTTACCATGGCATTACTTTGGCGGCTGGTAGTTTGACAGGCATTCCTGCAAACTTAAATGGTTTTGACCTACCTTTATCTGATCGTTTTTTACATACCCTTTGTCCTTATTATTATCGTGATGCTAAACAAGGCGAAACAGAAGAGCAGTTTGTTGATCGTTTAGTGGCTGAACTAGAAGCAATGATTCAAAAAGAAGGTCCTGAAAATATAGCCGCTTTTATTGGTGAACCTATTATGGGAGCAGGTGGGGTAATTGTGCCACCACAAGGTTATTGGGAAAAAGTACAAAAGGTTTGTCGTAAATACGATATTTTAATAGTAGCTGATGAAGTTATTTGTGGTTTTGGTAGAACAGGTAATATGTTTGGTAGCCAAACCTTTAATATTGAGCCTGATATTATCACTATATCAAAACAGCTTTCTTCTTCTTATCAGCCTATTTCTGCAATTTTAATTAATGATACGGTTTATCAAGGCATTGCTGATGAATCCAATGCTTTAGGTGGTTTAGGTCATGGTTATACAGCTGGTGGTCATCCTGTAGCAACAGCAGTTGCCCTAGAAAACTTAAAAATAATTGAAGAAGAAAACTTAGTAGCTAATGCAATAGCTATGGGCGAAGTTTTAAGAAAGGGATTACAGCAATTTGCAGATCATCCACTAGTAGGTGATATTCGAGGTAAAGGACTGATTGCAGCAGTTGAACTAGTAGCAGATAAACAAACCAAAGCACCTTTTGAAAAAGAAGGTAACTTAGGGAAGTACTTAAGTGATAGAGCTATACAGCATGGTATGATTACACGTTCTATGCGAGACATTGTCGCTTTTTGCCCACCATTAATTATTAAAGAAAATGAAATTAAAATGATTCTAAATAGTTTTGAAAAAGCATTAGAAGACACAACAATTTGGGCAGTAACTAAGAAGTAATAGCTTATTTAAGGGTTTTGTAGAAAAACTACATAACCCTTAAAATTTGGATTCTTTTCTAAGTATTTGGGTGCTTGCCATTCACCATTTTGAATAATACCAATTTTAAAAGGAATGGTTATAGCTTGTAGATTTTTCAAATATTGTTGATAGTTACTAATGGTGTGTTTACCTTGGTAGGTTTGGAATACAACTTCATCTACAATATTGGTTAATTGATTGATCAAAACAGGATCACCATTACTGCCCCAATCTAATAAACCTGTAATACTTAACTTATAGTTTTCGGGCAACCATTGTCTAACTTTAATTAGAAAATCTATATATTCTGCCAATTGATTGGTAGCTACATCAAAATCGATTTGGATACCGATTACTTTAATATCATTTGATTGCCATTGTTTTAATTGTTTACTAAGAATAGTAAGAGTATCTTCTGACCAGTTCAATGTGTGAGCACGATAAACTAGCCATAGTTGTTGATTATCAAGGGAATGAATAGAGTTACCTTGGCTAATAAAATGAGTTTTATTATTGTAATTAGAAACTATTTGTCCTCTTAAAAGGTAGATAGTAGAAGCATTATTTAAAACAGATTGCGAACGAATACCGCTCCATAACCAAAAAGCATCATAATCTTCTGCTTTTACCTTAGCAAAGCAAGGAAAACTAACTAGTAATAACCAAGCTATTACTAGTTTTACCAGTAAATAGGTTGCTGTTTTGCCCATAGTGTTTTTGCATATTTAGAATGTAGTAATTGGAACCATTCTTTCCGTTTAGTTAATGGTATATCTTGTCTATCACAATGATTATAGCCACCAGTAAAACAACGAATGGCTTTATAGAGAGCATAGGCTTTGTCTTCGTCTGTTGCTGTTTCATCATTAATAATGAATTGGTAACCCTTTAATCGTGAATATAAAAATTTGCCAAAATCTGTGGGATTATTTGTACCTAAACTACCTGTATTATTAGTATTATTTAAAGATGAAAAAAGCATATAACGAGGATAAGGTAATTGATAATGCTCACTAAACTCACCTAAACAATTTAATGCTTTACCATCAGTAGGATTTAGCTTTAATACATTAGCTAGAATAATAGGAGAAGGACAAGGATATTCTGAATGACTTGGAATAGCTTCAGAAAATAAGGTTAAATTAGTTTGGCCGTATTTGCTGATATTACCCAAATAAACTTCATCCAGTGTATTTTTAGAAATTAATAATGAATTATCCGTTAAAAAATCACTGTAATTTTGCGAGAGTAAGTCCTTATAAAGTAATAGATAAATCATCGTAGCTTTATCAAATTCTTGTAACTCATTATTAGTGAGTAATTGCTGTAACTGGCTACGATTAGCATTTTTTCTTAATAAAATATAACGTAATTGTGGTGTAGTAATGGGAGAGTATTTAGCAAAAACACTGTTTATTCTTGCTGTTTTTTCATAATTTAGGGCAAGACCTAATTCAACGAAAGGTTCCTGATAAGATTGTTTGGCCAGTTCTTTTAAAGATAACCATAGCTTTTCTGCTGCATATGCTCTAGAACTATTTTCTAAAGCCATAGTCCTTAATACTTGGCCACTAAACTGAAGTGGCGTAATTGTTATAGTTTTATCTTCTATAATCAATTCTGGAATAAGTGATAATACTTGCTCAGGATTAGTTTCTATATAGGTGTAATAAGTGGCTAATAGATAGTTATAAAGCTCAGGATTATTTTTGAAGGTATTTTGCTGTTTTTCCAAGTCTTCTAATTTTATTTGGTTAGATCTCATTTTAAGAAGATCATATACCACTAATAATTTTGGTGTTTGTGATAAAGAACGAACAGTAGCAGGATTACTGTTAAAGTAAACTTTATTATCAATTTCTAAAATAAGATCAGCAACAGAATATCTATTAGATGAGGTTAAATTAATATGCCTTCTAGGATTATCTAATAGATTTTCATAACTACTAGCTAATGCAACTTGATTACCTTGTAACCAATAAATACGTCTTAACAAAGCTATTGTCGAATTAGCATATTTGCCTTTTGGATAAAGTTTTAAGTAATTATTAAAAGCAGTACGACTTTTAATAATAGTGGCTTGATTAACTTTCTTTAAATCCAATTCAAACCAATTATTATAGGCAACAGCCTGTCCTTGATTAAGTAGCGTTCTAGCTATCATGTAAGTAGCCGCTTCTTTAACCCAAAGTTGGGCGGCTGTACTGGCAGTAGTAAAAAACTTTAAGGCAGAGGTGTAATCATTTTTATAAAAAGCATTAGCACCTTGTAGATAATTAGAGAAATGTCTTGCTGTAAAACTGGGATCAGCAGGAATAAATGAACTAATATCGGCTTTTGGATTATCAAATAATAGATAGCGAGCAAGTAGTAAATCTTTACGTTCTTGATCATTTAAACCATGAGTAGTAGCTATTTGTTCAATAAATTCAAGGGCAGGTGAAACTAAGAAATCATTATTATCAAGTAAAGAAGAGTTATTCATTACTTGTTCAATAAGTTTTTTAGTTTTGTCATTTAAGTTTGCTTTTACGCGTTTTACTTTGGTTTGATGAGTTCTTTGTAAATCATCTAAATAAGCATCATAAATAGTAAGTTCAAAGGGAATATGAGCAATGCCACTTCTAACCTCAGTAGCTAAATAAGGTGCTCTATTTTGGGGTGATGAAAGGGTTGCAAAAGTAGCTTTTTGTATATCAGTGTTATTTATTAATAAAATTAAGTTAGTACGGCTATCATTAAAAGGGCTAAGAAAAGGTAAATTACTACAAATATTGTTTTGTTGATTTATTAATGATAAAGAGTAGTCGCAGTAATTAATATCACTACTGGCCATAGCAATAAATGAGAAAAAGTTATTAAGTGCTAAGCAACAAAATAATAACTTTAGAAATTTCATAAAATAAAGCCTTAAATAAATAGGGTATTATAAAAATATAATTTATATAGAAAGCTAAATGAGTAAGCTATAATTAGCTATTAAATCCATTATTATTAATAGACTATTGTAACGATTAATGCCTATTTTTAACAGAAAAAAAGTTCTATAAGTAGACTTTTGTCCATTGTAGATTATTACTAATAGCAAGGCTTTAAGAATGGAAAAAACAATTTCAAAAAATAAACTCCTAACAATAGCAGGACTTGGATGGTTATTTGATGCAATGGATGTTGGCCTATTATCTTTTGTGTTAGCAGCTTTAGCAAAAGATTGGCAACTGACAGCAAAAACAATAGCGTGGATTGGTAGTGTTAACTCTATTGGGATGGCGGTTGGCGCATTTCTATTTGGTTTAATGGCTGACCGTTTTGGTCGACGTTTTATTTTTATTTTTACCTTATTATTATTCAGTATAGCCAGTGGTTTAACCGCATTTACTACAGGTCTAACATTATTTCTAATCCTACGATTTTTTATTGGTATGGGATTGGGGGGAGAGTTACCTGTTGCTTCAACATTGGTTGCTGAAAGTGTTGAACTTCATGAAAGAGGAAGAATTGTTGTTCTACTGGAAAGTTTTTGGGCGTTTGGTTGGATTGTAGCAGCGCTTATTGGTTATTTTGTTATTACTGATTATGGTTGGCGAGTGGCTATGTTATTAAGTGCATTGCCTGCGTTCTATGCAGTGTATTTACGATTAAATTTACCAGACTCACCTCGCTATACGGCACAAACCGTTAAACCTTCTATTATTCGCAATATTAAAATGATTTGGTCAGTAGAGTATAAAAAAGCCACTTTGATGCTGTGGATATTATGGTTTTGTGTGGTTTTTTCATACTATGGTATGTTTTTATGGTTACCTTCGGTGGTTATTTTAAAAGGTTTTGATTTAGTAAAAAGTTTTGAATATGTGTTAATTATGACATTAGCGCAGTTACCAGGTTATTTTACGGCTGCATGGCTTATTGAGAAAGTTGGTCGAAAATTTGTGTTGGTAACTTATCTAGTAGGTACTGCTATTGCCGCTTATTTTTTTGGAATAGCAAATACAGCGATGCAATTAGTGATAGCAGGAATGTTTTTATCATTTTTTAATTTAGGGGCATGGGGTGCTTTGTATGCCTATACCCCTGAGCAATATCCAACATTAGCTAGAGCGACTGGTGCAGGAATGGCAGCAGGTATTGGTAGAATAGGGGGAATACTAGGCCCCTTAATGGTGGGCTATATGGTAAGTTACCACTTTAGCCCAAGTATTATTTTTAATATATTCTGTTTGGTTATTGCCATAGGTGTTATTGCTGTACTTGTATTAGGTAAAGAAACTAAGCAAACAGAATTAACTTAAATCATTCAAATAAGGCTTCTAATGCCTGTTCTAAACGGGTAACGGCAATTATAGTTAAACCCTCAGGTGCTGTTTTAGGTGCATTAGCCTTCGGTACGATGGCACGTTTAAAACCGTGTTTAGCAGCTTCTTTTAAACGTTCTTGACCACTAGGAACAGGGCGAATCTCGCCTGATAAACCTACCTCACCAAACACTAATAAGTCATGAGCTAAAGGTCTGTTACGTAGACTGGAAATAACGGTAGCAAGTAATGCTAAGTCAGCAGCTGTTTCAAGTACTTTTACTCCACCAACCACATTAATAAATACATCTTGGTCGTAAGTAGGTACGCCACCATGACGGTGTAATACAGCTAATAACATCGCTAAGCGGTTTTGATCTAAGCCCAGTGTAACACGGCGAGGGTTGCCTAAATGACTAGTATCCACTAAGGCTTGTACTTCTACTAGCATAGGGCGTGAACCTTCCCATGTAGCCATTACTACACTACCAGGTACTTCTTCTTGGGTTCGACTTAAGAAAATAGCAGAAGGATTAGAAATTTCTCTTAACCCTTTATCTGTCATCGCAAATACACCTAGCTCATTAACCGCACCAAAACGATTTTTTACAGCACGTAATAAGCGTAAGCGACCATCAGATTCGCCTTCAAAGTAAAGTACCGTATCAACCATATGCTCTAGTACGCGAGGGCCTGCTAGCGCCCCTTCCTTAGTCACATGGCCGACTAAGAAAATAGCGGTATTATTTTGTTTAGCATAACGGGTTAATAGTGCGGCGCTTTCTCTTACTTGAGCTACACCACCAGGAGCAGATTGTAGTTGTTCAGTAAAAATAGTTTGAATGGAGTCGATCACCATTACTTTAGGATGTTCTTGTTTAGCAGTACTAATAATGGCTTCAATAGAAGTCTCAGTCATCACGCGTAGTTTATCTTCAGGTAATCCTAAACGACGAGCACGCATGGCCACTTGTTGTTGTGACTCTTCACCTGTTACATAGAGGGCAGGGTGGTAGTTGGCTATGTTACAAAGGGTTTGTAACAAAATAGTTGATTTTCCAATACCAGGGTCACCACCAATTAATACAACCGAACCATCTACTAAACCACCACCTAGTACACGATCAAGCTCAGAAGAATGGGTAGTAAAACGAGGCGTTTCCTCGGTGCTGACTTCAGCTAAGGTTTTTACCTGTGCGGCTTGTCCTGTCCAGCTACGGATAGTACTAGCCATCGGTGAATTATCAACAACGGTTTCTATAAGGGTATTCCATGCTCCACATTCAGCGCATTGTCCAGACCATTTAGGAAAAGTTGCACCGCACTCAGTACAGCCGTATAAACGTTTAGCTTTAGCCATACAGTCCTCATTTTAAATAGGTAAACTATTAAACAAAAGGGTTATTGTAAAGGATTATTAACTATAGCATTATAAAAAAATTAATTTTTAGTTGAGGAAGTATTTCTATGAGTTTACTGCAAGAATTTAAAAAATTTGCAATGCGCGGCAATGTTATTGATATGGCGGTTGGTATCATTATCGGTGCTGCGTTTGGCAAAATTGTTTCTTCATTTGTTGGCGATATAATTATGCCACCTCTTGGTATCTTAATTGGAGGGGTTGATTTCTCCGATTTGGCCATTACCTTGAAAGAAGCAGCTGATGGTGCGCCAGCAGTAGTATTAGCCTATGGTAAATTTATTCAAACGATAGTGGATTTTACAATTATTGCCTTTGCTATCTTTATGGGTATTAAAGCAATGAATAAATTAACCCATCATGAAGAAGAAAAACCAGAAGAGCCTGCTAAACCTACACAAGAAGAATTACTAGCAGAAATAAGAGATTTATTAAAAGAGCAAAAAGATAAAGTTTAGTAAAATCTGAAGCCTATCTTAATGATAGGCTTAAACGTGCTGTCCACCGTTAACATGAATTTCTGCGCCATTAATATAGGAAGCACCCGTTGTACAAAGGAAATAAATAAGGGTAGCGACTTCTTCAGGTTTGCCTAGGCGATGTAGAGGAATATCATGATCTACAATTTCTTGAGTGCCTGGTGAAAGAATAGAAGTATCAATTTCTCCTGGAGCAATGGCATTAACTCTCACACCATGAGGGCCAAAATCATGAGCCATTTCTCGGGTTAATGCGGCTAAAGCAGCTTTAGAAGTTGCATAAGCAACCCCAGCAAAAGGATGCACACGAGAGCCAGCAATAGAAGTAACATTAATGATATTACCCTTTGCCGCTTTTAATTCATTAAATAATCCTTTTGCTAATAATGCCGTAGAGAACAAATTAACATTAAATACATTAAGCCAAGTACAGTAATCTGTTTCTAGCACACCTAAACGTTCACCATTAATCCCTTTTGGAGAAATTCCAGCATTATTAACAAGTGCATGTAATTTACCATCGGGTAGTTTTTCTTTGATTAACTCTATTGTTTCGTCAAGGTTTTCAATATTTTCTAAATCTAAATTAATATGATTCTCTAAGCCTTGCGACCAAGGACAATCGTTATTCCAATTATTTCTTGCAGCAGTAATGACATTCCAGCCCGCAGCATTAAAATGTTTTACCGTAGCATGACCAATACCACGGCTTGCACCCGTTAATAGCAGTGTTTTTTTAGTAGTTGTGTCAGCCATAATTAGGTATCCAATTAAATGTAAGTAATTATCATTAATAACTATTGCTAATAAGTCAAGAGATGTTTAACTATAACGGCCTTAATATGCGATAATAGTAATGTTTTTTAAATAACAAAGTGTCATTATGGCACTGATTAACTAAACGTGATTAGTTAAAGAGTAAAAAGAGATTAATTATATGGTAGCAGTCTCTCACCCTTATGTGCATTTTCATAATGTCCAAAAGACTTATGATGGTGAACAACTGGTAGTAAAAAATCTTAATTTAGAGATAGAAAAGGGAGAGTTTCTGACTTTACTTGGGCCTTCGGGTTCAGGTAAAACAACGTGTTTAATGTTGTTGGCAGGGTTTGAGATGCCAACCAAAGGTGAAATTTTTTTAGAAAATAAGCCATTGCACACATTACCACCCCATAAACGTGATATAGGTATGGTATTCCAAAACTATGCTTTATTTCCTCATATGACGGTGGCAGAAAATTTAGCTTATCCTTTAAAAGTTAGGAAAGTAGCTAAAGCTGTAATAGCTGAAAAAGTAAAACAAGCCTTAGCAATGGTTAAGCTACAAAACTTGGCTGCTCGTTATCCAGCACAATTATCAGGTGGACAACAACAACGTATAGCGTTAGCTAGGGCATTAGTTTTTCAACCACAATTGGTATTAATGGATGAACCATTGGGGGCATTAGATAAACAGCTGCGAGAACAAATGCAGTTAGAAATAAGACATCTTCATAGAGAGCTAGGCGTTACTATTGTGTTTGTTACTCATGATCAATCTGAAGCATTAACCATGTCAGATCGGGTAGCAGTATTTAATGATGGCATTATTCAACAAGTAGATACACCACAAAAACTCTATGAACAGCCGTGTAATTCTTTTGTTGCTCATTTTATTGGTGAAAATAATGAATTACCTGGGATAGTGCTAGCGATTGAAAATAATACATGTCGAATACGTTTAGCTAATAATGCTGAGGTTATCGCTCGAATGGGAATACCATTAAGTGTTGGTGATGCTACTTCGCTATCAATTAGACCGGAGCGAGTGATCTTAGCGCAAGCAGAAAGTAATTGTTTAACGGGCATAATAGAAGAACTTATCTATCTAGGTGATCATGTTCGTGTTCGGTTAAAAGTGGCAGATAACACTGAGTTTACCGCAAAAATCCCTATTTCAGCTATGCAAAGTCATTGGACAGCAGGTGTTACAGTTCCTGTTAGTTGGTATGGTGAAGATGCTTGTGCACTTAATCCATTGTAAAAATCTATTCTTTTAAATAAGAGGTTTACTGTGATAAAGAAAATTTTAGCAGTTACATTGTTAACAAGCATTTTTATGCAAACCCAAGCAGAACCATTAACAGTTATTTCCTATGGTGGTTTGCATTTAAAAGCACAGGGTGAGGCTTTTTATAAACCCTATGAGAAAAAATACAATACTAAAATAATTACAGGCGAATACAACGGTGAAATGGCTAAAGTACGATCAATGGTCGATACTGGTCGCACCTCGTGGGATGTATTACAAGTTGAAACAGGTGATCTTTATCGAGGTTGTAGTGAGGGTTTATTTGAGCAACTTGATTGGTCAAATCTAAAGGTTGATGGTGAAAGTGATTATGTTGATGGATCGCTTTCCGAATGTGGCGCTGGCTTTTTTATCTGGTCTGTTGTGCTTGCTTATGATTCTTCTAAGCTCACTACGCCTCCTAAAGATTGGAAGGATTTTTGGGATGTTAAAAAATTCCCTGGTAAAAGAGCATTAAGAAAAAGTCCTATCCTTGCTTTAGAAGTAGCTTTGTTAGCGGATGGAGTAAAAACAGAAGATATTTATACAGTTTTAGCAACGCCTGAAGGCGTTGATAGAGCCTTTAAAAAATTAGATGAAATTAAACCTTATGTGCAATGGTGGGAGTCAGGTTCACAGCCGATGCAATGGCTAATTTCTGGTAATGTGGTGATGACCTCAGCCTACAATGGACGAGTTTATGATGCACAACAAGAGGGTAAACCAGTACAAATCGTATGGAATGATAGTTTCTATGATATGGATAGTTTTGCCATTATTAAAGGAACAAAAAATAAACAAGCGGCTGAACGTTTTATTGAATTAACTATGCAACCAGAAAATCAAAAAGTTTATTCAGAAGTAGCAGGTTATGGTTTTTCTAATAAGAAAACAGCAGAATTATTAGACGCCAAAACACTTGATCATCTATCTACTGCGCCTGAGCATATGAAAAATGCCCATAAATTAGATCCAGATTTTTGGATAGATTATGGTGAAACACTACAACAGCGCTTTAATGTGTGGGCTTCTGAGTAATATATGATTTGTTTAGTGTTATTAAGTGGAGCTTAGCAGGGTGATAAAAAGATTAATGTTTGTTGTTATCATGGGCTTATTAACAGCTTGTCAGCAACAAGATGATTCATTAACTGTTATCTCCTTAGGTGGGGTACATGCTAAAGCACAAAAGGTGGCTTTTTATAAACCTTTTGCAGAAGCAAACGATATTTCTATTATTGGTGGTAGCTATACAGGAGGCATGGCAAAAATTCGCTCGATGATAGAAACTAAGCAAATAGATTGGGATGTTGTACAAGTTGAAACACCTAATCTAATACGAGGTTGTAGTGAGGGATTATTTGAGCCCATAGATCAATTGGCCATAGGAAACACTAAAGATTTTATCAAGGGTAATTTTTCAGAATGTGGCGTCGGTTTTTTTAGTTGGTCAATTATTATTGCCTACAATATCGATAAACTCTCAAAAACACCTAAAACGTGGCAAGATTTTTGGAATGTTAAAGATTTTCCAGGTAATCGAGGTTTACAAAAAACAGCTATGATTGCTATGGAAGCAGCCCTATTAGCCGATGGTGTAGCACCAAATAATATTTATAAAGTATTAGCAACACCAGAAGGTATAGATAGAGCTTTTAAAAAATTAGATGAGATCAAACCTTATATTAAATGGTGGGAAAAAGGCTCACAGCCATTACCTATGTTATTGGCAGGTGATGTGGTAATGACAACAACCTTTAATGGCAGGGGCGTTATCGCTCAACAAGAAGGTAAGCCTGTTGGGCTTATATGGCACAATAGTTTTTATGATGTAGATAATTTTGCTATTGTAAAAGGTAGTCATCATAAAGAGCTAGCAGAAAAGTTTATCGCTTTTGCTGTATCTGCTGAACCACAAAAAGAGTTTTCAGAATACTCTAGTTATGGTTTTGTTAATAACCATACAATACCCATCATTAATGCGGAGTTACTTAAACAATTACCCAATAATCCAGATACTATGCAACATTCTTATAAAATTAATGCTAATTTTTGGGTTGAACAAGGCGAACCATTAGAACAACGTTTTAATGTTTGGGCTTCTCAATAGTGGAATTAGTAATGGAACAAACTGTAAAACATCAAAAAAGGCTAAAAAAACGACTTAATAAATCAGGTCGTAAAAAACGTTGGGTATCCCGTTTATTAGTCATGCCTGCTATTGCTTTTTTAGTTTTTTTCTTCTTAATTCCATTAGGTGATATTCTTTGTAAAAGTGTTATTAATCCAGAAATTCATAAAAATTTACCAGCCACACTAGAAGCATTAAAAAATTGGGATGGTAAATCAACACCTGATGAAGATGTTTTTAAAGCATTAGTGAATGACTTACGAGAAGCTAGAAAACAAGGTGTGGCAGGTGCAATTGGCAGACGTTTAGGTTATGAGGATGATAAATATAGAGTAATGATAAGTGCTACATTGCGTAGACTACCTGCACAGCATGTAACAGATATTAAAGGTGCTGTTATAAAAGCTTCACCTTTATGGCAAGAACCTAGTACATGGCAAACGATACAATGGGCATCAACTACTTTAACCAGCCGTTACCTATTACAATCTTTTGATTATAAAATAGATCCACATACAGAAAAGTTAACACCTATTACTATTAAGATCCATAATGAAGAAGTGGCTAATTACCATGTAAAAATATTATTTCGTACTTTATGGATGGCTTTTGTTATTACATTCTTTTGTGTGTTAATAGGTTATCCTTTAGCTTATTGGTTGTCATGCCAGCCAACAAAACGAGCTAATTTATTTTTGATTTTAGTGTTATTGCCTTTCTGGACATCATTATTAGTAAGAACTACAGGTTGGTATATTCTATTACAATCGAATGGCTTGGCTAATTACCTATTACAGTTTTTAAATATAGTGGATCATCCAACATCCTTTATTCCAGGACGTTTTGCCGTTTATATTGCAATGATTCATATTTTATTACCTTTTATTGTATTACCCCTTTATGCAGTGATGAGGGGAATTTCCTCTAGCCATTTACGAGCAGCTATATCACTAGGCGCACACCCTGCTTATGCTTTCCTTACAGCTTATGTTCCACAAACCTATGCAGGGTTAAGAGCAGGTGTTTTACTGGTATTTATTATGTCTATTGGCTATTACATTACACCTGCTTTATTAGGTGGTCCGGCTGATCAGATGATTAGTTATTTTATTAATTACTATACTAATGAAACCAATAACTGGGGCTTAGCAGCCGCTTTAAGTGTGCAACTAATGGTAATAGTAATTGTACTCAGTTGGATATACAGTAAAATCTCTTATAGAAGACGGAAAGCCTAAAATGTTTAGACATTATTATCGTTCTACTAACTGGAAAATAGGTCGTTTTTTATTTAATGGCTTTGCTGTATTAGCATTAATATTTTTGATTACGCCTGTATTGGTTATTATTCCACTTTCATTTAATAAAAGTTCTTTTTTAACTTATCCAATAGATGGTTTTTCATTAGATTGGTATAAAGCATTTTTTGCCTCAGAGGCTTGGATAGGAGCGTTAGAAAATAGTTTTATTATTGCACCTGTTGCTACTTTATTTGCTACTGTATTGGGAACATTTGCGGCAATAGGTGTAGCTAAAAATAAATTTAGGGGCAAAATACTGTTTATGAGTATTATTATGTCGCCGATGGTTACTCCTATTGTGATTATCGCTGTAGGACTTTATTTTTTCTTTGCACAACTTAAATTAACTAATAGTTATTTTGGGCTTATTTTAGCTCATACTGTACTAGGTATTCCTTTTGTGGTTATTACAGTGAGTGCAGCGTTACGTGGTTATGATGAAAATTATTCACGAGCAGCCGCTAGTTTAGGTGCTTCTCCCTTTGTGGTTTTTCGAACAGTTACTTTCCCATTAATTGCACCAGGTGTTATTTCAGGGGCGTTATTTGCTTTTGCTACTTCTTTTGACGAGGTGGTTGTTACCTTGTTTTTAGCCAGCTCTAGTCAGCGAACGCTACCTATGCAAATGTTTAGTGGTATAAGAGAAAATATTGAGCCTACCATTGCTGCTGCTGCCACAATTATGTTGATTTCTTCTGCTGCATTACTACTAAGCATTGAGTATTTACGTCGTCGTAGTGATAGGTTACGTAAACCAACGCATTAGCTTTTATATGGTGAATAAAAAAGGTATCTCTTTTGTTAGCTTATTAGGTACGAATAAGAAATGTAAAACACGCCGACCATTAGCCTCTTTCGCCTTTGATGATGAATGTAAAATAAGTGGCCGCATAATAACAGCTCCTCCTGCATTAACAATACATTCTTGCTCGTCTTTTTGATCCCTAATAGTTATCCAATCTTTTTCTGGTATACGTCCAGCTTGATGGGTTCCAGCAACAACTTTTAATGGTCCATGTTGTTGGTGACAGTCATCTATATGTAATCGAACAGCAACGATTTGTTCTAAAATAGAAGAAGGGGGTTGTACAAAAAGAAAACCTTGTTTTTCTGACCAACCCGTAAAACCTGTTTCATTAAGATGCTCTTTGACAGGTATACTCAGGTCTTGATGCAAAGGCACTAACCAGTTCTTTGCTGATGATTTTCGAAAAAAAGTACACTGTATGGTTGAAGGCTCTTTAGGCAATATGGGGGTTAATAAAGGATGTTTCTTGAGTTTATTAGCTAAATTTTTACACCAGTCTTCTGTTAATAATTCTCTACTACCAGCACCATCCATATTAATAGCATGTAATTCTTGTTCAATGGCTGTTAGTTCTTCAACGGTTAATATTGATTCTATTAGTAAATAACCATTCTTATTGAAAAATTGTTGTGATGTTTTCATAAAGTTAATCCTTTACATTTTTGTATAAGCATAATTATTAAGATTATGTATAATAAGATTCAGTTATAACAAAATGTGTCTTAAAAAATAATAGTTAACTAGACTTTGGGAGTCCTCTATAAATGCAGCCATCCAAAAAAGGTGTCTTACTAGTAGCCGCCTGTTTAGCTTTTCCGCCGTTTTCATTTGCTAGCGAACAAAGTGAGAGTAAAGGATTTATTGAAGATAGTAAATGGAATGCTCATGTTCGAAGCCTTTATTTTAGTCGTGATTTTAAAAGTAGTCATTATACTGGCCAGAGTAAACGTATGGCATGGGGACTTGGCTTAAGTACAATTTTTGAGTCTGGGTTTACTGAAGGTACGGTTGGATTTGGTTTTGATGCGTGGGGATTACAAGGTATTCGTTTAGATGGTGGTAGAGGCCATGCTAATGCTGCGATGGATGTTACTCCTGTAGGGGACTCAGGGCGTGCAGCTCATGATTGGAGTCAGCTTGGTGGGGCTGTTAAAGCAAGAATATCAAATACAACGATTAAATATGGTAATCAGTTTGTAAACTTGCCTGTTTTAACAACGGATTCTACAAGGCTATTACCAGAGTCCGTGACGGGTACTTTGATTACAAGTAAAGAAATTGAAAATCTAGTCATTCATGCTGGGCACTTTACTGCTATAAGTGGTGCTCATAGTACAGGGCATGACAACTCAGGCTATCCAAATGCTTATTTTGTTGGTATGAAACGTTTAGATTTAATAGGCGGTATTTATCAGTTTACAGATAATTTTAGTTCTAGCCTCTATTATGCTTGGAACGAGGATATTGCTAAACGTGCTTATGGTAATTTGAACTACACTTATCCCATTGATAAAAAACAAAGTGTAAATTTCGATTTTAATATTTATCATACAGACTATGATAAAAAATATGTGCGTCGTACCAGTAATGGTGATATTGATAAGAGTATTAATAATACTACATGGAGCTTAGCTGGTAAGTATACTTATGATGCTCACTCCTTTATTTTAGCCTATCAACAATCACAAGGTGGTTGGTATGGCCATGGTTTTGACTATGGTTCAGGCTATGGTACTAATGATGGTGGTAGTACTATTTGGTTAGCTAACTCTTATGAGTCAGATTTTAATGCTAAAGATGAAAAATCATTGCAGGTAAGTTATGAGTTAAACGGGGCAGGTATAGGTGTTCCAGGTTTAGCTTTTAAATCAGCTTATGTGTATGGCTGGGATGCTGATACTGCTGGTTATAGTGGTGGTAAAAAGGGTAAGGAAAGAGAGTTATTTAACCAAGTTTCTTATACTTTCCAAGAAGGACCCACTAAAGATTTATCATTAAGATTACGTACTTCATTCTATAGGGCGACTAATAAATTCTCTTATGGGGATAATAATGAAGTTCGTGTTTATGTGGACTATCCATTAGATTTAATGGCTCTTATTAGAAAACAGTAAAACATAAATAATAAAAAAAGCCCTTCATTTGAAGGGCTTTTTTATAGTAAGCAAATAATTATTGAGTGACTTTAGTTTCTTTTGGGGCTTCTTCTTGCTGTTTTTCTTCAGACTTTACAGCATTTGTTTGTTCATTCCAATTAGCAGGCCATTTGTATCCAGCAAATGTTTTATGAGAGTAAGCTTTAAACTCATCAGAATTATAAGCAGCAATAATATCTTTTGCCCAAGGGGTATTAATATCTTTAGTACGTATTACACCCCAATTAACATAAGCAAAACTAGGCTCTTGGTAAAGAGCTGTTGTTAAATCCACACCAGAACTTACGGCATAGTTACCGTTGATAATAGCAAAATCTACATCATTACGAGCACGAGGGATTTGAGCAGCCTCTAATTGTACTAACTTAATCTCATACTTATTTTCTTGGATATCGCGTTCAGAGGCAGTTAGTGGGTTGATATTATCTTTAAGCGTTACCCATCCTAACTCATCCATCATTACTAAAGCACGAGCAAAGTTGCTAGGATCATTGGGTACAGAAACCGTCATGCCTTGTTTAGCTTCATCTAGTTTTTCTAAACGACCAGAATAGATGCCTAGTGGAGCTGTAGGCACTTGGAATACAGGTGTTAAATCTAACTTTCTTTCTTCTTTAAAGGTATCTAAATAAGGCTTATGTTGGAAAATATTTACATCAATACTTCCTTCGGCCAAAGCAAGATTAGGTTGTACATAATCAGTAAACTCAGTTAGTTTAACTTCATAACCTTTTCTTTCTAAGATAGGTTTGATAGAAAATTTAACCATATCACCAAAATCACCCACAGTAGTACCAAAAACAATAGTTCTTTTTACAGTTGATTCAGCACTATGAGAAGAATGATCTTCTTGTTTTTTATCACCACAGCCAGCTAAACCTAAGCAAGCAGCTAAGAGCCCAGTACTTAAAACTTTTAAGACAATATTATTTTGCATTATTATATCCAACCTTAACGTTTATCGAGTTTACGAGTAACAAGATTACCCAATGCTTGTATCATAATAACAATAACTGATAGTAAGATAACAACAGCTACCATCACATCTGTTTGATAACGATTATAACCATAACGAATGGCTAAATCACCTAGACCACCACCACCAATCATACCTGCCGCAGCACTATAAGAAAGTATACTAATGATTAGTACGGTGGTGCTGGATACAATTCCTGCCCTAGCCTCAGTAATTAAAACACGAAAGATAATAGTGGCATTAGAAGCTCCCATTGCTTGGGCTGCTTCAATAATTCCTTTGGGGATTTCCCTTAAACTTTGTTCGACCAATCGAGCAAAATAAGGGATAGCAGCAATAGATAAAGCTACAGAAGCAGCATAAGGACCAATGCGAGCACCTGTTAATAATGTTGAGAAAGGACTAATAGCGACCATTAAAATAACAAAGGGGAAAGCCCTTAAGAAATCTACTAATGTACCTAATGTTTTATTAAACCATTTATTTTGCCATAACTGATTGGTACTAGTTAGGTGTAAACAAACACCTATTGTTAGGCCAAAAACCACAGCCACTATTGTCGAAATAGCAACCATAATAAAAGTTTGCTGGCTAGCTAACCAAATCTCACTTCTTATGGACCAGATATTCTCTAAATAATAGAGGAGACCAGAGCTATACTCCATTTATAAATCCTCAATTAATTTTGTAGCAAGTTCAGAGTTAGCTAAAATTTGTTTGTCTTTAACTTCAGCAATTTCAACGAGTTGACCATGTTCCATCAGTGCTGCACGATTACATATACTGCGAATTACTTGCATTTCATGAGTAACAATAACAATAGTGACATTAAAACGTTGGTTAATATCTTTTAGGCAGTCTAAAACACTACGGGTAGTAAAAGGATCTAAGGCACTGGTTGGTTCATCAGCTAAAATAACATGTGGACTAGGTGCTAAAGCACGAGCAATACCGACACGTTGCTTTTGTCCACCAGACAGTTGAGCAGGATAATGGTTAATACGATCTTCTAAACCAACAATAGCTAAACATTCTTTTACCCGTTTGGTAATTTCTGTTTTTGACCAACCAGCAATTTTTAAGGGAAAGGCTACGTTATTAGCAACTGTTAAATTGCTTAGTAAATTAAATTGCTGAAAGATCATTCCAATATTTTGGCGTGCTTTACGTAATTGTGGGCTTGGTAATCTGGTGAGGTCTTGCCCGTCAACTTCTACCTTACCACCATCAGGGCGCTCTAACAGATTAATCAAGCGCAATAAAGTAGATTTACCAGCCCCAGAAAAACCAATTAACCCAAAAATTTCGCCTTGATCGATAGTAAGAGAGGTAGGATGTACTGCATCAAACCACTGTCCCTTTTCAGGATGGGCATAACGCTTGTAAACCTGATCCAATACAATCATTTAATAAAAAACTCCATACCGTGCTTAGCAGGTATTTAAAAAAGCATTCTTTAGGGAATAAAGTAACTGATTACAAACTAATGGGGAAATAGTTTTCAGTTATTTCTATATAAATAATGTTCAAAATCCCATTATTATATAATGAAAACCAAGTAAAATAATATGATAATTTAATAGCTAATTAAGAGCATTAGCCCCTGCTTTAGCTACTTGAGCGTCTTGAAAGGATTTAGCGCCTGATACACCAATAGCACCAATAACTTGCCCTTCATAGATAATAGGTACTCCACCTTCCAATATGGCGGAAAGCACGGGTACTGTCATAAATGAGTTACGACCATCGTTGATGATATCTTCATAAGCTTTAGACTCTCTGCGGCCTAATGCAGAAGTGCGTGCTTTCTCCATCGCAATGTAAGAACAGATAGGCACGCAGTCATCTAAACGCTCTAATGCTAATAAATGACCACCATCATCAACTATAGCAATTGCCATAGCCCAGTTATTTTTTAATGCTTCTTCACGAGCAGCAGTTAATATTTTTTGCACCTCTTGTTGTGTTAAAACGGCTTTTGTTTTCATTGTATGACCTTGTAATTTTTATATTAAAGTACTTTTTCAAATACTTTTGAGTTACGTTGAAAGTTGTAAAGAGAAGCTCGAGCTGTAGGTAATCGATCAACACTACTTGGATTAAAACCACGTTCTAAAAACCAATGGGCTGTTTTTGTTGTGAGTACAAATAGTGTTTTTATAGTTTGTTGGCGCGCACGTGACTCAATTCTAGCCAATAGCAAATCTCCTTTACCATCATGACGATATTGTGGATTAACAGCTAGGCAAGCTAACTCTCCTGAGTCTGAATCTGAAATAGGGTAAAGCGCTGCACAGGCAATAATCATCCCTTCGCGCTCAATAACAGAGAATTGATTAATTTCTCTTTCTAGCACTTCACGAGAACGACGTACTAATATACCTTGCTCTTCTAAGGGACGAATTAACTCCATAAGGCCACCGATATCTTCAATGGTGGCTTCTCTAATGGTTTCAAATTGTTCTTGGGCTACTAGTGTTCCATTGCCATCGCGACTAAATAATTCTGCTAGTAAAGCGCCATTTTCAACATAGGAAACAATTTGTGAGCGTTGCACACCTTGCCGACAAGCTTCTACAGCAGCATTTAATAATTCTGCTTGGTAGTCATTGGCTAGCCTTGTAATATGGGGTAGGGCTTCATTGGGACGTAGTTCACGAATAAGTTCACCTTGCTCGTTGAAAATACCTTTTTGCTCACCATATAGAATAAGCTTGTCTGCTTGCAGTTTAATGGCAGTAGCCATTGCTACATCTTCGCAGGATAGGTTGAAAATTTCACCAGTAGGTGAATAACCAAGAGCTGAGAGTAATACAATATTTCTTTCATCAAGCTGGCGGATAATACCTTTACGATCAATTCTTCTTACTTCTCCAGTGTGTTGGTAATCAATACCATCTACCACACCAAGAGGCTTGGCAGTGACAAAATTACCACTGGTGACGCGTAGTCTAGAACCTTGCATAGGAGACGACGCTAAATCCATAGAAAGTTTTGCTTCAAAAATACTGCGTAGCCGTCCAACTACCTCAGTTACGCATTCTAATGTTGCAGCATCTGTAATACGTAAGCCTTTGTGATATTTTGGTGTAATCTGTTTCTCGGTTGTTTTTTTATTAATTTGTGGTCTTGAGCCATGTACTAAAACTAGTCGAACACCTAAGCTATGTAATAGTACTAAGTCATAAATAATATTATTAAAGTTAGGATGTTCTATGCCTTCACCAGGGAGCATAACAACAAAAGTGCCTTCCCGATGGGCATTAATATAAGGGGATGCTTGCCGAAGCCATTGTACGTAATCAAAATCAAACATAATAAGAACCTATTGTTAAAACGAAAAGAGTCAACTTATACCCATGAGTTAGTTCGTTTTATCGTCGTTTCACTGCTTTAGGCTCCTGATTAATTTATAAACAATAGTATGCTATTAATTGGCGTAATAATAAAGTATAAGGTTCAATTTGGGAAAGAGATAAGTATTCGTTAGGCTGATGGGCTTGATCAATTGAACCTGCCCCTAATACGATAGTGTCACCTGTTACTTGTTGAATATAGGGAGCTTCTGTAGCAAAAGCAACCGCTTCACTTTGATAACCAGTTAGTTTTTCAGCTAGTTTTACTAATTCAGAGTTAGCATTTTGCTCGAAGGCAGGTACATGACTAAATAAAGGATTGTATTCAACACTTATCTGATGCTGTTCTGCTATAGGTTTTAGTTTATTATTAATAGCCATTCTTAGCTCATCAGCAGACATATTAGGCAAGGGTCTTAAATCAAACTCCAAAGCACATTGCCCACAAATCCGATTAGGATTATCACCACCATGGATACAACCAAAATTTAAAGTAGGATAGGGCACAGTAAACAATGGATTTTGATATTGTTGCTGCCATTGTGTACGTAGTTTTATAAGCTCTGTGATTACATCATTCATTGCTTCTAAAGCATTATGGCCTAAAGCAGGGTTTGAAGAGTGTCCACTTTGCCCTAGTAATTCTATGCGTTCCATCATAATCCCTTTATGCAAACGAATAGGGCGCAAGTTAGTTGGCTCACCAATAATAGCCGCACGACCAAATTTTTGTTGGTTAGCTACTAATGCTCTTGCTCCACTCATTGAGCTTTCTTCATCACAGGTAGCAAGAATAAATAGGGGGTATTTAAAAGATTGTGTTAATAAGGGTTGAATGGCTTGAATGGCAATAGCAAAAAAGCCTTTCATATCGCAACTACCTAGACCATACCAGCGATTATCTGCCTCAAATAAATCTAATGGATTACTATTCCAAAGCGATTCGTCGTAAGGCACAGTATCAGTATGACCAGCTAATACTAAGCCACCAACTCCAGAGCCATATTGTGCTAATAGGTTATATTTGCCTTTAGTGACTTGTGTTATTTCACAAGTAAATCCCAGTTCTGTTAACCATGTAGCCAATAGATCAATAACAACTTTATTACTTTGATCTATATGGGCTTGGGTACAACTGACAGAAGCCGCTTGTAGCAACTGCCTAAATTGTTGTTTAAAACTGGGTAAGACCATTATTATTCCTGTTCTGCAAGTTCTTGTAGAGCTTGTTTTATTTCTTGAACAGTGGTTGCTAATTCGGCGTCAGTTGTATATTCAATACTATTGGCGATACGCTCATTATTCCAATAAATAATTAATTGTAAACCTTGCTGTATAATACCTATCTGTTCTGGGTTATTAATAAGTTGATTAGTAAGTTCACCAATTTCTTTAGGGTTAGCAAAACCTTTAGATAATAATAATTCTTCACCATTAGCAGCCATTAGTCGAAAATGGAAATTACCATCTTTTTCACGGAAGCTAACGAAACGAGCTGTCTTAGCTGATTTTTTCTTTTCAGATTTTGTAGTTATTAATTGCTGCTTAAAGCTGCGTAATCCCACAGATTCTCTTAACTCTTGTAAGAAAGGTATGGCTAGTTTTCTAGCTTTAGCAGCACCTGCTTGTAGGATTTCTTCAATTTTAGCAGGTTGATTAATAAGTTCTTGATAAAGTTCGCGAGGCTCTGCTAATTCATTATTAATCACAGTAAATAATTGCTGTTTAGCTTCTCCCCACGCTAAACCATCTTTTAATTCATTGTAGAAAGTGGTGGTTTGTTCTGGTGTGGCAAATGCTTTGTAAATAGTGAATAAATGGGAGTTGTCAGGATCTTTAGCTTCACCGGGTTGTTTTGAGTCAGTAACAATTTTTAAGATAGCCTCTTTTAATTGCTTTTCTGAACTGAACAAAGGAATTGTGTTGTCATAACTTTTGGACATTTTACGGCCATCTAAACCTGGTAGAGTGGCTACAGCCTCTTCAATTTGTGCCTCTGGTAAAGTAAATAGTTCCTTTCCTTGACCAAATAGCATATTGAAACGTTGCGCGATATCTCTAGCCATTTCTACGTGTTGTACTTGGTCTCGACCAACAGGGATTTTATGGGCATTAAACATAAGGATATCTGCTGCCATGAGTACAGGATAGCAAAAAAGCCCCATAGTAATGCCTGCATCTGGATCTTCATTTTGCTCTAAGTTTTTATCAACAGAAGCTTTATAAGCATGAGCTCGATTAAGTAAACCTTTGGCAGAAACACAGGTTAATAACCACATTAATTCAGGTATTTCAGGGATATCTGATTGGCGGTAAAAAGTTACTTTTTCAGGATTAAGACCACTGGCTAACCAAGTAGCAGCTAATTCTAAGCGTGATTTTTGAATACGTGCAGGATCATCGCATTTAATAAGTGCATGATAATCAGCTAGAAAATAAAATGAATCAACATCAGGCTGGCGGCTAGCCATAATAGCTGGACGAATAGCCCCTGCATAATTTCCTAAATGGGGAGTACCTGTTGTTGTAATGCCTGTAAGAACACGAGTTGTCATAATAATATCGCTTACTGTAAATAAATTATTGAAGATAAGGGGTTACTAATTCTTTTAAATCGTTTAAGCGGCCATGAAAGAAGTGACTGCATTCAGGCACAGTTAACAATGTATGGGGTTTAGTTAATGAGTTAGCCCAATCATAAACGGTTTGTGGATTAACTACTTCATCTGCTTCTGGTTGAATAATTAATAAAGGACTTTGCTCAGGTAGTCTGCCATCTATATTGAAGCGTTCAATTGGGGGCGCAATCATCACTAATTGCTTAATAGCAATAGCTTGTCGCTCTAAATCGCCAGCTAAACAAGCTGCTACACAAGAACCAAAAGAGAAACCCATAATGACAATAGGTTGCTTAGGATTTTTTACTTGTAGCCATTCAAAAGCAGCTTGAGCATCAGCTATTTCGCCTTCGCCTTCACCGTAGCTGCCTTCACTATTACCAACGCCTCTAAAATTAAAGCGTAAAGTACTCCAACCATTATCTCTGGCAGTACGTTGTAAAGTAGCTACAACTTTATTATGCATAGTTCCTGCATATAATGGGTGAGGATGACATACCAGAGCAATGCCTTTAGCATCAGGCTGTTCAAGATATAGTGCCTCAAGTTTCCCAGCAGGCCCGTCAATAAATAATACAATTTCTTGAGCTGACAACGTTAAACTCCGTGTCCAAAACATTAATATATTGGTAGACTATATAAAGAATAAATTTTAAAGCAAAGTATTTTTGTTTTATACCATTACTTTGTAATATTTCCTTGTATGGCTAATTATATTGAAAGAGAGGCATGATGATGGAGATGGGGTTAGTTGTAATTATTGCTATCGTAGCATTTTTAGTAGGCATGTTTGGTGGCTTTTTAGTCAGCAAAGCTACTGGAAGTAGTGATCGCTCTGGCAATTTAAAAAATCAAATGGAGAGTTTAGAAGAGCGCTTTACAGATTATCAAAGTGAAGTAGCTAGCCATTTTAATAAAACAGCTAATATTGCTCAAAAGCTTTCTCAAGATTATCAAGAAATGCAAGCACATTTAGAGCATTCAGTAGAGGCTCTAGTAACAGATAGTGAGTTGCGTGCTAGATTAATATCAGAAATTAAAGCGAATGATCAAAAAGCGTTAGATTATTCAGCAGAAGGTGCTGAGGAAGTCTGTGTGGCGGAAGCTGTAACTGTTACAACTTATAATGATATTCCAAGAGATTATGCACCTAAAGCACCAGGTGAACCAGGAACATTAACAGAAGAATTTGCTGTTAAACATAAGTAAAAATTAAAGTGCTTTAGCAGGTTTAATTTATTAAGCCTGCTAGCATAAGTTGTTATCAAGATCAGTCGCTATTTTCTTTAAGTGTTTTCACGATCTAAGTTTTTATGCTTATCATCAATTAGGTTAATAAATAATTAGCTAAAGCCTAAAAATCAATAAATAATTAAATTTGTAAACTAAGTAATATATAACTTCTTTAATGTTGTAGGTAAAATAACTATAATATGCGGTTATTTTTCAGGCATTCGTCTGTTTTTTCCTAAGAGGTTGAATGGTGGACTTTCCTAGTCGTTTTGGAGTCATTGTTGTTGGTGGCGGTCATGCAGGTACAGAAGCTGCATTGGCGTCTGCACGGATGGGGGTTAAGACACTCCTACTTTCTCACAATATTGAAACATTAGGTCAAATGAGCTGTAATCCTGCTATTGGCGGGATTGGTAAAAGTCATCTGGTGCGGGAGATTGATGCACTAGGTGGTGAAATGGCCCATGCAGCTGATAAGGCAGGGATTCAGTTTCGTATTTTAAATAGTAGGAAAGGGCCAGCAGTTAGAGCAACACGTGCCCAAGCAGATCGTATTTTATATAAAGCCGCTATTCGCTATAAATTAGAAAATCAAGAAAACCTTTGGTTATTCCAACAAGCCTGCGATGATTTAATTGTAGAAGGTGATACAGTAAAAGGTGTGGTTACCCAAATGGGCGTGCGCTTTTTTTCTGATACTGTGGTATTAACGGCAGGTACTTTCTTAAACGGTTTAATTCATATAGGTTTACAAAATTATTCAGCAGGGCGTGCCGGTGATCCACCAGCGATTGCATTAGGTAATCGCTTAAGAGAGTTACCATTAACTGTGGGTCGCTTAAAAACAGGTACACCAGCTCGTATTGATGCAAGAACTGTTGATTTTTCAGTAATGACAGAACAACCAGGTGATTTTCCTTCACCTGTTATGTCTTTTTTAGGTAGTGTTGCAGATCATCCTAGGCAAGTTAGTTGTTGGATTACTACTACCAATACTCGAACCCATGAAATTATAGCGGCAAATCTTGATCGCTCACCCATGTATTCAGGGGTAATAGAAAGTGTGGGGGCTCGTTATTGCCCATCCATCGAAGATAAGATACATCGTTTTGCTGATAAGGAAAGTCATCAAGTTTTCTTGGAGCCAGAAGGGTTAAATACTAACGAGTTGTATCCGAATGGTATTTCTACGTCATTGCCTTTTGATGTACAGCTAGCCTTTATTCATACTATGAAAGGACTAGAAAATGCACATATTTTGCGTCCAGGCTATGCTATTGAATATGACTACTTTGATCCTAGGGATTTAAAAACGAGCTTAGAAACTAAACATATTAATAATCTGTTCTTTGCAGGCCAAATTAATGGTACAACGGGTTATGAAGAGGCAGGAGCACAGGGATTATTAGCAGGTTGTAATGCTGCTTTAAAAGTACAAGGAAAAGAGCCTTGGTGTCCTCGTCGAGACGAAGCTTATATAGGTGTATTGGTCGACGATTTAATTACCTTAGGTACTCAAGAGCCCTATCGCATGTTCACTTCACGCGCTGAGTATCGTCTTATTTTAAGAGAGGATAATGCAGATTTACGTTTAACAGCAAAAGGTCGTGAATTGGGGTTAGTTGATGATATTCGCTGGGATGCATTTTGTCGTAAGCGTGAGCAAATAGAAAAGGAAACAGAACGTTTAAAATCTACTTGGATATTACCCAATACACCAAAAGGTGATGCAATAGTTAAACGATTTGATACAGCATTAACACATGAGTATAACTTACTTAATTTGCTAGCTCGTCCTGAGATTGATTTTAAATCATTAGCAGCTATTGTTGGCATTGAAAGTATTGATGAGCAAGTAGCAGAGCAGATAGAAATTCAAACCAAATATGCAGGTTATATTGATCGTCAGCAGGAGGAAATCGCTAAGTTACGTGAGAGCGAGGAAATTAGTCTACCTGAAGATATAGACTATACCATCATTTCTGGGCTGTCTAAGGAAATTCAGCAAAAGCTTATGGCAGTTAAGCCACAAACATTAGGTCAAGCATCCAGAATATCAGGGGTAACGCCTGCAGCCATTTCATTGTTAATGGTTTATTTGAAAAAACGTAATGCCAGCCGTAAGTTGGAGCAAGTATAATGAGCTTGGTCACAGATCAACAAGCTCATTTGCTCAAGCAAGGTATAAAGCTGCTAGGACTAGCAATAACTGAGCAACAGCAGCAGTTATTACTTGGTTATTTAGAATTATTGGCGAAATGGAATAAAGCTTATAACCTAACCGCGGTACGTGATATTAATGAAATGGTATCTCGCCATTTATTAGATAGTTTAAGTATTGTTCCCTATATAACAGGAAAAAATTGGTTAGATGTGGGGAGTGGTGGCGGTATGCCAGGTATTCCTTTGGCTATTATGTTTCCTGATAGTGATTTTACCTTGCTTGATAGTAATGGTAAGAAAACTAGATTTTTAACACAAGTAGTACTTGAGCTAAAATTGACTAATGTGCATGTGGTTAATCAGCGAGCGGAATCGTTTCACGTGAAACAACCTTTTTCAGGTATTGTTTCTCGTGCCTTTAGCTCACTAGAAGATTTTATTAACTTAACTAAGCACTTGGCAGATCAAAAAACACAATGGTTTGCTATGAAAGGTCTTTATCCTGAAGAAGAGTTACAAACACTGCCAAAAGAATTTAAGGTAGAATCTGATTATCAGTTGACGGTGCCAAATTGTGATGGACAGCGTCATTTATTAGTTATAAAACATCACCAGTAAAAGGTAAATACATGGCCAAGGTTTATGCAATTGTTAACCAAAAAGGTGGGGTAGGTAAAACAACTACCTGTATCAACCTTGCTGCTTCCTTGGTAGCTTCTAGAAAACATGTATTGCTTATTGATTTAGACCCTCAAGGCAATGCGACCACGGGTAGCGGTGTTGACAAGTTGGCATTAGAGCGATCTGTTTATGATGTGTTAGTCGGAGACTGTAGCTTTGTAGAGGCTATGCATTTTTCTGAGCAGGCGGGATATCAATTATTACCTGCGAATAGAGATTTAACAGCGGCTGAGGTAGAGTTATTAGAAATTGCTCATAAAGAAAATCGTTTACGAGAATCCTTAGCACCTATTCGTGACAATTATGATTATATCCTGATTGATTGCCCACCCTCACTTTCTATGTTAACCGTTAATGCTTTAGTGGCTGCTGATGGAGTTATTATCCCTATGCAATGTGAATATTATGCATTAGAGGGATTAACAGATTTATTAAATACTATTGAAAGAATTACGTTGTCATTAAATCCTACCTTACATATTGAAGGTTTGGTGCGTACTATGTACGATGCGCGGATGAGTTTAACCAATGATGTTTCTGTACAATTGCAACAACATTTTGGTGATAAGCTTTATGATACAGTGATTCCACGTAATATTCGGTTAGCTGAAGCGCCTAGCTTTGGATTGCCTGCATTGATTTATGATAAACAATCAAAAGGTGCAGAGGCTTATTTAGCGTTGGCTAAAGAGCTGATTAAAAGACAACGTAGTGCAAAGAATACAAATTCATAAGGAACCATTATGGCTGTAAAGAAAAGAGGGCTAGGACGAGGTTTAGATGCATTGCTTGGTGGCAATACCGTATCTGCCGTTCAAGAGCAAGCAGCTAATACTCCACAAAGTGAATTACAACATTTACCTTTAGAAATTATCCAGCGTGGAAAATATCAACCACGTCGTGATATGGATCCACAAAGTCTTGAAGAGTTAGCGCAGTCTATTAGATCGCAAGGCGTGATGCAGCCAATTGTGGTGCGTCCAATAGCTAAAGGTCGCTATGAGATTATTGCAGGTGAACGCCGTTGGAGAGCGAGTCAACAAGCAGGTTTAGATAAAATACCTGCATTGGTAAGAGATATTCCTGATGAAACGGCGATTGCATTAGCTTTAATTGAAAATATTCAACGGGAAGATTTGAACCCTATTGAAGAAGCCATAGCTTTACAACGTTTACAACAAGAGTTTGAGTTAACGCAACAACAGGTAGCAGATGCTGTAGGAAAGTCTCGAACAGCAGTAACTAATTTATTACGCTTGATTAGTTTGCCAGAAGATGTAAAAGTAATGCTTTCTCATGGTGATTTAGAAATGGGGCATGCGCGTGCTTTATTAGGATTGCCGGTTGAAAGACAGATAGAAGGCGCGCGGTTTATTGTCGCAAGGGGTTTGTCAGTACGTCAGGCAGAAGCTTTGGTTCGTCAGTGGTTAAATGATACCTCAAAGAAAACTACTAAAGTGACTAATGACCCTGATATCAAAAGGCTTGAACAAAAACTGGCTGAACGCTTAGGGTCGCCTGTGGCGATTAAGCATAATAAAAAAGGTAAAGGTGAGTTAGTAATACGTTATAATTCACTTGATGAGTTACAGGGTGTTTTAAAGCATATTCATTGACTTAAAGGAAATTTGTAAAAAATAATGTAACTTTGAGTTGAAGCTTTGCTTGGATATCCCTATACTTTGCGCCAAATTAAATAATTATGATTGAAGTTAATGAAAAATAACTTTATTGGTTTAAAATAGTCAGGCTAATACAGTGGCTTTTCGCAATAAAATGCCTATTTACCAGTTACCAGCATTTAAGGTGCTAGTAATACAAGCTTTAGTAGCAATAGGGTTAGCATTAGCTTTCTTGTTAAAAGATTTAAATGCAAGTTTTTGTGCATTATTAGGTGGTTTAATTGCCTTATTACCTAATATTTATTTTGCACTAAAAACATTTCGTTATTTTGGCGCCCAGTCAGCTATGGCCATTACTCTGTCATTATGGACTGGTGAAATGGGCAAGTATGTTTTAACAGCAGCTTTATTTGTGCTGGTGTTTTTGGCTATTAAGCCAACAAATTTAATAGCACTGTTCATTAGTTACTTTATAGTGCTAATAGTTTCATCCTTAGGGTTGTTATTAGTTAAAAAAAGTTTTAAAAAATATTAACGGTTGAGGCAATTATGGCAGCAGGCGAAGGACAAACGGCAGCAGGTTATATTCAGCACCATCTGCAAAATCTAGTTTTTGGTAAAACTCCAGATGGTTGGATGTTTGCAAAGACTCATGAGCAAGTACAGCAAATGGGTTTTTGGTCAATACATGTTGATACTATGTTTTTCTCCATTTTAATGGGTGTCTTCTTCTTATGGCTATTTCGTTCGGTAGCTAAAAAAGCTTCTCTAGATAATCCAAGTAAACTACAGTGCTTAGTTGAGTGGACGGTTGAGTTTATTGATGGCACTGTAAAAGATGTCTTTAAAGGCAATAATCCTCTTATTGCTCCACTTGCCCTAACAATCTTTGTTTGGGTTTTCTTGATGAATAGTTTGAAATGGATTCCTGTTGATTATATTCCAGGTCTTGCACATGCTATTGGTATTCCTTATTGGAAAATTGTTCCTACAGCAGACCCTAATGGTACTTTTGGTATTTCTATTGGTGTGTTTATCCTTATCCTATACTATAGTTTCAAAATTAAAGGGGTAGGTGGTTTTACCAAAGAATTAGCGTTTACACCATTTAATCACTGGTTATTAGTACCTTTTAATCTGTTTTTAGAAATCATCGGATTGTTAACTAAGCCACTTAGTTTGGCTCTCCGGTTGTTTGGTAACATGTATGCAGGGGAAGTAATCTTTATTTTGATTGCATTGTTACCATTCTGGATTCAATGGGTGCTTAATGTACCTTGGGCAATCTTCCATATTCTAGTTATTCCATTGCAAGCATTCGTATTTATGGTATTGTCAGTGGTTTACTTGAGTGCAGCGCACGAGCATCACTAATAATAAATAATTGGTGTGTGAGATAGTTTTTTATTAACTTTGGTTTTTTATTATATTACTTTTAGGAGTTTATATGGTTTACTTAGCAGCAGCTTTAATGATCGGTTTAGGTGCCTTAGGTACTGGTATCGGTTTCGCTATCTTAGGTGGAAAATTACTTGAATCAACAGCTCGTCAACCAGAGTTAGCTTCTACCTTACAAACTAAAACCTTTTTAATGGCTGGTTTACTTGATGCGGTACCAATGATTGGTGTGGGTATTGCTATGTACCTTATCTTCGTAGTTGCCTAACGCTAGTTAAAGATTTTGAGCATTTTGAT
Organism: Entomomonas sp. E2T0; assembly: GCF_025985425.1. Lineage (GTDB taxonomy): Bacteria > Pseudomonadota > Gammaproteobacteria > Pseudomonadales > Pseudomonadaceae > Entomomonas. The sequence goes on from NZ_CP094972.1 coordinate 846,670, forward strand.
GCTTAATTTAATGAAACTAGCCAAATCAACTGGGATAGCATGAGGTAAGTCGCTATGAATATAAATTTGACATTAATCGGTCAAACTATTGCCTTCGCTATTTTTGTCTTGTTTTGTATGAAATATGTATGGCCTCCTATTAATCAGGTTATGCAAGAACGCAAGAAAAAAATTGCGGAAGGTTTGGATGCGGCAGGTCGTGCTGAGCGCGAATTGCAAGAAGTCCAACAGCAAGTAGAGCAAATACTTCGTGAAGGTAAAGAGCAAGCAGCAGACATTCTTGATAAAGCTAATAAAACAGCTTCATCTATTATAGAAGAGTCTAAACAACAAGCTCGTACCGAAGGCGAAAAATTAATTGCTAGTGCTAGGTCTGAAATTGATCTGGAAGTAAATCGTGCCAGAGACCAACTTCGCTCACAAGTAGCAAGTTTGGCTGTGCAAGGAGCTGAGAAGATTTTAGAGTCTTCTGTAGATGCTGATGCGCATAGTGATCTGGTTGATAAAATAGCTTCTAAACTGTAAGCGGAGCAAGCAATGATAAATACCCATACGCTTGCCAGACCTTATGCAAGAGCTGCTTTTGAGTTTGCTAAGACAGCAAACCAAGTTGACGCTTGGTTTACTATGTTAGAACTGGCTGCTTGTGCTTTGGAGCAACCTGTAGTTGTTCAAGAACTGGGTAAACCAACATTAACGCGTGCTCATAAAGCTGATTTATTATCCAATTTATTGGCAGGCAAAATAGACGAAACCTTTAGTAATTTTTTACATATAGTGGGTGAACATGATCGTTTGTCTTTATTACCTACTATTTGTGAACTTTATAAAGACTATAAGCTAGAAGCTGAGCGTGTAGTAGATGCAGAGATAGAAACTGCTTTTGAATTATCTGATGAGCAGCTTCAAAAAATAACTGCCGCCTTATCAAAGCGGCTTGAGCGAACAGTAAAAGCTAAGCAAACAGTAAATGCTGCATTAATTGGTGGATTAACCATTCGTGCAGGTGACTTGGTAATAGATAGTTCGGTTCGCGGTCGGCTAGATAAGCTCGCCGAAGCAATGAATTCCTGATTTGAGGGGCATGGCATGCAGCAATTAAATCCTTCTGAAATAAGCGAAATTATCAAGGAGCGTATCGCTAAACTTGATGTTTCAACGCAAGCTCGTAATGAAGGTACTATCGTTAGTGTTTCTGATGGTATTGTACGTATTTACGGTCTTGCTGATGTAATGTATGGTGAAATGATTGAGTTTCCAGGTGGTGTTTATGGTATGGCACTTAACTTGGAAGAAGACTCTGTTGGCGCCGTTGTATTAGGTGAATACTTAAGCCTTTCTGAAGGCATGAGTGCAAAATGTACAGGTCGTATCTTAGAAGTACCTATCGGTCGTGAGTTATTAGGTCGCGTTGTTGATGCGCTTGGTAATCCTATTGATGGTAAAGGTCCTCTAGGCACTTCTGCTACTGATGCTATTGAAAAAGTGGCACCTGGTGTTATTTGGCGTAAGTCAGTAGACCAACCAGTACAAACAGGTTATAAATCTGTTGATGCGATGATTCCAATTGGTCGTGGTCAACGTGAGTTAATCATTGGTGACCGTCAAATTGGTAAAACCGCTTTAGCAGTTGATGCGATCATTAACCAAAAAGATAGTGGCATTAAGTGTGTTTATGTAGCTATCGGTCAAAAACAATCAACGATTGCTAACGTGGTACGTAAATTAGAAGAAAATGATGCTTTAAAAAATACTATTGTAGTAGTAGCAAGTGCTTCTGAATCTGCTGCATTACAATACTTGGCACCTTATTCTGGTTGTACCATGGGTGAGTTCTTCCGTGATCGTGGTGAAGATGCATTAATTATTTATGATGATTTGTCAAAACAAGCAGTAGCTTATCGTCAAATTTCATTATTGTTACGTCGACCTCCTGGACGTGAAGCTTATCCTGGTGACGTATTCTATTTACACAGTCGTTTATTAGAACGTGCTTCACGTGTATCAGAAGAGTATGTTGAGAAGTTCACTAATGGTGAAGTAAAAGGCCAAACGGGTTCTTTAACAGCTTTACCGATTATTGAAACGCAAGCAGGTGACGTTTCTGCATTTGTACCAACCAACGTAATTTCAATTACTGATGGTCAGATCTTCCTAGAAGCATCATTATTTAACTCAGGTATTCGTCCAGCGGTAAACGCAGGTATTTCAGTATCTCGTGTGGGTGGTGCAGCACAAACCAAGATAATCAAAAAATTATCAGGTGGTATCCGTACTGCACTTGCTCAATATCGTGAGTTAGCGGCATTTGCGCAGTTCGCTTCTGATCTTGATGAGGCAACCCGTAAGCAATTAGAACATGGTCAACGTGTAACAGAGTTAATGAAGCAAAAACAATATGCTCCATTCTCAGTTGCACAAATGTCAGTTTCTCTTTATGCGGCAGAACGTGGTTATTTGCAAGATATTGGGTTAGATAAGATTGGTGCTTTTGAAGAAGCATTATTAGAATACTTCAACAGAGATAAAGCGGATCTTATGGCAAAAATTAACGTTAAAGGTGACTTTAACGATGAGATTGATGCTGAGATTAAAGCAGGTATTGAGAGCTTTAAAGCTACCCATACTTGGTAAGACGATGCAGGTGTTGTAACAACACCTGCTAACTAATGCTAAAGGTGTAATATGTCAGGCGCAAAAGAAATTCGCACAAAGATTGCGAGTATTAAAAGTACGCAGAAAATTACCAGTGCTATGGAAAAAGTAGCAGTGAGTAAAATGCGTAAAGCGCAACAACTAATGGCGGCAGGTCGTCCTTATGCTGAGCGCATTTATCAAGTAATTACTCATTTAGCCAATGCTAATGCAGCTGAGTATCGTCATCCTTTTATGACAGAAAGACCTGTTAAGCGTGTTGGTTATATTATTGTTTCTACTGACCGTGGTCTTTGTGGTGGTTTGAATACTAACTTATTTAAGGAAGTAATCAAAGATTACAAAAAATGGAATGATGAAGGTGTTGAAGTTGAGCTTTGTGTGGTGGGATCAAAAGGCATTAGTTTTTTCCATCATTTTGGAGCAAAAGTCACTGCAGCAATAACTAATATTAGTGAGCAAGCTTCTATTAAAGAATTAGTAGGCGGTGTTAAGGTAATGTTAGATGCCTTTGATGAAGGGCGTTTAGATAGAGTGTATTTAGTAGGTAATGAGTTTGTTAATACCATGACTCAGAAGCCAAGATTATTACAACTATTACCATTGCCAACTACTTCAACGGCGAAAGATGATGCTGTTGAACATCAGAAGATGGTTGAACGTAATTGGGATTATATTTATGAACCCAATGCGCAAGAATTACTTGATACATTGTTAATTCGCTATATTGAGTCATTAGTGTATCAAGCGGTGGTGGAAAATGGGGCAGCAGAGCAAGCAGCGCGTATGATTGCGATGCAGAATGCGACTAATAATGCCGAAGATCTTATTGGTGAATTGCAGTTAATTTACAATAAGGCTCGTCAGGCGGCCATTACCCAAGAAATTTCCGAAATTGTTGGCGGTGCAGCTGCTGTATCGTAAGAAAGGTTTATAAATTCAGAGGATATCCAGCTATGAGTAGCGGACGTATCATTCAAATTATCGGTGCTGTTATTGATGTGGAGTTTCCACGTGACAATGTACCTAAAGTTTATGACGCATTAAAAGTACAAGGCGTTGAGACAACGCTGGAAGTTCAACAACAATTAGGTGATGGTGTTGTCCGTTCCATTGCAATGGGATCTACTGAAGGTCTAAGGCGTGGTCTTGATGTAGCTAATACAGGTGCTCCTATTTCTGTACCCGTAGGTGTAAAAACCTTAGGTCGAATTATGGACGTATTAGGTAATCCTATTGATGAAGCCGGTCCTATTGGTGAAGAAGAACGTTGGAGTATCCATCGTGAAGCTCCTTCGTTTGAAGAGCAAGCAGGCGGTAATGACTTATTAGAAACAGGTATCAAGGTAATCGACTTGATTTGTCCTTTTGCTAGAGGGGGTAAAGTAGGTCTATTCGGTGGTGCTGGTGTTGGTAAAACCGTTAACATGATGGAACTTATCCGTAATATTGCGATGGAACACAGTGGCTTCTCTGTATTCGCAGGTGTGGGTGAGCGTACTCGTGAAGGTAATGACTTCTATCATGAAATGAAAGAATCAAGCGTTCTTGATAAAGTTGCTCTTGTTTATGGACAAATGAACGAGCCTCCAGGAAACCGTCTACGTGTAGCGTTAACAGGCTTAACCATTGCAGAAAAATTCCGTGATGAAGGTCGTGATGTATTATTATTTATCGATAATATTTATCGTTACACCCTAGCAGGTACTGAAGTATCAGCGCTTTTAGGCCGTATGCCATCGGCGGTAGGTTATCAACCAACCCTAGCTGAAGAAATGGGTGTATTACAAGAACGTATTACTACTACTAAGAAAGGTTCTATTACCTCTATTCAAGCAGTATATGTTCCTGCGGATGACTTAACTGACCCATCACCAGCAACTACTTTCGCTCACTTAGATGCGACCGTAGTATTATCGCGTGATATTGCATCGTTAGGTATTTACCCTGCAGTTGATCCACTAGATTCTACATCTCGTCAGCTTGATCCACATGTAATTGGTCAAGAGCATTATGAAGTGGCACGTGGTGTACAATATGTATTGCAACGTTATAAAGAGTTAAAAGATATTATTGCTATTTTAGGTATGGATGAGTTATCAGAAGCTGATAAGCAACTAGTAGCTCGTGCTCGTAAAATGCAACGTTTCTTATCTCAACCATTCTTCGTAGCGGAAGTATTTACTGGTTCGCCAGGTAAATATGTACCTCTTAAAGAAACAATTCGTGCTTTCAAAGGCATTTTAAATGGCGATTATGATCACTTACCAGAGCAAGCATTCTATATGGTAGGTACTATCGACGAAGTCATTGAAAAGGCTAAGACCCTATAATGGGTGTGCCCATAATGTTATTATGGGCATAAAGTAGAGGGTAATATAGATATGGCAATGATTAAATGTAGCATAGTCAGTGCAGAAGAATCATTATTTACTGGTACTGTTAAACGCGTGGTAGCTCATGGTAGTATGGGTGATCTAGGTATATTACCTAATCATGCGCCGCTATTAACTAGTTTGTTACCAGGCCCTGTGCGTGTTGTTAAAGAAGATGATTCAGAAGAGATTTTCTATATCTCTGGTGGGTTTTTAGAAGTTCAGCCATTAGAAGTAGTGGTACTAGCTGATACAGGTATTCGTGCAGAAGACCTTGACGAAGCCGCAGCAAAAGCTGCCATGATTAGTGCTGAACATGAGTTGAATGATAAAACATCTCACCAAGACTACAGTAAAACAGCTTCTAGTCTTGCGCAGGCAGCAGCACAATTACGGACAATTACTGAACTTAGAAAAAAGTTTAAATAATTGTTGGGTAAGTGATTTAATTTATAAAAAGGGGTGGCTTAGGCTGCCCTTTGTTTTTTGGGGTATTAATTATGTCATTAGAAGTGATTATTCTTGCAGCGGGTAAAGGTACTCGCATGTGTTCAACACTCCCTAAAGTTTTACATAAAATAGCAAGTAAAACTATGCTAGGGCACGTGATTGATAGTGCTAGAAGATTAAAACCTCAAAAAATACATGTGGTTATTGGTCATGGTGCTGAACAAGTAAAAGAATTATTTACAGCAGATGATATACATTTTGTCTTACAAGAACAGCAATTGGGAACAGGGCATGCAGTAGCCGCTGCGATACCTTTTGTGGAAAGTGAAAAGGTATTAATACTGTATGGCGATGTGCCATTAATTGAAACAAATACACTAGAAAGCTTAATTAAATTTATACAACCGTTATTTTTGGGTTTATTAACTGTTAATCTAGCTAATCCTACAGGTTATGGTCGTATTATTCGTAATGAGCAGGGAAGTGTTATAGCCATTGTTGAGCAAAAAGATGCTACTGAGCAGCAAAAACAGATTAAAGAAGGTAATACAGGTATTCTAGCATTATCTACTGAACCATTAAAAAAATGGTTGGCAAAATTATCCAATCAAAATGCGCAAGGTGAGTATTATTTAACTGATATTATTGCCATGGCAGTTAATGATGGTTTTACTATAGCGACCACACAGCCCGAAACAGAAATGGAAGTACAGGGGGCTAATGATCGTGTTCAATTAGCACAACTAGAGCGATATTACCAACTGAAATTAGCTCAAATATTAATGAAAAAGGGTGTTACCTTACTTGATCCTAGCCGTTTTGATTTACGGGGAGAAGTGGAAGTAGGTTCTGATATTGAAATTGATATTAATGTTATTTTAGAAGGCAAAGTAGTTATTGAAGATGGTGTAACTATTGGGGCTAACTGTATTATTAAAAATACTACTTTAAAGGAAGGTGTGATTGTTAAGCCAAATAGCCATATAGAAGGTGCTATCTTAGAAGAAGAAAGTGATGCAGGTCCTTTTGCCCGTATACGTCCAGGTACAATATTGCATAGAAAAGCTCACGTAGGGAATTTTGTGGAGTTAAAAAATACCTCTTTAGGAGAATACTCCAAAGTAGGTCATCTAACTTATTTAGGTGATACAGAGGTTGGTAGTTATTGTAATATAGGAGCTGGTACGATTACTTGTAACTATGATGGAGTTAATAAATACAAAACGGTTTTAGGTGATGAAGTATTTATTGGTTCTAATAACTCACTGGTTGCCCCAGTAGTTATTGGTGATGCAGCTACAACAGCAGCCGGCTCAACTATTACTAAAGATGTGGCACCTAACTCTTTAGCGATTGGTCGTGCTCGTCAAATACAAAAAGATGACTGGCAAAAACCTAAAAAGAATTAGGTTTAGAGGGTATAAAATATACCCTCTCGATAACTATTAAATAAATTTATCTAAATTAATACCAAATCCTTTAGCCATATCTAATGCTTTAGCTACAAGGTTAGCATTATCAGGTTTGGCTAATTCTGAAACTTGCTGGTCGGTATCTTTTGCAGCAAATTGGCCAGCTAACTGCTTAAACATAGCAATAAAGTTTTCTGATGAATCAGGATTACTAGTTTCATTGCTACCTAGTGCTTTTAGGGCAGATAGCTTTTGGATAATATCAGGTGAAAGATTGCCTAAAAATTTCTGAATAAGATTGCCAGAAACCTCATTACCAAGCAGGCTTTTTGCCATACCTAGTAAACCACCTGCATCATTATTAGAGGAAAGTGAGCCGGCTAGTTTGGTGTATTGTGAAATAATATCAGTTAAAGACATGATAATACCTTATAGGTTGAATGATCAGTAGTAATTATAGGTAATATGAATAGTATTATTACTATGAGACTTAATGCTAACATTTTATAAAGTCTTTTATAAACAATATATTAATTACATTAAAAAGTGCTAGATTTAATTAATACCAGCGATCCTCTCCCTCTGGACGTTGTTTAAAACGTTTCATACTCCACATATATTGGGTAGGCCATCTCTTCACACAGCCTTCAATAATTTGTCCCATAACAGCTACACTTTCATCTGTATCTTTACTGTAAATTTCTTCAGGTACATTTTCAAAAATAACCTTATAACCTGAACCATCTTCTAAACGAATAGCATGTCCTACGAACGCAACTGCTTTTTTACCTGTAACCATACTAGGTACAAACTTACTGGTAAGCACTTGAGTAGCAAAAAAGGGTACAAATACACCGGATGATCTAGAGGGTTCTGGATCAGCTGGAATACCGGCACAGCCGCCTTTACGGATTTCTTTGATAACACTTAAAATACCTTCTTTGGTGGAGGGGGCTACTCTATTTCCCATTTGTACACGACGTTTTTTTAAAAACTCATCAAGCTCTTTTAATTTAGGTGGGCGATAAAAAATAATAGGATTACAATAACTAGAGTAAAAATGATTAAGTATTTCCCAATTACCTAAATGGCTAGTAATACCAACCGCGCCTTTACCTGAATTAATAGCGTTTAGTAAAACATCTAGTCCTTCAACTTGTTTAATATATTTAAGGGTTTTTTCTGGAGGCCAACACCATGCACAAGCACTTTCGGCCATTGTTTTACCTTGGTTAATTAAGGTTTGTTTAGCGAGTTTTTCTATTTCTATTGCTGAAAGTTTAGGAAAACATTTTGCTAAATTAATTAAGGCCACTTGCTTTGAACGGTTTGGGAATATCCACATAAGATAGCCAACAAAACCCCCTACTTTTTGTATGCCACCCCAAGGTAATAAGGCTAATAAACGAAGAAAGCCAACCGCTAATTTACCCTTAAATTTTTTCACAAATAATACTCATCTATTTAATCACTGTTATTATTTTAACATTTACTAAAGAATAATGGGCTATGGATCACGTTTTGTTGACTAATAGCTTATAATAGTCATTTAGTGTATTTATAGCATTATCTATAGGTTAATTATTCATGCTAGTGCATTTGTCTATTAAAAATTATGCCATTGTCGATCATCTGGATCTTGATTTGTCATCTGGAATGACAGTGATTACAGGGGAAACAGGGGCTGGTAAGTCTATTATGTTAGATGCACTAGGCTTAGCTTTGGGTGATCGTTGTGATAACAGTGTGGTTAGACAAGGTGCAGATAAAGCAGATATTTTAGCTAGTTTTGAGCTAACCAATATTCCAGAAGCTAAACAGTGGTTGATTGACCACGATCTTGTAAGTGATGATATTTGTATATTACGTCGCGTAATTAATCAAGATGGTCGTTCACGTGGTTATATTAATGGTACGCCTTGTCCTTTATCCCATCTCAAATTGCTAGGTGAATTACTGATAGATATTCATAGTCAGCATGAACACCAGTCGTTGTTAAAATTAGAAACACATCGTCATTTATTAGATGATTATGCAGGTAGTCGAGCATTAGCTGAACAAGTTAAGCAACTTGCCCAACAATGGAAACAAACACAGCAAACACTACAAAGATTATCCAGTAATAGTGAAGAGCAACAGGCAAAACAACAATTATTAAGTTATCAACTTGAGGAGTTAGAAAAACTGGCTTTAGCTGATAATGAAGTAGAGCAACTGGAAGCAGAACAAAGAAATCTAAGTCAAGCAGATACTATTTTAAGCGCCTGCCAGCAAGTTTTAGATACTTGTAGTAATGATGAGGCCAATATTTTATCTGCACTTAGCATGAGTGTGCGGCGTTTAACTGGTTTTAAAGAACCTGTAGAAGGATTAGCAGATGCTACTAGTTTATTAAGTAATGCACAGATTCAATTAGAAGAAGCGATTGCTGAGATTAATCATTTTGTAGACCACTTTGATATAGATCCACTACGCCAACAACAAGTAGAGGATCGGCTAGATGCCATTTATAGTCTAGCAAGAAAACATCATTTACAACCTACAGAGTTGGTTGAGCTTACTCAGAGATTGCAGGATGAATTAGCCAATATTGAAGCAGGTGATGAAAAGTTAGAGGAATTAGCTAATACATTAGAACAATTAGCCAAAGACTATCAGCAAGCCGCTGAAAAACTATCTGCACTACGTAAAAAAGCAGCAGCAAAATTGGCAAAAGCTGTACAGCAAGAAATGCAAACATTAGGTATGCCAGGAGGGCAATTTACCATAGAACTAACAACCATAAATACTTCTGAACCACAATTGCATGGCTTAGAAACAATAGAGTTTTTGGTAAGTGGTAACCCTGGGCAACCTGTACGGCCTTTAAATAAAGTGGCTTCTGGTGGCGAGTTGTCAAGAATTAGTCTTGCCATTCAAGTAATTACTGCTCAAACATCCCGAGTTTCAACATTAGTTTTTGATGAAGTGGATGTGGGCATTGGTGGGCCTACAGCAGAGATTGTAGGCAAGTTATTACGAAAACTAGGTGAACAAGGGCAGGTGTTAACAGTAACCCATTTACCACAGGTAGCTGCACAAGGGCATCATCATTTATTTGTACATAAAGAGCGTACTAAAAACTCTACTCAAACAGCAGTAACAGCACTGGATAAACAACAAAGAATAGAAGAGTTAGCAAGAATGTTAGGCGGTGTTGATTTAACCAAAGAGTCCTTAGCTCATGCAGAAAAAATGCTAACAGGGGGCTAGCCTTTAATTTGAATAGTTTATAAGCTGGACAAATTGTTCAGCTATGGCTTTAACTTGTTTGGTCGACTCGACAGCAAAGAGTTCATTAACAACAGCCAATAAATTAGCACCTTGTTTAAGTAAAATAGGGGCATTTTGTAAAGTAATACCCCCTATAACACAAATAGGTAAATCTAAAGTTTTTGCCTGTTCAATTACACTAATATCAGCAGGTTTAGCATTTGGTTTTGTTTTAGAAGCAAAGAAGCGACCAAAAGCTAAATAACTAGCACCTTCTGTTTTTGCTTGTTGAGCTAATGCTATACTGCCATGGCAAGTTGCACCTATAATAGCTGTATTGCCAAGTAGCTCTCTCGCTTTTTGGATAGAACCGTCTTCTTGTCCTAAATGCACACCTGCACCTAGCTCTTTCGCGAGTAGTACATCATCGTTAATAATTAACTGAGCTTGATATTGCTTACATAGTGTCAGTAAAGCGCTTGCCTCTTGGTAACGGCGGTGTGTATCTTGAGTTTTATCACGATATTGTAAAACTTTCATACCGCCTTGTAGTGCAGCCTCTACATAGGGTAGTAAGCGACCATCAGCTAATAACTTATTATCAGTAATTCCATAGAGCCCTGCTAATATCATGAACAGAAATCCAGCGGCAAACGACGGGGAATATACTGTCCATGGCCAGGTGCTTCTGCATCCCGTAGTGTTCGCCACGTATAATCAAGGGCAGATTTTACTGCACTGATTAGTTCTTCTCCTAGTGCCAAGCGTCCTGCTAATGCACTTGCTAGCGTACAACCTGAACCATGATAGTTGCCTGGTAAGCGTGCACAGGTAAAAATATGTTTTTCGCCCTGCTGAGTATAGAGGCGATTAGAGATTACAGGGTCTGACTCATGGCCGCCTTTAATCAGTAAATGTTTGCAGTATTTTAATAATTTTTCTGCACATTCATCTGCTGAGCCTGCAGGCAGTTCCGCTAAAATACGCGCTTCAGGTAAATTAGGAGTACTGATAGTCGCCAGTGGGAATAGTTTTTCGCGAATAGCATAAGCGATATCACCTTTACCTAAGGTACCACCACCACCAGCTCTTAATACGGGGTCACATACCAATGGTAAGTGAGGATTTTGGTTGGCTATTTCAATAATAGTGTCAACCATCTCCATATTACCTAACATACCAAGTTTAATAGAGGAAACTGGCATATCTTGTAACACAGCGTTGGCTTGTGCCAATACCCATTCTCTGTCTAATACTCTAAAATCAGTAACATCAACTGTATTTTGTACAGTGAGGGCTGTTACGGTGGGAGCAGCATGGCAGTTTTGTGCCAAAATAGCTTCAATATCAGCTTGAATACCTGCTCCACCACTAGGGTCGTGGCCAGATAAACAAAGGACAATAGGTCTTGAGGGTGGGGTATTATGGATCATAGTATTAGCACAGTTTATTAAGAGTAATAGAGTAAAATACAAGATTGATGGTCTAAAGTATATATTAAATTAATACAGACCATTTTGCTATTTACCTAAAATCATAGTATGGTTGTTTTAGCATTAACTAAGTTGCTGCGATAGCAGGGGAGAGAGAATGAATAAGCTCAGTAAAATAATATGTGTAGGATTATTAGGGTTAGCAACAAGTTTAGTAAGTTGGGCAGATGAGCCAGTAGAAGATATTTTGGCTTGTCAAAATATTAAATTAGCTGAAACAGGTTGGGCTGATATTAGTGCTACTACTGCTATGGTTTCAGTGGTTGCTGAGGGGCTTGGTTATGAGGTTAGTGCTCCTATTATTTCTGTTCCCATTGCTTTTACTAGTGTTGCTAAGGGTAAGGTTGATGCTTTTTTAGGTTATTGGTCTCCCTCAATGGATGGTATTGCAGCGCCTTTTGTTAAAGATAAGACAATCATTATTCCTGAAAAAGCCAACTTGGAAGGGGCTAAATACACATTAGCCGTACCTGCTTATACTTATGAGGCAGGCTTGCAATCATTTAAAGATATTGCCAAATTTAAAAAGGATTTAAACGCGCAAATATATGGTATTGAAGCAGGTAATGACGGTAATTTGTTAATTCAAAAGATGATCAAGGATAACTTATTTAATTTAAGTGATTTTAAGTTAAGAGAGTCTAGTGAAGCAGCTATGATTAGCCAAGTTAAACGAGCAGTAAAAGCCAACAAACCTATAGTGTTTTTAGCTTGGGAACCACACCCGATGAACAGTCAGGTTGAGTTGAAATATTTAGCTGATGGAGATGAGGTGTTTGGTCCTAATTATGGTAGTGCTAAAGTATTTACTATTATTTCTCCTGAGTTTCAAAAACGTTGCCCAGCAGAAGCTAATTTAATTAGCCAAATTCGTTTTACAGTGGAAATGGAAAGTGAATTAATGACAGAAATTTTAGAAAATAAAGTACCTGCTAAAAAAGCAGCTAAAGAGTATTTGAAAAAACATCCTGAAGTGCTTAAACAATGGCTTGTAGGTATTAAAAGTACTAATGGTGAAGATGGAAAAGTAGCTATTGATAAATATTTAGCGCAGTAAAATTTGATAAGGGATCAATAAAAATCATGCAGCCACTGTTTCCAGAGATAAAGCCTTATGCTACACATAAGTTAGCTGTGCAATCACCTCATGTACTATATATTGAGGAGAGTGGTTCTATGACAGGTCTGCCAGTGTTATTTTTACATGGCGGACCTGGCGGTGGATGTGATGAAAATAGTGCCCGTTTTTTTGATCCCACTATTTATCGAATAATTACGTTTGATCAACGTGGCTGTGGTCGTTCAACACCCTATGCCTCTTTGGAAAATAATACGACTTGGGATTTAGTGGCAGATATTGAGCTTATTCGTAAAGAGTTAGCTATTGATAAGTGGGTAGTGTTTGGTGGTTCGTGGGGTTCTACCTTAGCATTAGCTTATGCACAAACGCATCCTGAAAGAGTCTTAGGATTGATTTTACGGGGCATCTTTTTATGCAGACCAACTGAGATTGAATGGTTTTATCAAAAAGGTGCTAGTTATTTATTCCCAGATTATTGGGAAGATTATATTGCACCTATTCCAGAAGTGGAACGTGGTGATTTAGTACAAGCTTTTTATAAGCGTTTAACGGGTACTGATGAGATTGCTCAATTAAATGCTGCACGAGCTTGGTCAGGTTGGGAGGGAAGTACTATTACTTTAGCGCCTAATCCTAAAATTACACAAAGTTTTCTGGAAACTAAAAAAGCCTTAGCTATGGCTCGTATAGAATGCCATTATTTTATAAATAATGCTTTTTTAGAACCTAATCAATTACTGCGTGATATGGACAAAATAGCCCATATTCCAAGTATTATAGTTCATGGTCGTTACGATGTGATTTGTCCCCTCGATAATGCTTGGCAACTTCATAAGTTATGGCCAAATAGTGAGCTTAATATTATTCGTGAGTCAGGCCATTCAGCATTTGAGGTGGGTACAGTGGATGCCTTAGTAAAAGCTACACATGCTATGGCTGAAAAGCTATTAACTGAAAAATAAGGGATAAGTGAGTGAAGGCTTTAATTCAACGAGTAACTGAAGCCCGTGTGGCAGTAGAAGATAAAACAATAGGTGAAATTGGTATCGGTATTCTTGCATTAGTAGGAATTGAACCAGATGATACACCAGCAAAAGCTGATAAGCTGCTACATAAGTTATTAAACTATCGTATCTTTACTGATGAAAATGATAAGATGAATCGTTCATTGGCAGATATTAATGGTGGATTGTTGTTGGTATCACAATTCACTCTAGTTGCAGACACTAAAAGTGGATTACGCCCCAGTTTTTCTACCGCAGCCTCTCCTGCTTTAGGAGAGGAATTATTTAATTATTTATTAGTACAAGCAAAACAGAAATATACACCTGTTGCAACAGGTTGTTTTGGTGCTAATATGCAAATTCATTTGATAAATAATGGTCCAGTAACTTTTTTATTGGATGTTTAGTTTTATCATTGATTTACGCCTGTGAACAAGTAATAAATTTTAATTAATATCGTGTTTAGTAATAATTTAATTGATTGAGGATGTAATAGTGATTAACACTACCATACCAACAGAGGCTGATTGGGCTGATTATCAAACGGAACTAGACTGTCAAGAAGCATATGATTTATACGCAGGGAAAGATGCAGAAAGTTTAAAGTCGGTTTTTGTGGAGTCAATAGATCGTTGTGTAGATGGACTACATTTTATGCCTCCAAAGGTTTTTCATTATTATGCCAGTGTTTTTGCTGATTATGTGTTGCAAGTAGAGAGATTACCAGGCTTACAACCAGAGAATCGAGCACTAGCAGCAGCAGGTTTGTTTACTTTATTAGAAAATAAATTACATATCAGCCCTATGGATGTGAAAGAAATTTATCCAAAACTAATAGAAATAGCTAAATATGTAGCAGAACATCAGTCAAATTACTATGCGGATAAAGAGCAATATGGTGATTTTTCTAAACAGCTTGTTATTTTTAATGCATTAGCTAAAGAATCACATATTATTTAACAGGTATTTGTCGTTCTATTTGAGGGAATTAGGGGACAAACTATTCGCTATTAGTATAATGTTTTATTTAAAGTATTATAGAAGTAGCTTATTATATTTTGATTAGAATAGTAGGTGGGTACAGCAATTGAAAATTATCATTGTAGGATTGTTAATAGCTAGTGTTCTATTTGTTCATTATCGTGGTCGTGTTCGTCATAAATGGTCTCGCCAAATAAAAGATCATTCAACTTTCTTAGCACCACTAAATTCTATTATTTATTTAACTTCTAAATTACCTAGTCAACCGTATTATTCAACAGATATTTATCCTGAATTAAAGGTTTTTGAGGAAAATTGGCAGAAAATTAAAGAAGAAGGTGAACGTTTATTAGAGGCTGGTAAAGTAAAAGGTTCTGATAAGCTCGATGATGCAGGTTTTAACTCTTTTTTCCGCAAGGGCTGGAAGCGTTTTTATTTAAAATGGTATGGCGATAGCCATCCTTCAGCTATGGAGTTATGTCCTTTTACTACAGCGTTAGTGAAAGATATTCCAACCGTTAAAGCCGCTATGTTTACTGAGTTACCACCAGGAGCACGTTTAGTAACGCATCGTGACCCTTATTCGGGTTCTCTTCGTTATCATTTAGGACTTGATACACCTAATGATGATAGATGTTTTATTGAAGTAGATGGTGAGCGATATTCATGGCGTGATGGTGAAGGTGTTATTTTTGATGAAACGTATATTCATCATGCTGAAAATATGACAGATCA
Source organism: Entomomonas sp. E2T0 (assembly GCF_025985425.1). Lineage (GTDB taxonomy): Bacteria > Pseudomonadota > Gammaproteobacteria > Pseudomonadales > Pseudomonadaceae > Entomomonas. Next base: position 862,108 of record NZ_CP094972.1, read on the forward strand.
TCGCCGTTTAATTTTCTTCTGTGATATGGATCGGCCTTTAAAATATAAATGGGCAACCAAATTTAATCATTGGGTAGGTAAAAATGTAGTAGGAGCTGCTGCTTCTCCTAATGAAGATGGTGATAAACTAGGTGGTATTAATAAAGCTTTTGGTTTTCTTTATAAAATTCGTGAGCGTGGAAAAGAATTAAAGAAAAGAAACCGTTTCCGTTATTACCTTGAACAGTGGTTATTACTGGCCTTTGTGATTTGGATTATTTGGATTATTTAAATTTCCTAGTAAAGGCCATTCCTTTTCATTGATGGAATGGCCTTATTTTTGGCATAATAGGGCAACCATTTATCCTCTAATCAACAAATGGAAGGTGCCTAGTGTCTCAAACATCACAACAATGTCTTACTGATTGGACGGATCGTGAAGCGTTAGCTGAAACAATGATCCCGCTAGTAGGTCAGCTGTATCGTAATAATCATGTTGTTACATCAATTTATGGTTTTAGCCTAATCAATCAGTCTGTTGTCTCTATTTTACAAACTCATGCCGCCACCCATTATCGTTTTGGTAGTGAAGCAGAACTTTCTGTAAAAGAAACTTATCCTTTATTAAAAATCATGACAGAGCTTAATTTAGGTTCTGCTTCTATTGATCTTGGTAAGTTAGCTGTCAAGTACCGTGAAGAGCAATCATTAACACCAGAACAGTTCTTACGCAAAGAGTTGGCCGATATCATAGATAAGCCAGCTGATAAACAAACAGATTGTGGTACGGATATTGTGCTTTACGGCTTTGGTCGTATTGGACGCTTGCTTGCGCGCATTATGATTGAAAGAACAGGTAGTGGTGATGGTTTGAGATTACGTGCTATTGTCGTACGTAAGGGCTCAGATGATGATTTAGAGAAGCGTGCCAATCTATTACGACGTGACTCTGTGCATGGTGCTTTCAATGGTACCGTGTTAGTTAACGAAGAAAATAATACATTATCAATTAATGGTAATCTAGTACAGGTCATCTACTCAAGCGAGCCTAGTACAGTAGATTATACCCAATATGGTATTAACAATGCGATTGTTATTGATAATACTGGTAAATGGCGTGATGAAGAAGGTTTGAGCCAACACTTAAAATGTAAAGGTGTGTCACGTGTTATTCTAACGGCACCTGGTAAAGGTAAATTAAAGAATATCGTTTATGGTGTAAATGATAGTTTAATTACCAAAGATGATAAGATTCTTTCTGCTGCCTCTTGTACTACTAATGCCATTGTACCTGTATTAAAAGTAATTAATGATCAATTTGGTATTGAGAATGGTCATGTAGAAACCGTCCACTCATACACTAATGACCAGAATTTGATTGATAACTTCCACAAAGGAAGCCGTCGTGGACGTAGTGCACCATTAAATATGGTAATTACGGAAACAGGTGCAGCAACAGCAGCAGCTAAAGCGCTACCTGAATTAGCAGGCAAGTTAACAGGTAATGCGATTCGTGTACCAACACCTAATGTATCACTCGCTATTCTTAATTTAAATCTTGGTAAATCAACCTCTAGAGAAGAGTTAAATGACTTCTTAAGAGATGTTGCATTACACTCTAAATTACATAGACAAATAGATTTTATTGATTCAACAGAAGTAGTTTCTAGTGATTTTGTGGGCTCACGTCATGCAGGTATTGTTGATGCTGCAGCAACTATTTGTACTGATAATCATGCTGTTCTTTATGTATGGTATGACAATGAGTACGGATATAGCTCACAAGTTATTCGTATTGTTGAGAATATTGCCAATGTAAGACGCTTAGCTTTTCCTAAATCTTAATTTAAGAATGTATAAGTAATAAAAAGGCATGTTTTATACATGCCTTTTTTATTATTTTAAGTTTACATGTAGGCTAATAAGCGCTCTTAATTGAGCAGGCTTAAGTGGTTTCTTAATGAAATCCAGCCCTGCCATTTGTAGCTCATCAGCCAGTTCTTGTGAGTTATCTGCACTGATGATAATAGCGGGTAGTTTAGGATTATTTAATTGTTCACGAAGCAATTTTATTAGGTCTGTGCCTATATAACCATGGTCTAAATGGTAGTCAACTAATAATAATTGAGGTTTAAAGCCACTAGTTAATATTTCTTCACATTCTTGTTGATTACGAGCTGTTTTAACTATGCAGTTCCAACGAGACAATAACGTTTTCATGCCCGTTAAAATAGTATCCTCATTGTCTACACATAATACAGCGACTGCTGATGGTTTTGGCTTGTTAGCTACAGCAGGCGCTAATATTTCATCAATTTGTGCTGTGTCAAGCATTAAGGGAGTGTCTTCAATAGGCACAGTGACACTGAAAACAGTACCTTTCTCTAGCCATGAACGAACAGTAATTGGATGATCAAGTAGTTTACAAAAACCATCAGCAATAGCAAGACCTAAGCCTAGCCCTTTTTCTGCACGTGTTTGATGGCTATCTAACCGTTTGAATTCTTCAAAAATAATTTTTTGCTTATCTTCAGGGATACCTTTACCTTGATCCCATACCTCAATCCGCACATGATCTTTAATGCGTCTAGCGCCTAAAACTATTCTACCTTCTCCATAACGGAAAGCATTGGTTAGAAAGTTTTGTAAAATACGTCTTAATAATTTACTATCACTTTTTATAAATAAACTACAGGGATGTACTTTAAAAGTAATATCCTCTGGTGCTAAAGCAGATAGTTCTGTATTGAGTGTGTTAAACAAATCGTTTAATGCAATTGTTTCATTCTTTGGTGTAATACGCCCACTTTCTAGTCGAGAGATATCCAATAGATCAGAGATTAATTCTTCTGCAGAATGCAGTGATGATTCCAAATGATGTATTAATTCTTTAGCAGTGGCTGGTAAATGTTCTTGTGTCAAAGAGGAGGCAAACAGCCTAGCAGCATTTAATGGTTGCATTAAGTCATGGCTTACAGCCGCTAGAAAGCGGGTTTTGGATTCATTGGCTTGTTCTGCATTACTTTTTGCTTTAATAAGTGCTGTGTTTAATTTGGATAATTCTTTAGTGCGTTTATTAACACGTTGTTCTAAGTGTTCATTAATTTCTTGTAATGTACGCTCTGCTTGTCGATAAGCGGTAATATCTGTAAAGCTGGTTACGAATCCACCACCAGGCATAGGATTACCAATGATTTCAATAACTCGACCGTTAGGGAATACGCGTTCAGATTTATGTGGATTACCAAAAGATAACCATTTTAACCGAGAAACTACAGCCTCTTCAGAATTATCAGTACCACACATACCTCGTTTGGCATTATAGTAAATAATATCACCAATAGGCCTACCTATTTGGATAAGTCCTTCAGGATAATCAAATAAATCAATATAACGCTGATTCCATGCCACAAGATGTAGTGATTTATCTATCACGCTAATGCCTTGTGTGATATGTTCTAAAGCACCTTGTAATAATGATCGATTGAAACGCAATACTTCAGATGCTTCATCTACAATAAGTAAAACATCTTCCATTTGCATTTCATGGCCTTCAATGGCTGATTTAACCATTGCTCTGGCAGTAGAGCTTCCTAACCTTTCTGCTAACACATGTTCTGTGTAATAGATCCACTCTGGGTCAGCATTACTAGATAAATCAAAGGATAATTGCTGTTTCTCTGCAAAATTTTCAAACAGCTCTAAAGTATTTCGTTCACCAATAAAACGAGCAGTAAGTGCAATTAAATCTTCTAGTTTCACTACTAAGGTGTTGTCATCAATATTAATATTTTGATTAATAAATTTAGTTGCTTGCCAATGCTCAGTTACTCGTTTTTTAGAGATAAGAGAAAAGAAAACAAAGATAGTAAAATTAACTAATAAGGCTAGCACAGTGCAGAAAGTTATATAGGATAACTTAATTGGTAAAAGGTATTGCAACCATGCAAGTAAACTATTTATAGAAAAATTACTAATATCTTTTTGTAATAGTAAAGGCAACATCAGTGTATAACACCAGATAGCTGCACCTATTATAAGTCCAGCGAGCACACCTTGTTTATTAGCTGGCTTCCAATACAGTGCCCCTACCATGGCTGGCGATAGTTGAACAATACCAGCAAAGGAAATCCATCCAATATCACTTAAACTATTATTGGGTGAAAGACAAAGATAACAGGCCGTAGCCAATGCTAGAATAAGGATACTACACATCCAACGAAATCGTTGTAGCTGTTGAACAGAGAGATTTGATAAAGATGATTGGCTATTTAAAAATACACGATTAGAAATTATTCTTGATAAAGAAAAACAACAAATAATGGTTGAACCTACAGTTGCAGAAAAACCACCTAATAAAACAAGTAAAATTAGTAGGTTTGATGACTCATACATAGGTATGGTAATAAGCCAATATTGGTCGCCAATATCATTTTGCAGTAGATAGCCTGCCATAATGATAGGTACTACACAGATAGCCATAATCAGTAAATAAAGTGAAAAGATCCAACGTGCGGAATCTAAATCTTTTGGCTTTTGTGCTTTGGTAACACCGGTTTGAAATAGATAGGTAATACAAACAATAGCCATCATAATAATCATTGTTTGTAATATAAGCTCTGCAGGGTTTAATTTATGAATTCGAAAAACTTCTTTAAATAACTCAAGATTAATTGGTTTTCCTGTATTGTTAATACCTGAAGAGAGTAAATAACAGGCAAGAATGGCAACACTAATAAAAGCAAGTAATTTTAATGTGGCACCAACAGTAGAAGTAAAAAGTAAACTTTTATATTGTCCCTCAACAATATTTCCTTGTTTACCTGCAATAGTAACAATTAGAAAGGCAAAAATGAGTAAAATAATTAAAGTCAGATAATGTTGGGTGGTAAAAGAGTAACTTATGCTTTGTTCGAAAAATACAGCAATGATAGTAATAGTTGCTTTAAGTTGTAAGGTAATATAAGGAATAAAAGCTACTAGGCAGAGAATAGTTACAATGATTGCTAAAGGTTTACTATTACCATAACGTTTTGCAATAAAATCTGGGACGGAGGTTACATTTTCTTGTTGGCTGATAACGAGTATTTTAACGAGAACACGATGGAAAAAAACAAATATAAAAATTGGTCCAATAAATAAGGGAAGGAAGTCCCATAAATGGGTATTACCACTTTCAGTGATGCCTAGGTATATCCAACCACTGCCATATACTGTGAAGGATAGACTGTAGAGAAGTTTTCTTGGTGTTGGTGATAAAGAAGATGAACGACTAGAACCATATATGTTGGAGCCATAAAGTAAAACTGTATAGATCACTAGTGCTGTAATAATGATACAAATGTGCCACAACATATAATAATCCTTTAGCAATAGTTCTTTAACTTTAATACATTAGTTAGAAATTAATAATGGTTAATTTCAACTAATGAAAAAATTGCCAAAAACATAACAAAATAATGGCAGCAATTAGCCACAAAAGTGTAGCTGTAATAAGTGTTATAGTTAATGTTGTTTTTATGCTTAACCAATATACGGCGAATAAGTAAACAGCATATGGAATGAGAGAGAATATACCAAATAATGCGGTAGCTCGTAAATCATTTAGTGATCTTTCTGTTCCAATAACATAATGTGCAATTAATGCAAATGTTGGAAATAAAGGGATTAAGCCCGCTATATAAAAGCTTTTAGATTTAGATAAAAGGGCGATTAGCAGCACAGCAATAACGCCCATAATACATTTTAGAATTAAAGAGATCATTTATATTTTATTGCAGTGAGTTATATAGGCTAAGTTTATTATCTTTTAGGCAAAATAACTCGGCAGAGAGTGCATAAGGTGCTTCTTGTATTTGTTGTTTTGCATATTGATTAAGCATAGAAACTTGTTCAGGATTATTGCTATCAGCAATAATTAATTGATTACGAGCGATTATCGCAATAATTGGTTCGCCTTTTAGCTCAAGGCTAGGCAACAGTTGATCAAGCATTAACACTAAGCTGGCATCATAATTACCATCAAGGCAGAGGGTAGAACCAATATCTGAAGTATGTATTTCTATATGATCAAGCTTAGATTTAAAGTTTTCTAATGCTTGTTGATAAATAGCTTGTAGATCGTTATTAGCTGAATATTCTGTTAATTGGCTTTGATAAAGGTAAGACATGCGTGTAGACATATCTAAAGCAAAAACAATGATTAAATCACCTGCCAAAGGAAGATAAACTAAAGGGTCTTTTTCTGCATTTGGATCAGCCTGACGAATTGCTCGATAGATTTCATCGAGCCAGCTGATAGGTTTAATAGCAGGTAGCAAAATAGGTTCTTCGTTTACTGCATGGAATATATCGCAGATATTTTGAATAATATTGTTTTTATAAGCATCAAAATCTTCATTACCTTGTAGATAAGCATAATAAAGGTTGTCGGGATAAAAAATAATAGGTTCACCTTCTGGACGTTCAATACTGACACTTATCTTGTCAGGATTATCAGCGTCTAAGATAGTAGCATTAATATCAGGATTAGCGTGTTTAAGTTGTTTAACAAGGTCTTCTGTAAGTTCTTTTTTAGATAGCTTTGCTGGTGAGTTTGTCTTGCCAAACAGTTTTGAAAAAAATCCCATAGTTGCCTCCTTGCTGATGGCTAGTGTGACGTCTTGTTTAATTTAGGATTAGGAAAAAAGCGGATAGGTTTTGACTCTTGTGCTATAGGAGTAGGTTGAGCAATGCGTGTTGAGGGTTCAGCAGGTATACTTAACCCTTGCTCATCTAATGTATCCATAAAGCCACAGGCCATACATTCTCTATGTGGTACATTATTTTCTGACCACATCATTAGTTTATCCATTTCTTTGCAAGAGGGGCAAACTGCCCCTGCAATAAAACGTTTAGGTGTTTTCATCAGGCTACCTCTTCTATAAAACCAGAGTGACGTAGTAACGGTTCTATACTTGGCTCACGACCTCGAAACTCAATAAATAACTCTATAGGCTCTTGAGAACCACCTTTGGCTAGAATAGTTTCACGGAATAAGCGGCCTGTTTCTGGATTAAGTATACCTTCTTCTTCAAAGCGGGAAAATGCGTCAGCAGATAGTACTTCAGCCCATTTATAGCTGTAATAACCAGCAGCATAACCACCTGCAAAAATATGTGCAAAACTATTAGCAAAACGATTGTAAGCTGGTGGTTTTAATACTGCTACTCGTTCACGTACATCATTTAATACGTGTTCAACCGTTTTATCACCATAGAAAGTGTGTAGCTCAAAATCAAATAGGGAGAACTCTAGCTGGCGCACCATCATTAAGCCAGCTTGAAAGTTCTTGGCAGCTAACATTTTGTCCAGTAAGTCTTTAGGTAAAGGTTCACCTGTTTCATAATGGCTAGAAATAAGGGCTAATCCTTCTTCTTGCCAACACCAGTTTTCCATAAATTGACTAGGCAACTCCACTGCATCCCAAGCTACGCCATTAATACCTGATGCCCCTAAGTGTTCTATACGGGTAAGCATATGGTGTAACCCATGGCCAAATTCATGAAATAAAGTAGTCACCTCATCATGTGTTAATAGTGCAGGTTTACCTTCACTAGCAGGCATGAAGTTACAAACTAAATTAGCTACTGGCGTAATGATTTGTCCTTGACTGTTTTGATAGCGATCACGGGCGCCATCCATCCATGCTCCCCCTCTTTTATTGGAGCGAGCATATAAATCAAAGAAAAAGCGACCAATCGTTTTGCCTTGCTCTTTGATTTCAAATAGCCTTACATCAGGATGCCATGTGTCAAAATTGTGTAATTCTGAAATTTGAATGTTGTAAAGTGTTTCTACTAATGTAAATAGCCCAGTTAATACTTTATCAATAGGGAAATAAACGCGTAATGTTTCATCAGAAATGCTATAGCGAGCCTCTCTTAGTTTTTCACTATAATAGCTAACATCCCAACTTTGCATATCCGTAATACCTTGCTCTGCAACATAGTTGCGTAATTCTTTGAGATCTTGCTCTGCAAAAGGCTTACTACGATTGGCTAAATCATTTAAGAAGGTTAATACTTGCTGAGGATTTTCAGCCATTTTGTCAGCTAAAGAAAGTTCAGCATAATTAGCAAAGCCTAGTAATTGGGCTAATTCATGTCTTAATGCTAATATTTCTTGCATAATAGGGCCATTATCAAATTTATTAGCTATTGGCCCTTGATCAGAAGCACGCGTGCAATAGGCTTGATAAATTTCTTCACGAAGCTTTCTATCATCAGCGTAACTAATAACGGCATAGTAGCAAGGAAACTCTAAAGTAATTAGCCAGCCTGTTAAGTTCTTGGCTTGTGCGGCTTGTGCCATTTGCGATTTAGCTGATGAAGGAATGCCAGTTAGTGCTTGTTCATCAGTGATATGTTTTGTCCATGCTTGAGTTGCGTCTAATAGTTGATTAGAAAATTTACTGCTTAATTCAGATAGTTTAGCTTGAATTTCACCATAGCGTTTTTGTTTATCAACGGGTAAATCAATACCTGATAAATGAAAGTCTCTTAACGTATGTTTTAAAATAGTTTGTTGTGGGGTTGAGAATTGTTTAGCTACAGGGCTGTTATTTAAAGCTTGATAACGTTCAAATAGCTGCTTATTTTGTCCCATTTCTGTGGAATACTCAGAGAGCTTAGGTAAGCAAGCTTCATAAGCGTTACGTAGTTCTGCATTATTCATTACAGCATTAAGATGACTAATAGGACTCCAGGTATGACTCAGTTTTTCCCCTATTTCATCTAATAATAGTACAGTGTTTTCCCAACTTAACTCTGTCGGTGGGTTTTCCAATAAATTTTTAATAGCTGTTCTATTACTTTCTAGTACGCTATCAATAGCAGACTCAACATGCTCTGCTTTAATTTCTGAGTAAGGTGGTAAATCGAAATTTGTTAAAAGAGGATTTGTTTGGGTCACGGTTTAAATCTCAAGTAAATTGGTTACTTTAATGGGGTGAGTAGATGGGTTTGATAATATCTCTTAATTGTTCATAGGGGATAAATAATTGAGGTTCACCCATTGCATAAGGAGCTAAAGTATTAGCATCATATTTTAATATTGCTTGTTTAGACAATAAGGCAATATGTGTGGTTTCAACAAACGGCCAATCTTCTTGAAACATTTTATTATTTAGCAATTGATTAGCTTCAAGCCATTGATTATACGAAATTTGTGCAATAGACCAAAAGGTTTGTGTTTTATCTGGGTGAATAGCTTTGGCTAGGGTAATGTCTTGTTGTTTTTGCTTATCGAAATTAATAATGGTAAATTTTTTAGGATTATATTGACTGGTGGCAGGCGCTGTTTGTACAGAAAGTTCTAATACAATAAAAACACTACTTTCTTCCAATAACTCAACGTTAATTATTAGGTGATCGCCCTGATTAGCTTTAGCTAGAAAGCTTGTTAGATACTTATGCAAAGAAATATTAGACGGTGCATTCATTACTTCTAAAAGGCGAGTTTCAATTAATTGATTAAGCGTTGGTATTTTTTTAAAGGAAATACTGGAAAGTTTGAAGCTAGGACAGGAATTATCAATTAGAGTAGAGGCTTCACATCCTGTCTGTTGCTCTTGCCAGTTGATTGGGTCAATATTTAAGTTTTTGGAAGAGGTGTTGTCTCTATTTAAATAACTACAGCCCCCTAGATGAGTCAGTAATAAAAAAATTATTAAAAAATAAGGGAACCTTGTCATTCTTCTACCAACTAAATAATGTCCATGAGGGGATTTTTTCTTGAGGACGGCCATTTTTTAATGTGTTGTTATCTCCATCAGCATTAACAAGGTAATAAGGTTTACCATGTTTAGGTGTCACTTTAACTGAGTAAATAAAACCTTTTATACGACGCTCTTCGATAGTATTGTCACCTTCTTGATAGGTAATGACAGTGGTGTCAGCGTTATTTGGCTGATCTGTTGCTAATTGAGTATCTTCTGTAGAAGGTTTGGTTGACTGTTGAGAACAAGCAGTAACTAGTAATAAACAACCAATCATTAAGATATATTTCATGAGATAACTCTGTTTGTGTGATGCTATTTTATAGTTAAGTTTACCACCTTTTATGAGAGTTATTGAGCAAGTTTGTAAAAAATCCTAAAACTATTAAGACAATAGTGTTATTCTATTAAGCTTCATATACATTATTGTTTATAATGGGCGTAAACTCCTATATAAGGCAAGATAGAATCCTCTATTGTTGTATGTTTTGTATTTGTTTTTATTCTAACTAGTGTTTGAAACTATTTGAAATATTCTTTAGCAAAATAACAGAGATTTATTAAAAGAAGTTGTTTACAAACACTGCTGAATGTAAGTAAAGTTAGCAATCATTTTGTTATTTTTTGTTTTCAGGCTATATTTTTAAGTCCTCTTCTGTGGCTGAGGTTTTTTCTATGCAACTAAAACCAACTCGTTCTATATGGATTTCTGCGTTATCATTATCTATACTGCTGTTAGCAGGATGTGGAAAAGGTAATGAACAACAACAAGAGCAGCCACCACAAAAAGTAGAAGTCGTTACTATTAAAGCACAACCGTATACTCTAACAAGAGATTTACCTGGTCGCACAATGGCTTATCGTGTAGCAGAAGTAAGGCCTCAAGTAGAAGGTATTATCCTTAAGCGACTTTTCAAAGAAGGTGGAGAAGTTAAAGAAGGGGATCAACTTTATCAAATAGATCCTGCTATTTACCAAGCAGATGTAAAAAGTGCTCAAGCTAACCTCGCTTCTGCACAGGCTTTAGAAAAGCGTTATAAATCATTGGTTTCATCAAAAGCTGTTAGCCAACAACAATATGATGATGCTCGAGCTGCCTTATTACAGGCGCAAGCAAGTTTGCAAACAGCTCAAGTTAGATTGCGTTATACCAAAGTATTGGCGCCTATTTCTGGACGTATTAGCCGTTCATTAGTAACAGAAGGTGCTTTGGTTACAACAGGACAAGCCAATCCTCTAACAACCATTAATCAATTAGATCCTATTTATGTAGATATTACTCAACCTTCAAAGGACATTCTTCTATTACGAGAAGAGTTAGCAAAGGGGCAATTGGAGAAAGTGGGTGAAAATGCTGCTAAAACTGTATTGATCTTAGAAGATGGTACAACCTATGAGCACGAAGGTGAGTTAGAGTTTTCAGAAGTGTCTGTTAATGAGTCCACAGGTAGTGTTACGTTGCGAGCAATTTTTAAAAATCCAGAAAATAAATTATTACCTGGTATGTTTGTTCATGCTCGTTTAAAAGAAGGTGTTCGACAAAATGCTATTCTTGTTCCTCAGTTAGGCGTTACCCGTAACGTAAAGGGTGAAGCGACTGCGATGGTTGTGAATAAAGAAAATAAAGTTGAACAACGTATATTAGATGTTTCACGAGTAGCTAATTATAATCAATGGTTAGTTAACAAGGGCTTAGAAGAGAATGATAGAGTTATTGTCAAGGGTCTACAGAAGATCCGACAAGGTGCAAAAGTAGATCCAATAGAACAAGGCCAAGCAAGCAATAAACAAGATGGTAATTCTAATTCAGAAGGCAACGAGTAAAACATAGGTAATCCAGGAAAATAATTTATGTCTAAGTTTTTTATTGACCGCCCGATTTTTGCTTGGGTAATTGCCTTGGTGATTATGTTAGCAGGTGGTTTGTCACTGGTTAGTATGCCTGTGAACCAATACCCTAGTATTTCAGCACCTGCCATTGGTATTTCGGTAATGTATCCAGGTGCTTCAGCAGAAACTGTACAAGATACTGTAGTACAGGTTATTGAACAGCAAATGAATGGTATCGATAATCTGCGTTACATGTCATCACAAAGTAACTCAGATGGTAGTATGACCATTACAGTTACCTTTGAGCAAGGTACAGATCCAGATATCGCTCAGGTACAAGTACAAAATAAATTACAATTAGCTACACCTTTGCTACCAATGGAAGTACAACAACAGGGTATTCGTGTTGTTAAGTCAACAGTTAACTTCTTATTGGTAGTAGGTTTAGTGTCTAAAGATGGTTCGATGACCAACTATGACCTTAGTAACTATATTGTTTCTAATATGCAGGATGCTATTGCTCGTACCCCTGGTGTTGGTGACTTTCAAGTGTTTGGTGCGCAATATTCGATGCGTATTTGGTTAAGCCCTGCTAAATTAAATAATTATAAATTAACACCTATTGATGTTAGTAATGCAATTAAAGCACAAAATATTCAAGTTTCTTCTGGGCAGCTAGGTGGTTTACCTGCATTACCAGGTACTCAGCTTAATGCGACGATTGTTAGTAAAACTAGACTACAAACACCAGAAGAGTTTGGCAATATACTTTTAAAAGTACAAACAGATGGTTCTCAAGTTCGTCTAAAAGATGTATCTGATGATATCAACCTGGGTGGTGAGAACTATGCGATTACAGCCTTGTATAATGGTAATCCAGCTTCTGGTATAGCTCTTAAATTAGCTACGGGTGCTAATGCATTAAACACGGCAAAAGCTGTACGTGCTACTGTTGCTCAATTAGAGCCTTTCTTTCCAGATGGCGTAGAGGTTGTTTACCCCTATGATAGTACGCCAGTTGTATCTGCCTCTATTACTATGGTGGTGCATACCTTATTTGAAGCGATTGTTTTAGTATTCCTTGTGATGTTCTTGTTCTTACAGAACTTTCGAGCAACACTTATTCCAACTATCGCTGTGCCTGTGGTATTACTAGGTACCTTTGGTGTGTTAGCTGCTTTTGGTTTTTCAATTAATACATTAACCATGTTTGCAATGGTTCTAGCCATTGGCTTGCTGGTAGACGATGCTATTGTTGTAGTGGAAAACGTTGAGCGGGTGATGCAGGAAGAAAAACTGCCACCTAAAGAAGCAGCAAAGAAATCCATGGATGAGATTCAGGGAGCATTGGTCGGTATCGCAATGGTACTTTCAGCAGTATTCGTTCCTATGGCCTTTTTAGGTGGTGCAACGGGTATTATTTATCGTCAGTTCTCGATCACTATTGTTTCTGCAATGGTGCTCTCTGTATTAGTGGCATTGATTTTAACACCAGCCCTTTGTGCGACTATGTTAAGCCCTCCTAAAGAGGGAGATGAGCATGGCGAACATAAAAAAGGTTTTTTTGGTTGGTTTAATAGAACCTTTGAAAAGTCAGTTAAAATTTATGTAGGCGGGGTTGCTAAGGTATTAAAAAATAGAGTGTTATTTGTATTGCTTTATGCAGGTGTTTGCGCGGTTATTGTCTTTATGTTTAGAGCAATTCCCACAGAGATGTTGCCACAAGAAGACCAGAAAGTCTTGTTTGCAATGGTGCAAACACCGGCGGGAACGCCTGCAGAAGAAACACAAAAAATAGTGGACGAAATGCGTGAAACTATTTTAAAAACGGAAGCAAAGAATGTTGACTCTGTATTTACAGTGACAGGCTTTAGTTTTGCTGGTCGTGGACAAAGTTCTGCTTTAGCATTCATCATGTTAAAAGATTGGGATAAACGACCAGATGCGGATCAAAGTGTTCAGGCGGTATCAGGTCGTCTTATGAGAATTTTCTTTACGGATGAGAGATTTTTAGGTGGTCAAGTATTTGCTGTCGTTCCTCCAGCAGTTATGGAGTTAGGTAACTCTGGTGGTGTTGATATGTTCCTCCAAGACCAAGGTGGTATTGGACATGAAGCATTAATGGAAGCACGTAATGAATTATTAGGGTTGGCAAGGCAAAGTAAAATATTAAACCCAGCTACTGTCCGTCCTAATGGTATGGATGATGAACCACAATATAAAATATATGTTGATGAAGAACAGGCTAGTGTTTATGGCATAGCTTTATCTGATATTTACCAAACGTTATCTATAGCTTGGGGTAGTAGTTATATTAATGACTTTATTGATCGGGGACGTGTCAAAAAGGTATATATACAAGCTAGTGCTGATGCGCGGATGACACCAGAAGACTTTAAAAAATGGTATGTACGTAACAATAAAGGCGAAATGGTTCCATTAGCTAATTTGGTTAGAGGCGAATGGATGAAAGGCTCTCCTAAATTGGAGCGTTATAATGGTGTACCTGCTGTAGAGATTGTGGGTGACCCAGCCGCAGGTTATAGCTCTGGTGATGCTATGAATGAAATGGAACGTTTAGTAGGACAGTTGTCTGAAAAAGGGGTTGGTTTCTCTTGGACAGGTTTGTCTTATGAGGAAAAATTAGCGGGAGCTCAAGAGCTTGCTTTATATGCATTAGCTGGCGTAGTTGTATTCCTTTGTTTGGCCGCCCTTTATGAAAGTTGGGCTATTCCATTTGCGGTTATTTTAGTAGCACCACTGGGTATTTTAGGTGTAGTTGTTGCTACGGAGTTAAGAGGATTAACCAATGATGTATTCTTTAAGGTGGGGTTGTTAACAACTATTGGACTCGTCTCTAAAAATGCTATTTTAATTGTTGAGTTTGCGCAAGCTTTCCATGAAAATGGTAAAAGTTTAGTAGATGCAGCATTAGAGGCATGTCGTATGCGGATACGGCCTATTGTTATGACGTCGCTAGCCTTTATTTTAGGGGTTGTTCCATTGGCAATTTCAAGTGGAGCTGGTGCTGGTAGTGCGCACTCTATTGGTACTGGGGTTGTAGGTGGTATGCTGTCGGCAACGATTTTGGCTATTTTCTGGATTCCATTATTTTATGTACTAGTCAGTTCATTGTTTAGGATTAAAACAAACAAAGAAAAAGAACAGCTTAGACATGAACAGTTGAAGGATTAATACAAATGAGAAAGTCATTATTATCAATTATGGTTATGACGGTTACTTTAACAGGCTGTACTTTAATGCCTGATTATCAAAGACCTAATTTACCAGTAACAAATACATGGCCAACAGGAGAGGCCTATCCTAAAGGCCAACAAGGGGCTTATGTAGATTTAGGCTGGCGCGAGTTTTTTAGTGATAAAGAATTACAATCACTAATAGAAATGTCTTTAGCTAACAATAGGGATTTACGTGTTGCAGCTCTAAACGTAGCCGCTTATGAAGCACAGTATCGTATTCAACGATCTGAGCTTTACCCTAATATTGGTGCTACAGGTACAGGTTCTCGTCAACATTTGCCAGGAGATTTATCAGGTACTGGTGACTCTAGGGTTAATAGTTCATGGGGTGTGACGCTAGGTATTACATCTTATGAGTTAGATTTCTTTGGGCGTATTCGTAGCTTGAATGAGGCGGCATTACAACAATATTTAGCTACCCAAGAGGCACAACGTAATACCCAAATTACTTTAGTTGCTAGCGTAGCTAATGCTTGGTTAACGTTGCAAGCCGATAGGGCATTACTTAAGTTAACAGAAGAAACATTACAAAACTATGAATATAACTATGACCTAGTTAGACGTAGTAATGAAGTGGGGGTTTCTTCAAGCTTAGATTTGGCACAAGCACGAACAGCTGTTGAGGGGGCAAAAGTTAATTTAGCTACCTATAAACGTCAGGTCGCGCAAGATTTAAATTTATTAACATTATTATTAGGTAGTGATTTACCAGATAATGTTAAAAATATGAAAGATAATAGTTTTAAACTGCAATACGTTAAAGAAATACCTGCAGGGTTACCTTCTGATTTAATGCAGAATCGTCCAGATATTATTGCAGCAGAGCATCAGTTAATGGCGGCTAATGCAAATATTGGTGCAGCACGTGCTGCATTTTTCCCAAGTATTTCTTTAACCAGTAATGTGGGAACAATGAGTACCAACTTTTCTAATTTATTTAGTAATGGTCAAGGTACATGGCTATTCCAGCCTACGATTAATTTACCTATTTTTACAGCAGGTCGTTTAAAAGGTAATTTAGATTA
This sequence comes from Entomomonas sp. E2T0, assembly GCF_025985425.1. Lineage (GTDB taxonomy): Bacteria > Pseudomonadota > Gammaproteobacteria > Pseudomonadales > Pseudomonadaceae > Entomomonas. The sequence continues at coordinate 877,959 of NZ_CP094972.1, forward strand.
TGCTGAAGTACAAAAAGATATTAATGTAGCGAATTACGAGAAGACTATCCAAACGGCGTTTAGAGAGGTGGCTGATGGATTGGCAGATCGTGAGACTTACAAAGATCAGGTAATCTCTCAAAGTAATTTTGTAGAAGCTAACCAAACCTATTATGATTTAGCAGATCAACGTTATCAGGCAGGTATTGATAACTATATTACTTTATTAGATGCACAACGTCAGTTATTTAGTTCTCAACAAAATTTAATTAACGTACGTTTAGCTCAATTAACCAGTGAAGTTAATCTTTATAAAGCATTAGGTGGTGGTTGGCAGGAAATGAATAGTCAATCACAACAAGCTGCTGAATCTAAAGAGACAGCTATCAGTATAACTACACCACAGAAAATAGATATTGAAGCAAAGAAAATTAGACGTTAATTAATGACTCATAAATAAAAATTGCTCCATCATATTTAATTATATGAAGAGCAATTTTTTTAGATTAATTTTATACATCTAATTTATAGCAGCGAAAGCCTTAGCCACGTAGTCAATATTATTTTCAGTTAAGCCAGACATACACATCCGACCACTATCAAGAATATAAACACCATATTCTTTACGCAGACTAATAGCTTGTTCTTTTGAAAAGCCCGTATAACTGAACATACCACGCTGTTTAATAAAATGTTCAGTATCAGTAATATTATGTTGTTGTAATTTTTCTACAAGTAAATTACGTATATTTAGAATACGTAAGCGCATTTGTTGTAGATCCATACGCCAAGTATTATTTAACTGCTCATCATTTAATACATTAGCAACAATAGTAGCACCTAAACAGGGAGGACTAGAGTAATTACGACGCACGGTTGCCTTTAATTGTCCTAGTACACGCTCTGCTGTTTCTTGGTCTTTACATACTACACTTAATGCACCAACGCGTTCACCATAGAGGGAAAAGATTTTGGAGAAAGAATTGGAAACTAACAAAGAAAGTCCAGCTTTAGCCATTGCTCGAATAGCATAAGCATCTTCGTTCAAGCCCTCTGCAAACCCTTGATAAGCAATATCTAGAAAAGGAATAAGGTGGCGTTCTTGCAGTATAGGAATTAAAGCATCCCATTGCTGGTTTGTTAAATCAGCGCCTGTTGGATTATGGCAGCAAGGGTGAAGTAAAATAATATCATTAGGTGCTGCTTGTTTAATACAATTTACCATTTCCTCGAAATTAACACTCAAGGTTTTATTATCAAAGTAGGGATAAGTGCTTACTTTGAAACCAGCACCAGCAAAAATATCTTTATGGTTTTCCCATGTAGGATTACTTACCCATACAGTTGCATTAGGATGATATTTTTTTAAAAAATCAGCACCAATTTTTAATGCACCAGAACCGCCTAGTGTTTGTGCAATGGCTACTCTATTTTCCTTTAAGCAAGGGTGGTCATTACCAAATAATAACGGTAACACAGCAGAGCGATATTCTGCTAGCCCTTCCATAGGTAAATAAAGGGTTGGTTTTTTTAATTGTTCAGGTTGAATAGTAGTTAATGCTTGTTTAACAGAAGGCAGTTGTGGAACTTGACCTTGCTCGTTGTAATAAAGGCCAATACTAAGGTTTACTTTCTCTTCTTTAGTATCCTGATAAAACTGCTCTACTAGAGAAAAAATAGGGTCACCAGCATAGGCATCAACTTGCTTAAACATTTGCATCTCCTACTATTATTTTATTGGTTTATAGATAATGTTTTAACGTTGCTCTTTACGGAAAGCTCTTTGTATCTCACGATTGGCATCTTTTTCCTTTTCAGTATGACGCTTATCGTAATCTTTTTTACCTTTCACAAGTGCAATTTCACATTTTACTAGGTGTTTTTTCCAGTACAGTGATAGCGCAACACAGGCATAGCCCTTTTGTTGTACAGCACCATATAGCTTACTTAACTCACGTTTGTGAAGGAGTAGTTTTCGAGTACGATCAGGATCAGCTACTACATGGGTGCTGATAGTTTGTAATGGCATAACATGGCTACCCAGTAACCATGCTTCTCCATCTTTTAATAGTACATAGCTATCCGTAAGCTGTGCTTTACCAGCTCTTAAACTTTTTACTTCCCAACCTGTTAAGGCAAGCCCTGCTTCAAAACGCTCTTCAATAAAATAATCATGAAATGCTTTTTTGTTTTGAGCAATATTGCCAGGAGATACTTTCTTCTTTTTAGCCATAACTTATTTATCTATTACAAAATTTCTACTACCGCATAGTATAGCGTATTTTGCCAGTAGTACTGTATTTAAAAGTAATTATTCAGTCGCGGACCAATAGTTAACTTTTTCTTTTAAATCTGGACGTTTTCGTTCAGGGTTCACTTTATCTGTACTGCCAATAAAAATAACCCCTGCTACTTCTTCATTTTCTTTGATACCAATGGTTTTCTTAGTATGCTCACTATAAGCCAACCAGCCACTAATCCAATTGGCGCCATAACCATAAGCATTAACAGCCCATAAAATATTCATACATACTGCACCTGCTGAAAGTAATTGCTCAAGTTCAGGTATATGGGAGTTTTTATCAATACAACTGATAACATAGATGATAAGTGGTACATCTGTTACAGTATGGGTAACAATTTGGGTTAGTTTCTCTTGTTGCTTTTCCGTTAACGTGTTTTTCTCAAGAGCAAAGTTCTTTGCTAGTTGTGTGCCTAAAGCTTTTCTTGCATCACCCTCTACAACCAGTAGACGCCAAGGTTCGATTTTTCCATGGTCAGGTGTGCGTAGGCCGATATTAAGAATATCAGTTAACTCTTCTGGTGTTGGTCCGGGTGCTGTTAAAGTAGGTGTTGCTGCAGAACGACGGGTTCTTAGAAAGTTTAGTATTTCTTGAGTATCCATATTTGACATTATTTTACTCTGCATAAAGTAATCTATTAGGGGTACTTAATCATTATTTCCAATGAACTGCAAATAAAAATTATAAAGTAATATTATATACAACGCTTTTATAACAGCTATTTACAATATCTATTAAGGATTATGCTATATTGGCAATAGTGTTAGGTTAAACTATAACCCTTTTTTATGGTGTTTTAATTAGAGAATTTATTTATGTCTAATTCTGCTTCTCCCTTAGTTTTGGTGATTTTAGATGGTTTTGGTCATCGCGAAGAGGTTAAATATAATGCTATTTTAGCGGCCAATACCCCTAATTATAATAATCTACTAAAAAACTACCCCCATGGCCTTATTTCTGGCTCTGGAATAGATGTAGGTTTGCCAGATGGGCAAATGGGTAACTCAGAAGTTGGGCATATGAATCTTGGTGCTGGTCGCGTTGTTTACCAAGACTTAACCCGTGTTAGTAAAGCCATTGATGATGGTGATTTTTTCAAAAATAGCATACTTTGCAATGTATTAGATAAAGCAATTAAACAGCATAAAGCTGTACATATCATGGGACTGCTTTCTCCAGGTGGAGTGCATAGCCATGAGGATCACATATTGGCTATGGTAGAAATGGCTGCTAAACAAGGCGCTAACCACATTTATGTACATGCTTTCTTAGATGGTCGTGATACGCCACCAAAAAGTGCTGAGGATTCGCTTAATAAACTTAATGAACATTTTGCTAAATTAGGTAAAGGACGTCTTGCTACAATGATTGGTCGCTATTATGCGATGGATAGAGATAATCGTTGGGAGCGTGTACAAGCGGCTTATGAGTTAGTGGTTGATCATAAAGCTGATTTTATAGCAAAAGATGCTATTTCAGCTTTACAAGCAGCTTATGAACGTGGTGAAAGTGATGAGTTTGTAAAAGCAACTCGTATAGGTGATGTTGCACCTGTACATGATGGTGATGCGGTTATTTTTATGAATTTTCGTGCAGATCGTGCCCGTGAATTAACCCGAGCTTTTGTTGAAAAAGATTTTACAGGTTTTAAACGGGAACGTGTGCCATCATTAGCTGGTTTTGTGATGTTAACCCAGTATGCAGCTACTATTGAAACCGACTGTGCTTTTCCACCCAGTAGTTTAAATAATGTATTGGGTGAGTATTTAGCCAAACAAGGTAAAACACAATTACGCATTGCTGAAACTGAAAAGTATGCACATGTAACCTTTTTCTTCTCAGGTGGACGTGAAGAGCCTTATAAAGGTGAGCAGCGAATTTTAATCCCTTCGCCTAAGGTGTCTACTTATGATTTACAACCAGAAATGAGTGCGTATGAGGTAACAGATAATATTGTTGAGGCAATAGAACAAAAACGTTATGACGTTATTGTTGTTAATTATGCTAATGGTGATATGGTAGGGCATACTGGTGTGTTTGATGCTGCTGTGAAAGCAGTAGAGACATTAGACCATTGCATAGGTCGCATAGTTAATGCACTTAATAAGGTAGGTGGTGAGGCATTAATTACCGCTGACCATGGCAATGTTGAAATGATGCAAGATGATAGTACTGGCCAAGCGCATACAGCCCATACTTGTGAGCATGTGCCTTTTATTTATGTTGGTAAACGTAAATTGCATATTAGACAAGGAGGGGTATTGGCTGATGTGGCGCCTACGATGTTGACCTTAATGGGATTAGCTATTCCTAAAGAAATGACAGGACAAAGTTTAGTTGTTTTTGATTAAGTTTTAATTTGAAACATCGAATGGTGACTGAATCGACTGTTTATAGCTTTAGTCACTGTTAACTAACTGTTAAAATAACCTTTTTTAAGGGTGTATTTAATTAATATGCAGCGTTTTTATTGGGCTCTTTTAATCTCTTTATTTGTTGCTCAGCCTATTATGGCTGATGAGCGTAGAGATACTCTGCACCAAATTGAAATGGCTAAACAGGAAGTTGCTGAGCTAGAAAAAGCATTAGGCAAACTAAGAGTGCAACAAAGTACGTCCCTTAAACAGTTACGCACTACAGAAACCGAAATAGCTAACTTACAGAAAAAAATTGCAGAACTAAAGAAAGAGCAAACAGAAACAGAATCTAAATTAACTTGGTTATCAGAAGAACAGCAAAAAGCAGAGCAAAAACGTCAAGAACAAGAACGTATTTTTGCCAGTCAGGCAAAGGCTACTTATGAAAGTGGTCGTCAGGAATATTTAAAATTATTATTAAACCAACAAGAGCCAGATAAAGTATCAAGAACATTGGTTTATTATGATTATTTAAGCCAAGCTAGATTAGTGCAATTAACAGAATTTCAAGAAACAGTTAAGCAGTTAAAAGATATTACTGAAGAGATGGAGCATTATCAGCAGCAATTAAATACCCAAAATACTGCTTTACAGGAGCAACGTAACCAACTAGCGGAAGTAAGAAAAAAACGCCAAGCAGTATTAGCGAGTCTCAATAAACAAATTAAAGAAAATAATGATCGTATAGTGCAACGTGAAAGGGATCAAATCGAATTAAATAAAGTACTGCGTACCATTGATGCAACGTTGGCTCGTCAGGCAAGAGAACGTGAAGCACAGCAACCAGTAACAACTACTACCAATAAAACTCAAGGGCAAACTGTCGTATCCAATGTTAATACAGGGTTTGTTGGTAATTTTGCACAGGCTAAGGGTAAATTGTCATGGCCGGTGAGTGGCAAAATCATTGCCAATTATGGCTCAACCCGTGGTGATGATAGTCGTACTAAATGGGATGGTGTATTAATTTCTGCTTCCCGTGGGGCAAGTGTAAAAGCTGTTCATGAAGGCCGTGTTGTTTATTCTGATTGGTTAAGAGGAACAGGTTGGTTAACTATTATAGACCATGGGCAAGGCTATTATAGTCTTTATGGGCATAACCAAACATTATTAAAAAAAGTAGGGGATGTAGTTAAAACAGGGGATGCTATAGCAACAGCTGGTAACAGTGGTGGTATAGATACAGTTGCATTGTATTTTTCCATTAGACAGCAAGGTCAAGCGGTAAACCCTGTTTTGTGGTGTCGGTAATAGAATTAATTTTATAGTACTTAGGAGTGGCTTATGCCAGTGAAACAACGTTTTATGCCATTAGTGATTATATCACTTGTATGTTCTTTATTAGGACAGGTTGCATATGGGCAAACAACTCCTGAAAAATCAGCTACCAACCAAGGTACTTTACCCTTAGATGAGTTACGTACATTTGTTGAGGTTTTTGAGCGAATCAAATCAGCTTATGTTGAACCTATTGATGATAAAACATTGATGGATAATGCTATTAAAGGCATGGTAAGTAATTTAGATCCTCATTCTGCTTACTTAGACGCTAAGATGTATAGTAGTTTAGAAGAAGTAACTTCAGGTCAGTTTGGTGGTCTAGGCATTGAAATAGAACAAAGTGAAGGGTTTATCAAAATTGTTACGCCTATTGATGACTCTCCAGCCGCTAAAGCAGGAATAAAAGCGGGTGATATTATTGTAAAGATTAATGATACACCTACTAAAGATATGCCATTAAGTGATGCGTCAGAGAAGATGCAGGGTAAAATAGGTGAAAAAATAAATTTAACCATTGTAAGGGGACAAGGTAAACCCTTTACTGTCACTATAACCCGTGCCAAAGTACAGTTCAAAAGTGTTAAGACACAACTGTTAGAGAAAGATTATGGTTATATTCGTATTTCTCAGTTTCAAACTAATACAGGGAAAGAGGTTAAAACAGCATTAACGCAATTGGTTAAACAAAATAATGCTAACTTAAAGGGTATTGTGCTTGATTTAAGAAATAATCCTGGTGGTGTATTACAGGCCTCAATTGATACAGTAGATCAGTTTGTTGATAAAGAGTTAGTTGTTTATACCAAAGGGCGCTTACCTAATACTGAGTTACGTTTTTATTCAAATGCAGGTGATCCAAGCAAAGGTGTACCGCTAGTAGTATTAATTAATAATGGTAGTGCCTCTGCAGCTGAGGTTGTGGCTGGTGCATTACAAGACTTAAAACGAGCAGTGATTATGGGTACTACTAGTTTTGGTAAAGGTTCTGTACAAACGGTATTACCCATTAATAAAAAAGAAGCTTTAAAATTAACCACTGCTTTATATTACACCCCAAAAGGACGCTCTATCCAAGCGCAAGGTATTGTACCTGATATCATTGTTGCCCAAGCAACAGTTTCACAAAATAAAGTGAATTTTGAAGTAAGAGAAGCAGACTTACAAAATCACCTTAATAATGCTAAAAATGATATTCCTTCAAGTAGCATTCAAACCAACACAGATCAGTTACAAAATAAAGATTATCAGTTAAGTCAGGCATTGTCTTTATTAAAAGGCTTAAATGTAGTGACTAAAACAGAAACTGATAAGGTGATTAAATAACAATTACTGTGTGCAAAGCTTATGACTAATCAACAAATTGGTGGTTCAGTAGATTCGAAAATCTGTGTGGCGGGTGTAGATCTTAATGGCTTAATGCAGGTATTAAGTAAGCATTTATATTCAACACCTATGGTAGCACTAAGGGAGTTGGTGCAAAATGGCCATGACTCATTGGTACGGCGTCGTATTGAGCAACCTAATTGGCAAGATCAAGGACGTATTACAGTTATTGGTGATCGCCATAACAAACAAGTACGAATCATTGATACAGGTGCTGGCCTGACTGAGTATGAAATCCATACTTTTCTAGCAACAGTTGGTGTCGGCTATACCCGTACACTTCGTCAGCAAGATGATGAAACAGGCTTAATAGGGATGTTTGGTTTAGGCTTTTTATCAGCCTTTGTTTTAGCAAAGCAAGTGACCTTGATTACCACCTCTTATCAACAACCTGATAAAGGCTGGTGTTACCGCTCAACTAATGCTGAGCAATATACGGTAACTGCTGTTGAACCTAGAGCTACAATAGGAACAGAAATAATTTTAGAATTAAAAGATGAGTTTCTGTTTTTAAGTACTCAAGAATCACTTAATCATATTTTAGGTCGTTACTGTATATTGTTGCATGAACCCATTTATATCAATGAGGCAAAGGAACCCATTAATCCTGAACCTCCACCTTGGCGAAAGAGAGATAGTGCAGTAGTTGTGCATCCTTTGCAGGAAATGCGCAAGAGATTAAGTTTTGCTGCAAGATTTGAGCAGAATTTTGAACCTATTTGTACCTTTCCTGTAAATCCAACTGAGCAAAGTGATGCAATAGGCATGTTATGGGTACAGGATGGCGCTACCTATGGTACCAGCGATAATCGTAATCTTTCCATCTTCTTGCGTGGTATGTTGTTAGATGATGATGCTCGTGATCTATTACCTTCATGGGCTGGGTTTATTGGTGGAGTTATTGAATCAAGTCGTTTAGTGCCTACTGCTAGTCGAGAAGACTTACAAAAAGATGAAAGTTATCATGCTGTGCAATATGCATTGAGTGAAGCATTAATTAATGGGCTAGCTGATGTAGCTAGTAAGCAACCAGAAATATGGCGGCGTATCTTAAAGCGTCATAATGAAGCTTTATTGGGTGCTTCATTGTGTGACGATCGTTTATTTGAGTTGTTAATGAGTACTATCCGCATCCCAAGCTCACAAGGTGACTTAACAGTTCAAGAGTTACGTTCTAATAATGCTATCCATGTTATGTTAGGTAATAATGGAGGTTTCGAAGATACGCTATTTCGAGCTTTACAAATGCCCGTAGCATTGGGTGATCGTTATGCGGTAGTACCCTTTTTACGTCGTTTTGCAGCAAGTACAGGGTGTAAATTAATTGAGTTAGGTACTGAACAAGGAAATCAGCATTTATTTTCCTTGGCTGAGTTAGCAGCAGATGAGAAACAATGGTTAACAGCACAATTAGCTGATGGAGAAGCCATTGTGGCAGCTCGTTTTTCGCCTGCTGAATTGCCTTTAGTGGTAGTGGCCGACAGGGAAGCTGAGTTAAAAAAACGTTTAGAAGAAGATGAAGCAGATAAAAAAATATCTCAAGCCGCTTTGCGATTAGCTCGCCAATTTACAGCAAAGATTACTGCAACTGAGACTGCAAAGTTATATATAAATTTAAATAATCAAGCTGTTATTGATTTATTAAAAGCATTTCATACAAAAAACACTAATGTAGAACAAGCAGCAAGATTATTAAAATCGTTAAAGGTTATTATGGCTGGACATGATATTCATAACCATACATTAGATTTAAATCGTGCGTTGGTTGATTTTACTCAAACGATACAAACCGTATTAACGCACTTGTGATTATACAGAGGAAACAACATGGATATTTGGGATTGGGTGATTCGTTTAGAAAACGATTTAGAAGAAGCGGGGCAAGAACATGCTAGCCGTATTATTGAGCAAGTCACTACTGAAATATTAGATCTTAATATTGGTAAAGCGGATGCTCTAATTCCAGAAGCTATTGCATTAAGCCGTAGTTTAAAAAATCCTTGGTTGGAGGTATTTTTTCGCCATTGGGAAATGCGTAATCGTATTGGTAATAAATCTGAAGGTGAAGCCGCATTAGCTGATGTGGTTTCTTTATTTGAGTTTGCCCATCGTGATGAAACCATTACTTGCCCACAAACAGTTTGTGTAACACAAGACTTATCAGCCTGTTATGCTAATATCGATGGTCCAGGTTGGGTGGAAGAGCGTAAAGCAGTTTGTAATGAAACATTCGAGCGTATTAATCCGAAATGGAATTGTTTTCATTGTTTATCCTGTGAATATGCCGATGCTTTATTAGATGAAGGAAAACCTCAAGAGGCGTTAGATTATTTAAAAGTACAAGAAGAAAAAATAGTTGCAGCTGGTGAAGATATTAGTGAAGCATTACGTACTTTTGAAATACAAGCCTTATTAAGATTAAATCAGCCTGAACAAGCCCTTACTATTATTGAACAATGTGAAGCAGAAATTGAAGGTTATGATTGGCCTGTTAATAAACAAGATAGACAAATTCTTAAAGCTCATATTTTAGCGTTATTAGGACGTACAGAAGAAGCATGGGAAGTATTACCTGCATGGCGTGAAGTAGTACCTCGTTATTATTTAGGTTGGATAAGAGCCGTGGATGCTTTATTAGCCAAAGATCCAAAACAAAATAATTGGTCATTGGGTAGTGCAATACAAGCAGCGTTAGATCATTTTGTTAAGGTTGGTGCTCAGCGTAGAGTAATTGAAGTTGCAGAGGTACAAATTAGAGTTGCCTTAGCAAGAGGTAGTGTATGGACGGCTAAAAGGGCATTAAATATTGCTTATGAGACGCTACCCAAATTAAGAGCACCTTTAGGAGCAGATCAATTATTGGCAGAGTTATCTGCAAAAATTGATACGCTGTCTGCCAAAACAGCATTGCCTGTTCCTGTCGGGCAGTTATTGGAATGGTTGGATAATCAAGCAAAACAAAATGAAGAGGCAGGACGTAACCCTGAGCAAGAAGTTGAGTTGCTAATGTTAGCAGTAGCAGAACGACCAGATGATGAGCAGTTAGTAGATATCACTAGTTCAGCACTGCAAGCATGTAATGCAGTCAAAGAAGCTGAAACATTATTATGGGGTTATATAGAGCGTAATCATCAACATGAATCAAATTTAGCTTACTATTTATTAAATTTATTATTGGGTAGTAACCAATTAGCAGAGATTGATCGTTTAGTTAATTATTACAAAGAGTCACAACCTACTATTGCTTTATGGTGTCGTGTTCAGCAAGCGTTTGCTAAAGATGAATTGGATTCTGCGAAACAGCTTAGTTTAGAAATGCATGAGCTAGTACCTGATTATTTAGGTCCATTACGTATCTTAGTCACTATTGCTGTACGCCAACAAGACTTTGCGGAAGCAGAGAAATGGCAGCAGGTCGTTGTTGAGAAAACTATAGAAGATCCTCGATCAGAATTATGGGATTTATTAACCTATAGCTGTGCTAATCAAGATTGGGCGGAGGCGCGAGAAGTAGCTAAACGTTTGGAACTGCCTCTAAAATCCACTGAGGGAGTAATAGAGGAAGATTGGGGCTGGGTACGTGTTGAGGTGTTGGAAGAAGGTGAAACTATAGAGTACTTAGCAAGGTGTACAGGGCCAGTAACAGCGGTTATTAAAGAGCCTGCACATCCTTCTAAAATACAGCGTGTAGATGATTGGGTAGTTTATGATGCAGCCCAGTTAGCACCTGTGCCAGAAGATGAAGAAGAACGAAAATACTTTATCCCTCTGTATAGAATGATTAAAACTTTACAGCAGGGTAATTTTGGACAAACGTGGTTTGTAGATGGTGTTTATCCAGGAGATGAAGCTTTTAATGCTTTCGAACGTTTAGTGGAATCTAAGGGGTGGCGAGTGTGGGTCAATAGTAACCAAAATTACCAAGTGACGGATCAGTTTGACTTAGATGAAACACCTTTACGAGGTATATTTTTCTCTATAACTGCACCTAGTAATGTGGCCCCTGCTGAGTTACATAAATTATTAGAAGAGGTCACAGATGATTGGCAATATCCTGTACATTGGCTACGTTTAGCTGAAGCAGTGGGCGCTTCTATAGAGCCTCATCAAGAAATTATTAGTCGTTATAATCTGTAAATAACATAAGGGGGTAGTTATAAATACTACCCCTTATTTTTTATAATAATATTTTAAATAGATCATATCTATTAGTTGTTTGTCTCTATCAAAAATAGGGTGATCGTAATTATCAATAAAGAAGTTTGCTATTCTATGGGAATATCTAAAACCACAACTTTCATAGAAAGGAATAGTTAAGTCACTCTCTCCTGTACCAACCTGTATAGTCGTACATTTATTTTTATAATATTCTAAAATATACTGAATTAATGATTTACCATAGCCTTTACCTTGGTATTTTTCAACAGTAGCAATATTTTTTATTTCATAAAGATCTGCTGATTCTTGGGTAATAACACAAATACTTTTTAGATCACCATCATAGAGCGCGAACATATCTCCGCGTTCTAAATATTTATCTATCATGCTCTCTTGTTCATCTGCTAGTAATAACAAATCAAGAAAACGTTTTTTATGATTAAGTATGGGGTGAATTTGCATATATTGTATTAGGCCATCTCTTTTATTTAGGGAGTATGACAAAAAATACAATAAAATATAAGTAGGTATTTTGAGCGATTATGGTAGGAATAAACTAATAAAACTATTAGGTACCCAATTAAGGGCACCTAGAGTTGGCTAGAAGTTTTTATGCTTTTGTTAAATCTTTAATAGTAGCAGTTGAACCATTTTTCTTAACAGATTCAATACCACTATCTCTAGCTGCTTCACTATTATACATTTCACTATTACCAATTACTTGGTAATTAGCTGCTTTTAAAGTAAAGTAAACCTTACCATTTTTACTTTTTAAGCGACTGTATTTGGTATCATCACCACTGTTTTTTTGTACAGAAGCAATACCATTTTGTGCTGAAGCTTTTTGTTTGTACATTTCACTAGTAAGAATTATTTCACCATTACTAGCCTTTAAATTAAAATAAAATTGCCCGTCACGTGCTTTTTTTATTTCAAAGACACCAGCCATTCTAGACTCCTCTAATAGTTTTAAATAGAACACACTATATTTATAAAGCTAAATATAAAAACTTTATACTAGACATAAGCCTATAGATAATTAGTTGAATATCTATGGAATACAGGATATTACGAGGAGTAGAGATTATTGCTATATGATTTGGTATGTTGTTTGTAATTAATTAGTAATAAATTTTTATATGACAGGTTTAGTCGGTGGTCTACATTAGTCGATATATCTTTTTAGAGTAGAGCTTATACAATGTTAATAAATAAATTTTAGTATTTGAGAAGAAGTGAATGATAGATAAGATACAGATAGGTATTAGTGCTTGTCTTATGGGTGAAAATGTTCGTTACAATGGTGGTAATAAGTCTTTTGGCTTTGCCCTCGATGAGTTATCAGCTTATGCTAATTTTCAATTAGTTTGTCCTGAAATGGCTATAGGTTTAGGAACACCTCGCCCAACATTACGATTGATAAAAAGTAATAATGATGTAGTTATGCAGTTTACTGATGATAGCAATGTTGATTTAACAGAAAAGATGAGAACATTTTCTAAAAGACATGTGGCTTCATTAAGCCATCTAAGTGGTTATATTGTATGTGCTAAGTCACCTAGTTGTGGTATGGAGCGAGTTAAAGTCTACGATGAAAATAGTAACCGTTGTCGTAAAGAGGGCGTTGGGCTTTATACTGCTGAGTTGATGAAGCAAATACCTTGGTTACCTGTGGAGGAGGATGGTCGGTTAAATGATAACGCTATCCGTGAAAATTTTATTGAACGAGTATTTGCACTTAATGAGTTAAACAAGTTGCAAGAAAGTGGTTTAACGCGCGCGAAACTAATAGATTTTCATAGTCGTTATAAATATACCCTATTAGCTCATTCACAATCTCAGTATAGAGAAATTGGTCGTTTTGTAGCTCGTATTGCTGAGTGGGATTCCCTTCAGGCATATTTTGTGGAATATCGTAATCAATTTATGACACTACTCAGTTGTAAAGCAACAAGAGCTAATCACACTAATGTATTAATGCATATTCAGGGGTATTTTAAGAAACAATTAACAGCAAAACAGCGCCAAGAACTAACACAATTAATTGATCTTTATAGACAAGGTATTCAGCCATTATTAGCGCCTATTACACTATTAAAGCATTATTTAGCAGAACACCCAGATCAATATCTATTACAACAAAGGTACTTTAATCCTTATCCAGAAGCATTAAGATTAAGGTATGGTTTTTAGCCGTTACTATGCTGCTGTTGTCGTTTAGGTAATGTTTTTTGTTTAGTCTTATTGATTAAATGCTCTTTCCAGTTCTCAGGAGGATCACCTAAAAATCTTGGCCAACCATGAGTGCCAATACGAATAAAATCTTGTTGCATAGCTTGTTGGATAGTTTCCAAGCTATGATCAGTATGTTCATTCAAATAATCAAATACTAAAGCTAATAGTTTATCTAAGGCTATGCCATGAGTTTGGTTAACTTTAGGAAATGCCCAATAACTAAAATCCGAAATAGCATTAAAAGCATCATCTCTAAGTAATAAGGGTAAGGTGTTTTTAAAGCGTCCAGAGTTAGCAATTAAGTCCCAGAATTTAGCAATACGTTTAATATGGTTTAGTGTTTCAAAACGCATATCTTTATTTTCTAATACAGAGTAAGGGGGCGTTAAACTATATTTATAATTATAGGTTTCGGTATGGCGAATAATAGGCGTACCTTTTAAACGTTTTAATATGCCCAACTGTATTTCTTGGGGTTGCCATGCCCATAATTCATTAAAGCCTTTGCCGAACTCTTCTAATGTTTCGTCAGGCAGACCAGCAATTAAATCCACATGTAAATGTACCGTAGTCTTAGTGGATAACCAACGAATATTCTCTTGAGCTTTTTGCAAATTAGTTTTGCGAGAAATTAACGCTTGAGTAGTAGGATTTAACGTTTGAATACCAATTTCAAATTGTAAACTACCCTCAGGAAATAATAGGATGAGCTCTTTTAATTCATCAGGTAAGTGATCAGGTACTAACTCAAAGTGTAAAAATAAAGGATCATTAGGATTGTTAGTAATTTTGTCTAAAAAGTATTTTAGAATACAGGTAGTAAATTCTTTTTTTAGATTAAAGGTTCGGTCAATAAATTTAAATTGCCTTAAGCCACGCTGATAAAGCTTATCCATTTCCTGTAAAAAAGGTTCTAAAGGGAAAGTCCATGCTGTTTTATCAAGGCTAGATAAACAAAACTCACATTTAAAGGGACAACCTCTTGAAGCTTCTACATAAACAGTGCGGTGTTTAATATCGTGATCTGTATAGTAGTCATAAGGAAGAATAATATTCTCTAGCTTTTCTTGAATACCTTGGATAGCTTTCTCAGGGATGATTTGTTGGTTAAGTAGTTTATGACAGAGTTGATAAAAGCTAATATCTCCCCAACCTTTAATTAGATAATCAGCAGTCTGATATATTTCAGTATTTTCATATTCATAAGAAACTTCTGGCCCACCTATAATAACAGTAATTTCTGGACGTAATATTTTAAGTTCTTTGATCAGTTGAGTTGTTTCTATAATATTCCAGATATAAACAGAAAAACCAATGATAGTGGGTTGTTTTTCAATAATTTTTTCTAAAATATCTTCCACATTTTGTTGAATAGTGAATTCAACAATTTCGGTTTGTTGTTGTAGCTCATGCATATTGGCATAGAGATAACGCAATGCTAATGAAGCATGAGCAAAACGGGCATTTAAGGTGGTTAATAAAATAGACATTTAGGTATTTAATAGAGCCAGTGTAAATATTAATTTACTAGTATAGCAGTAAGGTATCTAGTTCTATAGCTATTGCCCTACATTTTTATACGTCGTTGAATGACTTTGCCGTACTAATTGTACTGTCTTCAGTCATTCGCCTTGTCTAAAATTGTATAGCAACAGCTATAAAGAGAGTCATAACTGGGCAGATTGTTTGTTAAGGCTTATAATTCTATTCTTAGTATAGGGAGTTTGTTATGAATGCTACAAAACGTCGAGAAATATTTCGCCGCTTAAAAGAGAATAACCCACAGCCTACTACAGAGCTAGAGTTTCAATCTACCTTTGAACTGTTAGTCGCTGTTATGTTATCTGCACAGGCAACAGATGTTAGTGTTAATAAAGCAACTTGTAAATTATATCCTGTAGCCAATACTCCAGAGGCTATTTTTGCTTTAGGTGTAGAGGGGCTAAGTAAATATATTAAGTCGATAGGTTTGTATAACAGTAAAGCTAAAAATGTAATTGCCACATGCCAACAACTGATAGAAAAATATAATAGCCAAGTGCCTAGTACCCGTGAGGAGTTAGAAGCTTTACCAGGAGTTGGGCGTAAAACAGCGAATGTAGTTTTAAATACAGCATTTAAGCAAGCTGTAATGGCAGTAGATACCCATGTATTTAGAGTAAGTAATCGCACTCATATTGCTCCAGGTAAAACAGTATTGGACGTTGAAAAGAAATTAATGAAGGTTATTCCTAAAGAGTATTTGGTAGATGCTCACCATTGGTTAATTCTACATGGTCGTTATGTGTGTAAATCGCGAAAGCCAAGTTGTGGTAGTTGCTGTATAGAAGATCTTTGTGAATACAAAGAAAAAACATCGGATATTTGAATAATTAATAAATTAAATAAAGCTGATTGAGAAAATTAATTTTACCATGCTTTGATTTTAGGATATAAGGTGCGCCATAAATACCCCATTTTATGGAGTGATGGCGATGAGTAAAGAAGATATTGATTTAGATGATGATTTCCTAACTGATGAGTTAGAAGATGGAGATGATGAGGTGGATAACGCTAAAAATAATTTAGCGAAGCGCCGTATTATCGATAATATTTTAGAGGAACGCCGTCTTAATAAACAGATTGCAGACTTTGACTTTGATATTTAAAAAAAACCCGCTATTTAGCGGGTTTTTTGTAGTGTAATAATGCTTTAATCGTTACGATCTGGCGATAGTAATTCTATTTTATAGCCATCAGGGTCTTCAACGAAAGCTAAAATGCTGGTACCGTGCATCATAGGGCCTGGTTCACGAGTGATTTTGCCACCATTCGCTCTAATGGTTTCACAGGCATTGTAGACATCTTCAACTTCTAGTGCAATATGACCATAGCCATTGCCTAGATCATATTTATTAGTATCCCAGTTATGGGTTAACTCAATTACACTGGTGTTTTTTTCTTCTCCGTAGCCTACAAAAGCTAAGGTGAATTTACCTTCTGGGTAGTCTTTACGGCGTAGAAGTTTCATTCCTAGTACTTCTGTATAAAAAGCGATAGATTTGTCCAAATCGCCTACCCGTAACATGGTATGCAATAATCTCATCCGTAGTACCTCATGGTTAGTAGAAAAGGCGGTAGCTACATGGTTACCGCTCTTATAAAGGAGTGTTACTTATATAGCTATTACCCTAGTTTTTTATACATCGTTGAATGGCTTAGCGGTACTATGTGTACTGTCTTCAGCCACTCGCCTCGTCTAAAAAAAGAAACAGCTATAGTAATTTGCGGCCTTTTAAAGCAGCTATTCTTAAGCGTAGAGCATTAAGTTTGATAAATCCAGCTGCATCTGCTTGGTCATATGCACCGCCATCTTCTTCAAAGGTAGCAATATTGGCATCAAATAGAGAGTCATCTGACTTACGACCTATAACCATGACATTACCTTTGTATAGTTTTAAGCGCACTACACCATTAACGTTCTGTTGTGATTCATCAATCATCTGTTGCAACATGATACGCTCAGGACTCCACCAGTAGCCATTATAAATAAGGCTAGCATATTGTGGCATAAGGCTGTCTTTAAGATGTGCTACTTCACGATCTAAGGTAATAGATTCAATGGCCCTATGGCCTTGTAGCATGATTGTACCACCAGGAGTTTCATAGCAACCGCGAGATTTCATACCGACATAACGGTTTTCTACAATATCTAAACGGCCAATACCATTAGCACTGCCAATACGATTTAATTCTGTCAGTACTTCGGCAGCAGACATTGCTTTGCCATCAATCGCTACAATATCACCTTTCTTATAAGTTAATTCAATATAAGTAGGTGTATCAGGTGCTTTTTCTGGTGATACTGTCCAACGCCACATATCTTCTTCATTTTCTGCCCATGTGTCTTCTAAAACACCACCTTCATAGGAGATATGAAGTAAGTTAGCATCCATTGAGTAAGGCGATTTCTTCTTACCATGACGCTCAATAGGGATATTATGCAGGGCAGCATAGTCCATTAGTTTTTCACGGGATAATAAATCCCATTCACGCCAAGGAGCGATTACCTTAACACCTGGTTTAAGGGCATAAGCACCTAGCTCAAAACGTACTTGGTCATTGCCTTTACCTGTTGCACCATGAGAAATAGCATCTGCGCCAGTTTCATTAGCTATTTCGATTAGACGCTTGGCAATCAGTGGGCGAGCAATTGATGTACCTAATAAGTATTCACCCTCATAAATTGTATTGGCGCGAAACATTGGGAATACAAAGTCACGTACAAACTCTTCACGTAAATCTTCAATATAAATTTCTTTAACACCAAGAGCTTTAGCTTTAGCTCGAGCAGGCTCTACTTCTTCACCTTGGCCTAAATCTGCAGTAAAAGTTACTACTTCACATTGATAGGTATCTTGTAACCATTTGAGGATTACAGAGGTGTCCAAGCCACCAGAATAAGCTAGGACGACCTTTTTCACATCTGCCATGCCACCACTCCATAAAAAATATTTTATCAAACTGATGAGTTTACTGTACTATTCACAGAATTTACAGTAGTAACTATAAAAATACTCATACTAAAATAATATGAGTAATTAAGTCATTTTATGGGTTGATATAGAGAAACAACTGCGGTTTAATTGTTTCTTAGAAAAAATAGCAAGGGGTAATGATGAAAAAAATATTGATGGTTGTAGCAGTTGCTGCATTAATGGTTGGTTGTCAAACAACAAAGTCTACAAGTCTTACTGTCGCAGAGTTATATGGAAAATATAACTTAGTAAACTTTGATAGTGAGGTTGTACAAGCCTCTGAAAGACCAATGACTATTGGTTTTGAGCCAGGTGTAGAAGGTAAGGTAAAAGTACATGGTGTCCTTTGTAACACTTTTATTGGGCAAGCAGTATTAAATCAAGGTAAATTAACCAGTGATGGTTTAGCCTCTACCCGTATGGCGTGTTTCCGTGAAAAAGAAGCAGCAATGGAAACAGCTTTAGGCGATATGTTTAAAACAGGCGCCACTGTTAAGTTAAAAGGACCACAACTTATTTTAGAAGGTAGCGGTCATACCTTCACTTATCAAAAACAATAACTTGTGATCAATGTTTAATAAAAAAATCCCTAGGTAATTAGGGATTTTTTATTTTATAGCTTTATTAGCCATCTATAATGCAACTGATAAAAAAATTAAAAGGGAAAACCTATGACTGCTGAATTAGTTAAGAATCTTCAAAACCCTTCATTATATGATCATCCTGTAGAACAGTTTACAGTGATAGAAACCCATGTTTCATGGGTAATATTAACAGGGCCTTATGCTTATAAAATTAAAAAGGCCGTTGATTTTGGCTTCTTAGACTATACTCAGTTAGTTGATCGTAAACATTTTTGTGAAGAAGAGTTGCGTTTAAATCAACGTCTTACTAAGGATATTTACTTAGAAGTATTGCCTGTTACAGGTACAGAAGATAATCCTCAAATTGCTGGACAAGGTGAAGTAATAGAGTATGTATTAAAAATGCGTCAATTCCCTCAAGATCAATTATTAAGTCAATTGCAAGCACGGGGAGAGTTAACAGAGCAACATATTGACCAGTTAGCTAAGCAACTTGCAAAATTTCATCTGGCAACCCCTAAAGTAGCTCCAGCTCATGAGTTAGGTTCGCCTGAAGGAGTCATGGCGCCAGTTAGGCAAAATTTTGAGCAAATACGGGCTATGTTACCTGAAGACAAGGCAGGTTTTATTCAGTTAGATGCTTTAGAGGCTTGGGCTGAAAGTAGCTATGAAAGATTAAAACCTTTATTGGCTGAACGTAAAGCTAATGGTTTTATAAGAGAGTGTCATGGTGATGTACATTTAAATAATGCAGCTATTTTAGATGATCAAGTGGTGATATTTGACTGTATTGAATTCAATGAGCCTTTTAGACTGACAGATGTTACGGCAGATATAGGCTTTGTGGTAATGGATTTAGAGGATAGAAAATTATATTCATTGGCTAACCGTTTATTAAATACTTACCTAGAAGAAACAGGTGATTACCAATCACTAGAGATAATGAAATTCTATAAAGCTTATAGGGCTATGGTCCGTGCTAAAGTGGCTTTATTTAGTTTGGGTCATGTGACTGAACGAAGTGTAAGAGAAGCTATATTAAGTCAATATTATAACTACGCAAACCTTGCTGAAAGTTATACATTAATTCCTACCCGTTGTTTATTAGTTACTTGTGGTGTTTCTGCAGTAGGAAAAAGTTATATTTCTACTAAGATAGTTGAGCAATTTGGCGCTATAAGATTACGTAGTGATGTAGAACGTAAACGTTTATTAGGTGCTGATACACCAAAAGAGCAACTCTATAGTCCAGAAGCAACAGTTAAAACCTATGAGCATTTATATCAACTGGCTAAAAATAGTTTACGAGCAGGTTATGTTGTGATTTTAGATGCTGCTTATTTAAAACATGAGGAACGTGTAAAAGCTAAGCAAGTAGCAGAAGAAGTAGGAGTACCTTTCTTTATTGTAGAGTGTGATGCACCGTTAGAGATAATTGAAAAGAACTTAGCTAAGCGAGAACAAGAAAATAATGATCCCTCAGATGCTACATTTGAAGTAGTTAAGCAGCAATTAGAATGGCGTGAACCATTGACCGCTGAAGAGAAGGCGACAAGCTGTTTAGTAGAAACACAAAATAGAGAGAGTATAGAGAAGCTAATAGAGTATATTAATCAATATTTAAGACGTGATAAAAATAAATATTAATATTTTTCTTGCAAATGATAATTATTATCATTAATATGTACCTAAGTTGATCGCAAGACCAACTGGCAAGTCAAAGTATCCGATCTGCTGTTTGAGATTGTTTGGTTTGTCTCCTCATCAGGCTAATCACGGTTTTTACCCAGCATTTTGCTGGGTATTTTTTTGTTTAAGACTTTAAACTTAAAAAAATAACCTTGTCTTATTTACTATCTATCTTATAAATTTAACCTAACAATAAAGCTAATTGGTTTAGTTTTAAGCAGGTGTTATAGTAGTCAGTTCGAAAAATTTCTCTTCTCTAATGAGGCTGTTTTGGAAAGTATATTAGTCCGTGGTGCACGTACCCATAATCTTAAAAATATAGATTTAACCTTACCTCGTGATAAGTTAATTGTGATTACAGGGCTTTCTGGTTCTGGTAAGTCCTCATTGGCTTTTGATACGTTGTATGCAGAGGGACAAAGGCGTTATGTGGAGTCACTATCGGCTTATGCACGACAGTTCTTATCGATGATGGAAAAGCCAGATGTGGATGCTATTGAAGGTTTATCGCCAGCTATTTCAATTGAGCAGAAATCTACTTCGCATAACCCACGTTCTACAGTGGGAACTATTACAGAGATTTATGACTACTTACGGTTATTGTATGCTCGTGTAGGTACACCTCATTGCCCAGATCATGATACGCCATTAGAGGCACAAACTGTTAGCCAGATGG
Source organism: Entomomonas sp. E2T0 (assembly GCF_025985425.1). GTDB lineage: Bacteria > Pseudomonadota > Gammaproteobacteria > Pseudomonadales > Pseudomonadaceae > Entomomonas. The sequence continues at coordinate 899,181 of NZ_CP094972.1, forward strand.
TTGACCAAGTATTAGCTTTACCTGAGGGGGCTAAGCTAATGTTATTGGCACCTATTATTAAAGAACGTAAAGGTGAGCATTTAGTTGTTTTTGAAGAAATGCGGGCGCAGGGTTTTGTAAGAGCTAGAGTAGATGGTCGACTATATGAGTTAGATGAGCTGCCTAAATTAGATAAGCAGAAAAAACACAGTATAGATGTGGTGATTGATCGTTTTAGAGTTAAGCCAGATATCCAACAGCGTTTGGCTGAGTCCTTTGAAACAGCCCTTAAGTTAGCGGAAGATACAGCTATTATTGCGCCTATGGATGGTGAGGAAATAGAAGAGATTTTATTTTCTGCTAAATTTGCTTGTCCTATTTGTGGTTTCTCGATCAGTGAATTAGAACCTAAATTATTTTCTTTTAATAACCCTGCTGGCGCTTGTCCTACTTGTGATGGTTTAGGTGTTAAGCAGTTTTTTGATGCTAGACGTATTGTTAATGAAGATTTAACTTTAGGTGAGGGGGCTATCCGTGGTTGGGATCGCCGTAACGCCTATACTTTCCAAATGTTAAACTCGTTAGCAAGCCATTATAAATTTAGTTTAGATGTGCCTTTTAAAGAGTTGACGGAGAAACAGCGAAGTTTCGTGCTTAATGGCAGTGGTAATGAGCAGATTAGTTTTAATTATTTAAATGATCGTGGTGACGTAGTTAAGCGTAAGCATCCTTTTGAGGGGGTATTACCTAATTTAGAACGACGTTATCGTGAAACTGAATCGCAAAGTGTACGCGAGGACTTGGCAAAACTATTAAGTACCCAAGCTTGTCCTAGTTGTAGTGGAGCTAGATTGCGTCCAGAAGCACGTTGTGTATGGGTAGGTAAGAAAACTTTACCTGAAGTGGTAGCGTTACCTGTGGGGGATTCTCATAGTTATTTTTCAGGATTAACTTTAACGGGAACGAAAGGTGCAATTGCTGAAAAAATTCTTAAAGAAATTAGCTTACGTTTAGAGTTTCTGGTTAATGTAGGGTTAGATTATTTAACTTTAGAACGTAGTGCTGAAACCTTATCGGGTGGTGAGGCGCAGCGTATTCGTTTAGCTAGTCAAATAGGTGCTGGACTGGTTGGTGTTATGTATATTCTGGATGAACCCTCTATTGGGCTACATCAACGAGATAATGATCGGTTACTAAAAACCTTAACTCATTTACGGGATTTAGGTAATACAGTTATTGTGGTAGAGCATGATGAGGATGCTATTCGTCTAGCTGACTATGTGGTGGATATTGGTCCTGGTGCTGGAGTGCACGGTGGGCAAATTGTAGCTAAAGGTTCACCTAAAGAGGTCATGGCAAACCCTGATTCATTAACAGGGAAATACCTATCAGGTAAATTAAAAATAGAAGTGCCTAAAAAACGCACAGCCTATAATAAAAAGAAAGAGTTAGTTTTAAAGGGGGCTAAGGGTAATAACCTTAATGAAGTGACTTTAAGAATACCATTAGGATTATTTACTTGTGTAACGGGCGTTTCTGGTTCAGGTAAGTCTACCTTAATTAATGATACCTTGTATCCATTAGCAGCAACTACCTTAAATAATGCTACTACCTTAGAGGTGGCCGCTTATGAATCTATTAAAGGCTTAGATCAATTAGATAAAGTAGTGGATATTGACCAAAGTCCTATTGGTCGTACTCCCCGTTCTAATCCAGCTACTTATACAGGAATTTTTACCCCTATTCGTGAATTATTTGCGGCGGTACCTGAATCAAGAGCACGTGGTTATAATGTTGGGCGTTTCTCGTTTAATGTCAAAGGTGGCCGCTGTGAGGCCTGCCAAGGTGATGGCGTTATTAAAGTAGAAATGCATTTTTTACCAGATGTCTATGTACCTTGTGATGTGTGCAAAGGTAAACGTTATAACCGTGAAACCTTAGATATTAAGTACAAGGGCAAAACCATTCACGAAGTGTTGGAAATGACTATCGAAGACGCTGCTACGTTTTTTGAGGCAGTACCTGCATTATCCCGTAAATTGCAGACATTAATGGATGTAGGGTTGTCTTATATTAAGTTGGGGCAAAGTGCTACTACTCTTTCAGGTGGTGAGGCGCAAAGGGTTAAACTAGCGCGCGAGTTGTCTAAACGGGATACAGGTAAGACCTTGTATATCTTAGATGAGCCTACTACAGGGTTACATTTTGCTGATATTCAGCAGTTATTAGTGGTGTTACATCGTTTACGCGATCATGGTAATACGGTGGTGGTGATTGAGCATAACCTTGATGTCATTAAGACCGCTGATTGGTTGGTGGATTTAGGTCCTGAGGGTGGTTCGAAGGGGGGTGAGATTATTGCTACTGGTACACCTGAGGAGCTAATTGAAATACCCCACTCATGGACGGGTAAATTCTTAAAACCGCTATTAGTAAAAAGTAAAGCAGCAGCCCCTAAGAAAAGCAAAAAGGCTTAGTCTAATAACCTATAGTTTACAGTCTCAAAATAGGCCGTAAACTATAGGTTTTCTAATAAAATAAATAGCTTGTGATATAGCACAAGATTATTAATAAACGACTTGTTTTATAGTGAGCTGACTTTTTATCCCTTTGTATGTAAAAATAAGGATGTCATACTATGAAAAAACTGCTTGCTATAACGTTAGTCTTCTTCACTGGAGTTGTATTTGCAGAGTCTCGTTTAGATAGTGTTATGCAAAAGAAGGTATTGGCGGTTTGTACCACAGGCGATTATAAGCCTTATACCTTTGTAAATAATGATGGTTCTTTTGAAGGTATTGATATTGCTATGGCTAAATCCTTAGCGAAAAGCTTAGGGGTTGAGGTAAAATGGGTAAAAACCACATGGAAAACCTTAACTCCTGACTTTTTAAAAGGTGAATGTGATATAGCCATGGGAGGAATTTCGGTTATTTTAGATCGACAAAAAATAGCATTCTTTTCTAATACTATAGATATTGACGGTAAAATTCCCCTAGTACGTTGTGAAAATAAAGATAAATATAAAACCATCGAGCAGATTAATCAGCCCCATGTTACTTTGATTGAACCAAAAGGCGGCACTAATGAAGCATTTGTACACAAATATTTACCTAAAGCAAATTTAACTTTATCTGACGATAATATGGCTATTTTTCAGCAGCTGGTGGATAAAAAGTATGAGGTAATGATTACTGATAGTTCAGAAGCACTCTATCAACAAAAACGTCATCCAGATTTATGTGCTATTGATCCTAGTATGCCTATGCAGTATGGTGAAAAAGCTTATATGTTGCCAAAGGGTGATATCATTTGGAAGCAATACGTTGACCAATGGTTACACTTAGCCAAAGCTACTGGTGAATATCAAGCCGTTATTGATCAGTGGTTAGCTAGTCACTAATTTACAACTACTTAACACAATTGGTTTAATGGCTAGTCGCAAATAGTCGCGACTAGCCATTAAAGTGCTAGTCTTTTTATAAAAAATATGGTATAAATTGCGCCCTTAACTCGGCCTTATGGCTATTTTTTAAACAAACCACACATATATCGACACAGTGTTCTGGGTGCCTTTAATCAGGTTGAATATTGGGATATATGGAGGCTTAACCCGTATAGAGGAATATAATGTCTCAAGTATCAATGCGTGATATGCTACAAGCTGGTGTACATTTTGGACACCAAACTCGTTACTGGAATCCAAAAATGGGCAAATACATTTTTGGTGCTCGTAATAGAATCCATATCGTTAACCTAGAAAAAACTTTACCTATGTTTAACCAAGCTATCGCTTTTTTAGAAAAAGCTGTAACAGGTAAAAACAAAGTATTGTTCGTAGGTACTAAGCGTTCAGCTAGCAGAATCGTTGCAGAACAAGCTAAACGTTGCAAAATGCCATATGTTGATCACCGTTGGTTAGGTGGCATGTTGACGAATTACAAAACTATTCGTCAATCTATCAAACGTTTACGTGAGTTAGAATCTCAATCTCAAGATGGTACTTTTGATAAATTAACTAAGAAAGAAGCGTTAATGCGTTCTCGTGATTTAGAGAAATTAGAGCGTAGTCTTGGTGGTATTAAAGACATGGGTGGTTTACCAGACGTATTATTTGTAATCGACGTTGACCATGAAAAAATTGCTATCGCTGAAGCTAATAAGCTAGGTATTCCAGTAATTGGTGTAGTGGATACTAACAGTGATCCAGATGGCGTTGATTATGTTATCCCTGGTAATGATGATGCTATCCGTGCTATTCAGTTATATTTAGGTACTGCTGCTGATGTAGTATTAAAAGCTAAACAAGGCGCTGGCGCTGTAGCTGAAGAATTTATTGAAGAAGCAGCTGAAGAGACTGCTGAAGGTTAATAGTTATTGCCTTTCTTTAATTGAAAAAAATTAAGGGGGCTTTGCCCCCTTTTCTCACTTTATAGCTAACTGTTTATTAAATACAGGCTAAATTAAGAGGATATAAACATGGCAGAAATTACTGCAGCATTAGTAAAAGAATTGCGTGAGCGTACAGGGCTTGGCATGATGGAATGTAAAAAAGCTTTAGTAGCAGCAAATGGCGATATTGAAAAAGCAATTGATGAGTTACGTAAATCAGGTGCTGTAAAATCTGCTAAAGCAGCAGGTCGTGTAGCAGCAGATGGTGTGGTTGCGGCTAAAGTAGCTGATGATGGTAAATATGGCGTGATGGTTGAAGTCAACTCTGAAACTGACTTCGTTGCACGTGATGATAATTTCAAGGCGTTTGTTGCTGATACATTAGAAAAAGCCTTTGCTGGTAAAATTACTGATGTTGCTAAATTAGCAGAAGCTCAAGAAACGGCTAGACAAGCATTAGTACAAAAAATTGGTGAAAATATTACTATTCGCCGCATCGCTGTGGCTGAAGGTGATGTTGTAGGTGCTTATGTTCACAGTAATAGCCGTATTGCAGCACTTGTTGCTTTACAAGGTGGTGGTGATGCAGAATTAGCAAAAGATATTGCTATGCATGTTACAGCTAGTAACCCTGCGGTATTAAATCCAGCAGATATTTCTGAAGAGCTAGTTGCAAAAGAGAAAGAAGTATTCTTAGCACTAAACAAAGAAAAAATTGAAGGTAAACCAGCTGAAGTAGTTGAAAAAATGGTTGCTGGACGCATTCAGAAGTTCTTAGGCGAAGCAAGCTTGGTAGGTCAATCTTTTGTTAAAGATGATAGTGTTAAAGTAGGTGATCACGCTAAGAAACATGGTGCAGAAATTATTTCTTTCGTACGCTTTGGTGTAGGTGAAGGTATCGAAAAAGCGGAAGTAGATTTTGCTGCTGAAGTAGCTGCTCAAGTAGCTGCAACTAAGCAATAAAAGCTTCTTGTTTATAAAAAAAGGCTATTCGTTTTGGCGAATAGCCTTTTTTATTTTCTATTTTTTGTCAAACCATAATACAATATTAAACTTGAACAAAAGGCAACAATTGGGAATAATGACGCCCCAAATATTGCTCGCAATAATATAGCCGCTTAGAAATTACCTGCAGGAGATTCAAAATGGCTCAGCAAGTGGGATTAAGACAGCCACGATATAAACGTATTTTATTGAAGCTTAGTGGTGAAGCTTTAATGGGGTCTGAAGATTTTGGGATTGATCCTAAAGTTCTTGATCGAATGGCACTTGAAGTAGGGCAGTTAGTAGGTATTGGGGTTCAAGTAGGATTGGTGATTGGTGGTGGTAATTTGTTCCGTGGGGCTGCTTTATCAGCAGCAGGTATGGATCGAGTTACCGGCGACCATATGGGGATGTTAGCCACTGTGATGAATGCGCTAGCTATGCGTGATGCATTAGAACGTTCTAATATTCCAGCATTAGTGATGTCTGCTATTTCTATGGTGGGAGTAACAGATCATTATGACCGTCGTAAGGCAATGCGCCATTTAAAATCTGGTGAGGTAGTTATTTTCTCGGCAGGTACAGGTAATCCTTTCTTTACTACAGACTCCGCAGCTTGTTTAAGAGCTATTGAAATAGATGCTGATGTAGTACTAAAAGCTACTAAGGTTGATGGTGTTTATACTGCGGATCCTTTTAAAGATCCAGATGCTAAGAAATTTGACCATTTAACTTATGATGAAGTATTAGAGCGTAAGCTTGGGGTGATGGACTTGACAGCTATTTGTTTATGTCAGGATCATCAGATGCCACTTCGTGTATTTAATATGAATAAACCTGGAGCGTTACTAAATATTGTAGTTGGTGGCGGCGAAGGTACATTGATTGAGGAAAAAAAGCATGATCAATGAGATCAAAAAAGACACACAAACACGCATGCAAAAAACAGTAGAGTCATTAGGCCATGCTTTTGCTAAAATTCGTACTGGACGTGCTCATCCTAGTATTTTAGATAGTGTAATGGTTTCTTATTATGGTGCTGATACACCATTAAATCAGGTGGCTAATATTAATGTGGAAGATGCTCGGACATTAGCTATTAGTGTATTTGATAAGAGTATGACACAGGCTGTAGAAAAAGCCATTATGACGTCTGATTTAGGATTAAATCCTGCTTCAGCAGGCACAGTGATTCGTGTTCCTATGCCACCTTTAACGGAAGAAACCCGTAAAGGTTATACTAAACAAGCACGTGGTGAGGCTGAAAATGCACGGGTGGCGATTCGTAATATTCGTCGTGATGCGATTACTCAATTAAAAGATTTGTTAAAAGAAAAAGAAATCAGTGAAGATGATGAGCGTCGTGCACAAGACGAAATCCAAAAACTAACTGATAAATTTGTAGCTGATGTGGATAAAGCATTAGAGCAAAAAGAAACAGATTTAATGGCTGTTTAATCTAGTTTTAATGAAAATGCCTAAACAGTCTCAAGCTACATCTGTCCCTAGGCATGTAGCAATTATAATGGATGGTAATAATCGCTGGGCAAAAAAACGATTATTACCTCATGCCGCTGGTCATAAAGCAGGTGTTGCTGCTGTGCGTGCAGCGGTTGAAGTTTGCGCAGAGGCTAATGTTAAGGTATTAACTTTATTTGCTTTTTCCAGTGAAAATTGGCAACGGCCTATTACTGAAGTACAAGCTTTAATGCGATTGTTTTTATGGGCTTTAAAACAAGAAGTCAAAAAACTTAATCAACACAATGTACAGTTAAAAATTATTGGTGATCGTTCGGCCTTTAGTGAAGAGTTACAACAGGCTATGCATGAAGCAGAAATGTTAACAGCCAATAATCAAGGTCTTATTTTGCAAATAGCTGCTAATTACGGTGGACAGTGGGATATTTTACAGGCCACTCAGAAGATAGCATCACAAGTACTAGCTAATGAAATACAAGTTGATAATATCACAACAGATTTAATTGAAAGTAAACTAGTAACATCTCCTTTTTCCTCACCAGATCTTTGTATCCGTACAGGTGGTGAACGTAGAGTTAGTAATTTCTTATTATGGCAATTGGCTTACACAGAGCTTTATTTTTCAGATGTGTTATGGCCAGATTTTAAACATGAAGCAATGCAAGCTGCACTAGCTGATTACTCTGCTAGACAACGTCGTTTTGGCAAGACTAGTGAGCAGATAGAGCAAGGAGAATAACCTGTGTTAAAACAACGAGTATTAACAGCCTTAGTGCTTATTCCCATTGCACTATGGGGATTCTTTTACTTAGAAGGTGGTTCCTTTGCTATTTTTATAGGCATTGTGGTTACCTTAGGTGCTTGGGAGTGGGCTCGATTAGTTGGCTTAGAAGAATCTGGTAGTCGTATTGGTTATGCCGCTATTTGTGTGGTCTTGTTAGTATTACTCTGGAATATGCCTTCATGGTCAAGATTTATTGTATTGTTAGGTGTTGTTTGGTGGAGTTTCGCTTGGTTATTGGTAATTGGTTTTCCTGAAACAACTAATTATTGGAAGAATAATAGTTATAAATATTTGATTGGGTTATTAATTTTAGTGCCAGCATGGCAAGGACTTATTTTATTAAAGCAATCTGGTGAGTATGGTAATTGGATTATTTTTAGTGTGATGATCTTTGTTTGGGCTGCAGATATTGGTGCTTATTTTGCTGGCAGAACTTGGGGTAAAGATAAATTAGCACCTAAAGTTAGCCCTGGTAAAAGCTGGCAAGGTTTTTGGGGTGGTTTAGCAGCCGCTTTAATTATTGGATTATTTATTTACATTAGTACTGATTTTATTCAAGGAAAATTATTGTTAAGCCTTGTCTGTTTAATTATTTTAGTCATTTTCTCTGTATTAGGTGATTTAACAGAAAGTATGTTTAAGCGTGAAGCTGGGTTAAAAGATAGTAGTAATCTACTACCTGGACATGGTGGCGTATTAGACCGAATAGATAGTTTGACTGCTGCTGTGCCTGTAGCTGTACTATTACTTTGGGTGCTTGGTAGTTAATCATGCAACATATTTGTGTTTTAGGTGCGACAGGTTCTATAGGTAAAAGCACCTTAGATGTTATTGCTAGACATCCTGACCGTTACCAAGCATTTGCTTTAACAGCGCATAGTAGAATAAATGAATTAGAAAAATTATGTATACAATTCCAGCCAGCTTTTGCTGTAGTGGCTGATGAATTAGATAGAAAAAGCTTACAACAAAGATTAATAGAACAGGGGATTCGTACAGAAGTATTATATGGTCAGCAAGCATTATGTGATATAGCAAGCCACCCTGAAGTAGATGCTGTAATGGCAGCAATTATAGGAGCGGCTGGATTATTACCTACTTTAGCAGGTGTTAAGGCAGGTAAAAAAATACTACTAGCAAATAAAGAAGCCTTAGTAATGTCTGGTGCTTTATTTATGCAGGCAGTTAAAGAGCATAATGTTACCTTATTGCCTATTGATAGCGAACATAATGCTATTTTTCAATGTATGCCCCTTTCTTTTAAGGGAGATTTGGCAACAGTTGGAGTAAGGCGAATTTTACTAACTGCATCAGGTGGACCATTTCGTAATACACCAATAGAGCAGTTAGAAAGTGTAACACCAGTACAAGCTTGTAATCACCCGAACTGGTCAATGGGGAAAAAAATCTCTGTTGATTCTGCCACTATGATGAATAAAGGTTTAGAATTTATTGAAGCCTGTTGGTTATTTAATGCTCAACCAGAGCAAGTAGAGGTTGTTATTCATCCGCAGAGTGTGATTCATTCTATGGTAGATTATCTGGATGGTAGTGTATTAGCAGAATTAGGTAATCCAGATATGCGTACCCCCATTGCACAAGCTTTAGCATGGCCTGAGCGAATTGAGTCAGGAGTTGCGCCATTAGATTTATTTAAGATAGCACAGTTAGATTTTTATGAGCCTGATGAACAACGTTTTCCTTGTTTGCGTTTGGCTAAACAAGCGATAACCGCACAAGGGACAGCGCCTGCTATTTTAAATGCAGCAAATGAAATAGCCGTTGCAGCATTTTTACAAGAGCGGATAAAATTTACAGAAATTGTGCAAGTAGTGGATCATGTACTTAATAAGCAATCTGTTGTGGTAGCAGATTCATTAGAGATTATTGGTAAAGAAGATTATCAAGCTCGTTTTTATGCAAATGAATACTTGAAAGAGTTATAAAAATAGGAAAAATCATTTTAGATGTCAATGTTATTAGGAGCCTTAATTGCCCTAGGCGTATTAGTCACTATTCATGAATTCGGCCATTTTTGGGTTGCCCGCCGCTGTGGAGTAGAAGTAATACGTTTTTCTATTGGTTTTGGTAAGCCGCTAATACGCTGGCGTGATCGACGTGGTACAGAATATGTTATTGCTATGATTCCGCTTGGTGGCTATGTGAAAATGCTAGATGAGCGAGAGACAGAGCAAGAAATCCCTCCAGAGAAGTTATCTTATACGTTTAACCGTAAATCGGTTGGTCAACGTATAGCTATAGTGGCAGCCGGTCCGTTAGCTAACTTTATCTTAGCTTTTCTGTTATTTTGGGTGTTAGCATTAATTGGAGCAAAAGTACCTATACCTACAGTGGGTAAGGTTTTTCCCGAAAGTATAGCTGCTACTGCTGGTTTAACGCCTATGAGTGAAATAATTGCAGTTGATAATAAAGCAACTGCAACATGGGAAGATATTAATATACAGCTTTTTAAACGTTTAGGAGAGTCTGGCAATATTAGTATTACAGTTAAAGATTCTTCTTTGCAGGAAAGAACTTATCAATTGGCCATTAATAATTGGCTACGAGGTTTAGAAAAACCTAACCCTTTAGAGGGAATAGGGATAGAACCTTATCGACCAGTAATTGAACCTATGTTAGCCTCTGTTGTAAAAGCTGGCCCTGCAGAGCAGGCAGGTTTACAGAAAGGAGACTTGATTAAAAGTTTCAATAATGAGCCTATAACAGATTGGCAAATATTAGCTGAACAGATAAAAAAATTTCCAAATAAACGTGTTGTTATAGGTTATGAACGTAATGGACAGGATTATTCCGCACAAGTATCATTAACAACTATGCCTAATATGCCAGATGCTGGTTATATGGGAATAGAAATAATGGGTAAAATTACTTGGCCTGACTCAATGGTGCGCCACGTTAATTATGGTGTTATTGATGGGATGGTGAAATCTTTAGATCAAACATGGGCTTTTACCTTTTTAACATTAGAGTCTATTAAAAAAATGTTTACTGGTGAAATGTCAGTAAAAAACTTGAGTGGCCCTATTGGGATTGTTAAGGTAGCAGGTTCTAGCTTTGATTCGGGGTTTATCTATTTTATAAAGTTTTTAGCTTTGTTCAGTGTTAGTTTAGGTATTCTTAATTTATTACCTATCCCTGTGCTTGATGGTGGGCATCTCTTATTTTATATTATTGAGTGGATCCGTGGCCGTCCTATATCAGAAGAAATTCAGGGTGCGGCATTACAGATAGGTGTATTTTTAATGATAGGTGTAATGTTATTTGCTATTATGAATGATTTAAATTGGTTATAATGCAAAGTTTAAAGTTCATTTTTATTGTTCAGGTATTATTCAGGATTAAAAGGGCAACATGAAATATTTGTTATTACCGCTGGTGTTGGCAGCTTTTATCTCAATGGAGGTTCATGCTGAGTCCTTTACTATTTCTGATATTCGTATTAATGGTTTACAGCGTGTTTCTGCAGGTAGTGTGTTTGCAGCATTACCCATTAGAATTGGTGACCAAGTAGATGAAGCAAGTCTTGCTGATGCATCTAAAGCTTTATTTAGGGCAGGTTACTTTCAAGATATTAGGTTAAGTCGTAGTGGTAATGTATTATTAGTTACAGTAGTTGAAAGACCTTCTGTTGCTAGTATTGATATTTCTGGTAATAAAGCTATTAAAACAGAAGACTTATTAAAAGGTCTACGCCAAGCAGGTTTGGCTGAAGGGGAAATCTTCCAACGAGTTACTCTAGAAAGAGTACGTAATGAGTTGCTTCGTCAATACGTAGCACAAGGCCGCTATTCCGCTAATATTGAAACAGAAGTTATTTCTGAACCTAGAAATCGTGTTCGCTTAAAAATAAATATTAATGAAGGGGTTGTTGCCTCTATTTCACATATTAATGTGGTAGGTAATACCGTTTTTCCTGATGAAACATTAATTAATCTATTTGAATTAAAAACTAAGAAATGGTACCGTTTTTTTAGCAGTGCTGATAAATACTCTCGTGAAAAATTATCGGGCGACTTGGAAAGACTACGCTCTTACTATATGGATCGTGGTTATGTAAATATGGATATTGCTTCTACCCAAGTTTCTATTACACCTGATAAGAAAAGTGTTTATATTACGGTTAATATTGAAGAAGGCGATAAATATCGAATTCGTGATGTGAAAATGGAGGGTGATTTAAAACTTCCTGAAGACACATTACGTTCTTTATTATTAGTCCAAAATGGGCAAGTCTTTTCTCGTAAGTTAATGGTTACCTCTTCAGAGTTAGTAAGTCGTCGTTTGGGTAACGATGGTTATGCATTTGCTGATGTACGTGGTATACCAGAAACACATCCTGAAGACCATACAGTGTCTATTACCTTTATTGTAGACCCAGGTAAACGCGTTTATGTTAATCGTATTAACTACCGTGGAAATACTAAAACAGAGGATGTGGTGTTGCGTCGTGAAATGCGCCAAATGGAAGGTGGTTGGGCTTCTACCTATTTGATTGATCAATCTAAAACACGTTTAGAACGATTAGGTTATTTTAAAGAAGTAAAAGTAGAAACAGCGCCTGTAGCAGGTACAGATGATCAGGTTGATGTCAATTATACAGTTGAGGAACAACCATCAGGTTCTATTTCTGCTTCTGTTGGTTTTGCGCAAAGTTCAGGTTTGGTATTGGGTGGTTCCATTAAGCAAGATAACTTCTTAGGAACAGGTAATAAAGTTGGTATTGGTATGACACGTAGTGATTATCAAACAAATATTAACTTTAGCTACTTAAATCCTTACTGGACGGTAGATGGTGTTAGTTTGGGTTACAACGTGTTTTATAGAACTACAGATTATGATAAGTTAGATGTTGACTATACTAGTTATTCTGTGGATAGTTTTGGTGCTGGTTTTAGTTTTGGTTATCCTATCAGTGAAACATCTAGTGTAAGTTATGGTTTAACTATTCAAAATGATAAAGTTAAATCAGGTAATGCAAGTGCTGAAGAGGTTTATCGTTTTATAGATGATTATGGTTCTAACTATCTTAACTATAAACTTAATTTAGGTTGGGGCAAATCTACTTTAAATAGAGGTTTACTACCTACTCGAGGAGCTTCTCAAACGGCTTCTGTACAAATAGCTATTCCAGGTAGTGATTTAACGTTCTATAAAATAGATTATAGTGCACAATATTTTAAACCAATTACAGATAATTATATCTTACGTTTCCATACTGATTTAGGTTATGGAGATGGTTATGGTTCAACTGATATGTTGCCATTCTATGAAAACTATTATGCAGGTGGTTATAACTCTGTACGTGGTTTTAAAGATGGTTCACTAGGTCCTCGTAGTACACCAAGTTATAGATATTATAATTCAGGCTATGATGATTGGAATGATGATGACGACCCATTTGGTGGTAATATTCTTATTACAGGTGGTGTAGAGTTAATAGTGCCAACACCTTTTGTAAATGATCAAAGAACCATAAGAACAGCCCTATTCTGGGATGCAGGTAATGTGTTTAGTAACAATTGCCCATTATCAACAACTAAGAATTGTAAGAATCCAAATTTTGGCGATTTAGCTAGTTCAGTAGGGGTTGGTGTAACTTGGGTAACAGCCTTTGGTCCATTAAGTTTTAGTCTGGCTATGCCAATTAAGAAACCAGATAATGCAGATACTCAAATCTTCCAATTCTCATTGGGACAAACTTTTTAATTTATTGGTTATAAGCAAAATATTACAGGTTTTTAGGAGCGTAATTTATGTATAAACTTACTAAGCTAGCGTTAGTTGCCTTTCTAGCATTTAGTGCTCCAGCTTATGCTGAAATGAAAATAGCCGTGTTAAATTATCAGATGGCATTATTGGAGTCTGATGTTGCTAAAAAATATGCTGTAGATTCTGAAAAAAGATTTGGTCCACGCATTACTAAATTGAAATCATTAGAAGAGCAAGCTAAAAAATTACAAGACAACTTAATTAAAAATGGCTCAAAAATGAAGCAGGCTGAACGTGAACGTTTGGAGCTTGAACTCAATCAAAAAGCCCGTGATTTTCAAATGCAGTCTAAAGAGCTCAATGATAGTAAAATGAAAGCAGATCAAGATATGCTTAAGATTATCAAGCCAAAATTAGATAAAGCAGTTGAAGATGCACTAAAAGCTGGTGGTTTTGACTTAGTATTAGAAAGTGGTGCAGTAGTAGATGTAAAGCCTCAGTATGATATTACTAAACAAGTAATTGATCGTTTAAACAAAATGAAATAATACGAATTAATATGCCTAAATATACACTTGCCGAATTAGCTGAAAAATTTAATGGAACTGTTAAAGGTGATCCAAACTATGTGATTAGCGGTTTGGCTAGTTTGCAAACAGCAACAGAAAATGATTTAAGTTTTTTAGCGAATGCGCAATATAAGAAATTTTTAACTGAAACGAAGGCTGGTGCTGTTTTACTTAAAGTAGATCTTGCAGAAGCTTTTACTGGTAATGCCATTTTATTAGATGATCCTTATCTAACCTATGCTAAGGTTTCTTATTTATTTGATACAAAACCTGTAAGTCAGCCTGGTATTCATCCAACAGCTATTATTGCAGAATCAGCAAAAATTGATCCAACAGCTAGTATTGGTGCTTATGCCGTTATTGAGGCTGATGTAGTTGTTGGGGCTAGAACGGTGATAGGTGCTCATAGCTTTATTGGTGAGCGTTGTTTGATTGGTGAAGATGGTTGGATCGCACCTCGTGCTACTTTATATCATGATGTAAAAATTGGTAAAAGAGTAGTCATTCAATCTGGTGCTGTGCTTGGTGGTGAAGGTTTTGGTTTTGCTATTGAGCAAGGAAATTGGTTTAGAATAGCACAAATTGGTGGTGTTACATTAGGCGATGATGTTGAAATTGGTGCTAATACAGCAGTAGACCGTGGCGCATTATCTGATACTATTCTAGGCAATGATGTAAAATTGGATAATATGATAATGATTGGCCATAATGTACAGATTGGAGACCACACAGCTATGGCTGGTAGTAGTGGTATTTCAGGAAGTACTAAGATTGGTAAACGATGTATTATTGGTGGTAATACAGGTATAGCAGGCCACTTAGAGATTTGTGACAATGTTATGTTTACAGGGATGTCAATGGTTACAAAGTCAATTTCTGAACCTGGTACTTATTCATCAGGTACTTCTATACAAACTTCAAAAGAATGGCGTAAAAGTGTTGCACGTTTTAGAAACTTAGATGAAATGGCACATAAAATACATCAATTAGAAAAGAAATTAGCAGAATTAGGTACAAATAATAAAAGTTCATCATAAATAGCTTTTATACTATACTGCTCGGTTAAATTATATTAGATAGGTCCGCATTGATGAAGATGGATATTAAAGAAATTTTTGAACATTTACCGCAACGTTACCCATTTTTATTGGTAGACCGCGTCGAAGAATTAGATATCGAGGGTGAAGTAAAAACCATCCGTGCTTATAAAAATGTTACTATTAATGAGCCGTTTTTTGAGGGACATTTTCCTAACCATCCTATTATGCCAGGCGTATTGGTATTAGAAGCAATGGCTCAGGCAGCAGGTATTTTAAGCTTTAAAATGATGAATGCGAAGCCTACTGATGGCACACTATATTATTTTGTGGGTACTGATAAGTTAAGAATTCGTCAGCCAGTATTACCAGGTGATAAATTAGAATTAAGAGCTAAGTTCTTAGGTGCTAAACGTACTATTTGGAAGTTTGAATGCCAAGCTTTAGTTGATGGTAAAGAAGTGGCAGCCTCTGAAGTGATTTGTGCGGAACGCAAATTATGAGTTTGATTGATTCACGAGCTATTGTAGATCCTAAGGCTAAATTAGCGGATAACGTTAAAGTTGGCCCATGGTCTATTATTGGTCCTGATGTAGAGATCGGTGAAGGAACAATAGTAGAATCTCATGTTATTATTAAAGGCCCTACCAAGATAGGGTGTCATAATCATATTTATCAGTTTTCATCAGTAGGTGAAGATACTCCAGATATGAAATATAAAGGTGAACCTACACGTTTAGTAATTGGTGACCATAATATTATTCGTGAAGGTGTCACTATTCACCGTGGTACTATTCAAGACCGTAGTGAAACGACTATTGGTAACCATAATTTAATTATGGCTTATGTGCATATTGGACATGACTCAGTAATTGGTAATCATGTAATTATGGTTAATAATTCTGGTGTTGCAGGTCATTGTCATGTAGGTGATTGGGCAATATTGGGTGGTTATGCTTTAGTGCATCAAAATTGCCATATAGGTGCTTATAGTTTCTTAGGTGCGGCTTCTTTTATTAGTAAGGATGTGCCTGCTTTTGTTTTGGTATTGGGTAATCCAGCTGAAGCACGTAGCATGAATTTTGAGGGCTTACATCGTAAAGGTTTTGCTGATAATATTATTCATGCTTTGCGAACAGCTTACAAAATTGTTTACCGTAAAGGATTAACAACAGAACAAGCTATTAATGAATTAGCTGACTTAGCTAGTCAATATTCTGAGGTCGCTTTATTCCGTGACTCAATCATCAACTCCAAACGTGGAATTACACGCTAATACTAAGCCTCTTTGCATTGCACTAGTGGCAGGAGAGGCTTCGGGTGATATTTTAGGGGCTGGCCTAATGGCCTCTCTAAAACAACAACATCCTAATATACAATTTATTGGTGTTGGTGGCCCTAAAATGGAAGCTGAGGGTTTGGTTTCCATGTTTCCTATGGAACGCCTTTCTATTATGGGGTTGGTAGAAGTTTTAGGCCGTTTACCCGAACTTATAAAACGTCGTGCTAAATTAATTAAAGATATTATTGCGGCTAAGCCTGATGTGTTTATTGGTATCGATGCGCCTGATTTTAATTTAGGTATTGAATTAAAATTACGTGAAGTTGGTATTAAAACTATTCACTATGTTAGCCCTTCTGTATGGGCCTGGAAGCAAAAACGTGTTTTTAAAATAAAAAAGGCATGTGATTTAGTACTAACATTATTTCCTTTTGAAGCTAAGTTTTATGAAAAATATGATGTGCCAGTTTGTTTTGTAGGCCATCCATTAGCAAATATAATCCCTTTAGAAGTTGATAGAGTTGCAGCTAAGGCAAAATTAGGTATTCTTCAAGATAATAGGGTAGTTGCATTAATGCCAGGCAGTCGAGGAGGAGAGGTTAGTCGGTTAGCACCTGTATTTCTTAAAACAGCTGATATTATTTTAGAACATTATCCAAATACAAAATTTGTTATACCTTGCGCAAATCAGCAACGTAAAGAGCAGATAGAGGAATTATTAGTATCTCATAAGTTACCTGTTACCTTATTAGATGGCCATTCTCATGAGGCTTTAGCTGCATGTGATGTGGTATTAATTGCTTCAGGGACAGCGACATTAGAAGCATTACTTTATGAGCGACCAATGGTGGTAGCTTATAAATTGGCCTCTCTAACGTACTGGATTGCTAAACGTTTGGTAAAAACTCCTTATGTTTCTTTGCCTAATATTTTGGCAGGACGATTATTAGTGCCAGAGATGATTCAAGATAAAGCCGAACCTGATCAGTTGTTTGCTGAATTGCAGCTATTATTAGAAGGTAAAACTAAAGAGCAAACAGATAGTTTTAAAGCTATTCATTTAGCCTTGCGGCAAAATGCTTCTGAGAAAGCTGCTGAAGCAACGCTTAGCTTAATTAATTCTTAAGTGTTTGTCGCTCGCTAGGGCGACGAGAACCATTAACTATTTTTTCTACCATCTTAGCTGCCGCCGCCATGCCAAAACTAGCGGTAACCATAGTCACTGCACCAAAACCACCTGAACAATCTAAGCGAGTTCCATCACCAGTAAAGCCTTTAGCTTGGCATACGCTACCATCTGCCTGTGGGTAACGTAATTGTTCTGTAGAAAACACACAAGGTACACTGTAATGACGTCCCGCAGTTTTAGAGAAACCATAATCACGGCGTAATAAAGAGCGAACTTTTGCAGCTAAAGGATCATTGTAAGTTTTATTTAAATCAGTGATTTGGATTTGAGTTGGATCTATTTGTCCACCTGCACCACCTGTTGTAATAATTTGGATTTTGCGACGTTTACACCAAGCAATTAAGGCTGCTTTGGAAGTTACACTATCAATACAATCAATAACACCATCTAAATCATTATGGATTATCTCTGCCATAGTATCGCGAGTAACAAAATCGATAACAGAGTGTACTTTGCAAGTTGGATTAATTTGTTGAATACGCTCCGCCATTATTTCTACTTTGGCTTTGCCGATATTAGTTTGTAGAGTATGCAGTTGACGATTAGTATTGGAGATACAAATATCGTCCAAGTCGATTAAAGTTAGTTCTGCCACCCCAGTTCTAGCTAGAGCTTCTGCTGCCCAAGAGCCTACGCCACCGATACCCACAACAGCGATATGCGCCTTTTGTAGGCGAGCTAAACCTTGTTCACCATATAAGCGTGCAATGCCTGCAAAACGTGGATCTGTCATAAGGAAGTTCTTTCTTTAAATAATTCAGCAGCCATTCGTACAGGTGCAAATGAATGGCGATGAATAATAGTAGGGCCTAGTTGTTTTAGAGCAGCTAAATGAGTGGCTGTTGGATAACCTTTATGGCCAGCTATACCATAGCCTGGATATTGTTTATCAAGTTCTACCATTTCCCTATCACGGCTTACTTTGGCTAGAATGGAAGCAGCCGCAATAGCAGGTACGGTTGCATCACCTTTAATAACTGCGGAACAAGGTATATTTAATTGAGGACATCTATTACCATCAATTAAGGCCAATTTGGGAGTAATTTCTAAACTTTCTACTGCACGTTTCATAGCTAACATAGTTGCGTGTAAAATATTCAGTTCATCCACTTCTGCCACTTCTGCTCGAGCAATAGACCACGCTAATGCTTTTTCTTTAATTTCTTCAAATAAAGATTCACGTTTTTTTTCTGAAAGCTTTTTAGAGTCGTTTAAGCCAGTAATGGGCTTTGTAGGATCAAGAATAACAGCAGCTGTAACGACAGGGCCACATAAAGGACCTCTTCCCACCTCATCAACACCTGCGATTAAATCTTCCACTAAATTAAAATCTAGTCCTAATTGCATTATGTTACCTTGAATATTAATTGATTAATTATATCAGTAAACTTAATCAATAACAGTTTCATATAATTGCCATTATTGTTATATAAGATCAACTACGAAAAATAAAAAATACAGCGCCCATCATACAGAGGCCTGCCCATAGGTAATCGAGTTTTAATGGTTGGTTCATCACATAAATGCTAAAAGGAACAAATACTGCTAGTGTTATCACCTCTTGCATAATTTTTAATTGCCCTAAAGAAAGTTGGGTATAACCAATTCGATTAGCGGGTACTTGAATTAAGTATTCCCCTAGAGCGATTACCCAGCTTACTAAAGCTGCAATAATCCAAGGTTTACTTTGCATACTACGTAAATGACCATACCAAGCAAAAGTCATAAATAAATTGGATACAGTCAGCATGATTGCTGTAATTAACCAAACGGGCATGATTGATTCTCTATGGTAGATAAAAAGCCATATTTTAGTGATTTTTTAAAAGAGTAATAGAGGGTTAGAGGATACTTTAGTGGAAAAGTTTGATTTAGAATTTTAAACCCATTTCTAAACTAGCGAAATCTCGATCTGACCATGTATTGTAACGGCCACCAAAGAAGTTAGTATAGTTTAAGCCGATATAATAGGTTTTTAGATATTCAGCTGTTACGCCTACACTAATAGCTTTACGACCCTCTACAAAGGTGGCTTCATTGCTTGGCGAGTAGCCTTGTACATCGTGTAACCAGCTGATGCTAGGTTTTAGCGTTAAGCGGGGTAATAAAATATCTTGGTATTGCCATTCACCTTGTATTCGATAACCCCAAGCAAAACGAGTAGTGAATCCATCTTTTTCACAATAACGCGTGTCAATGGAACAATTATAACTACTACCAAATACAGCTTCTCGGCCATATAGGGTTTGCTTACCTAAACCCGCAATATAAGTCATACCTAGCGCAGAAGTTAAATTAAATTCTTTGGCACCCATTACCTCATTAGCTGTTTTGGTTAAACTAGTTTGTAATTGGCTAACTCGTTTACGGTCATAGCCTTTTATTTTTTGATTAGCTGTTAAGGTATTTGTTTCACCAATGGTATTTTTAAATAGCTCAACAGGGCTGATCTGTATGGGCATATTGGGACGATAACTTAACTCACCACGCCAAATTAAGTCGGCACTAATATCTTTTGCAAAGCTAATCCCATACAGATGAATATTTTCAGGATAATCAATAAAGTAACTTGAGTGTCCAGCTAACCATTCTGGAGCAAGTTGACCTAAGCCAGTAGCTTGATTAATAGCTGCTTGGTTAGCTGAGCGACCATTAATAAAGCCTGTGCGGCTATGATAGTTAATAAAATAAAAGCCTAAATCAGTAGCAAGTGGCTCAGCATAATAATTTATAGCGATACCAAATTGTCCAGAAGTTTTTGCGCGCTTATCTTTGTCATGTCGTAATAAAATGCCTTCCTGATTTACATTAACACCTGTAAGGCTGGTTAAATCTGCGCTAGATAATTGATTAGTAGAGCGAAGTACACGTAGGTTATCGGTACAGCCATGGGTTGTATAATCATTAGTGGCAAAAAAAGAATTACAATTTTCAGAAGCAGCAGGACGCCAATCCAGTTGGTAAAAGAATTCAGTAGAAAGGTTTTGGGTTAGTTGTTGGGAAAAAGACAGTAAACTTACAGGTGTGCGTTCAGCACGGGTATTCATATCAGCACGCCAACCCTCTCGGCTATCAATAGGATTAATAACATTGATACCACCTGTAATAAAGCGTTCCTCTCCCCAATTAAGTAGTTGTCGACCTAAACGAACGCTACCTTGTTTATCAGCTAATTGGTAGTGATGATAAACAAAAGCTTGTTGTAATTCTGCACCTGAAGATCGTGAACTAATATAACGACCATGATCACTAATATTGGCAAAAGGTTGTCGTTGGTTTTTTTCTACAAAGTCATACCAGTATTGACCACTAATAAGTAAACCATAATTATCATATTTAAGATGCATACTGTGTTTGCCCTTAAATAAACGGGAAAAGCTATCGCCTTTTTTAAAATTTAATCGGTTGTTATCATTGGTCGTAGCTAAACCTCTGCCACCATTATTACGACCAATAAAGTTATGGTCTGGTTTGGCGGTTGACCAGCTATTTTTAATAGAGAGTTCTGTTTCAAACTGTCCTTCTACAGGACCTATACTAAAAGGAAGGGCATTTGCATTTAGGCTAACAAGAGCAATTAATAGGGAGCTAACAAGAAAAGGCTGCTGGTATGACGGCATCTTTAGGTGTTTCCCTAGCTAAAGTTAAATAAGATAAGGTAATACCATCCAGCAGAAGCTGGATGGTGAATAGAATTAGTCTTCTAATGTACCCATGGCAGTAGTGTTGAAACCGCCATCTACATAAAGGATTTCGCCAGAGATACCAGAGGCTAAATCTGAACATAAGAAAGCTGCTGCATTACCCACTTCATCAATCGTTACATTGCGACGAAGGGGTGTTTGACGTTCGTTAGCAGCTAACATTTTACGGAAGCTTTTAATGCCTGAAGCAGCTAAAGTACGGATAGGACCTGCAGAAATAGCATTAACACGAGTTCCTTCTGGGCCAAGGCTACCTGCTAGGTAACGCACACCTGCTTCAAGACTAGCTTTTGCCATACCCATTACGTTGTAGTTAGGCATGGTGCGCTCAGCACCTAAATAAGAAAGGGTTAATAATGAACCATTACGGCCTTCTAACATTTTACGGCCTGCTTTCGCTAGTGCGATAAAGCTGTATGAGCTAATATCATGAGCAATTTTGAAGCCCTCACGGTTAGTTACAGTGGTGAAATCGCCGTCTAACTGATCGCCTGGTGCAAAACCTACTGCGTGTACAATAATATCAATACCATCCCATTTTTTACCTAGATCAACAAATACTTGTTCAATTTGTTCATCACTCGCTACATCACATGGAAAACATAAATCTTTGTTAGAACCCCAGCCTTCAGCAAATTCTTCTACACGACCTTTCAATTTATCATTTTGATAAGTGAAGGCTAGCTCTGCACCTTCACGATGCATAGCAGCGGCAATACCAGAAGCGATTGATAATTTACTTGCAACACCAACAATTAACGCACGCTTACCTGTTAAAAAACCCATAGTTTATTCCTCTTTTGGAACTGTTTCATTGTCATTAATTGGAGCCAAAAATGCAGCTTCCAATAATTGCTTAGTATAGGGATGCTGTGGAGAAGAAAAGAGCTGCTCGGCTGGCCCCTTCTCCACAACATGCCCTGATTTAATCACCATCAGTTGATGACTGAGCGCCTTGACTACAGCTAAGTCATGGCTAATAAATAAATAAGCAAGATTATACTTCTCTTGAAGTGATTTAAGAAGTTCTACAACCTGCTTTTGTACTGTACGATCTAATGCCGAAGTGGGTTCATCTAATAAAATAAGTGATGGTTTAAGTGCTAAGGCTCTAGCAATGGCGATACGTTGCCTTTGTCCTCCAGAGAACTCATGAGGATAACGATTAATACAATCTTCATCCAAACCCACTTCATTTAATGCTCTAATAATAGCAGTTTCTTGTTCTTCTCGCGAACCTATGTTGTGAATTTTTAAACCTTCGCCAATAATTTGTCCAACGGACATACGTGGACTAAGGCTGCCAAAGGGATCTTGAAATACCACTTGCATTTGGCGACGAATCGGGCGCATTTGCTTTTGGCTGTATTGGTCGATTTCAAGCCCTTGGAAATTAATTTTACCCTGACTCTTCAATAGTTTTAATACAGCTAAACCTAATGTTGATTTACCTGAACCACTTTCACCCACTATGCCTAATGTTTCACCTTGGCGTAGGGTAATATCTATACCATCTACAGCTCGAAAATATTCTTGTTGGCGGCTTAGTAATCTTTTAGGTAAAGGGAACCAGACTTTTAAATCATCGACCCTTAATAACTCAGCACCTAGCTTTTTAGATGAAGGGTAACCAGTTGGTTCTGCTGCGATCAGCTCGCGTGTATAAGGGTGCTGTGGGTGTTTAAATAGTTGTTCACAGTTGCTTTGTTCTACTATTTTACCTTCTTTCATTACACAGACATGGTGAGCAATGCGTCTTACTATATTTAGGTCATGGCTAATAATAAGTAATGCCATGCCCATTCGTGCTTGTAAATCTTTTAGTAGATCAAGAATTTTTAATTGAACAGTAACATCAAGTGCGGTAGTTGGTTCGTCAGCAATTAACAACTCAGGTTCACAGGCAAGTGCCATTGCGATCATAACCCGTTGCCGCTGCCCTCCAGAAAGCTGATGTGGGAAAGCATTAAGTTTGGTTTCAGGTTTTTCAATACCCACTAAGGTGAGTAATTCAATAATTCGTGCTTCTGCTGTTTTTCCCCTCATACCCATATGGAGTGCTAATACTTCACCTATTTGTTTGCTAATTTTGTGTAGTGGATTTAGTGAAGTCATTGGCTCTTGGAAAACCATAGCTATTCTATCGCCACGAATAGCTCTCATTTTTCTAAGGGGTAATTTTAATAAGTCTGCACCATCATAAGTGATGGTACCAGTTGGATTACTTGCTGCTGGGTAGGGCAAAAGTCTTAAAATGGAGTGGGCAGTGACGGATTTACCAGAGCCACTTTCGCCTACCAAGGCGATTGTTTGCCCTTTTTTAATATCAAAGCTAATATCTTCAACAACACGACGCGCAGTATTGTTAGAGGTAAACTCTACTGATAGATTACGAATTTCAATTAGATTATCAGCCATGATGATTATCTCCTTGGGTCAAATGCATCACGGGCTGCCTCACCAATAAATACTAGTAATGACAACATAATAGCTAATACAGAGAAGGCACTTATACCAAGCCAAGGTGCCTGTAAATTTTCTTTACCTTGCCTTACTAATTCACCTAGTGATGGTGCCCCAGCGGGTAAACCAAAACCTAAGAAATCTAAAGAAGTAAGGGTACCGATAGCGCCTGTTAAAATAAAGGGTAAAAATGTCATGGTAGAGATCATGGCATTAGGCAGAATATGTTTAAACATAATGGTGCTATTGCGCATACCTAAGGCGCGTGCAGCCCTCACATATTCAAGGTTGCGACCGCGTAAGAATTCGGCACGTACCACGTCAACCAATGCCATCCACGAGAATAACAACATAATGCCTAATAACCACCAAAAATTAGGTTGTACAAAACTAGCTAGGATGATCAGCATATAAAGCATGGGCAGGCCTGACCAAATTTCCATAAAACGCTGACCTACTAAATCAATCCAGCCACCATAGAAACCTTGAATAGCTCCTGCAACTACACCAATAATTGAACTAATAATAGTAAGTGTTAGTGCAAATAGTATAGAAATACGGAAGCCATAAATAATTCGAGCTAATACATCACGACCTTGGTCATCTGTTCCAAGCCAATGCCAAGATTGGATTGGTGGCGGTTTACCTTGCATATCAATGCAATATAATTTGTATGTTTCAACAGGTAATGAAGCTTTTTCGGCCAATTGTTCTATATCAGGTGGCTTGGTAGCACTATTTAATGCAGGGAAAGGCGCTTTTGAACAACGTTTAAAATATTCTGTTTTATAACTCCAAAAGGGTGGGGCGGGAGCAGGTACTTTCATATCATAGTCGATACTTTGATAATTAAAGCGAATAGGTGCCCAAATCATCCAGCCACCTTTCTCTTTAATTAACTCTTGAATATAAGGTCCCTTATAATTAGTTTCGAGTGGTAATGGCATTTCACCACCAAAAACTTCTTCGTTATAACGTACAAAAGCAGGAAAATACCAATTACCATCAAAACGAAAAACTAGAGGTTTATCGTTGGCAATAATTTCTGAACCAAGGCTGAGTACAAATAGTGCAATAAATATCCATAACGCAAACCAGCCACGTTTGTTAGCTTTGAACTGAGCAAAGCGTCGCTTATTTAGGGGCGATAGACGAGTCATTAATCCCATATCAATGTTCCCTATTAGCAAAATCGATACGTGGATCAACAAGGCAATAACAAAGATCACCAATTAACTTCATGACTAACCCTAGTAGGGTAAAAATAAATAAAGTACCAAATACTACAGGGTAATCACGGCTAATAGCTGATTCAAAACTAAGCAGCCCTAAACCATCTAAAGAGAAAATAACTTCAATTAGCAGTGAGCCTGTAAAAAACATAGCCATAAAAGCAGCAGGAAAACCAGCGATAACAATTAACATGGCATTTCTAAAGACATGTCCATATAAAACTTGTCGTTCAGTCAAACCTTTGGCACGTGCAGTAACTACATATTGTTTGCTGATTTCATCTAAGAAACTATTTTTAGTTAAAAAGGTAAGGGTAGCAAAATTGCCTATTACTAAGGCGGTAATGGGCAATGCTAAATGCCAAAAGTAATCGGTAATTTTTCCCCAGAAACTCAATGATTCAAAGTTATTGGATACCAATCCTCTCAATGGGAACCAGTCAAAATAGCTACCACCAGCAAATAAAATAATTAATAAGATAGCAAATAAGAAAGCAGGAATGGCATAACCAATAATAACGACGGTACTTGTCCAAATATCAAATTTGCTGTTGTGGCGTATGGCTTTGGTGATACCTAAAGGAATGGAGATCAAGTACATTAGTAATGTACTCCATAACCCTAGGGAAATAGAGACAGGCATCTTTTCTAGTATTAGGTCAGTAACATTGGTATCTCTATAAAAGCTTTTACCTAAATCAAAGGTGGCGTAGTTTTTTACCATTATCCAAAAACGTTCACCTGCTGGTTTATCAAAACCATACATTTTTTCGATTTCTTTGATTAGATCAGGATCTAGTCCTTGTGCCCCTCGGTAACCTGTACCAACTGAAACTTCACCACCACCACCCGTGATACGACCAGTGGCACCACCTGTTGCAGCATCTAAGCCTTCTAAACGCGCAATAGTTTGTTCAACAGGGCCTCCTGGGGCTGCTTGAATGATAACAAAGTTAAGTAGCAAAATACCGAATAAGGTAGGAATAATGAGCAGTAAACGCCGTAAAATATAATCAGACATTTATTATTTGCCTACCTGTTCTATAGTTGGCTGCTCTGTTTTAGAAGCAGGTTGTGTTGTGGGATTTTGTAGCATGGTGTTATCTTCTTTGGGCTCAGTATCTAAAGCCCACCAAGTAAACAGACCATAATCATAGTCAGGCGCTATATCAGGTTGACCAAATTTATTCCAATAAGCAATACGCCATTTATCAGTGTAGTAATTCCATACTACGTAATAGCCCCATTGTAAAACACGATCTAAAGCCCTTGCGTGGAGAATTAAACTTTCTCTAGAGTCAGCTTGAATTAGCTGTTCAACTAATTTATCTACAACAGTATCTTTTAAGCCAAGAATATTTTGGCTGCCCACTACATCAGCACTAGAAGATGACCAATAGTTACGCTGCTCATTACCGGGTGAGTTACTTTGCCCCCAAATATAAGAAAGCATATCAAAATCATGGGAGCGAAGGCGATTGATAAATTGTGAAGTATCCACACGGCGGATTTCCATATCGATGCCTATTTCAGCAAGGTTATTCTTAAAGGGTAAAAGAACACGTTCAAGATTTGCTTGGTGCATTAAGAATTCGAATTTTAATTGTTTACCTTCTTTATCAACCATTTTGCCATTTTTAATTTCATAGCCAGCTTCTTGTAATAATTGGTAAGCCTTACGTTGTTGTTCTCGAATAATGCCTGAGCCATCTGACTGGGGAGCAGTAAATACAGTAGTAAACACTTCATCAGGTACTTGCCCTTTGAAAGGTTCTAAAATGGCTAGCTCTTTTTCTGTAGGTAACTCATGAGCTGCCATTTCGGAGTTTTCAAAATAGCTACTTACTCGTTTATAACTATTATAGAAAAGTTGACGATTTGACCATTCAAAATCAAACAATAGACTAATAGCTTGTCTCACTTTTTTATCTTGAAAAATGGGGCGACGAAGATTAAAAGCAAGTACTTGAATATTGGCAGGGTTATGATTGGTTAGCTCTTTTTTGATCAGCTTTCCTTCTTTTAGGGCAGTACCTTCATATCCGGTTGCCCAACTTTTGGCAGAGTACTCTAAGCTAAAATCAAACTGAGCAGCCTTGAATGCTTCTAGAGCAACTGACATATCACGGTAGTAATCTATAATTATTTTATCAAAGTTATAAAAACCTTTAACAACAGGTAAATCTTTCGCCCACCAATCATCTACCCGTTCATACTCAATACTGGCATTAGCTTTTACTTTTCCTATTTTATAAGGACCACTGCCTAATGGTGGAATAAGGTTTGTTACAGTAAAATCTTTATCTTGCCACCAGTGCTTGGGTAGTATGGGAAGTTGCCCTATAATCATTGGTAATTCACGATTATTTTTAACCTTAAACCGAAATAGCACTTGATGTTTATTTTCTACTATTACTTTACTCACATCAGCATAGTATTGGCGAAAGAAAGGGCGACCATCCTTTTTTAAAATATCAAAAGTAAAGACCACATCTTCGGCTGTTATAGGATGACCATCATTAAATTTAGCTTCTTTTCGTAAATAAAAACGTACCCAACTTGAGTCTGGCGCTTTGTCTATTTTTTCCGCAACTAGACCATAAATAGTGTTAGGTTCGTCATAAGATTGAATAGTTAACGTATCGTAAAGTAAGTCTGTGTAAGTAGCTGGATTACCTTTTGGTATAAAGCTATTAAATGAGTCAAAACCACCATAGCTAGCAAGTCTTAGAGTGCCGCCTTTAGGAGCATCAGGATTAGCATAGGCAAAATGTTTAAAGTCGGCAGGATATTTAGGAGCTTCATCATACATGGTCATGGCATGCTGAGGTTTTGCTTGAGTTAAAGTGCAAATGAGGCTCAATATTAAAATAAATAATAAAGGTAGGGTTTTATTAGTCATTATTACCATGTGCTACTCACTTTTTTAACCACCAACCACGTAATCCCATTGTATAGGGGGGAGATTTAACCACACCAAGTTTATTGCGATAAGCTATACGAGTACTATCTATATACCAATTAGGAATCATATAGTAATTCCATAATAATACTCTATCCAATGCTTTAGTTGCAGCCACTTGCGCTTCCCTTGTTTGAGAGGCAAGTAGTTGCACTAATAGACCATCAACTACAGGATTATTAATACCCGCATAGTTTTTACTACTTTTACCCCATGCTTGGCTGGAGTGAAAGTATAACCATTGTTCAAAGTTAGGATTTAAACTTTGTGGTAATGTCATTAAAATCATATCATAATCAAAGTTATCTAGCCGTTGTTTATATTGAGCACGATCTACTGTTCTTATGGTTGCATTGATGCCAAGTAACTCTAGATTGTTGCGGTAGGGTAGCAAAATACGTTCTAAGCTAGGATTTACTAATAAAATTTCAAAAGATAATAATTCCATTTTATTATTTCGCATACCATCCCTAGTAGCATGCCAACCTGCTTCTTTTAGTAATTCAAAAGCTTGTCGAAGTGTATTTCTACTCAAACCGCCAAATTGGTTCTTAGGTAGTTGAAAAGGTGTAGTAAATAATTGTTCAGGTAACTTATCACGCCATGCACCTAGCAGAAGTAACTCATTACCTGTAGGAATACTTGTAGCTGCAAATTCACTATTAGGATAATAACTTTCACTACGTAAGTAGCTATTATTAAATAAAGTACGATTTGACCACTCAAAATTAAACAGTAAAGTTAGTGCTTGTCTTACTTTGATATCCTGAAATATTGGGCGGCGAGTATTAAAAAATAAACCTTGAGATTGAGCAGGAAGTTCGTTTTTGATCTCTTTCTTGATAATGTTGCCTCGCGTAACTGCTGGAAAATCGTAAGCAGTTAGCCAATTTTTAGCTTTGTTTTCAATATAAATGTCAAACTCGCCCGCTTTAAAGGCTTCAAAAGCTACGGTTGAATCACGGTAAAATTCAACCTCTACACGATTAAAATTATATTTTCCTTTATTGACGGCTAATTTTTCTCCCCACCAATTTTTTACACGCTCAAAAACTAAACGCCTACCAGGTTCAACACTCACTATTTTATAAGGGCCACTGTTTAATGGAGGAGTAAAAGTGGTTGCTGTAAAATCTTTATCAGCCCAATATTTTTTTGAAATAACAGGCATTTCGCCTAAGCGTAAAATAACGAGTGAATTACCGACGGTTTTTAAATCAAAACTAATACGGTGGGGGCTCATAATACGAACTTTATCTACATCTTGTAGCATTGCTCGATATTGGGGATGTCCTTTTTCTAATAGGGTGTGATAGGAAAAAGCAACATCTTCGGCTGTAATGGGGGTGCCATCATGGAATTTAGCTTCAGGCCGTAAATTAAAAATAACCCAACTACGATCATCAGGATATTCAATCGTTTTAGCAATTAAATCATAGTTAGAGGCGGGTTCATCTCCTGATGGATCATAAGTACCACTACCTACCATTAAGGTTTCATTAAGCTCAGTAATACCATATTGGAAAAAGTTAGGTGTTGCAATTGGGCTAGTACCTTTTATTGAATAGGGGTTTAAAGTATCAAAAGTACCTGTAGCCATTATTTTAAGTGTACCGCCTTTAGGTGCTTTAGGATTAACCCAAGCAAAATTTTTAAAATTAGCAGGGTATTTAAGTTGACCAAATTGTGCATAACCATGGCTTTCATAGGTGGCTGCTAAAACTTGATTTGTTATTATGATACTTAATAACAACAGTATTACTTTATACAAAAATGCTTACTCGCTAATTACTAAAGATTCAAATTATAAAATATACCTGTCTCACCTTAGCTTGGCTAGTTATTTTCTATTTTAAAATGTGAGTTAAGAAATAAAGTATTTCTAGGGGGATATGACCAAAGTTATAGTCCTTTCTCGACTTTCATATAACATTATTAATTTGTTGTTAATGCTACGCTAATTCTCTGTTAATGGTTTAACTTTAAGGAGTGAGTTATGAACAAAGAAATAGATATTAAATGTCCTGCCTGTGGCAAGATTTTTCAAGTGACTGAAGAAACTTATAAAAAGAATGAGGATATTATTTGTCCTCCTTGTGGCAAAGCATTTAAGCCACAAGGTAATGAGGCTAATAAAAAAACTAAAAGTAAATAGCGTACAGTGTTATTTAATTAATAAACTACCATCAGGATTAAATTGCCACATTGCGCCATAAGCAATTTCCCATAAATAACCATCTAAATCTGTAAAGTAGCCATGGTAACCACCCCAAGAAGTGGTTTGGGCTGGTTTTATAATTTTAGCACCAGCCAGCTCAGCTTGTTTTAGTATTTGTTCCACTTGCTCTTCAGAATGAGTGTTGTGAGCTAAGGTGATTCCTGAAAAACTAGGTTTGGTTGATGCTTCTAATAAAGCATCTTCAGCTAGTTGTTGATAGGGATATAAAGCTAAACAGCAACCCGTTGTTTTAAAAAATAAAATACCATCTTTTGGGGTGCCGCTGGTTTCAAATCCTAAGCCATGATGATAAAAATTATAAGACTCAGTTAAACTTTGGACACCTAATGTAATAATGCTAATCCTTGGTTCCATATTTTCTCCTATTTAAAGACTATATAGTCTTTAGCTACTGTGATAGACTTTTGCAAAGAAAAGAAACAAAATTAATCACTATTGGTAATGAAATATTAATAATATGTCACCATATAGTATAAAAAGTTTATCAGTTATTGCAGGGGATTTTGTCACAATGCAGCGTATTTTTAGTTTTTTTGCAATCATTTGTCTTAGTTTATCCATGGTTTTAATGAGTTTTGATGCTGAAGCAAGACGCTTTGGTGGTGGCCGCTCATTTGGTAAAGCTCCTTCTCATCAACAAACTCGTCAAGCAACACCTAATAAACCTGCTGCTAATCCTAATCAGAAGGCAGCACCTGGAAGAAGTTGGATGGGACCTTTAGCTGGTTTTGTGGCTGGTGGTTTGTTAGCTTCATTATTTATGGGTGGTTTTAGCGGTATCAACTTCTTCGATATTATCGTTATTGGTTTACTAGCCTTCTTTATTATTCGTTTTATCAGAAGTCGTATGCAACCACAACAACAAGCTGTTAATAATTCTGTTAATACTTTCCAAGGGCAGGATAATAATCAATCACCAATATTCGGTACACAAAGACCAGCTACAGCAGTTGTTGAACCTGTAATCAATGCACCTACTTGGTTTAATGCTGATTCGTTTGTGGCGGCTGCTAAAGAGCATTTTATGGCATTACAAGAGCATTGGGATGCTAATGAAATGGATAAAATTGCAGAATATGTGACACCTGAATTATTAACTTTCTTAAAACAAGAGCGTGCAGAAGCTGGTGATGGTTTCCAGTCTACTTATATTGATAATCTTGAAGTAGTACTTGATGGGGTAGATAATGATGCTGAAAAAACAGTAGCTACTTTAACTTTTACGGGCGTTGCTAAAACATCTCGTTTTGATCAAGGTGAAGCTTTCAATGAAAGCTGGCGGATGGAACGTGAAGAAGGTGAGAATAAGCCTTGGTTAGTGGCAGGTATTCGTCAAAATATATAATTTAATTTTTGCATAGTGAAAACGGTAACTTGCTTAGGCAGTTACCGTTTTTTTATGTTTATTGAATAGATTTTATGCTTTTAAAAATAGCTCTTAAACCATCTCGTCGAGAACTTGATAATTGTTTGGCTAATCCTAATTGTTGAAACCAATCTTCTAAATCAATTTGCTGAATTTCATCTGTAGTTAAGTTGTTTACTCTGGCTAATAGTACCGCTAATAAGCCACGGATTAGTCGTGCATCACTGTAAGCTTTAAACTGCCATAATTGATTATGTTGTTCAGCAATTAACCATACTTGACTTTCACAACCTTGCACTTGGTTTTTATCTGTTTTTTCATTTTCTTGTAAAGGTTCTAATGTTGCGCCTATTTGCATTAATAAACGCATCTTTTGTTCCCAACCATTAGCAGCAGTAAAAGAATCTAGTATCTGTTGGGCTGTTTTTGAAAGCTTCATGCTAATAACTCAATTGCTTTATCTAATGCAGAAAGAAACTGTTGAAGATCATGTTGATTGTTATAAAGTGCTAAAGAAATCCTAATCGAGCCACTCAAGCCTAAAGAGTTATAAAGAGGCATACAACAATGTTGTCCAGCTCGAATAGCAATATTCTGTTCAGTTAATAGTTGGCTTAAATCTGCTGGATGAATGCCTTTTATATAGAAGCTGATAAGTGATTGGTCAGGTTGGCCTAAAATACATACACCTTCTCGTTGAGTTAACTCACGCATAAGATAGGTTAAAAGTGTTTTTTCATGATTTGCTATAGCCGCTCTATCTTGAGCATTTAGATAATCAATAGCAGCACCTAACCCTAATACTGAGCCAATAGCAGCAGTACCTGCTTCAAAGCCTAAAGGAGCAGGATAGAAATTAGCGGAGTGATAGGTAGCAGTTTGTACCATTTCTCCACCTAGTTGCCAGTGTTGTAACTTGGCAAGTTGTTCAGTTTTACCATAAAGTATGCCTACTCCTTCAGGGGCATAGAATTTATGGCCTGAAAAAGCGTAAAAGTCACAGTCTAATGTCTGTACATCGGTAGGCTGATGTACAATACCTTGCGCACCATCTATAACAGTAATAGCACCTTGTTGCTTAGCTATTTGGATAAGTTGTTTAATAGGCTGTAACGTACCAAACACATTGGACATTTGGCTAACCGCTAACAATCTAGTTCGCTTGTTAATCATTACTTGAGCTGCTGGTAAATCAATAATACCATCTGCTGTAAATGGCAATATAACCAGTTCTAATCCTTTACGTTGTGCTAATCGTTGCCAAGGCAAAAGATTGGCATGATGTTCTAAACCACTAATGACGATATTGCCTGTATTTGGCAGATTAGCTTCTAAACCATAGGCTAATAGATTAATACTTTCTGTGGTACTACGCGTAAAAATAATTTGCTCATCTGTGGGGGCATTTATTAATTGAGCTACTTTATGCCGAACCTGTTCAAAATCATTAGTGATTTTTTGTGCTAACGGATATTGAGCACGATGAATATTGGCTGATCCCTGTTGATAGTAGTCTGTAATAGTTTCTATAACAGGGTAAGGTTTTTGTGAGGTAGCAGCACTATCCAGCCAAACCATATTTTGTTTTGCAAAGTTTTGTAGGGCAGGAAAGTCTTTACGCCAAGGTGAGTTTAAAGAGTCTGTATTTTTCATGGCCTTATTATAAGGAATAACAGTAGAGAGCTAAATTACTTTTGATAGCAAATGTTATGTCAAATTCTACAATAACTTATTAATTCTAAGGCTAATGTCTTATTGTAGTTAATAAAATGTTTCATTACTCTCATTAAGATGTAGATGATTTGTAACATTAGCTTAGCCAATAAATAAAAGTCATAGGCTTTCTACGGTGATAACAATCGATTGTATTATAAGTTTTTACTTATAAGTTTAGTTAGTAGCAGAGCCTATTTGCTTGTATTTAAGCAAAAATTTTGCAGTGATTATAAGGAGCAATACGATGAATAAAAAGTCACATCAAGCACCTATGCCTAGTAAAGAAGCTGTTTCTCCACATCTTAAAGACACAGTTCCTTCTGATGTAGCTAATAAGCCAACACCCAAACCAACATTGCCAGGTCAAGAACCAACCGCCCCTGGCTCACAAAAACTACCTAAAAATACTAGTGATAAAAGTAAAGATCTTGATAAAGTTCGTGTAGATGGTGATAAGCAACCATTAACTACCAATCTTGGAGTTAAAATTGCCAATAATCAAAATACATTAAAAGCAGGTAATCGTGGTCCTTCATTGTTAGAAGATTTTATCTTTCAAGATAAAATGGGGCATTTTGATCGTGAACGTATCCCTGAGCGTGTTGTTCATGCACGAGCAATAGGTGCTCATGGCTATTTCCAAGTATATGAATCATTAGAAAAATATACAAAAGCAGGTTTCTTAACCAACACCAAATTAAAAACGCCAGTATTTATCCGTATTTCTACTGTACAAGGTGGTAGAGGTTCATCAGATACAGTACGTGATATTCGTGGTTTTGCTACTAAGTTTTATACTCAAGAAGGTAACTATGATTTAGTGGGTAATGATACGCCTGTATTCTTTATTCAAGATGCAATGAAATTTCCTGATTTTGTGCATGCTGTTAAACCTGAACCCCATAACGAAGTACCGCAAGGGCAAAGTGCTCATGATACATTCTGGGATTATATTTCATTACAACCAGAAGCTTTACATAATGTGATGTGGGCAATGTCTGACCGTGGTATTCCCCGTAGTTTAAGTACCATTGAAGGTTTTGGTATTCATACTTATCGTTTAGTTAATGCACAAGGTAAGAGTCATTTTGTACGTTTCCATTGGAAACCTAAATATGGCACGGTTTCTTTATTGTGGGATGAGGCAAACGCTATTATGGGTAGAGATCCAGATTTCCACCGTAAAGATTTCTGGGAACGAATTGAAGCTGGGCAATACCCTGAATTTGAATTAGGTTTGCAAATTATTCCAGAAGAAGATGAACATAAATTTGATTTTGATATTTTAGATCCAACAAAATTAATTCCAGAAGCATTAGTACCAGTGAAGATAGTAGGTAAGATGGTACTTAATCGTAACCCAGATAACTATTTTGCTGAAACAGAGCAAGTGGCTTTCTGTCCGGCTAATGTGGTACCTGGTATTGATTTCTCTAATGATCCATTACTACAAGGTCGTATTTTCTCTTATAGAGATACCCAATTACATCGTTTAGGTGGCGCTAATTTCCATCAAATACCTATTAATCGTCCAGTTTGTCCTTATCACAATCATCAGCGTGATGGTTTCCATCAATCTGAAGTGATTCAAGGGGCTAATTATGAGCCTAATTCAGTGAGTAACAATTGGCCAAGAGAAACACCAGAAGCAGCAAAAGATGGTGGTTTTGATAGCTATCATGAGCATATAGATGCACAAAAAATTCGTGAGCGTAGTCCTTCGTTTACTGAGTTTTATTCACACCCACGTTTATTCTGGCAAAGCCAAACTAAAGCAGAACAAGATCATATTGTAGGCGCTTTTAGTTTTGAGTTAGGTAAAGTAGCTAGAAGATATATTAGAGAACGTATTGTTGATTTATTAGCACGTGTTGATCGCGAGTTAGCTAAACGTGTTGCTGCTAATTTAAGTATAAAGTTAACAGCAGAGCAGTTGAAATATCCTGTACCTAAGGCGGTAAATGGATTAGAGAAAGACCCTGCACTCAGCCTTTATGCTAATAAAGAGCGCCCAGTTGCAGGAAGTAAAGTAGCGATATTAGTGGCAGATGGTGTTTGTGGTACTTCTGTCGGTAAGATAAAGGATGCACTTACTAAAGCAGGTGTATTTAGTGTGTTATTAGCTCCTCGTTCAGGTATGGTGAAAACTCGTGAAGGTGGAGAGTTAATGGTCGACGATATTATTAGTGGTATGCCATCAGTATTAGTTGATGCAGTATTAGTGCCTACAGGTAATGAGAATGTTGATACTTTGGCGGCTAATGGTGATGCTAAATACTATCTATTACAAGCTTTTAAACATTTAAAAGCCATTGCTTTGCAAGAGGATGCTAAAGAGGTATTTGATGCCGCTACAGATTTAGTAGAGGATGCAGGCGTGTTATTAGATGATGATCCTAAGAAATTAGTAGCTAGCTTATTGAAAGTAATGGCACAACATAGAATTTGGGACAGAGAGGAAAATATTGGTTCTGTTCCTGCCTAAATTCTTGGCTACTCCTTTGGGCTATACAGTAAAATGTATGGCCCTTTTTTTACATAATTAATTATAAATTAATTGCTAATCATGGGGGCATCGTTAATACTTATCATCTAGTAATCTATTAACAATGGTAAGTGGCCAGCATGACACAACTAAACAAGCAAAATATCTCCTATCAAACTATTGCTGAAAGCCTTTTAGGTAGAGCATTAACAGCCCAAGATGGTATTGAGCAAAGTGTACTAGATCAAACAGAGCAAAGATTAGAACAAGCTTTACCAACAGAGTTGAAAAACCTCTATCAAACAGTGGGTAAGGTGCCACAATTTATGAGTGCTTTTCAACTGTTTGCTTTGCCTGAACAATTGCATATTAAAGATGGTTTATTAGTTTTTTTAGAAGAAAACCAAGGTGTTTGTTATTGGGGTGTCGATCAGCAAGGCAAGGTTTTCCAGTGTGACGAAGATGGCTCTAGTTATAATTTAGAATTTGATTTACAGTCATTTTTAGAATTGATGCTTTATTATCAAGTAGCACAAGGTGCAGAGTTTAGTTATTGTTCTAATTTATTAGATCAAGAGTTAGCTGAACTTTATAAGGAAGATGGTTGGCAGCAAGTTGGTAATTATGATGACTTGGTTATTTATCAGTTAAAAAATTATTTAATCTGGTATTTTAAAGATGAAGATAATAACGTTTTAGAAGATATGGTGTATTTTGTAAGTTTAGTAGAAATACCCGAACAAATCATTGTTAAATATGTGTTGGAAGAAATATAGAGGTTAGTATTTAGTGGTTGGGTTGAAAAAAGACCTTTGACAACCCATTAAGCTAAAAAATAGGTAATAAAGGTTTGGTATGACAAAGCAGCGAATTATTGTGGGGATAACAGGTGCGACAGGTTTTGTATATGGAGTGCATGCCCTCAAACTATTAAAAAAATTAAATGTAGAAAGCCATTTAGTGATCACCAAACCTGCCGAATTAACCCGTGAATATGAAACAGATTTTAGCAGAGAAGAAGTAAGAGATTTAGCAGATGTTAATTATGCAATTAGTGATATAGGTTCTGCTATTTCTAGTGGTTCTTTTAAAACCCTTGGAATGTTAATTGCTCCTTGTTCTGTAAGAACGCTAGGGGAAATTGCTAGTTGTGTTTCTTCTAATCTATTGACTCGAGCAGCTGATGTAGTGCTAAAAGAGCGGCGTAGATTGGTATTAATGTTAAGGGAAACACCTTTACACACAGGCCATATTAAGCAAATGTTAGCAGTCAGTGAAATGGGGGGCATAGTAATGCCACCTGTACCTGCTTTTTATGATAAACCTAAATCATTAGATGATATGGTACATCACTCTGTAGTAAGAGCTTTAGATTTATTCGGCTTAGACGTGACTGGTTTTCCACGCTGGGGTGAAGACATTAAACCTTAGAGCATTAGATATTTATCAGATAACTGTTGAGATTACTTAAAAAATGACTAAACCTTTTGATCCTATTGTTGATTTAAAAAAGACAACGGCACTAAAAAGTGGTGCAGTAGAAATTCTTGAACGTGAAAATTGTTTTAGTGGTTTTTATAAATTAGATCGTTTAAAAATACGTCATAAACTTTTTTCTGGTGAAGAAGGGCCTATTCTTTCCAGAGAATTATTTGTACGTCCAGATGCTGTTTGTATGCTGCCCTATGACCCAGTGTTAGATAAAGTAATCTTTGTTGAGCAGATGAGGGTGGGAGCTGTTGAAAAAAGTGCTAATCCTTGGATGTTAGAGTTAGTTGCAGGTCTCATAGATAAAGAAGGTGAAGATCCAGAGAATGTGGCTTATCGTGAATCGATTGAAGAAGCTAATTTAGAAATTAAAGAACTATTGCCAATCACTCGTTATTACCCATCAGTGGGCGGGAGTAATGAATATATCTACTTATATTTAGGTATTTGTGATAGTAGTAAAGCAGGTGGTGTTCATGGTTTACAGGAAGAGGGTGAGGACATTCGTACCCATGTATGGAGCTTTAAAGAGGCAGTAAAAAACTTAAATAAAGGATTAATTCAAAATGCAGCAGGTATTATTGCTTTGCAGTGGTTAATTATTAATAGAAGTAAGGTTCGTAAACAATGGTTGTAACTCAGAAAGAACATTATGTTGTTGATCTTTCAGCTCTACAGGCTATTTATGAGCGTAACTATACATCCTTAATGCGGTTATTGCCAGCAATGCGTGAAACGGGATATAGTCGTTGCATCGCTTTTACCGCAGATCAAAAAATAGCAACACGTTTAACCTTTACAGTACTTGAAAATAGCCCATACACTTCTTATATCTTATTAAAACAAGATAGTCTATTAGGTTGGATGGTGGCTCCCCAGCTTTATATTCGTTGTTATCATGATGTACAATTAGCAGAAATAACCTTTGCTCAAAATACCCGTAGTTTTAGAGGTGTGTATGCATATCCGAATAAAGCAATGCATCAGCCTGATGAGAAAAGACAACTTAATCAATTTTTAGAGGAGTGGTTAATCCGTTGTTTATCATCTGGCTATGAAGTCGCTAATATAGAATTAAATAAATGAATGATGCGATTTATGGTTTTGTCTTTACTGCTAGAGATGAGCAGGATGCTTTACAGCAACAGCATATAGGGCAAAGAGTAAGTAGTGAAATTACACCATGGATTGTTCATTATGATGTAGCTACGATTTATGTTAAACAATGGCCTGTTGACTTATGGTTTGTTGAGGTTGTAGAGAGTTTAGATCATAGTCAATTAAGTGCAGACAGTGATTATATAGCTGCAAATACTATTAGGCCTTTAAAACAATTACCTTGTTCATTGTTATTTGGCCCTACAGGAGAAAGGGTTTGCCAGCTGTTGGATAATATATGTCAGATTACACTTCCTCAAATAGAGCAGTTAGCAGCTTTAGCAAATCCCATTAGTGCAGAGGCTTATGCCAATGTATGGAATGCTTGGTTAAATAAGACCACTAATTCCACCATGCATCGAGATGCAGATCATACAGGTACATTAGCTATTGGTGAAGGTGAAAATGCATCGCCTATTTATAATGGTTTTTTAACAATAAATGATTTATTGCATAAAAGAGCAAGAGAGTTAGTAGGGGATGATGCTTTTATTAAGCCAGCAGGATATGACGATGAGGTATATCTGGTAGCTGAATGGAGTAAAGCCTGTAGTGTATTGCTACAAACTGCTATGGGATTAGGTGCAGAGCAATATATTCATGCTAAAGATTTACCTTTATTGCTTTTAGGCTGGAAAGTGCTAAATAATATTTGAATATATTTATTGAAAGATAATTTATAACACCCTCTATTTAAGAAGTAGAGGGCTCTATATCTACTAGGTTAAGGCCAATTTAACAGCTCTTTCAGCATGGATAGATGTTGTATCAAATAAAGGCACTTTAGTATCTTGTTGTTTTATTAACATCCCAATTTCTGTACAACCAAGAATAATAGCTTCTGCACCTTCTGCGACTAATTTATCAATAATAGCTAAATAAGTTTGTTTTGATTCAGGTTTAATACTACCTACACAAAGTTCATGATAAATAATTTGGTGTACTTGTTGGCGATCCTGTTCATTCGGTATGATAACATTTAATCCATAATTATTAGTTAAGCGTCCTTTGTAAAACTCTTTTTCCATAGTAAAAGCTGTGCCTAATAATCCAACTGTTTTAATATTTTTTTCTAGTAAGGCTTCACCTGTGGCATCAGCAATATGAATTAATGGTATATTGATATTTTGTTGAATCTGTTCTGCCACGATATGCATAGTGTTAGTACAAATGACTAGAAAGTCCGCACTTGCTTTTTCAATATTAACAGCAGCTTCTGTTAAGAGTTGAGCTGCTTGCTGCCAATTGCCTTGTTGTTGTAAAGTTTCAATTTCAGCAAAGTCTACACTGTATAAAACAATTTTAGCTGAATGCAAACCTCCTAACTGCTGTTTTACAAGGGTATTGATAAGTCGATAGTAGTCTGTAGTACTTTCCCAACTCATACCACCTAATAAACCTATGGTTTTCATATTACTCATTGTCTCCTTTTAATTTTTAAAAATAGTTATTTCTGTACAGAGTTGGTATTACTTTTCTGATTCATTAAAAGATAAGCAAGGTATTTGTGGAGCGGCTGTTTTCGATAAAATACCTGTTATTCGTGGGTCAGCCATCACTTCAATTTGACGGCTTATAGGAATAAAGCCTGAGCGTTGGTAGAAGCTAAGTGCACTAGGATGATCTAGCGTACAAGTGTGAACCCAAAAGCGATTTATTGGGCGTGACCAAACCAGTTCTAATGCGCGATTCATCAACCACCTTCCTGCACCACTACCTATAAGTTCTGAAGAAACGCCAAAGAATGCTAATTCACACTCATTGTCAATTCGGAAATCTAATTCTAAAAGCCCTGTACCATTGGGGGTAATTAATGCATATACTTCAACCTTAGGATTGTTGATAATTTCTGCTAAAGCAGCGTCTGACATAATGAGTCGAGAACTCCATAACCATTCTTCACCTATACGGCGATATAACGCTCGATAAGTGTTTAAGTCTGGTTGTGGCCAGTGTTCTAATTTCCACTCTGATATATTTCGTTCAGTATGAGAAGGTGGTGGAGACTTCATTTCTAGTGTTGTTACCACCGCAGCAATAGTATCAGCAGGAAGATTATGGTAGCCAATCTTGATCATAATGACAGAATAAGTTATTTAAAAAGGAGAACTAAGCTTACTAAATGAAGTATGGATTATCAATGTTATAATTACCTACTTTCATCTTCCTCTTTTACGTGAAAACGAGAAGAGGCGATTCTAACAATTAGAACGGCAATGGCTAATAATAAAATAGCGCCACATACTTGGATGATACCCCAATTAGGCTGATGATTATGGGATATATCAGAAATCAATAAACGAGTTAATGCGGTAATAGAAACATAGATAAGAAAGCGGACAGGCATTCGTTTTGTTTTAAAATAAATGCCCACCATTGCACCTAATTCAAGGTAAATAAACAGCATTAAAATACCATCAATAAGGTCTTTTTTATTAGCAAATATTCCTAAAAGTTCTTGTAGTGCCGCCCATGCAATAATAGCGCCTACAGCAAATAGCGCGAGATAATGAAAAATTTCAACAAAGAGGTTACCTAGTGAGTCTGCTTTGTTATTAAATTTTTCTCTAAATTGATCAATTTTATTTTTCGACATTTCTTATTACTCATAATTTATTAGCTTATAAACAGCAATATTTATACCATTAAACTTATCTTAATATAGCAATTAATTATGACAATCTTATTAAAGGTAAATTAAAATCTTGAACAAGAGGATATTGGTTAGAAAATAGGATTTTAATAATGATTAATAATAAACTTTCTTATCAGGAAAAAATTACTGGCGGCTTATTAGGACTATTAATTGGTGATGCTTTAGGGGTGCCTTATGAGTTTCACTCAGCTGATGAAATTCCACCATTAGATAAAATAGATTATTGTCCACCCATTGGTTTTGATCGTGCTCATCAGGGTATATTACCTGCTACATGGTCAGATGATGGAGCCCAAGCATTATGCTTATTGGCTTCATTGTTAAACTGTAAACAATTAGATTTAAGAGATTTTGCTAATCGCTTAATTAATTGGTATGACTATGGGTATATG
The DNA here is from genome assembly GCF_025985425.1 of Entomomonas sp. E2T0. Classification (GTDB taxonomy): domain Bacteria; phylum Pseudomonadota; class Gammaproteobacteria; order Pseudomonadales; family Pseudomonadaceae; genus Entomomonas. The sequence continues at coordinate 940,467 of NZ_CP094972.1, forward strand.
GCTGTTGATAATTTAGTCTATGATGTGGGTATTGCTACTGGGCAAGCTATCCGTAAATTAAAGCAAGGAGTTGTACCAAATTTAGCAGGATCTGATGATGTGTATAGTAATGGTAATGGTGCTTTAATGCGTGTATTGCCTCTTGCTTTATGGCATCAAGGAACAGATGAGGAGTTAGTTAAAGATGCTCAACAACAATCTTTAGTCACTCATGGTCATTTACGCTCACAAGTATGTTGTGCTTTATATTGTTTAGTGGCTCGTTATGTTTTAAATGAAAGTAATAATCCTTGGCAGAAAGCAGTGGATTTTTTACGTGTAATTTATAAGGATAATGATGATGCTTTACAAGAGCTAGAGTTTCATATTCGGCCTGATGATGATATTCCCTCAACTGGTAGTGGCTATGTGGTTGATTCATTGCGTGCTGTTAAAATCTCATTAACTTTTTCTTGTTATCAAGAAGCAGTTCGTTATGCCATCTCTTTAGGAAATGATACCGATACAACAGCTTGTATTGTTGGTGGAATTATTGGATTGCGAGATAGTATTAGTAATATTCCTCAAAATTGGATAGGTGAATTAAGGGGTAAAGAGTTGTATCAACCGTTATTAGAACAATTAATCGCTAATATCAAATAAGAGGGAATGGAGTTTTATGATAGAGAAATTATTAATTAAAAAGTACAGAATAAGGCTTAGCTTTATATTATTGTTAAGTTGTTTCACTACTTTAGTAAATGCAGAACATGGCATTTGGGTAGCTAAAAAAGGTGGACAACAAATTACTATTGTTGCGATTACTACTTTTGTTAAGCCTGCACAATGGCCATTACCAGCTCCTTATCAAAAAGTACTTAATGAAGCTGAGCAGGTAGTTTTTCAAACTGTACCAGATGGGCTTATCGCGGATATTAATAACTGGTATGTAGCTAATCTAAAGATACTACCTGAGACAGAGTCTTTGAAAGATAAAGTGTCAGCAGATATTTGGCAACAGTTATTAGCTTATCAAGATAAAAATGCCTTATTTACTGAAAATATTTTAAAAACTTTGTCGCCAATGTCTGTATGTGTTCTTTTATATATTATAGAATCAGGAGAGTTAGGTTATAGTCTTAGACTACAAGAAGCTTTGTATAATGAAGCGAAACAAAAAGATAAGATTATTCTCTCGTTAAGTGAGCTTTTCGAGGACAGAGAACTTTTTATGGCAGTTGATAGAACAGATACTAATCAGTATATAAAAGCCTGTTTGAGCGATAATAAAAATGAAAATCCTACAGCTGATGAATATAACGAAACAGTTTATAAAGGTGATTTAGAGCAAATAAATGAATGGGATAAGAAAAGTGGTTTTAGCAAATTAAGTAAAGTGAAAGAGGTAATAGATCAGAAAAAAGTTATTTATGCTAGAAGCATAGATGAGCTTAGTGGAAAAAAAGAAAAAACATTAGTTTATATTAATGTTGTTGGTTTGATAGGAGAAAAAGGATTGCTGAGTTTATTACAAGAAAAAGGCTATCAGATTAGTAAATATCAAGAATAATAATTAGCTTAATGCAGGCATTGCGCCTGCATTAAGTAAGAGAATTTATTTAGTAAATTCTTTACGACCATTATAAGGTGCTTTATCACCTAATTTTTCTTCAATGCGTAATAGTTGATTGTATTTAGCTATACGATCACTACGGCAAAGAGAACCAGTTTTAATTTGGCCTGCTGCAGTACCCACTGCTAGATCAGCAATAGTAGCATCCTCTGTTTCACCACTACGATGAGATATTACAGCGGTATAACCTGCTTTTTTAGCCATTTTAATAGCAGCTAATGTTTCAGTTAAAGAACCAATTTGATTGAATTTAATAAGAATTGAGTTGGCAATACCTTTTTCAATACCTTCTTGTAGAATTTTGGTATTGGTTACAAAAAGATCATCACCAACTAATTGAGTTTTCTTACCCATTTTATCTGTTAATACTTTCCAACCATCCCAATCAGATTCATCCATACCATCTTCAATAGAGATAATAGGATAGAGATTGGTCAAGTTATCTAAGTAGTCAGCAAATTCAGCAGAGGTGAATGATTTTCCTTCACCTGCTAAAACATATTTGCCATCTTTATAGAATTCGCTAGAAGCACAGTCTAAAGCTAATGTAACATCTTCACCTAGTTTATAACCTGCTTTAGCAATAGCTGCTACTATCGCACATAGTGCTGCTTCATTAGATGAAAAGTCAGGAGCAAAACCACCTTCATCACCTACAGCAGTGCTTAATTTGCGTTCTTTTAAAATAGCTTTTAGGTTATGGAATATTTCAGTACCCATGCGTAACGCTTCAGCAAAGGTTGGCGCACCTACTGGCTGAATCATAAACTCTTGAATATCCACATTATTGTCAGCATGTTCGCCACCATTAATGATATTCATCATAGGTACAGGCATACTGTATTGTCTTGGTGTACCATTTAGATTAGAGATATGTTCATAAAGTGGAATGCCTTGTGCTTGGGCAGCTGCTTTGGCATTAGCTAGGGAAACTGCTAAGATTGCATTAGCGCCTAAGTTTTCTTTATTCTCAGTACCATCCAAATCAATCATAATTTGGTCAAGGTCTGCTTGAGCTACAGGATCTTTTCCTAGTAAAGCATCACGGATAGGACCATTAATATTAGCTACTGCTTTTAGTACACCTTTGCCTAAATAACGGGCTTTGTCACCATCACGCAGTTCTAGTGCTTCACGTGAACCAGTAGATGCACCAGAAGGTGAACAGGCGCGGCCTACAATGCCATTGTCAAGGATAACATCTGCTTCAACCGTAGGATTGCCACGAGAATCTAGTATTTCACGACCTTTAATATCAACAATTTTTGCCATTGCTATTGTTACTCCAAAATACAGCCTTGTAGGCCATTAAGCAGTTTGTACAGGAGGAAATGATTTAATTAAATCATCCAGTTGTTTAAGTTGGCTTAAGAAAGGCTCCAACTTGTCTAGAGGTAATGCACAGGGTCCATCACATTTAGCGTGGTCAGGATCGGGATGTGCCTCTAAGAATAAACCAGCAAGTCCTTGGCTAAGGCCTGCTTTTGCTAAATCAGTAACTTGTGCGCGGCGTCCACCTGCTGAGTCGGTGCGGCCGCCAGGCATTTGTAAAGCATGGGTTACATCAAAAAATACAGGGTATTCAAATTGCTTCATAATGCCAAAGCCAAGCATATCAACAACAAGGTTGTTATAACCAAAGCTGCTACCACGCTCACATAGAATTAATTGATCGTTGCCTGCTTCTACACATTTATTAAGAATATGCTTCATTTCATGAGGTGCTAAAAATTGTGCTTTTTTGATATTAATGATAGCACCTGTTTTAGCCATCGCTACTACTAAATCGGTTTGGCGCGAAAGAAACGCAGGTAGTTGGATAATTTCACAAACTTCAGCAACAGGTGCTGCTTGATAAGGCTCATGAACATCAGTAATAACAGGTACATCGAAAGCTTTTTTTACATCCTCAAAGATTTTTAAGCCTTCGTCTAAACCAGGCCCTCTAAACGAGTTAATAGAAGAGCGATTGGCTTTATCAAAGCTGGCTTTAAAAACGTAAGGGATACCTAATTTATCAGTAACTTTTTTATAGTGTTCACAAATCTGCAATGCTAAATCACGAGACTCTAATACATTCATGCCACCGAACAGCACAAAAGGCTTATCGTTAGCAATCTCTATATTTTTTACACGAATTGTTTTCTGGTTCATATTAACCTTTTAACTCATGTTGTTTAATAGCAGCTTTCACAAAGCCACTAAATAATGGATGTCCATCACGTGGAGTAGAAGTAAACTCAGGGTGGAACTGACAAGCCACAAACCAAGGATGATCAGGAGCTTCAACAACTTCTACTAATGCCCCATCTTCTGAGCGACCTGTTACTTTTAGTCCAGCTTTAATTAATTGTGGAAGTAGGTTGTTATTAACCTCGTAACGATGGCGATGACGTTCTCTAATAATATCTGCTTGGTAACAGTTATAGACTTGTGAAGAATTTTCTAGTTTACAATTCTGTGCACCTAAGCGCATCGTGCCGCCTAAATCAGAGGCTTCGGTACGTTTTTCAGTAGCTCCAGTAGCATCTTGCCATTCGGTGATTAACCCTACTACAGGATAAGGAGTATTTTTATCAAACTCGGTTGAGTTAGCTTTTTCCATACCAACAATATGGCGTGCAAATTCAATAACAGCTACTTGCATACCTAAACAAATACCTAGGTAAGGTATTTTATTTTCACGAGCATATTGTACAGTAGTAATTTTTCCTTCTACGCCTCGTAAACCAAAGCCGCCAGGAACTAAGATGGCATCTACATCAGCTAATAGTGAAGTACCTTTTTCTTCAATATCTTCTGAATCAATATAGCGTAGGTTTACTTTAGTACGGTTTTCAATGCCTGCATGGGTTAATGCTTCAATCAGTGATTTATAAGCATCTAGTAACTCCATGTATTTACCTACCATGGCAATAGTTACTTCTTTTTCTGGATGCAATTTAGCGTCAACTACACGATCCCATTCTGATAGATCGGCAGTATTACATTGTAAATCAAAACGTTCAGCTACAAAATCGTCTAAACCTTGGGCATGAAGTATAGATGGAATGCGATAAATAGTATCAGCATCTTCTAAAGAAATAACTGCACGTTCTTCTACGTTAGTAAATAAAGCAATCTTACGACGGGAAGCTAAATCAATAGGATGGTCTGAACGGCAGATTAAAATATCTGGTTGTAAACCAATGGAGCGTAATTCTTTTACAGAGTGCTGAGTAGGCTTTGTTTTAGTTTCGCCTGCGGTAGCAATATAGGGAACTAAGGTTAAGTGCATAAGCATGGCACGTTTAGCACCTACCTCCACACGTAACTGACGAATAGCTTCTAAAAAAGGTTGTGATTCAATATCACCTACTGTACCACCAATTTCCACCATGGCGATATCAGCATCACCTGCACCTTTAATAATACGGTGCTTAATTTCATCCGTAATATGAGGGATAACTTGAATAGTCGCACCTAAATAATCACCACGGCGTTCTTTGCGCAATACATCTGCATAAACACGGCCTGTTGTGAAGTTATTGTTTTGAGTCATGGTAGTGCGTACAAAACGCTCGTAATGGCCTAAATCGAGGTCTGTTTCAGCACCGTCATCGGTCACAAATACTTCCCCGTGTTGGAAAGGGCTCATTGTGCCAGGATCGACGTTAATATAAGGATCAAGTTTAAGAAGAGTAACTTTGAGGCCACGCGCCTCTAAAATAGCTGCTAAAGAAGCAGAGGCGATACCTTTACCCAATGAAGAAACAACACCGCCTGTGACGAAGATATAACGCGTCATGAGAAATCCTAGCATTAATGTGGGTAAATTATTTAACCCAAAATAGCAATGACAAAGGCAAAATTTATGTATTTCAGTAGGTTACATAAAATATCATAAGTATTTCTACTCATTTTGCTTTGAATTAAAGACGGGATAATAGTTTACCCTAATGTTGTTAAGGCGTCCATTGATCTTATAGAAGATTAAAATTTTTGTTGAAAATAATAGGTGTGTGTCAAAAAGTAAAAATATGAGTAAAGGCTCTTGAAAATTATAAAAGTTACCCCATATACAGTACAAATAAGAGGCTTAGTTTAAATTAAGTATCTACAAGTTTTAGAAGGAGAAACTAATGACTGATGAGCAAAAGCAAGAGTCTGAATTACCAGAGCTAGAAACTGGAAAAGAACAACAGGCGTCACAGGGTGATTCAGTAAATAATCGCGTTGCTGAATTGGAAGATCAATTAGCAGAGGCTAAAGATCAGGCGTTACGCGCTGTAGCAGAAATGCAAAATATGCGTCGTCGTGCTGAACAAGATGTTGAGAAAGCGCATAAATTTGCGTTGGAAAAATTTTCTTTAGCGTTGTTACCTGTATTAGATAGCTTAGAGCGTGGTATTGAAGTTTCAACAGGTGATCATGAGTCAGTAGTAGCTATTCGTGAAGGTATGGAATTAACGCTTAAGGTGTTTAAAGATACTTTAAAGCAATTTCAAATTGAGGAAGTTAGCCCTGAGGGTGAACCATTTAATCCCGAGACTCAGCAAGCAATGGCTATGGAGCCTAGTGCGAATGTAGAGCCAAATACAGTGCTAAAAGTATTTCAAAAAGGCTATCTGTTAAATGGAAGGTTATTACGCCCTGCTATGGTAGTGGTAAGTAAAGCACCTTAAAAAAGTAATAAAAGGGCTTGAAATTTTGTAAAAAGCCCTTATTTAACTAACAAGTTCAGTTTTAAACGCTGATTAGTTGAAACGAAATTAGCGTTAAATCAAAGTTTCAGGAGAAGTATAAATGGGTAAAATTATTGGTATTGACTTGGGAACAACCAATTCCTGTGTGTCTGTATTAGAAAATGGTACATCAAAAGTTATTGAGAACGCAGAAGGTGCGCGTACTACACCTTCTATTATTGCCTATACAAATGATGGTGAAATTTTAGTAGGCCAATCTGCTAAACGTCAGGCAGTAACTAATCCTCATAACACCTTATTTGCTGTAAAACGTTTAATTGGTCGTAAGTTTGATGAAGATGTAGTACAAAAAGATATTAAATTAGTGCCTTATAAAATTGTTAAAGCAGACAATGGTGATGCTTGGGTTGAGGTAAATGGTCAGAAAATGGCGCCTCCTCAAATTTCAGCAGAAGTTTTAAAGAAAATGAAAAAAACAGCTGAAGATTATTTAGGCGAGCCAGTAACAGAGGCTGTGATCACTGTACCTGCTTATTTTAACGATAGCCAACGTCAAGCGACTAAAGATGCTGGTAAAATTGCTGGTTTAGATGTTAAGCGTATTATTAACGAACCAACAGCAGCAGCACTTGCTTATGGTATGGATAAATCGAAAGGTGACCACACTATTATCGTTTATGACTTAGGTGGTGGTACTTTTGACGTATCAGTAATCGAAATTGCTGAGGTAGATGGCGAACACCAATTTGAAGTATTGGCCACAAATGGTGATACATTCTTAGGCGGTGAAGACTTTGATATCCGATTAATTGATTATTTAGCGGATGAGTTTAAGAAAGAAAATGGTATGGATCTAAAAGGTGATCCATTAGCAATGCAGCGCTTAAAAGAAGCTGCAGAAAAAGCTAAGATCGAGCTTTCTTCTAGCCAACAAACAGATGTTAATTTACCTTACATTACGGCTGACCAAACAGGTCCTAAACACTTAAATGTAAAAGTAACACGTGCTAAGTTAGAAGCTTTAGTAGAAGATTTAGTAGCACGTACTATTGAACCATGTAAGATTGCTTTAAAGGATGCTGGTCTTGATGCAGGCAAAATTGATGAAGTAATTTTAGTAGGTGGTCAAACTCGTATGCCTTTAGTACAACAAAAGGTTACTGAGTTCTTTGGTAAAGAGCCACGTCGTGATGTGAACCCTGATGAAGCAGTAGCAATGGGTGCTGCTATTCAAGGTGCTGTATTATCAGGTGATGTAAAAGACGTATTGTTATTGGACGTTACACCATTAACCTTAGGTATTGAAACCATGGGTGGGGTAATGACGCCATTAATTGATAAAAACACAACGATTCCTACTAAGAAATCGCAAGTGTTTTCAACGGCAGATGATAATCAAAATGCAGTGACTATTCATGTGTTACAAGGCGAGCGTAAGCAAGCAGCACAAAATAAAACATTAGGTAAGTTTGATTTGGCTGATATTCCACCTGCGCCACGTGGTGTACCACAAATTGAAGTGACTTTTGATATTGATGCGAACGGTATTTTAAACGTTTCAGCAAAAGATAAAGCTACTGGTAAACAACAATCTATCGTGATTAAGGCTAACTCTGGTCTTTCTGATGAAGAGATTGAAAAAATGGTACGTGACGCGGAAGCGAATGCTGAAGAAGATCGTAAGTTTGAAGAGTTAGTATCTGCACGTAACTTAGGTGATCAAACAGCTCATGCGGCACGTAAGATGATCACAGACTTAGGTGATAAGGTAACAGCAGATGAAAAAGCGTCTTTAGAAAAAGCAATTGCTGATGTTGAAGAAGCAGTTAAAGCAGACAATAAAGATGAAATTGAAGCTAAAGTTAAAGTCTTAAATGACTTAATGATGCCAATCACGCAACGAGCTTATGCAGATCAAGCTCAAGGACAAGCTCAGGATGCAGGTGCTGAACAAAGTAAGCAAGGCGATGATGTATTAGATGCTGAGTTTGAAGAAGTAAAAGATAATAAAGACAAATAACCAGTAGGGTTGGTCTTTATGATGAAATAGCAAACGCGGGAAGTTAACTCTCCCGCGTTTGTGTCTTTGTAAAGGGGATATTTTCTTAATAAAGAAAATAGTTATTCATTTCTTTTTATTAAAAAATCATCTAAGCTGTGGCACTTTTATTTATTAGCGACAGCAGAGTTATCAGGTATAGAGGTTATGGCAAAGCGCGATTACTATGAAGTTCTTGGGGTGGAAAGGACAGTTACAGAAGTTGAGTTGAAAAAGGCTTATCGTAGGGTAGCCATGAAATTCCATCCTGATCGTAATCCTGACAATAAAGAAGCTGAAGAAAAATTTAAAGAAGCTAATGAAGCCTATGAGGTATTGTCTGATAGTCAAAAACGTGCTGCTTACGATCAGTATGGGCACGCTGGTGTAGACCCACAAATGGGTGGTGGCTTTAATGGCGGTGCGGGTTTCTCTGATATTTTTGATATGTTTGGCGATATCTTTGGTGATGGTGGTGGTCGCCGTGGTAGAGGTGGTGCACAGCGTGGACATGATTTACGCTATACCTTAGATTTAACTTTAGAAGAAGCAGTACAAGGTAAAGAAGTTACTATCAAAGTTCCTACTTATGTTAATTGCAAAACATGTCATGGAAGTGGTGCAAAAGCGGGTTCTTCCCCTGAAATTTGTAAAACCTGTGGTGGGCATGGGCAAGTAAGAATGCAGGCAGGGTTTTTCTCTGTTCAACAAACCTGTCCAGATTGTCATGGTAGTGGTAAGACTATTAAAGACCCTTGTAATGTTTGTCATGGTGAAGGTCGAGTTCAAGAAACTAAAACTTTAGCTGTTAAGGTACCTGCTGGAGTAGATACTGGCGATAAGATTCGTTTAACAGGCGAGGGTGAAGCTGGCTCGATGGGTGGTCCAGCTGGTGACTTATATGTTGTTATTAATGTTAAAGAACACAGAATATTCCAACGTGATGGTCGTGATCTTTATTGTGAAGTACCAATTAGTTTCCCTGATGCAGCATTAGGTGCTGAGCTTGAAGTGCCTACATTGGATGGTCGGGTAAAACTAAAAATTCCTGATGGTACTCAAACAGGCAAGATGTTCCGTTTGCGTGGTAAAGGTATTAAACCCGTAAGAGGTGGTTCTGTAGGTGACTTATTGTGTAAAGTTATTATCGAGACTCCTGTTAAATTAGATAAAGACCAGCGTGAGTTATTAGAGAAGCTACGGGAGACGATGGATGGCGCTTCTCATCAAACACCACAAGCTAGTGGCTGGTTTGAAAGTGTCAAAAACTTTTTTGAAAGCTTTAAATCTTAAGGTATAACTATGTTACGTATAGCAGTGATAGGCGCCGCTGGGCGTATGGGTAAAAACTTAGTAGCAGCTGTTTGTAATAATGAAAAAACTACCCTTGGAGCTGCTATTGTTGAACCTAATAGTAGCTTACAAGGTGTAGACGCTGGTGAATTAGCAGGTATTGGTAAAATAGATGTAACTGTCGATATTTCTTTAGAAAATCAGTTAAATAATTTTGACGTATTGATTGATTTTACTCAGCCAATAGCAACCATGAAAAATATTCAACTTTGTGTGCAGGCTAAGAAAGCTATTATTATTGGCACTACAGGTTTTTCTGATGAGCAGAAACAACAAATAGCAGAAGCCGCTAAACAAATACCCATTGTATTTTCTGCTAACTATAGTATTGGTATTAACCTATGTTTTAAATTGCTTGATGTAGCAGCAAAAGTATTGGGTGACGAAGTTGATGTTGAAGTATTAGAAGCACATCACCGTAATAAAGTGGATGCACCTTCAGGCACCGCATTACGTATGGGTGAAGTGGTTGCAAATGCCTTAGGCCATAATTTAAAAGATGTTGCTGTTTATGGTAGAGAAGGTTTTACAGGGGCTCGTGAGCGTGAAACTATTGGTTTTGCTACTGTGCGTGCAGGTGATATTGTAGGAGATCATACAGTACTTTTTGCTGCAGAAGGTGAGCGTATAGAAATTACTCATAAAGCTTCAAATCGAATGATTTATGCCAATGGTGCTTTACGTTCTGCACTATGGTTGCAAGGTCAAGCAAATGGTTTATACGATATGCAAGATGTGTTAGGGTTACGTTAATCTCTTTTGCTATTTTCTTGTAAAAACTGGTAGGTGTATGAATGATAGAGTTAAAAAATGATCGCTTTTTACGGGCATTATTAAAACAGCCAGTTGATGTGACGCCTGTATGGATGATGCGTCAAGCAGGCCGCTACCTGCCAGAATATCGAGCTACTCGTGAAAAAGCGGGTGACTTTATGAGTTTATGCAAGAATGCAGAATTAGCTTGTGAAGTTACTTTGCAACCATTAGAACGTTTTCCCTTAGATGCAGCTATTTTATTTTCAGATATTTTAACTATTCCTGATGCAATGGGATTAGGCTTGTATTTCGAAACAGGTGAAGGCCCTCGCTTTAAAAAAGTTATCAATAATATGGCGGATGTCAATGCATTGCCTATTCCTGATACAGAGCAAGATTTAGGCTATGTAATGCAAGCTGTGCGTACTATTCGTAAAGAATTAAATGGTCGTGTACCTTTGATTGGTTTTGCAGGTAGTCCTTGGACATTAGCCACTTATATGGTTGAAGGTGGTTCCAGTAAAGATTTTCGTAAAATTAAAGCCATGGCCTATGATACGCCAGAAGTAGTGCATGCCTTATTAACTAAATTAACTCGATCAGTGATTAATTACTTGAATGGCCAAATCTTAGCTGGTGCACAAGCGATTCAAATATTTGATACATGGGGTGGTAATTTAGCGTCTAATGCTTACCTAGAGTTTTCATTATCCTATATGCAGCAAATCGTAAAAGGACTTATTAAAGAGCATGAGGGTAGACAAGTTCCCGTTATCTTATTTACTAAAAATGGTGGTCAATGGTTAGAAGCAATGGCCGATACAGGTGCCACTGCTTTAGGTCTAGATTGGACTTGTGATATTAAACAAGCAAGAGCGAGAGTAGGTGATAAAGTCGCTTTGCAAGGTAATATGGATCCTTCAGTACTTTATGCAAACACTTCAGCTATTTGTGAGGAAGTAGGGCGTATTTTAGCTGGTTATGGTAATGGTTCTGGGCATGTATTTAATTTAGGGCATGGCATTACACCAGAAGTAAATCCTGATAATGCTGCGGTATTTATTAGTGCCGTACATGATCTTTCGGTTCGTTATCACAAATAATGGCAAGTGATTGGCAAATACAACAAGTTGCTCATTTGATTAAGCAAGGTGGAGTAATTGCCTACCCTACAGAAGGTGTGTGGGGATTAGGTTGTGATCCTTGGGATGAGCAAGCAACATTAAGAGTGTTAGAGCTTAAAGCGCGTCCTGTAGAAAAGGGGTTAATCTTAATCGCTAGCACAATTGAACAGTTTGATTTTATTTTGCATGACTTGCCTAAAGAGCAATTAGCTAAATTACAACAAAGTTGGCCTGGCCCTTTTACATGGTTAGTTCCTCATCACGGTAGAGTACCTGATTGGATAACAGGTTCTCATACAACTGTTGCTTTAAGGGTAACTAATCATCCTCTTGTTAAAGCATTATGTGACCTAACAGGGCCGATTGTTTCTACTTCTGCTAACTTAGCAGGTCAACCTAGTGCTCAAAATAGACTTATGGTAGAAAAGTACTTTCATGGTCAGTTGGATGCAGTATTAAATGGTGAACTTGGTAAGGAAAGAAAGTCTAGCCAAATAACAGATTTGATTACTGGTAAGATTGTTCGCTAAGTAGTAATAGCTGGTATAAAAATATTATTAGAGTTAACACCAATTAATAAAAATAGATTTTTGATTGGTTCATATCATGAAGATTATACTTTCTTACTTTTTATACAGTAAAAAAAAATTTTATAAAATATAGTTAGGCTATGTTGCTATTATTATCGCATGCATAGAAATTACACTAATAATATTGTAGAGCCTGTGGTCTTTCTAGCTGTTAATTGTTGTTGTGCTTTAGCTACATCAGCTAAAGGAAAACGCTGATTAATATCTATTATTATTTTCTTGCTACTAATTAAATCAAATAACTCATTAGCCATTGCTTGTAGTTTTTCATGACTATTTGCATACCAAGCTAGTGAAGGGCGGGTGACATAGAGGCCACCTTTTTGATTAAGAATTCCCAAATTAACGCCAGTTACAGCACCAGATGAATTACCAAAACTCACCATTAATCCGCGTGGTGCTAAACAATCTAGCGATCTCTCCCACATGTCCTTGCCAACGCTGTCATAAACAACTGGACACTTAGCATTATTAGTAAGTTCTTTAACTCGTTGTACAACATCTTCTTCATGGTAATTAATAACTTGCCATGCACCTAATGCTTTGGCACGTTCTATTTTTGCTGTAGAACCTGCTGTTCCAATTAGTTTAGCACCAATAGCCTTTGCCCACTGACATGCAATACTACCAACCCCACCAGCTGCTGCATGGAATAGAATAATATCCCCTTCTTTTACAGGATAGGTTTGGCATAAAAGGTATTGAGTTGTTAATCCTTTTAATAAACAAGCAGCTGCTTGTTCAAAAGAAATATCATTAGGTAAATGAAGTACATGGGATTCTGCAAGTGTATGGATTTCACTGTAAGCACCTAGTGGCCCTGTACAGTAAGCAACTCGATCACCTACTTTACAGTGGGTAACCGAGTCACCAATAGCAATAACTTCTCCCGCTCCTTCTGTACCTAATCCAGACGGGAGCGATGGTGGACTATACAAACCAGAGCGGTAGTAAGTATCAATAAAATTTAGGCCTATGGCATGATTACGTATTTGAACTTGATTAGCTTTAGGTACTCTCGGTTCGAAATCAACGTATTCAAGTACATCCACATCACCATGTTGAGATATTTGAATACGTTTTGCCATAATAACCTCAGTTAATTTTATGAATTAAGAAGCATTACCTGTCGTTGTTGGTTTTTTAGCAACAGGCGCTTTTCTTGCTGCTGGTTTTTTAGCTGTAACTGGTTTTTTGGTAGCGGCAGTTGTCGCTTTAGCTACTGTAGGTTTCTTAACTGCGGTTGGTTTTTTTGCTACTGTTTTGGTTGCTGGTGTTTTAGCCGCGGCAGTAGTTTTAGCTACAGTTGGCTTTTTAGCTACAGTAGTTGTTTTGCTAGCAGTAACTTTTTTGGCGGTTACTTTTGCTGCAGTAGTTTTAGTTGGAGTAGCTTTTGCCGTTTTAGCTGTTGTGGTAGAGCGAGTAGTAGTTGCTTTAGTCGCTGCTACTGGGCGTTTAGCAGCTGAAGGTTTAGTGGTTTTAGCTTTAGTCGCTGTTGCCGTCGTTCTAGGGGTAGTTGGTTTTTTTGCAGCAGTGGTTGTTGTAGCTTTTGCTGTAGTCGTTGTTTTACGAGTAGTTGTTTTTCTAGCTACTGGTTTTTTAGCAGTAGTTGTTTTTGTAGGTGTTGTTGCAGGTTTTTCTAATAAAGCAATAACACGTTCTTTTACTTTAGAGACTCCTTGAGCTAAATCTAAGCTTTTAGCAGAATCTTTTTTTAATGTGCTAACGTAGTCTAAAAGATTTTTTTGTTGAACCTGTAATTTACTATGAATAGCTTCTAACTCAGCTAAGGATTTTTTAGCTTTGCTTTTGGCTTTTGACTTGCCAGATTCTGTTACTTTTTTTAGCTTTTCTTGAGCCTTTAATAGTTTCTCTTGTATTTTAACGCGCTGTTTTTCTAGCTTGGTTAATGTCTTTTCTGATTCTTGCTGTGCTTGTACACAGGCTTTTTGTAAATGGTTAACTAATGAGTCCGTTAAATCATGAAGTAAATGTAGAGGGGTTCTTACTGGTTTTTTTGATGATGGCATTTTACGTTGCTCCCGTGTCAATAAGTTGGTATGGCTCATTATTACCAACTTTTACAATATATGATAGCGTAATTTTATGAAATTTATGTAACTTTTTTCAACAAGAAAGGAAGCCCCTTTTTGTGCGCTATCTTTATTTGAAGCATTGGATTGGGGCGTATTGTAGCGGTGCAGTAAAATAATGAAGTGATTAGTAATAAGTTATTTTTTATAATTGGTTGATTTTATTTGATAAATTGTTATTTGTGTGGTTTGGCATAGTACTTGTATTGTTATTTTTATCCTCGATTTGGGGGTTTTGGTTTAGGCAGGCTGAAGCCCCCCTTGTTATTTTTTATAAATCTTTTACTAGCAATTTATAACTATAATAATTTGAGTCATTTTCTTGGTGTTAAAAAGTTATCTGTTCATTGGATAAATCAGTATAATAACTTGCATGAAGAAAGTGAGAAAAAAGTTAACAAGAAAGACTAAGAAACGTAGTCTCTGGCTAGTTTTTTTTAGTTGGCTATTTAAGCTAAGTTTAGTGGCTATTGTTATTGTTTCACCTTATATTATTTATCTTGATTCAGTTGTACAAGATAAGTTTTCGGGTAAACGTTGGACAATCCCTGCTAAGGTATACGCACGTCCATTAGAATTATTTAAAGGCCAAAAACTTTCTAAAGAAGATTTTCTCACAGAATTAAATGCATTGGGTTATCGAACGGCGGATAGTGTTACTAATGTTGGACAAATTAATGTCAATGCTAATCAAGTAACTGTTTATATTCGTGGCTTTCAATTTTATGAAGGTGCAGAGCCTTCAAAGTTAGTTAATGTTTCTTTTAATGGTAATAATGTTAATCAAATTACGGATCAAAATAATAATGTTGTACCTTTAATTAGGTTAGAACCTATGATGATAGGTGGGGTTTATCCTACCCATAATGAAGATAGAATTTTAGTTAAATTAGATCAAGTTCCACCAAAGTTAGTAGAAGCATTAGTTGCTGTAGAAGATAAACGTTTTTATAAACATCATGGCATTTCGATGATAGGCATTGGTCGGGCTGTTTATACGAATGTTGTTAAGGGAAAGTTAACGCAAGGTGGTAGTACTTTAACCCAACAATTAGTTAAGAATTTTTATTTAACCAATGAGCGTACCTTAAAACGAAAAGTTAATGAAGCGATAATGGCTTTATTATTAGAGGTGCACTATGATAAAAAAGAAATTTTAGAAGCCTATTTGAATGAAGTATTTTTAGGACAAGATGGGCAACGTTCCATTCATGGTTTTGGTTTAGCTAGTCAGTATTTTTTTGGGCAGCCAATTAATGAATTAAAGTTACCACAGTATGCATTGTTAATAGGGATGGTTAAAGGCCCCTCTGTTTATAATCCTAGACGTAATCCAAAGTTGGCAACAGATCGTCGTAATGTAGTATTGGATGTATTAGCAGAGCAAAATATTATTTCAGCGGCTGAAGCAAAACAAGCTAAAGCAGCGCCACTTGGTGTAATTCCTCAAGGTCGGTTAGGTATCAGTTCATTCCCAGCCTTTATTGATTTGGTGAAACGACAATTAAGAGAAGACTACAATGAAGAGGATTTAACAGGTGAAGGTTTACGTATTTTCACAAGTTTAGATCCTATTATTCAAATTAAAGCAGAACGTTCGTTAGATGCTACTTTAAAACGTTTAGGTAAACGTGCGGAAAATTTAGAGGCAGCAATGGTGATTACAAATCCATCAACTGGAGAGTTGTTAGGATTAATTGGTAGTCGTGATCGTAATTATGTAGGGTTTAATAGAGCCATTGACGCAATTCGATCAATTGGTTCACAAATTAAACCAGCTGTTTATTTAACTGCGTTAGAAAGTAAAAAATATACTTTAACCACTGTTGTGCAAGATGAACCTTATTCTGTGCCTTTGGCGGGTGGTAAGGAGTGGACACCACAAAATTTTGATCGAAGCTATCATGGTAATGTGTTCTTTTATCAAGCATTAGCTCACTCTTATAACGTCTCTACTGTAAAAATAGGAATGGATATAGGAGTTTCAAATGTATTGAAAACAATTAAGCGTTTGGGTGTTGCTGCAGATTATCAAGCCTATCCAGCTATATTGTTAGGTTCAGCTTCAATGACGCCAATGGATGTGGCTGGCATGTATCAAACCATTGCAAGTGGTGGTTATAATACACCTATCCGTTCTATTCGTAATGTATTGAATGCAAAAGGCGAACCATTAGGACGTTATCCATTTGAAACACAACAACGTTTTGATACAGGCGTAATGTACTTATTACAATATGCGATGCAACGTAATATGCGTGAGGGAACTGGACGGTCGGCTTATAATCAAATACCTGCTGCTACAAATTTAGCAGGTAAAACGGGGACAACTAACTCATCTAAAGATAGTTGGTTTACTGGTTTTGGACAAGATATTTTAGCAACTGTTTGGCTTGGTAAAGATGATAATTCAAATACATCTTTAACGGGGGCTACAGGGGCATTGCAGGTATGGACTAGTTTTATGAAAGAGGCTCGTCCTACTTCACTTAGAACCCCTATACCACAGAATGTGGTTTACGCTTGGGTAGATGCTAATACGGGAGTAGGTACTGGAGAGGGGTGTCCTAATGCGGTACAAATGCCTTATTTAAAAGGGACTGAACCAGCGCCTGAGTTATCATGTACTAAGTCAGATGGTTCTACTACTGATTGGATACGTGGTTGGATAAATTAATATATTAGGTTATTAATGTTTAGGATTAAAAAATGAGAGTTAAACTAAAAAAATTATGGTTAGTATTAGGTGCAATGGCTGTTTTGGTAGGGTGTGGTACTAACCAACCTCATTCTATCCCTGTTGTGGATGCAAGTTCACCTTTATCTAATAAGCCTAATCCTCTCGAAAAAAATACTACGCCTATTACCAAAGAAACAGGTGATGAGGCCATCGCACAAGCTGTACCTCAAGCAGTGGATGAACCTATTCAGCCTATAGCACAACAAGATACTAATAGCGTTCCAACAGGGATTCCTTTAGATAATAATGCTTCTGGAAGTGCACCTTTAGATGGTGCTGTGTTAGCTTTATTAACAACAGCAAGGCAACAACAAGAAGCTGGTAACCTTAATGAAGCAGCAGCAAGTGCTGAGCGTGCACAACGTATTGCACCAAGTGAACCACGAGTACTTTATACCTTAGCAGTAATTCGTTTAAAACAAGGTGATGCAGAAGTAGCAGAACAATTAGCTAGAAGGGCATTATCTTATACTTCTTCTGATCAATCTGAATTACGCTCAAATCTATGGGAAGTAGTTGCACAGGCACGTGAGAAACAAGGCGATCAAGCAGGTGCTGATCAAGCTCGTCAACAAAAAAGAGCACGTGTTTAATAATCATATGATAAGGGGTAGTTAATGCCCCTTATTCTCTCCTTAATTGTTTCATCTTAAGCTTTCTAATTATTATGTCATCACTTAATCCACGCCAACGTGAAGCTGTTCACTATATTAGTGGGCCTTTGTTAGTATTGGCTGGAGCAGGCTCAGGTAAAACCAGTGTTATTACTAGAAAAATAGCTTATCTTATTCAACAGTGTGGAATTAAAGCCCATCATATTGTTGCTGTGACTTTTACTAATAAAGCAGCTAGGGAGATGAAGGAGCGAGTAGGTAGTTTGCTTCGTAAGGGGGAAGGGCGTGGCCTTACTGTATCTACCTTTCATAATTTGGGTTTAAATATTATTCGTAAAGAGTATCAAATATTAGGCTATAAAGCTGGCTTTTCAATTTTTGATGACACGGATGTTAAGTCATTATTAAAAGAGCTGATGCATAAAGAATATGCAGGTGATGATGGCGTTGATGAAGCGGTTAGCAAAATTAGTCGTTGGAAGAATAATTTAATCTTACCTGAGCAAGCTATAGAACAAGCTCGTAATTCACAAGAACAAATGTTGGCGTATCTTTATATGCATTATCAGCGTTTGTTAAAAGCATATAATGCAGTGGATTTTGATGACCTTATTTTATTACCTGTTAAGCTGTTTCAAAATAACAAAGAGTTGTTAGAACGTTGGCGTAATAAAGTTCGTTATTTATTGGTAGACGAATATCAAGATACTAATGCTAGCCAATATTTGCTCATCAAATTATTAGTGGCTGACCGTGCACAGTTTACGGTGGTGGGAGATGATGACCAATCCATTTATGCATGGCGTGGTGCTAAACCTGAAAATCTAATGCAGTTAAAACAAGATTTTCCTTCTTTAAAAGTGATTATGTTAGAGCAAAATTATCGTTCTACTAGCCGTATTTTAAGGTGTGCTAATCACTTGATTATCAATAATCCTCATGTGTTTGAAAAAAAATTATGGAGCGATAAAGGGGATGGTGATTTAATCAGAGTAATACGTTGCCGTAATGAAGAAGCAGAGGCAGAGCGAGTAGCAACAGAGATACAGGCAATTGCTTTAAAAACTCAACGTTCCTATGGTCAATTTGCAATTCTCTACCGTGGTAATTATCAATCACGATTAATTGAGTTGAAATTACAACACCATAAAGTTCCTTATGTTATTACAGGGGGAACCAGTTTTTTTGCTCGTCAAGAAGTAAGAGACATTATGTCTTACTTACGGTTATTAGTTAATCCTGATGATGATAATGCTTTTTTACGAGTGATTAATGTGCCACGTCGAGAGATTGGTACAGTCACCCTAGAGAAGTTAAGTAATTATGCAAATAGTCAGCATATTTCTTTATATGCTGCCGCCAGTGATCGTGCTTTATTAGATAGTTTGGATCAACGTTTTGTTGAGCGCTTACAGCGTTTTACTCAGTGGATGGATAATATTCGTCAACAATGTAGTCAGAGTGATCCCATTATGGTACTGCGCAGTATGGTAATGGATATTGATTATGAAAATTGGCTAAGACAAAACGCGTCTAATGATAAAGTAGCCGAAGCGCGAATGGGTAATGTTTGGTTTTTGATAGAGGCATTAAAAGACACTATTGAACGTGATGAAGATGGTGAGATGACCATTGAGGAAGCTATCTCACGATTAGTTATGCGTGATATGTTAGATCGCCAAGCAGAAGAAGAACAGCATGATGCTGTACAATTAATGACTTTACATGCCTCTAAAGGATTAGAGTTTCCTCTAGTATTTTTAATGGGTATGGAAGAGGAGTTATTACCTCATCGTTCTAGTATCGAAACAGATAATATTGAAGAAGAGCGACGTTTAGCCTATGTAGGTATTACGCGCGCTAAACAATATTTAACCCTTACTTATGCTTCTAAACGTAGGCAATATGGTGAGATTATTGATTGTTTACCCAGTCGTTTTTTAACAGAATTGCCACAACAAGAGTTACGCTACGAAGGCTTAGAAAATACACCTGTTGAGCAAAAAGCAGAAACAGGTAATGCGGCATTATCTAATATTCGTGAATTATTAAAGAAGAAGTAACAATGAATAAAATTATTTATATTGCTGCTGCATGTATTACAGATCCATTAAATCGATTATTGGTGGTACGTAAGCAAGGATCAGAAATATTTATGCAGCCGGGCGGTAAGATAGAGCAAGCTGAACAACCTATCGAAACATTAGTAAGAGAAATAAAAGAAGAATTACAGCTTGATATTCCTTTAACAATGCCAAAGTTTATTGATAGTTTTGAAGCACCTGCTGCCAATGAACCAGGCTTTGTTGTTAAGGCTGAGCTTTTTAGAATAGAGTTGCCTGATAGCCCTACTTTAACAGCTACAGCCGAAATAGCAGAGGCGCGTTGGATAACGCATGATGATATTCCAGATATCAATATGGCGCCTTTAATGCATATTTATGTATTGCCATTATGGAAAAGATAATAGCAATACATAAATATTTGGTTAATTAATCAAACACATCATGTAGTACATCATAGATGATGCCTGTAGCAGCTACTACTAATAATAGATCTTTTCCTGCTCTCATCCATTCATAGCCTTCATAGTGAGGTAGTTTTGCTATTAGACGGTTATCCAGTTTTTTGGCTATTCCTGGAGGAAGAGGTTTACCTTGAGCTAATCTTTTTTGAATGCCTGGCGGTAAAGCATCTACATTTCCCCAATAGGCTTTATTATCACCTATAGTAATACGAATACCACCTGTATCAATAGTAATTTGTGGTGAACCCATATCAATATTAATTAAACTATGGTCATTATTCTTATCAAAATTTTTATGTCCATGTGCTTTGTGAGCATTAGCACTATTACCTTTACCATTACCTGGATTAGCTAAGGTAATAGTGCTGGATGTAATAAGAGCTATACTGGTAAAAAAAACAATAAGAGCGTGTGATTTTTTCATAGTAAATTTCTACGGAAGTTTAGATGGCATAAAAATACTATAAATTGATTGTAAACAATATCTTTAAATTGCAAGTATATTTTACTAGATTAAATTCAAGATTATTTAGATTATTAATATAGCTTTAGCTAATTCCATATCAGAAGTATTGGAAAGCTCAGAGTTATTACGTAACAGTTTAAAAGCACTTTCTAAATAAACCCCCGTTTGTTGTCCTTCAGTAGCAATAAAAAAGGCAGCATCTTCTTTTGCTTGACTATAAACAAGCTTGTTATCTTCTTTTTCTTCTGTAAGTAACTGGTAAATGGTATAACTAGTTAAGGTAATAGATGTGGCTACTAATAGAATAGCAACTGCTTCACCACCATCAGAAGCGTTATTATCATGCTTATTTTTATCGTGTGGTCTATGGTGGTGATTAGGTGGGTGCCTACGATTATGATCTTTAGCATTAACATTATATGGACTAATAAGTATAAACATTAAAGTGATTAAAAGAATATTTTTCATTATCATCTCCAAACTCCTTTTGTTGTATGATAATAAAATTATTCAAACTAATGTTTAAATTTACTGTTATTTTACTAAATCTTTACATTGTTTTATATGATTTAACAAGTGACTAATTATTGGATGATAAGTAAAGAGTGAGATAGAGTTTGTTTAGACGAAGAGAATTTATTGTTTAGTTATTATTTATATGAAAATGATTAATAGGGACTTATTTAATGGTCTTGATTTAATAATGAACATAATTGTTTAGTGGCTTCTAGCATAGCAAAACTAGGACGAGCAATACGATCATTATCAAAAATAAATAATTTATGATTTTTTACAGCAGATAACTGTGGCCAAGCTAACCAAGCATCAAGTAGTGATTGTTGAGAAGCGATAATCACTTGTGGATTTTTTGCTAGAACACTTTCTATATTGACCTGAGGAGCAGGTAAATCAACATTATCAAAAATATTTTCAGCACCACAAACTTTAAGGGCATCACCAATAATTTGGTTTTTACCTATGGTATAAATGGGTTTATCCCATAACTGATAAAATACTTTTAAAGGGTTTGCTTGATGATAACGTTGACGCAATTGAGTAAGCTCATTTTGCATTTTTTCAGACAACTCTTTACCTTGCTGTTCTCTACCAATTTTTTTACCTAATGAGGCTAGTTGTAAGGCTAACTCATCAAGCGTGTGAGGATTAGTTTCAACTATTTTATAGCCTAAAGAAATTAACTGTTGTTGTTGTGAAGGTTTAATACTGGTAGGCCAAATTAAAATAACATCTGGTTGTAAGCTGATTATTTTTTCTAGGGAGTAGCCTTCTAAATTACCAACAGGCTGTGCTTTTTCTAAAATAGGTAAACGTTGTTTATCATAATCTGATACCCCAACCAATAAATCAGCACCTTCTAACTCAATAACTATATCGGTTAAAGAAGGTGTTAAGCTGATGACACGTAGCTTTTGTGAGTCAGCAAAACTAATAGAACAGGTGCTTACTATAAAAATGATAGTAATTAGTTTTATTAGTCTATGCATAAATTAAGTGATACCAATTAACGTGTGCTATCTTCAGATTGTTCTTGTTGATGTTGTAGACCTAATAAATGTCCCATCTTGTCTGCTTTGGTGGCTAAGTAGTTTTGGTTATAGCGGTTTTTGCCAAACTCTATGGGTTTACGTTCGACTACATTAATACCTAAAGTTTTTAGTGCTGCTATCTTTTTAGGATTGTTAGTCATTAATTGAATGGATTTTATGCCTAAATGATTAAGCATAGGTAAGCACATATCATACTGCCGCATATCTGCAGGAAAACCAAGCTGTTCATTGGCTTCCACTGTATCAGCACCCTTGTCTTGTAATGAGTAGGCGCGAATTTTATTTAGTAAGCCTATACCACGCCCTTCTTGGCGCAAATAAAGTAATACACCACGGCCTTCTTTAGCAATGGCCTTCATCGCTGCTTCTAGTTGAAAACCACAGTCACAACGTAAGCTAAATAAGGCATCGCCCGTTAAACATTCAGAGTGCATCCGTCCTAAAACAGCTTCTCCATTGGCGATATCACCAAGGGTTAGTGCAACGTGTTCAATGCCTGTTTCTTCATCTAAAAAACCATGCATTGTAAACACTGCAAAAGGTGTTGGTAGTAAAGAGGATGCAACAAAAACGACAGACACCAATAGGCTCCTAAGTTAATAAAAATACCGACAGTAATCTAGTATTATATACTGGTTAGTAAAGATAATTTAATAAAAGTTTTATTTTGTTTAATAAGTAGAGCGTGGTTTTTAAGTTTTTTTACACTATTATTTTTATATAAGTAAATAAATCATAACATAAAAATATTATTTCCATAGTATCATTATAGTTGCTGAGAAAGTAACCATTTTCCTCAGTAACTATAATTTATCTCTTTATTTAAGTGCCTGTGCTGCTTTTAATACTTCTTCAGCATGGCCATCTACTTTAACTTTGCGCCATTCTTGACGAAGAATGCCTTCTTTATCAATTAAAAAAGTACTGCGATCAATACCCATGTATTCTTTGCCATAGAGTTTTTTTAGTTTAATCACATCAAATAACTTACAAAGCTCTTCTTCTGGGTCGCTGATAAGTTCAAAAGGAAATTCTTGTTTTGCTTTGAAGTTTTCATGAGATTTGATACTTTCACGTGAAACACCAAAAATAACCGTATTAGCTTTTTGAAACTCAGCATAAAGGTCGCGGAAATTTTGTCCCTCAGTGGTACAACCAGGAGTGTTATCTTTAGGGTAGAAATAGATAACAACATTTTTCCCTTTAAAATCAGCAAGTTTTATTGTATTAGGTTCACCTGTAACAGCGGCAGTAAAATCTTTAATGGCTTTATTTAGTTGTGGAGTGCTCATTTAATTACCTTAAATTTATTTATAGAGACTAAGATAATTTATAATAAAGCAAATAGCCTAAAATGTTTAGGCTACTAACAGCTTGTTATTTTGCAAGAAGTGTATAAAGGGTAAGTTTTATACTTCTGCCCATTGGCGCAACAGGTTATGGTAGTTGCCACTCAGTTTAACTATTGCAGGATGATTAGGTATATCTTTAGTTAGCTCTTGAATAGCCATATCCATATCAAATAATAAACGACGTTGTTCATCAGAGCGAATCATGCTTTGTGTCCATAGAAAAGAAGCATAGCGAGTACCTTGAGTAACTGGTGTCACTTGGTGAAGACTAGTAGAAGGATAAAGCACTAAGTCACCCGCTGGTAATCTAACTCGTTGTTCACCATAAGTATCTTGAATGACTAATTCACCACCTTGATATTCTTCAGGTTCACTAAAAAATAAGGTAGAGGATACATCAGTTCTTACACGGATAGGACTGGTTTTAGGCTTACGAATAGCATTATCGACATGAAATCCATAAGTACCGCCACCACTATAACGATTAAACATCGGCGGAAAAACTTTATGAGGTAAAGCAGCAGAAATAAAAAGAGGATGATTACCTAGACGTTTAATAATTTCATCACCTAGTTCAATGGCAAATGGATCTTCTTCGTCTAGTTGTTCGTTATCCTTGCAATTAATAGCTATATGCCCTGCGGTTAATTGACCATTTTGCCAATTCGCTTGTTCTAAACGGGAGCGGATATAACTAATTTCTTGTTTAGAAAAGATATTAGGAATATGAAGTAGCATATAGATTTTCCTTGGTTTGAGTAGATTGTCTCTGAAGAATGTCTTGGTAGGCTTGTTGATCTGATAGATCACCTTCTTCAGCACAACGAGCAAACATTTCTATAGCCATTTCTTGTAAAGGTTTATGGGGTGATTGCCATAAGGCTCTAGCCATTTTCTGTAAGAAGCCATGGGTAGCTGTTTGCATAGATTGTCTTAACCAGATAACAGCTTCATCCACTTTACCTTGTGCTGTCAGTACAGAAGCGTAACTGCATTGGCCACGAAAGTCTCCAGCAGAAGCGGAGCGTCTATACCAGTTGATGGCTTTATCTAAATCAGTGGCTACTAGCCAGCCTTCTTCATAGAATCGACCTACTAAATTCATGGATTTAGCATGCCCTGTTTGTGCTGCCTGATAATATAAATCAAATGCTTTAGACAGATCCTTAGTAATCCCTTTACCTTTGATAAGGAGATTAGCAAAATTATACATGCCCCAGTTAAGCCCTTTTTCAGCAGCTAGTTGGTAGTATTGAGCAGCCTTAGTATAGTTTATGGTACAACCCCAACCATTTTCATAGCAACGGCCAAGCATATTAATGGCTTGTAGGTAGCCATTTTTAGCAGCAATGCTGAACCACTGTAGTGCTAAAACATGATCTTTCTTAATGCCGTTTCCATCAAGTAGCATTTGCGCCAATTGCGCTTGTGCTTTGGCATTTCCTGTTTTTGCAATGGCCAACACCAAGCCGGCTGCTTGGTGTGGCGTTTCTGTGGAAAATTGTATAAGGTTGTTAACAGCCATTAGAAACGATATTCAGCTGTTAGCTGTGCACCTTGTCCTGGGCCAGGTAAACCAAAACCACGACCATTGTATTGGCGCCAGTAATGCTTGTTGAAGATATTGTTAATATTTAACCTTAAGTTAAGGTTTTTATTAGCTTGCCATGCAATGGCTGCATCATGAACAGTGTAACTAGGTACAACAGTTTTAGAAGCATTAGTCATGGTTGTTCCGCGACCACCAGGAATACTCCTTTCTCCAACATAGCGAACACCATAACTGAAGCTAATATCATACGGGAACTGATAAGTTGTCCATAAGTTAGCTGAGTTACGTGGCGTATTAGGTAGGGTAATACCATCATCCCAACCTTCTTGACCTTCTACTTCACTATCCATATAAGCATAGCCAGCAAATACAGACCAACGATTAGTAATGTTACCTGCTACACCTAATTCGATACCATCAGTTTTTTGTTTATAGCTATATGTCTGAGTAGGTACTACTGTATCGTCGAAATCAGTGGCATCCAATTTAGTCCTAAAAATAGCAGCTGTTAAAGAAAGGCGTTCATCAAATAAATCCCACTTAGTACCTATTTCATAGGTTTTGCCTTTTGTTGGAGATAGATCATCCCCTAAACTACCTGAGGTAACAATACGAATAGACTGTGGTTGTTGTGCAGTACTAAAACTTGCATAAATGCTACCGTATTCAACAGGTTTAAAGATTAAAGCAGTACGATAGCTAAATAGCTTTTCATTAGTAGTGTCATTTTGTCCATCTGTCCAAGCAGATAATACACCACCTGTATTAGTACGGCTTTTCGTATCAGTGATTCTAGCTTTGTAGTGGTCTTGACGAGCAGATAAATCCAATTGCCAATGCTCACCAAATTTAAGTGTATCCATTACATAGAATGCTTTGGTGGTAGCATCTGCTTCGATCTTGCTGGTGTAAGCAATTTCTTTGTTACCTGCAAACTGTGAAGGTGGATGCGCTGGATTAATTGGATTGTTAGGAACCATTGCGGAGCCATAACGTAAACCACCTGATTTATAATCAAGGTTTTCTTTAGTAAGTTCCATACCTGCTACAAAAGTATGCTTAATGCCAGCAGTATCAAATTTCCAGATAATATTGGATTGGTTACTAAGTGTTTGGGTATCAGTATAACGAGTAACACCTTGTAGACGCCTTAATGAAGCATTTGCCCCACTAGGTGTTGTAACAGTATAAGTACGTTGTAACTGTGACCATACGGCTTGGTTATTGAAACTAACTGCATCATTGAAATCATGTTCAAATTTCCATGTTACACGATCAGTGCGCATATCTTCTCTATCTAAGTTGCGGTAGCCAAAATAACCATCCCATTTAACACCGTTTACTTTACTAGCTCTTTTCCCAGATTTAGTTGTTGGAATACCATAATCGTAATTACCTTTATCGGTTAAATGTTCATAAGAGAAAGTATTACGAGTATTTGTGTTTAAACCAAAAGATATAGATGGAGCAATACCCCAGCGTTCTCTTTCAAACCAATCACGACCATCAATACCTGAGTTATGCCAAACCATATTTAGACGGGCAGCAGTGCCTGAGTCAGCATCAATAACTTTATTGCCATCGAATGTTAAACGTTTATAGTCTGCTGTACCTACACCACCACTAATAGTTGCAAAGTCTTCTAATTTTGGTGTTTTATTAACTAAATTAATAGCACCACCAATTACTCCTGCCCCCCAAGCAGCAGAACTAGAACCTTTGATTACTTCTACTTGCTCAATATTAAACATGTCTGAACGAGTATAGAAGGCTGAATCACGGATGCCATCAATGTAAACGTTAGAGCCACCATAAGTACCACTATTGAAACCACGAATATTGATGCTATCACCTACACCACCATTACCTTCACCAGAGTTAAAAGTAACACCTGGTACATTTGATAAAGCATCTTCTAAAGACATAGCATTACGTTGTTCGATTACTGCTTTAGGCACTACAGTAATGCTCTGAGGAGTATCTCGTAATGGCTGTGTATATTTTGGTGAAGATAGTTTTTTTGTTTGATAAGGTGTTTCTTGTTGACCTTCAATAGTCAGAGTATCAAGTTCGATAGCATTATTTGTATTATCTGCATAAGTTACCAAAGGTAAACTAGCTGATGCCATAGCTAAGCTCAGAGATGTTTTTGTGTGTTTTTTCATAGTGTGAAAGGACTCTAATGTTAGTTGCTTCTAAACCGTTATAGCGACAAGAAATGTATTTCTTAAGGTTAAATCAGATGATTAGTCACTTAATCTGTAAATGCTAAATATAATGATTCTTATTTAGATATGCAATAAATTTATACAATTTTATTTTAAGCTATTAAAATTTAAGGTTTTTATTTTTAAAAAATTGCTAGGTAATATCAAGTTTGAACAGAGTAAACTATTAATCATCTTGTTCAGGATTATTTTTAGTTGTAAAAGGAGTTAATTGATAAGCAAGCCAAATAATAGATATACAGAAAAGGCTTATTAAAGATAAATTAAACGCTTGTCGATAACTATTTTTTTGTAATGTCATAAAAGAGGTTACATAAACAGTTTCGCAGGCTCCATTGCCAGTGTCTGTACGAACAGTACTTGTATAACGATAGATCTGATTGGGCGATGCACCATAGTTTACAAGGTAACCCGAAAAAGAAATTTGATCGCCAATATTTACATTTCTTAACTGCTTAGCTAATTGAGGGTTATCAGTAAGTAAATGATTGTTAGAAAACTGCTCATTGATAAAGAAAAAAGATTGTCTGGCCTGTTGCACTAATTGTTTTGCTTCCTCTAAGGATTCAGCATAATAAGTTTTATTACCTACGAACCTAGCAAAGCAAGTAAATTCACCGCTCCAAAAAGTGATTTTCTTATAATCACCTCGAAAAGCATTATCCCCCCAAATAACGCAAAGATCAGAAACATTTAAGTCTTTATCAATTCTTGCCATAAACTTTTTTCTGGCATTATATTTACTAACCACAAGACCATGCAGTGTATATTCATAAACTGGGTCTATATAAAAACGAAATTCTTTAGTGTTTACATAAAAGGGTTGTTTAGAGGTGGCTGTTTGTAAAGGTTCCCCTCTTAATAATGGATTAAGTGCACTGGGCGAAGGTAATGCATTTCTGTAAAAGAAAAGGCATGTGGTTATAAACAAATTAATAATTAATAAATAACCAAGATAGCGTTTCACTTAATATACCCAAAGTTTTATCTTAATAAGGATAGTGAAAATTGTTATGTATTTTCTATATTTCAGCAAGTTATTTATTAATAACAAATTACACTAACTGTTAATTTTATAGAGTATAAAAAAAGTGTTAAGCTGAAACTAATAAGTTTTTTAGTGTTATTGTTTTATTTGCATGTTAAAAATATTAATAAGGTAATTTATGAAACGAATTTTACTGGCTTCACTATTGTTATTAGGTATGTCTTTTAATGGATATATCTGGGCTGATAAGCTGTTGTTAAATGTCTCTTATGATGTGATGCGCGATTTTTATAAAGATTATAATCCTGCATTTGAAAAGTATTGGAATGAGCAACATAAGGATGATCGTGTAAAAATTCAAATGTCTCATGGTGGCTCAAGTAAACAAGCACGTGCTGTAATTGATGGTTTAAGAGCTGATGTGGTTACTATGAATATGGCAACAGATATTAATGCGCTTGTTACCTATGGCAATTTAGTACCTGATAATTGGCAAACACTATTACCTAATAACAGTGCACCTTTTACTTCTGCTACTGTATTTATTGTACGTAAAGGTAATCCTAAAAATATTAAAGACTGGCCTGATTTAGTTAAGGATGGAGTGGAAGTAATTGTTCCAAATCCTAAGACATCAGGTAATGGTCGTTATACTTATCTTTCTGCTTGGAGCTATATACTTAAACAGGGTGGTGATGAGGCGAAAGCAAAAGATTTTGTGAAAGATTTATTTAAGCATGTATTAGTTTTAGATACAGGTGGACGTGCGGCTACTTCAACCTTTATGCAAAACCAGCAAGGTGATGTATTAATTACCTTTGAAAATGAAGCAGAAATGATTGCTAAAGAGTTTGGTAAAGGCAGTTTTGAGGTTGTATATCCAAGTGTTTCAGCAGAAGCTGAATTGCCTGTGGCGGTTGTAGAAAAAGTGGTTGAGAAGAAAAAGACCAAGGCTCAAGCAGAAGCTTATTTAAACTATCTGTGGTCTGATGAAGGTCAACGTATAGCTGCTAAGAATTATTTACGTCCTAGAAATGAAGCTATCTTGGCTGAATTTTCTGATCGTTTTCCTAAAGTTGAATTTTTATCTGTAGAGAAAAACTTTGGTAATTGGGACGAAATTCAGAAAAAACATTTTGCTGATGGAGCTATATTTGATCAAATTTATTCCCAATAATATTTATTGCTTGAGTTTTACATTTAAAATAAGCTAGGTTTAACCTAGCTTATTTGTATATGGGATTAAGATGAGAAATATATTTGCTATTTCATTAGCTGTTATTGGTGGAGCTATTGGGTTTATTTTGGGTATGACTATCGGCTTTGGGGTTAACCTTACTTCACCTATGGCATTATATGGCTTAGCGGCGGTATTAGCGATTATAGGTGGTTTAGGATTATCTAAAGTATCGCCTTTTATTGATAGTCAAGATGCGAGTACGCAAAAAGCATTAACTGTTTTATGTGCCATTATTGCTGTTATTCTATTATTAATGATGATGGTAACAATGACGATGTTAAATACATACTTCAATTTGTAAGTATTGTTAGAAAAAGTACAAGAAGAGCATTAAAAGTAAGAGGGTAGCTTAACTGTTATAGCCCTTTAGCAGGGCTATAACATAGCAATAGAATTTAGACGATTAAATCACCCACACGATAAATTTTCATGGTATTGGTTCCATCACGGCGTGTATAACTATCGCCCCTTGTTAAAATCACCCAGTCACCATCTTGAACTGCACCACGTTTAACCAACTCATCTACAGCGGCTTGACTTACCTTATCTTCTGGTAAGGCTGCTGGATCAAAGGGAATGGGTTGTACACCTCTAATTAAAGTGGTTCTACCTTGCGTTTCAGCCTTGGGTGAAAGGGCAAAAATAGGGATAGATGAGCGAATACGTGACATAATTAATGGCGTGTAACCACTATCAGTTAAACTAATAATTGCTTTAACACCTGGGAAGTGATTAGCCGTATAAATAGCGGCAAGAGCAATACTTTCATCCCAACGATTAAACGTTTCACCTAAACGATGATTTGATTTTCTTGCAATTGGGCTTTTTTCAGCACCTATACAAATTCGTGCCATTGCTTTTACTGCTTCGAGGGGATAGTTACCTGCAGCACTCTCAGCAGATAGCATAACTGCATCCGTATAGTCCAATACAGCATTAGCAACATCTGATACTTCCGCACGGGTAGGCATTGGGCTATTAATCATTGACTCCATCATTTGAGTAGCAGTGATAACGATTTTATTATTGTGACGTGCATGCTGAATAATTTTCTTTTGAATGCCTACTAATTCTGCATCACCAATTTCAACACCAAGATCACCACGGGCTACCATCACACCATCACTGGCCAGAATTAAGCCATCTAAAGCCTCATCATCTACCACCGCTTCAGCACGTTCTATTTTAGCGATTAACCATGCAGAGCTACCTGCTTCTTCTTTTAATTGGCGTGCATAGGCCATATCAGAAGCATCGCGTGGGAATGAAACAGCAATATATTCCAACTCCATTTCTGCGGCTAGTTTAATATCTGCTTTGTCTTTCTCAGTAAGCGCTGGTGCTGTGAGACCACCGCCACGACGATTAATACCTTTATTATCTGATAAAGGACCACCAATTAGCACTTTACAAATTAATTCATCTTTAGTGACTTGTTCAACTTGCATTACTACACGGCCATCATCTAATAATAGCTCATCACCTTTTTTACAGTCTTTTACCAAATCAGGGTAATCGATACCTACTACTTCTTTAGTACCAGCATCTCTTGGGTGTGTTACTGAGAAGCGGAAAGTATCACCTTCTTTTAGCTCAATTTTTTTATCTGTAAATTTAGCAATACGGATTTTAGGGCCTTGCAAATCACCTAATAACCCTACAAAGCGATTATGTTTCTTTGCTAAGCTACGAACTAATGCTGCCCTAGCTTTGTGTTCTTCTGGTGTGCCATGTGAGAAATTAAGACGTGCGACATCAATGCCAGCCAAAATAAGTTGCTCTAACATTTCAGGAGAGCTACTAGCTGGGCCTAGTGTAGCAACAATTTTAGTACGACGATTAGTCATAAAATCCTTCTTAAAAAAAGTGGTTTATAATAGAGTTTTTTCTATTATAAACCACAATTATTAATAACTAATATTTACTTCGTTACAGAGAGTGAATATTACACGTCAGTTTTGCCACCATTAACTTGTGGATGTACTACTAATAAGTCACATTCAATCGCCTCAAGTACACGTTCAGCAGTATGACCAATTAACAAATTATCTAAACTACCACGAGCAACGGCCCCCATAATCATTAATCCTATTTGCTTTTCTTTAACAACATTAGGAATAACTTCTTCGGCAAAACCCTCTAATAAATGCTGTTGACTCTTTTCAATGTCTGGGTAGTGGCTCATTAAATTTTCAAAAGCATCCGTATGTTCTTTAATAAAATCTTTTAAGTATTGGTCGTAAGCTCTTGATTGCTCACCACCAAACAATTGTGGACGAGGCATCGCTGCATAGCTATGTAAATAATTGGCAGGCATTCCAAGAATCTTAGAAAGCTCTGTAGAAATTGTAATTAGCTCATTATCTAAATAGGCTGGTTTATCAGATACATGTAAAGGATCAAGGGCTGTACAGAGTTTATTACCCTCCCAATCTCCATGCTGTACTAACCATAAAGGATATGTACAATTACGAATTAACTGCCATGAGTTATTAGTAATAAATAAACGTTTTAACATGTTTTCTGAGTAAGCACTCTTAAATACGATATCAGGCTTAGTTTCATTGGCATAAGATATTACTTCTTTATAAGGAAGCTTATTCCAACGTACTGTTGTAGTAACAGTAAGGCCTTCATCTCTCAGTGGTTGTGCTAACACATCAAGCCACTCTTTTTTATTTTCTAATAAGGATGCTTTACCTTCATTTTCTTCTTTATTTCCACCAAACAAATGGAAGCCATCAAAAGACGAATCGTATTCAACTAATAGAAGGTCTAATGTGGCGGATGCTTGTTTAGCAAGCCAAGCTGCTCTTTTTAATGCGGGTTGTCTGCCGTGTTTAGCGTCAACTACGACAAGAAATTTTTTAAGTTGCATACTGCCTCCTAAAGCGGGAAATAAATTCATCTCTGTAATTATTATGATGCCATAAATATTAGACTGAATATATTTATTAGATCAATAAGCCTATATTTATGCAATATCAGTATAAACTATCTATATACAGCATAACCAGTCCAAGCAAAACATATTGTTAACATTAATATAATGGATCGGCTTAGTTATAAATATAACACCTATTAAGGCTACTCTTTTTATTATAGTTAGTGTATTATTTGCCACCTTATTTTAATAAGGTCTTTTCTTTATCGGGGCGTAGCGCAGCTTGGTAGCGCACTTGCATGGGGTGCAAGGGGTCGAGTGTTCAAATCACTCCGTCCCGACCAATTAAATCAATAAGTTACAACAAGTCCTTTCTTTGATAAATCAAAAATATTTTTCAAGGGGTACACTTAGGGGTACACCAGAAATTAATTTTAATGGAATAATATAAGGCTAAATCGGAATAATGCTGTTAACCAGATCACTTATTAATTATAGTGTTGTCATAAGCCTGCCTAATAATAAGATCTAATGTATCATGCAGGGTTCTATTATTGTAATGAGTCCTTAGTTTTTCTAATTTAGCTTTAGTTTCTTTGGTTAA
Organism: Entomomonas sp. E2T0; assembly: GCF_025985425.1. GTDB lineage: Bacteria > Pseudomonadota > Gammaproteobacteria > Pseudomonadales > Pseudomonadaceae > Entomomonas. Next base: position 973,481 of record NZ_CP094972.1, read on the forward strand.
ATAGGTATTAAGTGGTTTTTTATCTTTATTTTTTTTCCTAAATTTATACTGGCTATAAGCTTTGTTAAGCTTGTCATTGAGGTTGTTTATTGCAAAGTAATTCAATGTGTCATACAGTGCATAAATAAGATGATAAATCTCATCAGTATTTATTGGATTTATCTGTAAAGCTAATTTATTAGCACTATTAAAGATATGTGCTTGAAAAGTGGTTGAGCCATTACATTCTTGGCAGTATTTTTTTAAGTAGTCATATAACCAATCACATAGCTCAGTATTTTTTCTATCAAGCCATTTAAATGGCTTTAATAATAGGTTACTAGACCATGTGGCTTTTAATCTATCCAAATACTGAATCTTTTCACTATTAGATATCTGCCATAAATCAAAAAAACTAATTATCAAATCGAACCGTTCTTGTGAATTGTAAGCTTGGTTCGATAATCCCATATTTATATAAGGAAAATATGAAGTTCCATTCGGAAGCTGATAAGAATAACACCTTATACTCAGCCAAGTATAGTAACAAGAACGATCCTCTTTTAACCATTCAAAATGAGAGATGGGTATAAGCTTTTGGTTAAGAAATTGTTTTGCTATTTTAATTACTCGTTCTTTTAAATGGCCTTCATCAGAAGCTATCTCATCACCATATTCAGATAACAACTTCTTAGCAAGGTTATAAGCATGCTCCATAAATAACTTTACATCATGGATATCATTTATGTTAACTGAAAAATCTTCTTGGTGCATATGAAGTAAAAAATATCTTCTGACACGTATATCATTTAGTTCAGCACATGGATAAGAGGAACTCTCTATATTAGGAACCATAATAAATATTTAGTACCTTCAAATAATAATTAAAAAGAAATTATATTATATTTCAGAGTGAAATATAATTTCTTTTTAGCTAATTTATGAATAATTTTTTATTTAATTTAAGGATATAACTGTATTATCTTAAATAAGAAACTGTAGTATTTATGTAGTAAATAATTATTTATAATTGTTAATTTGCAATAGATATATGGTATAAATATAAAATAATTAACATTATAATTTATAAAATAAATAACCTTTTATAAAAAAGTAATAATGTACATTCTTTATAAGTGAATAAAATTGATATAAAACTTTAGGTATATGCACTAAGCTAGAAGAGCTTTTAGATTGCTAATAAGCAGGTCACAATATAAGTGGTAATAATGATCTTGGATTATTTTGTATTTGTTAATAAAAAAATACATACTCACGTTATGGTATAGATGAAGCAGGCCGTTTAGTTTTTTCATGGTATAAATGATTAACAATTATTGGTGAATCAATAATTAGTTTAGCTAGATATAAACCATCTGCTCATCCATTTTAATCAACCTATGACAGCCACTTAATGAGTGGCTTTTTTATTGGAGTCCAAAATGGATACTATTTCTATACCTACCATTCAATCTCAAGCAATCCTATGTGCTGATATTGGCACTTGCGCTCAATCAGAAATACTTGCTCATAGCCATAATCCAGCAAAATTACCCTCACAGTCAGAACTACGTGTTTTACGCCTTAAAGAAGTAACCGCTAAACTAGGTATTGCTAAATCGACTATCTATGATTGGCTAGATAGTAAGTCACCACGTTATAATGCTAGCTTTCCCAAACCTTTTAAACTAAATTCAAAGTCTATTGGTTGGCTATCTAATGAAATAGATGCGTGGTTACTGGCTAAGATAGAACAAACAACAGGCGTTATACCCGCTCAAGAGCAAGCTACATCAATAAGTCAATCTCTGTTGGCACCATCCCAAGCAAGTCAACCATCACCCTTGTTACGACCTACTGAACACCGTATTCTGCGTATTAAAGCCGTTGCTACAAAACTAGGCATTGGTAAGTCCACTATCTATGATTGGTTAGATAGTAAGTCACCTCGTTATGACCCTAGCTTTCCTAAACCGATTAAACTCAGTGTTAAATCCATTGGTTGGTTATCTACTGCTGTAGATACGTGGTTATTGGCTAAAGTTGAACAAAGCAGAGAGAAATCCCTTGTTAGCTGAAGATTCATTTATTATGCATCTAGGCAATCAAAGTCATAGCTGCTTTATAACTAATTAGCAATGACAAATAACAACGCTACAAGGTATGGATACAACACCTTTAACCATCAATATCCAGTTATCTTATAAAAATAATTAAAGTGATAGAAGTGATTTAACTGACTTAAATTAATCTAAATGAAAGTCATGATTTCGGCTAACTTTGGTTAAATTCATCGAATAGCTTTTAACGTGTTTATAAAGTATATTCAATTTACACGATAGGGATTGCTTGGTATTTTTTAAAGTAAGTTTTATTGGATTATATGTTATTAGTAAACTACTAATAAGTAATCATTAATAAAACTAATCAGTAATCACTAACCAATAATTGCTAGCTAACAACCCTATTAGTAATAGAACTAATAAATATACGAAAATAGTATTAACCAGATATAATAATATCTAAAGATAATATCAATCTAATGATAAATAGCAGAAGATAGCTGTATTTTAAAGATAATATTATATTCCTAACTCAATACTTATCATTCAATATCTGGTTAACAACATTTCTATACATAACTAGTAATCCCAGCTAATCATTTCACGATCACTTTAATACCTGTATCCATACCTGTTAACACCTTACATCTAATTGTTAAGAGGTAATATTATGTACTACAACCCTTATTTACAACCTAAAGATCAACTGGCTAAACAACAAGTTGCTATCCATAATGCAGTGATGCAGATAGTAGCAGGTAAAGCAGATAGAATGCCTTTACTAGTGTCGTCTAGTACAACACCCTATCAAAGGCTAATAGCGATAGATTCAGATAGAGCGTATCTTAATCCACAACACCCTTTTTATGATCTAATAGAAGCTTACCACTATTTTGATGTGAAGTTATTTGATGCTTTATTTAATAACAACCTGTATGATCAGCAAAAAAATAAAGTAAAGTTATTATCACCTTATTGTCAGCTATTGCTGCAATGTGATGTATTTATTAATATTAGAGAAAGTATAGAACTCGCCAAAGAAGTTAATGGCTTACTCAGCATCAAACTATTAGCCCTTGAGGATATTTACTGGTTATTAGGTGCTTTAAAAATAGGTAGTATGGAACCTGCTTTTAAAACAGCAGTAAGTCAATATAACCACGACACAGGCTATACCGATAATTTAAGAGAATACAGCCACTATGTTAAAAACCTCTTTAACACTTACTCACGGTTATTAGTGATTCGGGTAGACTTAAGTTATCAACAAAACAGCTCCATAAGTTATGAAGACTTTAGAACCGATGTCGATTATTTCATTAAACTCATCCCCAGTAATCCTGCTTTTAAAGACCTAGTAGGTTATATCTGGAAGTTAGAGCATGGTAATGACAAAGGTTATCATGTTCATTTACTATTATTTTATGATGGTGCTAAACGATGGTCTGATTATTATATTACTCAGCAAATAGGTGAACTTTGGCAAAATGACATTACACTGGGTAGAGGGCTTTATTTTAACTGTAATACTCCTAAACAGAAGAATAGCTACCTTAATTGTTATTTAGGTATGGTACATCGAAGTGAACAACAAAAGATAGAGTGTATTATAGCGCAAGGTGTGAGTTATCTGGTTAAAATAGACGAATATTTGCGATTGACTAAACTTAATAGGAGAAGGGTTTTAGGGAAAGGAGTCATAAAATCAAAAAAATAAATTAATGGCTAACAGTGCTAGGCTACCAATGAAAATAGCCTAGTACTATGAGACTGCTTATAAAATAACCTCTGCAATGTTAAATATTATGTAAAAGTACACCAATTTTTTACCATCTAATGGTTTCTACTCTCTCTTTTGCATCATTCAGAACAGTGTTAACCAACTTTTTAATATTTGATTAACTTTATATACAGTTGTGAAAGATTTAGTTTTTATATGCTGTGAATATGTTGAAGAACAAAAGGTTATAATGACAATCGATCAATTGTTATACATACTTATGCAATATAAAGAATTTCTTGAGGGTAATTATAATGATCCAGCTAATCCACCTGCTTCGCTGGATATAGAATTTATAGCGGAAGGTAAAGATGCCTTAGATATGTATTGCAAATTAACAGGGTATACTACTTTTCCTTAGGAGATGTAAATTGAACAAATACAAAAAATAATGAACTTGCTCAACTAATATTTGTAAGGTTATGAATGCCAACACATCATTACCTAATAAAATAACAGTGTTTAATCTTCTATTAATATTGAATGTTAACTAAATGGTGTGATAGCTCAAATAAACCTTGCTCAATATAGTACATTGTACGTTCATGCTCAGAAAGGGTATTAGGATTTAGAATAGCATGATCTGCATTTTGTTGGAGCAAGATACTATTTTTTTCAAGCCAATGGTTAAAAATAATATTAATTTGAGGGCAATTTGTAGCAAAGGAGTTGGATATATAGCTTTCTCCACCTTTGTTCCAACTGATAAGAAATGCAATAGAGGCTATGATATAAAAATTAGAATGTTGAGCCATATAATCCAATAGTGGTTCTATATTAATACTAGCAGAACAGAACATAATTAAAATTTCATCAATCATTACAATCTTTTGGTTTTGTTCTGCTTGTTGAAATTTATCTTTTAAATATTGTAAAGCAAACTCAGCAAGTAGATCTTTTTCTTGATCTGTCCATAATTCATGAGACACAGTGAACAACCAAGTTAAATTAAGTTCTGTACTATGATGTATGTCTTCATCCAGTGCAATTAATTCAAGGATACGAGGAAGTAAATAGGCAACCTCACTTTTATTATTCTGTTGTGATTTGGCACTGACATTATATGAATAAATAAGCTGTCTAGGTAATAATGAAAGGGGTAATGTTCTTAATGCTTTTTCCTCTTCTAGACTAACACAACAAGCGGTACATACATTAAAATGTTCAGGAGCAGTATATACACTAAAAATAGCATAAGCCTTTTTTATTATTTGTTGCATGGCATCACTTAATTTTGACCAATCCATTGTAATACTACTATTAAAATTAACTAAATAATCAGGATTATAACTAAGCTGTTGTTCTTTAGTAAAAGAAGGTTTTGACTGCATAGTCTTTTGTAAGCGTTTTTGCTTAATCACTTGCCTTTTTTGCTTATTGCTTTTCACCATGTCGCATTACTAATAAATAAGAAATAACTCATTAAATAATAGCATTGATAGCCTTACCATAACTAATTATTTAAAAGCTGATCAAACTACCCTATAAAAAGACTGTATTTAATTAAGTACTTATCGTGATATTAGATACTAATAAAATACAAAAAAATAATAGCAAAAGATAAAACCATACCATATTTTGGTATGGTTTTTATAAAAGACACAAGCTATAACACCTTTATTTTAATCAGCTGCCAACTACCATCATCAATTAACTCAGTTAGCCTTAGTCCCAGATCATCAAAATACACATCCGTGATTTCTATGGGTTCAGCTGTACTTAAGGTAGGTACATTAGTTTTTAACGATTCATTTACCTCCTCTACTGCCACCTCTATTTTAGCTATATCCTGTGTCCTAATTGGTTTTGGCTGAATTGATGGAGTTGCCTGAATAATATAAGTATCCGCCCCACGATCATAAGCAATAGTAACCTTACCTGTGAGTTTAGTATTCGCTACTGTAAAGCTAATACTAGGAGGAGAATTAATAATATCACTAGCTTTAGGATCATTCAGAGTAAACTCTTTAGCGCCTGCATCTACCAGTAAATGACTAATTTGTCTAAAACCATCAAGGGCTGGTAGTTGTTCCAGTTGTTCAATCAATTCTAATAGTTCTGGGCATTGGATATGTTCTTTAGGGATGGGTAATGGTAATTCTGTGGTTTCACCGCCTAGCATCATTTTGGTAGCAATATACTGAGTACCATCATCAAAGGTTCTTGTGATTTGTTCAGGCTCATCAATGCGTTTGCCATTAAAGTGTTTTCTGGCATAAGGTGTTACTTCAATGTTATGGCCTACTTCTGGTAGATTATCTATATAGGCTTTATTGCCAATAATAAAATGATTTTTAGTTCCCTTTTCTTGTACTAAAATAAAAGTATCTGTAATTAATGTTACCTTGCCTTGTAAGGGCTGTGGATCACATCTAAAACCAAATAAATTAGGCTCTGGTATTAAATCACAGAACCGATAATGATAACGACGACAGTTTTTAGGAACCAATGGTCTGATTAATTCAGAAAGTGTTTGTTTAATAGTGGTTTTATCGAGTGGTGTAGGATATAAATTATGGGTATCTTTGTCTGACATAATTGGACTCTCCAAAAAAGAATCCCCTCTACCTAAAGTAAAATAGCGTGCTACACAGACTATTATTCATATAGTTCACTTATTATTTAATACCATAATAAATAAATTAACGATCATAGCAGTGGTAGTGTTAACTATTGTTATTACTGGGTTAGGTCAGGGGAAATAGGTATAAAGTATTGAGATAGTGAGATTATTAGCTAAATTAGTTAAAGTAATGATAGTAATTTAGTTAATATTGCTTAGAAAATCAGTGGAAAGCAAAAAACATAATTTTAAATACTGTCTTGGATGCAGTGCAGTATTACCAATTACCTTGTAGAAATAATCGATGTTGGTTGAAATCGAACGTATCTAACAGCTGTTTCAGCTTAATCCGCAGTTGTGCTACTTTTTGCCAGTAAGTCTCATCATACTCACTTGCCCCATGCACAAACTGAGGAATGGTGGGAAACACCTGTTCACAGCTATTGGCACTGATACGATAAAGGTCGCTTAACAGTTTGAGTAGTGTTTGTTCTGTTAACTCAACAATAGCCCCACTGTGTAATTCCAGCAGATGGTTATCAAACCAATTTAATAACGCATTACATTGTTCAATACTGGCAACAGGTTTAATACTGGATCGAGGGCATTCATACAGCTTAATTAATAAAGACATCAATAATTACTCCTTTTAAATTAACAACCAATAATAAATAACACTTTTTATTCACTATTGGAGAGTCACTATCAAGCAATTAGCTTTAATGCCTGTGATAAGGCTTGCTGTTTAAGCTGAGCACCTTGACCAAACCAAGCACTATTAAGGCGGTTTTCTTGACTGCGTGCTTGCCGTTCATGATCTATAAACTCCGTCATAGCACATAACAATCCCCAAGCAGTGCCTTTTGCAGCTTGTAACTCAGCACCACGCCCATGACCGTCATAGAGGGTTTGTACCTTTTTCATAGCACGACCATTAGGGATTTTATTCCAATCAATAGGGGAATCTATAGTAGCTACCTCTGCTTGAATCACTTTACCTGTATTTCTGACAATACGATCTAATAAGGAAACACCTGCTAAATGATTATTGGCATTACTTGGCTCAAGGCTATTCGTAGCCTCTGTCGTATTAGCCACATCAATAACAATTTCTTTATTACCATTATTGCTATTAATAGCATAACGATCAAAAGTCGTAGCAGGATTTAATACATTCATAAAGAATTCCTCACTCTCTTTCGCAGACACTTTGCGTTTTACTAATTCTTGCATCATTAACATAAAGTCATCCCATTGACCTAAAGTAAGATTTAACCGACGCTTAATCGCAGCTGCATCAAATACCGTATTATGAGGTACTTTAATAGACTCAGCGGCTAGTGATTTATTTACTGCTACCGATAAAGTATTATTACACACCACGCGAACAGTAGTTGGTGTAACCACAGTAGCTAGTGAGCCATCACAAGAGGTAGCCAATAATACATAGCCATTGACCACATCATTACCACCCAATACACTAGACTGGCCTGTACGAGCTAATGCCCAAAACTTGCGTCCTTGCTTTAATACCCCTGCGGTTTCCAATTCAAAGCCAAATTGTTCAGTAAGGTCACGGTAAAACTCCAATACCTCCATAGGTTGTACTACCTTATAGCGACCACTCACTACAGATAATGGCAAATTAGAGTCACTACGATACAACACCTTCTGATCATCAAAGCTTACTAGAGATTGCGGTTCAATAGCTGATATTCCTGACAACTCAATATCAACACCTGATATATCTTTAGCATTAACGCCTGTTTCTAAAGCTCTCCTATCCAACTCAATCAATTCACCACGCCTATTATCCAAATGGGGAGCAATAAAACGCACAGGGGCTTCATTAATTTGCCAATTCATGCCTGCTTTATCTGCCCAAACCTCAATAGGCTGTCCAGAAGGTAAAGAACTTCCTAACCCATGCCAAGGGGTTTTACCTACATACGCCATTGTTTCAACTAAATGTGCCATAATAAAAATCCTCTTAAACTAGCTATAAAATAGAAATAAAGTGAAAATAAAAGACAAAATCATCCATCTACAGAAATGGATAGCAATCCAATAAACAAACATAAAAAAAGCACCTTGGGCTAATACCCAAGATGCTTCTTCTATTGCTAACGATCAGTAATGAAAAACTAAAAAATTAAAAAGACAAATTAAAAGAACCAATATCAGCTTCTTTATTAATCATACTTACCTAACAACTATCCTTCAAAATAATCTCTAATCCATTTGGTTAATTGTTCGGCTTCCTCAACCGCTAATTCTGCGGCTTTAATAGCCACTACCTTTAACATGATATTTAATAGTTCAGACATATATACTCCTTATGAAATAACAAAATACCTCAAACCAAACAGACCTTTTGTCTGTTCATTGGAGTAATATATAACCGAAATTTTTTTATATTCTATTTTTCAATAATAGTGTCAACATTAATACTCTCTAAGAAAGATATTTAAATCTCTTAAATAGCAAAGTATTTTTAACAAGATACGAAGTTGCACGTTTTATAGTCTTTTATTTAAATAAGAAATATTCAAAATTTATTTTAAATTATCTAATTGAGTTGAAGATTATTACAACAGCCCAATTCACTCGAAAAACTAAATAAGTGATGACATAAATTATCATCATTTAAACACGTTATACCAAATTAAGAAGTTTGCTTCTTTGTGCGGGTATAAATATGTTTTGCTAAACGCGTAGCAACTTTATGGCGTAGTTCTTCTGTACTCATCACTTTATTACATACTTCTTCATTGCCTGCAATTCGGGCTAGGAAAAGTTCTATTAGCTTTTCAGAAAGATATTCCGTAAAACTATCTAAAGAATTGGCTTTAACTGCTTGCACAATTTGTTCATTTTCAAGTGCGGCCTGCTCAATTTGATCAAAAAATAATTGATCCGCGATGGTAAAGTCCGTACCAAATGTCTCATTCAGCTCATCAATCAAGTGTGATGCATTATCTGTTGATTCAGCTTGGCCAGTTCCCACATCTGTTGAACCTTTCAAGTTTTTGGCTTCACCGTGTCCTAAGTCGATGCTGTTTTCACTGATTTTTTGCAACCGATAAAATTGAAGTTCTACAATTTTTGATAAATCAATGGTATTTTCTTTTGAGCCTTTAGGTAACTTTTGCAGTAATGCTTTTAAATAAGCATATCGTTGCTCATGTTCAGAGTCAGTGAAATCTAAGATTTGCGAAACAAATAAATATAAGTTCAGATAGCTTTTTAACTGACTTTTAAATAATTTTTGTTGTTCTTGTTGATGTACTGGATCATCAGCATGTATTTTTTTATATTTATCAACGGCACGATCAATAATGCTATTAAGTTGCTTATGTTCATGGCCTGTTAATTTGCTACGATCTTTAAACCAGATATTGGCAAACTCATTTAAATCTACCTCAAAATAGAAGTTCCATTGATCCAATGTATGCCCTAGCTCATTTAACTTTTGTTCATTAGGGATATCACCCAGCTGAGTAACTTCATAAAAGGGCTTAAATGCTTTGTAAATATCATCATGTGTATTCACAAAGTCCAATACAAAGGTATCTTCCTTGCCATAAGCACAACGATTTAAACGGGATAAGGTTTGTACAGCGTGAACCCCTGATAATTTCTTATCTACAAACATGGTATGCAAGAGAGGTTGATCAAAACCTGTCTGATATTTTTCTGCCACTAGCAGTACTTGATAATCATTAGTATCAAATTGTTCAGGTAACTCCGTTTCTTTAAAACCATTCATTTTAGGTTCTGTATATTCAATGCCATCTACTTCGAGTTTTCCAGAGAAAGCGACTAATGATTTAATGCCGGTATATTTTTTTTCTTTAATATAGTCATCAAAAGCGAGTTTGTAGCGCACCGCATGTTCACGCGAATTAGTGACAACCATGGCTTTAGCTCGACCCCCTATACGGTGCATGGTCACGGTTCTGAAATGCTCTACAATAATTTCTACTTTCTGAGCAATCACACTTGGATGCATAGCAACAAAACGTGTCATCAAGGCTTTGGTTTTATTTTTAGCTAATTCTGGATCGGTATCAGAAATTTTTATTAATTTAAAGTATTGTTCATAAGTCGTATAGTTTGCCAATACATCTAAAATAAAGCCTTCCTGAATGGCTTGTTTCATACTGTAGTGATGAAAGGGTGCCTCTCCGTTTTCACCTGCTTCATTAAAGCAAGCGAGGGTTTTCCATTTGGGGGTGGCGGTAAAAGCAAAAAAGCTTAAGTTGGGTTGGCGACTCCGTTTAGAAGCTTCAGCAAATAAACGTTTTTTCACATCATCGGTTAATTCACTTTCATCATCGTCATCATCTAAGAACTCTTGTGCAATTGCTGATTCAATGCCATCTTTGTTGAGAATTTTACGTAGCTCCATTGCTGTTTCGCCACTTTGCGAACTGTGTGCTTCATCAACAATCACTGCAAACCGTTTACCCTCTGTAGAAAGATCTACTTGAATACCCTTTTTTGCCTGTGTTCGAATAGACTGCATGATATAAGGGAATTTCTGAATAGTAGTAATAATGATCGGTACATTAGAAGCTAATGCATTGGTCAACTGTAAGGTATTTTCATCAATTTTTTGTACGACACCATCCTTATGTTCAAATTGGGTTATCGTTTCTTGTAATTGGCGATCTAAAACAATACGATCTGTAATCACAATAATTGAGTTAAACACTTTTTCATCATTAGCGTTGTGCATAGACGCTAAATGATGAGCAAGCCAAGCAATGGTATTGGATTTTCCTGAACCTGCTGAGTGCTGAATTAAATAATTATGACCTGAACCATTGGCTTTACTGTGCTTTACCAATTTCCTCACAGCATCTAATTGATGATAGCGTGGGAAAATCATGGTTTCTGTTTCAATATACCTAAAACCCGTACTGGTTTTGATTTTCTTCTTTTCTACACTTAAATGCATAAAGCGTGCAAAGATTTCCATAAAGCTATGCCGCGCTAACGTCTCGGTCCACAAATAATGGGTGCGAACATCTCCTTCTATAGGGGGGTTACCTTTACCATTTAAATAGCCTTTGTTGAATGGTAGAAATTGGGTATTTTCTCCATCCAGTTTTGTGGTCATATAGGCATCACAGGTATCTACCGCAAAATGCACTAAGGAACGTTTTTTAAACTCAAATAAACGCCCCTTAGCATTGCGATCTTGTTTATATTGAATAATAGCATCTTCCACATTCCAGCCTGTTGCAGAAAATTCATTTTTTAACTCAAGTGTTACTAGTGGAATACCATTTAATGAAAGCACCATATCAGGTATTTCATTAAATTCCGTATGCACTTGGCAAGTACATTTTAAAATATTAGCTGCATATTGTTCTTGGGTGGTCTTATTGATACTAGTATTAGGTGCAAAATAGGCCATTTTGATTTTTTTACCAAAACTTTTAAAGCCTTGTCGCAATACAGCTAATGTCCCTTGTGAGTCTAATGCACTGACTAAATCCCTTAAAATATAATCACTAGCTCCTGCTTGATAAGCATGTTCAATTTTATCCCAAATGTTCGGTTGAGTTGCCTGAATAAAGGCAATAACATCATTAGGAAATAAAGCAATTTTGGGATCATACTCTTTAGGGTTGCCTTTTACATAGCCACCTTCTGTGGTTAAACTTTTTTCGACGGCTCGTTCAAAATACCATTCGCTATGCATAGTGACTCCCTTAAAAATTATGTCCTGAGGATTGATTAACTACCGCTAAGTTGACGAACATCGATTTTACCCGTTACCACTTGGGTGATTAAGGTGGAGCGATATTCTTTAAGTTTTTCAATAGTTAACTGATATCTTTGACCAATTTGTTGATATTTTTCAACCTCAGCATCTAAGTAATCAACTATTTGATTTTGTTCTTTGATTGAAGGTAACCAAACAAAAGTATTTTTTAAAATCGCTTGTGTAATACTGAAGACTTTAACACCTTTAATTTGCATTCTAACTTGATTTCGATGCTCTTCAGTATCAAATACATAAGCCAAAAATCTAGGATTATTTACTTCGTTTATCTTAGCGATAATAGTATGATAACCAGCAAAGGTAGGAGTATCACTATTTAAATAAGTAAAATTCCCTGAACCTTTTATATCTTCAGAAGTGTCGGCAAAAATAAAATCACCTTTTTTTAGAAGTGCAGCTGGATCACTCTCTAAATATGATTCAGGCACACATTTTAATTCATGTCTATTAGGATCAACTTCAAAACCAAATTTAGAGTGTACTTCACCATAACTTACGCAAGGAATTCCTTCATCAACTAAATTTTCTTTAGTAATAGTTAGTCCTTTTGAAAAGTTCAAAATGAATTTATTTTTTATTACTTTCCAATGAAAAGGTATTTTACCTAATGTATTAATGCCACTTTCTTTCATCTTTACATCAGGATTTAACCCTTTAGTCACAGCATGAGAAATTAAAGCAATACGCTGTTCAGCCAATTTTTCTAAAAGTGTTTCTTGCTTAGCAATTAAAGCATCCACTTGGGCAAGGCGTTTATCTAAAAAATCTGCAATGATTTTTTGTTCAGGTATTGGGGGGAAAGCTAACTTTAACTTCTTTAAGTCATCTTGGCTTAAGTTAGGCTGACCACCACCATTAGATAAAGAAATTAAAATTGGTCTTCGCATCCAAAGCCAGTAATATAAAAATTTATAATACAAAACTTTTGAACCACTAAATATACAGCAAGCTTGATTAAAAGTAGCTTCTTTGGCTAATATTCCAAGCCTTCCAATTGTAGCTCCATACATCGCAATAGCCACACTATTTACAGGGTGTTTCTTTAAAGCACTGTAATCTTTTATAGCCAATTCTGTTATTTTCTGTTTCGTATCATAAATATATGATTCCCTTAATTCAGATGTAGTAACCCATAATACATCTCCATCATAATATTCTAAATTGTCACTTTTGGGAGTTGTACCACTCCCAATTAAATCCATAGCATGTGTAATTTTCCATACTTTCCAATGACTAGGAATATCCCCTAACCATTGCACACCGCTCTCTTTATAATTTTCATAACGGGGTAGTTGGCTCATGCAGACAGCCCCCCTAACATCTGCATAATCTCCTGCTCAAGCTGTACAATCTCTGCCTTAATCTCTTCCAGTGGGCGAGGTGGCTCATAAACATAGAAGTGACGGTTAATTGGAATTTCATAACCTACTTTGGTTTTACTGTAATCAATCCACGCATCAGCTACATGGGGTAACACTTCCGCTTTTAAATAAGCTTCACAATGTGGACGAACTAGGTTTAAGAGTTCATCTAGATTAAGGGCATTGTCATAGTCTAAACTTAACGGTAATGTTAAGCCATCAGGGAATGCTACTAGTTCCGTATCACGTAATTGAGGATCTGGTTCAATATTACCCTTACTGTCCATACACATATCTGCTGTTTGATCGCGTTCAGATAGTGCTTCTAAAATGGCTTTTTTTACAGAGGCTGCCAGCTTAAACGCTAAATTATTTAAAATAGGGTTGAGTACTTTTAGGAACTTATCGCGGTTTTTCCAAACCTGAGCTGAAATGTTAGCAGCAAGTGTTGCTTTAATAACTTGTTGCTGTATGCGTCCTACTTCCTCTTCTTTAGCAATTTTAGCAGCATCCTTAAACTTTTTACTTTTTGCCAAATTCACAAAAACCGATTGCTCATCTAACAAGGCAATACGCTCTGCTGAGATTTCAAAATTCAAGCGCAACGGACGTTCTACAGTGAGTTTTAAGTAACCAAAATCTTGGTTATTAAAAATCTTGGAACATACTTTGGCTTCACCTGATTTGGTTTTAATTAAATCACTGCTATCTTGATCTTTAAATTTAGCGTAGAACTGAGTCAACTCAGCAATATGGGCTTTGGATAATTCATTACGTTTGTTGCCTAAGCTTTTCGTCATTTTTTGGTAATGTGCTGTACCATCAATCAGCTGTACTTTACCTTTACGCGGTGCCGTTTTTTTGTTGGAAATAATCCAGATGTAGGTATAAATACCGGTGTTATAGAACATTTGGTCGGGCAGGGCGATAACTGCTTCTAGCCAATCATTTTCAATAATCCAACGACGAATATTACTTTCGCCACTGCCTGCGTCTCCTGTGAATAAAGGTGACCCATTAAATACTACGGCAATACGTGAGCCTTCACCGCCTTCTTCAGGGGAGGCTTTCATTTTTGAAATCATATGTTGAGCAAACAACAGTGAACCATCATTGATACGAGGTAGACCCGCCCCAAAGCGTCCTAAAAACCCTAATTTTTCTTCTATCTCAATATAGTCTTTTTGATTTTTCCACTCTACCCCAAAAGGTGGATTTGAAAACATGTAATGGAATGTTTTATCTTGATGACCATCATGGGGTACATAACCATCTTTTGCTTTGGCATTTTTTACCCCAAGGGTATCGCCATAGACAATATTTTCTGCTGGCTCATCTTTAATCAATAAATCTGAGCAACAAATAGCATATGACTCTGGGTTATATTCCTGACCATACATACTCAAGTTAATCTGATCGTTGTATTTTTTTAGGAATTTTTCGGACTCAGATAGCATTCCACCAGTTCCCGCCGCGGGATCGTAAATACTGCGTTGCACACCTGGTTGCATCAACGCTTTATAATCTTCCTGAAAGATTAGATTAACCATCAGTTCAATCACTTCGCGAGGCGTAAAGTGATCCCCAGCCTCTTCGTTGGCTTGTTCATTAAACTTACGTACTAGTTCTTCGAATAAATACCCCATTTGTAAATTACTTACACTAGCAGGGGCTAGACTTAAGCCAGATTCAACCAGACTATTACGAAACTCTTGAAAGACTTTATACAAACGGTTTGCATCATCTAGTTTTTCAATTTCTTTAGCAAATTCAAATTTTGCAAAAATATCTTTAGCTTTAGGTGAAAAGCCATCAATGTATTTTGTTAAATTGGCAGTAAATTGATCAGGATCGTTCAATAGCTTTTCAAGATTAAAACCACTGATATTGTAAAGGTCTTGTCTACGTTTTTTATCAGCAATTTGACTTAATTGCTTTTGCAAAATAGGGTTAGGTTCTTTATCTTGCAACTTTGCTACCGATTTATCATAAAAAACTTTCATTTTATCGGCATAAGGTGCAAGAATAGCGTCAAAGCGTCCTAATACAATTAAGGGCAACATGACGCGACGGTATTGAGGGGGGCGGTAAGGGCCACGAATAATGTTGGCGATATTCCAAACCAGTCCAACCAATTTAGAATGCTGAGGGTGTTGCTGGCTTGCTATATTCGTCACGTTATATCTCCAGTTTTTACAATCTTGTTAAGGCAGCAGCTAATTTTACTTGCATTAAAATCTATTTAGTTAAGACTTGGTTATATTCTTTTCTTAAATTCAAAAAGTGGTGCAACGTGGCAATATCCTCTTTCCAATAATAAGAAGTAGACCATATGTATGGTTAATTGATTTATATTTGCACAAGTCATGTTATGCCTTAAGTATTAGAGTGTTTCGATTATTAAAGCTATGTATTATTTACCTAACTCTTCATCTAAAATCATTACATTTTAGTCTAATTATTAGTTTTTCAAGCATATTAATCAACATTTGCTTATCTTCTTCATTAACAGAAGATAGCAGAGATTGTAGGTATATAGCTTCATCAGTAGGTCTATTACTGGTTTCTGTGAGTAATTCTGACACAGGACAATCAAAAATCTCTGCCATTTTGATTAGACGTTCTACTGTAGGGACAACAAGACCACGTTCTATTCGAGAGATTGCTTCATTACCTAAACCAAGCTGTTCAGCTAATTGTTCCTGAGACAAGCTTGCATTTTTACGGTATTTAGCAATAGCTTTACCAATCAGATGGTTAATTGGTTGTTTTGATACTGCTATTTTTTTAGGTTTCTTTATAACAGATTTTTTAGTTGATTTAGCAGTTTGTGTTTGCTTTACCTGTTTAGCCAATTTAAATACCCTCAGTTATCCATGCTGAATAATCAAGGATTCATTCATTATTTTGAACATCGCAGTATGTCTATATTCAACCTAAATAGTTGAATATTTATTTTTTCTATGCTGAAATAGTAGAGGTAATTAAATTTTTAAGGGTGGTATAGCGATGATTGATAAAAAGATGAGTGGTGAGAAGGATTCAGAAAATTTTTATATCAATCCCTCCATAATTTTATGGGGATTGTTAGCGTTTATTTTTTCGGTTTATTTTTGTTGTTTTAGTGATAGATCTGTTGAGCTAGGGTATGGTTTTTTTGCGAAAGTATTTGGTGTGACTTTAGGAACCTTTTTAGGGTTATTAGGTGCTTTGATCGGGAATGTATTAAGAAAGTTTGTACAGCCAGATAGTTTTTATACTACAGGTGGTTTCATGCAATTATTGTGGTTACGTATTTTTTGGTTATGTGGCCCACAGTTTATTGGTTTATTGATTGGTTTTTTAGTGGGTGTAGCAATTCCTGCACTGTAATTTCGAGTTAGTATGAATAAGGACAATGATTTATGAGAGTTTTGTATGTTGTGGCAATAAGTTTATTTTTATTTCTTTTAGGATGCTCAGATGAGAGTAATGATTTAAGAAAAGACTTTTTAACTAATTGTCAAGTTACCAATATCCCTAGGAAAGGATGTGTATGTCTCTATGAGCAAATAGCCAAAAATTATTCTGATGAGCAAATAAAAACATTAATTCGTACCCCTTTTGCAGATAAATCATTGTTAGAAAAATATTCTAATGATGTAATTCAGTTTGCAGCAGTATGCGCTCGTCAATAATAAAGGTTTATAAATTTGTAGTTTAATATTTAATCAAAATAGGACTTTCTATGAACAAACTAATGAAGTTATTTAGTTTATTAGTGGTATTCTGCACTTATAGTACATGGATATTTGCCGAAGAAATCCCAATAGGTAAGTTATTAGGTATGTCTTTGCCTGCTGTTGAAAAAATTTATGGTAAAGGTGATATGGCAGAAAATTATAGTAAGTATTTTGTTATTAATAAGTGTGATGTTTTAGTTAGTTATGAGGGACGTAAAAGAACAATCAATTTTATTAATGTAGTGCTTAATGAGGGATGCCAGTTTAATTTAGGAGATATTTCTGATTATTGGCAGGATTTTATTATTAGTAATAAGACAACTCAAGGGGAGTTATATAATTATTTTGGTGATGAAGAGTTTTATTTATTAGCTGATTGTATTGGTGATTGTGGTTTAGTAAATCCAGAACCTGAGCTATATGGTTATCATAGAGAGTCAGGAATGATTGATTATTTAGAGCTCTATGCAACCAGCAGTGCTAGTAGTACAGGAAGCTTTGCTAGATCAAGGGATTTAACTGAGAAATATGGATTTGACTATATGGTAGATGAGAAATTTAACTGTCAACCTATTGAGGAAAGTATTAAATATGTAAAAGATGATACTATTTTTGAGGTTAATTTTGGCTATGGTCCTCAGCTAGATATGACTTATATTTTTAGTCGTTGTAGTCAATAAAGAAGGATATTTATTTGGTTCATAATGAGTATTGATAAGTATATTAATGATAAATACTTATCAATAAAATCATTAGCTTAATTTTATCTTAATGTGAGTAATAAAATAAAAAACTCACTGTTTTAGACCAAAGTTTAATGGCATAATAACCAGCCTAAATAATGAGCAAAAAAGATCATAAGAAGTTTATTCTGTGGTTATTGGGCTGTACCAAGGAATAAGGAGTTAAAGGTATGTTTTTTAGTAGTAATACCACCCACTTTACATTGTATGTGGATGGATTAGATGATGATCAAAATAGCAATAAACCTGTCGATCAGATAACCCCCAAAAAAAATAATGCCAACTCAACTGTACCTATGAATTCAAGTAGTGATACTAGTACAAATAGTATGGCTGGTTTTACTGATGCGCTATCAGGTATAGGTGATAAACTCTCTTCCTTATCAGGCGGTCTAAAAAGCCTTGATCCGTTTACTGCCTTAAAACAAGCCAACGAACTAAAAACCTCCTTAAACAGCCTAAGCAACAACACCAATGATGATGAAAAACCTAAAAGTGCAGTGGATCGTTTACAGATATTATCCTTTACAGGTGTAGAAGGCATTTCCACCCCCTATGCGTTTGAATTGGTACTAGTCAACGAACATATCCGTTTTGATATTACACAGTTACTGAGCAAACCTGTCTTTTTAGCCTTTACTCCTGATGGACGTTCAGGTGCTGGAATCAATGGTATCGTACAAAGTGTTAAACGTGGCCCTATTAGCCAACACTATGGCATCTTCTCCATCATCATTACCCCACGTTTTACCAACCTAATGCGTCGTACTAACCAACGTAAATTTATAGGCAAAACAGTACCAGAAATTATCTCCACCATACTTAATGATCATGGTATGCAAGAAGGGGCAGAAACAGGTTTTGAATTCAAACTCAAAGAAACCTATCCAGCCAGAGACTTCTGTGTTCAATATGACGAAACTGATTACCACTTTGTCTCGCGCCTTTGTCAAGAAGAAGGTATCGCTTACCATTTTCAACACAGTAGCAACAGCCACAAAATGATCTTTACTGATGCCATGCCATTCTTTCCCAGCATAGCTGAAGCCGTTAAATTTATGAATGACACAGGCATGGTAGCTGATACTCAGGCTTTAAAATATTTTGATGTTTCCTTAGCCTCTCGTACTCAAACTGCTACATGGCGTGACTACAACTTCACCAACATGAAAATCCCTGAAGGAGCTAGTGAAGGTAAACAAAGTACAAAAGGTAATCAAGCCACTGAACCTAACCTAGAACATTACGATTATCCCAGTTCAGGAATGGACAAAGCCAGAAATGAACAATTAGCAAAAATCCAAATCGAACGACTAAGAACAGACCACCTAACAGCAGAAGGTTATTCAGATCGCAGTGACTTCCATGCAGGCTACTACATTAGTATAGACGACCATCCTAGTTTAGACACCATGGATGCAGACAAGCCTTGGTTGATTACCCAGATCAAACACAAAGCATACCAACCACAAGTACTAGAAGCATTTGGCAGTGTCACCTCAGCACAAAACACCATGCCCAGCCAACTGCACAAATACCTAGATATAGATACAGAGCTACAATTTCCAGCAGATAACCAGCAACAAGGCTACTTCAACGTATTCAACGCTATTCCTCAAGAAGTGCCTTACCGACCAGCCCTAAGACACCTAAAACCAAAAGTACTGGGTAGTCAAACAGCTATAGTAACAGGCGCAGCAGGTGAAGAGATCTACTGTGATGAATACGGTCGAGTAAAAGTACAATTCCACTGGGACCGTGAAGGAACAATGGACGAAAACTCCAGCCACTGGATCAGAGTAGCCAGCAACTGGGCGCATGATGGATATGGTACAGTGGTTATACCTAGAGTAGGCATGGAAGTAATGATCAACTTCCTAGAAGGAGACCCAGACCAACCGCTTATTACAGGTGCAGTTCATAATGGAATTAACAAAGTCCCTTACGATCTACCTGCTAATAAGACCAGAAGCGTCTTCAAAACAAGCTCATCAAAAGGCGGAGTTGGTTCTAATGAACTAAGGATAGAAGACAAAGCAGGGCAAGAACAAATCTTTGTGCAAGCACAAAAAGACTTTGATCAGCTAACTAAAAATAACCATACCGTACAAGTTAACAACAACAGCCACCTACAGGTTCAAAACGAACACTCAGAAACCATTGTAAAAAATAGATACACCAAAAATGAAAGTGAAGAACATCACCTGACTCAATTAGATCGTAAAACTCAAATCCTCATGAACGATCATAAAACTGTGGGTATGAGTGAACACGAAACTATAGGAACTATCAAAACTACAGAAGCAGGTATGGAGATTCACTTAAAGAGTGGCTTACAAACAGTAATAGATGGAGGATTAAGTTTAACCTTAAAAGCAGGGGGGCAACATATTGTATTAAACCCTGCAGGAATATGGATGACCATGCCTGTATGGACGGGTGGGGTGCCTATGGAGGGTACACCAGCCACACCACTTTCTCCACTTGGTAAAATTAAAACACTTTCACCTGTTCAAGTAGGGACCTTTAAAAAGAATGCGCCTTTCTGCTTGGAGTGTATGCTTAACTCAATGGGGATTTGTACAACAGACTTTTCAAATAAAACCACACCTGATGGAGTACTAGATGGTAGTAAATTACCTACATCTAGTAGCTCTATGACCACTGGAATAGTTGGTGGAGGTTTTGCTGGTGGTCTGAGTGCCGCCTCTGGCATGTCTGATATCAGTAGTTTAGGAGTAAATGATTTAGCAAGTTTAACAAATAGTAATAACTTAGGTTTAGATAACCTAAGTAATTTCACCAATATGAGTTCACAACTAATAGCAGATAATCCACTAACTAGCGGTTTACAACAAGCACAAAATATCTACAACCAAGCTAGTCAAGTAAAACAAATCATAGATAATCCAATAACAGCGATTAGCTCACAAACAGATAGTTTATTAGCAGAAAACATACCAACAGACGCTTTACAGTCAGCAACACCTGACTTATTAAAAACAACAACAGCTACTAATAAAACTAATACCTCACTTAACCCAACAGATTTTATAACAGGTATAAATGGTAAGGGAGGGAATAACGTATGATTTCCATCAAACAGTGGTTAGCTCTCATACCAGAGGATCTAACTATTTATACCCTACTAGGTAGTGTAAGTGATGCAAAACCTGTTGCAGCCTATTTTCAAAAAACAGGGCAAATTAACCTTACTGCTCTATGGCAAGAAACGCCATATGCAAGTTGGTTTGAGGCAATGCCCTATATAGCTCCTATTGACAGAAATAGTCCTTTTCTGGAATGGGTAGACAGTACCAAAGCCCAAGATTGGGGTTGGTTAGCGGCATCACCATATGATCCAGACACTATAAGACAACATTTAAAAGGTCTAACTAAAGTACTTATGCCAGATGGTATAGATGCATTTTTTAGATATTGGGATGGTAGACACCTTTATCCTATTTTAGATAATCTCAAAGAGCAAGCTGGCGAAGTAATCCCTGTATTTAGTCACTATTTTATCAATAAACAAGCGATTGAAGTACAAATACCTAAAAAATTGCCAGAACTTAAAGAATATCCTTGGTGGAAAGTAGATCAACAGCTGATGGATAAGTTATTAAAAGAAGATAGTTCAGAATCTATAGCTCAATTATTAAGTTTATTGAAAGAAAATGATCCAGATTTATATCATCAGTATCATGAGCATAATTTGTTTATGAAAGCACAACTTTTATTAGAAGAGAATAGTTTTAATGTAGAGACTATTTATGATGATTTTAAGGAATCTATTTTAGGAGAAGGGTTCAATGGGTAAGATAATAACTCCAAATTTTTTTGCATTACATTTTTGGGGTGCAAAATACTCTTATGAAAAACCTGATTTTATATCAACAATGATTAACTATAGGTTTGTCATTAACCAATACAAAGCACAAGCTACGGGTAAGTGGAGTTCTTATTTATTCGAAACTAATCAAAAAATTGTAGCTAATAACAGAGATGTTACTACACAAGCTATGAGTAAAAAAAAGGAAATAACACAATATGCGCAATGCGATAAAAATGGAATATTAAAAGTTGCACACTTTTTTCAAACGGCAAGTAATGTACCTATATCTGATACGCCTATTAAAATAAGGTTAACAAAAAAAGTAACAAAAGCATCAATGGGTAAGCAGGGAGACCTTCTTTATTTTGAGCTTTCAGAGCAGGTTCCTGTAACGGGAGCAAATGCACAGACCTTTGAGGCTATAACAGATAAAAATGGTATTGCTACTTTTTCAAACTGTAATCCTAACGCTGATTATCAAATAATAGTTTCTCCGAATGTAACTCAAAAAGATGTTAATAATTTATATAACTCTTATAGGCCTATTGTTGAAGTATTAGCCAGCTGGTTAGTAACTGAGTGGGGAGCAAATCAAAACGATGCTCAACAATTAACAAATGCCCTATTTAAGTTAAATAGGAATTTTACAGAGAAAGATGCTCAAGCAGCAAAAGTTGTTCCTGAACAATACACTAAGATAACAATTTTGGCAAAAGAGTTAACAAAGAAGAATACTTACTTTGATCGTTTTGAGAAAAAATGGGATAAGTTTATAAAATTATCACCTACTGACCAACAGAAACTATTAAAGCAAGCAAAACTTGCAGGTATAGGTAAGGCATTTACTAGTATTTGGGAGCAAATTGTTGGTTTATGGGATTTATTTGCTAATTTCAAACAAAATGCCGAAGAAATTAAAAAGTTTTTTGGCGATTTAACAATGGAACAAATAAATGCTTGTGCTGAAAAACTTTATCTTATTTTAAACGACAAAGGATTATTGTATATATTATGTACTACACTAGGTGTTTGGTTTGAATTACTTCCTATTCAGGATGAGGCCTTTTTAAGTACATCTATTGTTGCTGAAATAGTGATTAGTTTGGTTGGGGGGGCGGCTCTAAAAGCAGCAGGGGTGACAACTAAAGCAGCAGGAGCCACTAAAAAATTAGTTAAAAAAGCTAGTACAAAAATACAATTACCTTTAGATAGATTAGTTATTTCATTTTCTGATGCGATTGATATGGCACTTAATAAAAAGCAAATGGAAAAACATCTAAAAAATTATAAAATTGTGGCAACTCAGGGCATTACAAAATCAGATAATATTCAAAAAGTTCTTAAAGTTGGAGATAAAACACATAATAATGTTGTACCTGTAGCTAGGACACCAGGGAAAAGTAATATCTCCCAACAAAAATCTACAAGTAATAAAAAAACAGCGCAAAATAAGGATCAAACGAATAAGCCACAGCAATCAGCTAGTTGTACTATAACAGGTGGCTGTCCTGTCTCTATGGTAACAGGAGAAGAGTTACTCACTCTAACTGATGGTGTATTATCAGGATTATTACCTTTTGAATGGAAACGTCTTTATCGAACAAGTGGTGCAGAAATTAATAATGGTCTTGGGTATGGTTGGTCTCATAGCTTATCCCATTATTTAATATTTGAAAAAGATAAAATATTATGGGTTAATGATGAAAATCTGATAACTACTTTGCCATTACCAACTGACGAATTGCCTGATGGTGTAAACCCAGTGGCTGAAGCTGCTATTTATTTGGGTGATCATGAAAATGAATATGTTTTAGCTAGAACTGATGGTCAAGGATACTATCATTTTTCGCGTACTCAGAGTGGTGCTCAACTAGACTACATTAGTGATCCATATGATAATCGATTAGTTATAAATCGTGATTTAACAGGAAAGATTCGTCGAATTCATAACAATGCAGGTAGAGCTTTGTTGCTATGTTATAAGGACAAGCTATTAATAAATATAGATTATCAACAGCAAATAGCTGCAGCAACTGAAGAAGCATCTTGGCAAACAATACAAACATTAGTAAGTTATGAATATAACCATAACCTTCAGCTTATCAAGGCAACCAATGCAGTAGGTGATTCTGAAACCTATAAATATAATGAGTTAAATGTTATTCAAGAGAGGCGTTTAGCTGGAGGCACCGCTTTTTATTGGGAATGGGAAAACCAAGGTAAACATTCTCGTTGTTTACGCCATTGGAATAATATTGGACAGGAGCAACGTTATCAATGGGATGATAATGGAACGGTTATAGTTACCAATGAAAATAGTACCCAAGAAATTTATACTCATGATACTGAAACAGCTAAATTATTAAAACAAATTGATCCTAATGGAGCAGAAACGCTTAAAAGTTATGATGATGAAGGACGTCTTATATTAGAAAAGTCGCCTCTAGGTGCAGAAACAATTTATCAGTATGACGATAGTGGTCAATTGGTACATATGGTACCTGCAGAGGGTGAGTCTATACATTACTTTTATGAAAATGGGTTTGTGAAAAAAACCATTCAAGGACAAGCAGAGTGGCAATATAAACATAATGAACAAGGGGATATATTACAACAAATAGATCCTTTAGGTTATATTACTAGCTATCAATATACTACAACTGGAAAGTTACAAAAAATAGACTATCCAGATGGTAGTACACATACCTTTAGTTGGAATAAGTTAGGGCAACTTATAGAGGAAAAAACACCACAAGGAGGCATCCGTCGGTATCGTTATGACAGTTTGGGTCATCAGATTATTCGTCAAGATGAGACAGGCAAAGTAACTCAGATAGAATACGATGCGATAGGTCGTATTATTAAAGTTATACTTCCTAATGGTGCACAAAAACAATATCAATACAATGCATTTGGTAAAGTAACTCAAATGCAAGATGAGCAAGGGCGTAGTACTCGTTATGAGTATACACCTAATACCCATTTGATGAGTTGTAAAATCAATCCTGATGGTAGTAATGTTCAGTATCGTTATAACACTCAACTTAACTTAACAGAAATCATTAATGAACAAAATGAACACTATTATTTACACTATAATGAAGCTGGACTTGTAAGCCATGAGGTTGGATTTGATGGTAGGAAAACAAGTTATCAATATGATTTACTAGGAAATCTAATCGCTAAAATAGAGTATGATGACCAAGGTAAACAATATACTACACAATTTACTCGTTCCTTAACGGGCAAATTACTTGTCAAAAAGTTAGCTGATGGTAGAGAGTTCTATGCGGATTATGATGAAAATGGGCGTCTTATTAGTTTAACAGACGGCTATTGGCCTATTAACTTTGAATATGATCTTGCAGGTAAGCTTATTGCAGAACATCAAGGCTGGGCAACTATTCGATATAAATATAATGCGTTAGGTCTTGTTACTCAGTACAAATTACCTGATGGTAATATTCTAGACTATCACTATAGCCGAGGTGGGCAGCTTCAACAAATAGATCTGAACCAACAGCAACTGACAAAACATTATTACAGTTTAGGTCAAGAAATAGAAAGACAACAAGGTAATCTAACAAGTTTCTATGACTATGACGAACGAGGTCAGTTAAAGGCGCATTTTATTAACTTGCAAAATAAACAGCTATACCAACGTCAGTACCAATATGCGGTTAATGGCAATCTATTAACTATACAAGACTCTTATAAGGGAAATAGACAATTCTATTATGATCCATTGGATAGGTTAGTGCAGGTACGGGGTAATATTACAGAAAGTCTAATACATGATCCAGCTGGTAATTTGCTGGCTCAGGAGCAAATAAAGTCTAATTCTAGTCAAATCAAGGGAAATAGACTGTTACTTCAAGGTGATAAACATTTTAAATATGATAGTTTTGGTAATCTAATTGAAGAAAAACGTGGTAAAGAACAAAGCCTTGTTACCCAATACTACTATGATTGTTTACATCAATTGACCAAAGCAGTAATGCCGAATGGAACAATTGCAGAGTATCAGTATGATGTTTATGGTCGCAGGATAAGAAAAACAATTACAGACAAAATAGGAGCTAAAACCAAAACAGATTATATCTGGATGGGAGACAATATAATTGCCGAAAGAAGTAAAGAGCATTACCAGAGTTATTTATATGAAAAAGATACACATAAACCGTTGGCATTATTAAGAGGTAAAGGAAAAGAGGCACAAATTTATTTCTATCAATTAGACCATTTGGGCACGCCTCAAGAACTAACAGCATTTAGTGGTAAAATAGCTTGGTCTGCTAGTTATAAAGCTTATGGTAATTTAGCACAATTAGAGATTAGTGAAATTGATAATCCATTAAGATTTCAAGGCCAGTATTTTGATCAGGAAACAGGGTTACATTATAACTATTATCGATACTATAACCCTAATATAGGACGCTATATAACGCCTGACCCTATTAAACTGGCAGGAGGTTTGAATAGCTACCAATATACCAATAATCCTATTAATGAAATAGATCCTTTAGGATTGGTAGTATGCCCAAGATCTACAACAGTTAAAACAGATACTGCTACAGGAGCTAAATTTCTTGATGATATTGATGATCACTTAGTGTCTGGGCATG
The DNA here is from genome assembly GCF_025985425.1 of Entomomonas sp. E2T0. Classification (GTDB taxonomy): domain Bacteria; phylum Pseudomonadota; class Gammaproteobacteria; order Pseudomonadales; family Pseudomonadaceae; genus Entomomonas. The sequence goes on from NZ_CP094972.1 coordinate 999,949, forward strand.
GGTATAATCCGAAAGTTACCCAACACGCTGGTGGTATTAAAGGTACTCATAATATGGAGAGCTTTGAAAAAGTAATAGCACAAGAAGACTTGGTTGTAATAAAAAAGAAAAAAGTGGCTAATGGTATTTACGAAGTTACATATGCGAAAAAAAGTAAATATGGCTCAGGAAAAAATGCTGGTAAATATATGCTTGATGCTGATGGTAATATAAAAGTTAATGAGTTTAGGAATCCAAAAACAGTATATGATTCTAAAATACATTCTGATGAAAAAATAAAACAATCTGGAAAGGTTGCAGCATTTAGAGGATATCAGAAAGCTGTTAATGATGCTAAAAAAGCTGGAAAAGAACAGTTTACCTATCGTGAAAAAGAAAATGGAATACTATTTGAAATTGCCATGGATTTAGATAAAGCGTCAGGTAACTGGATAATTAAAAGCTATTATCCAGTAGGGTAAGCTAAATTGGAGTTAAGTTATGAGTGAAAATATAGAGAACCATTATCAAAACCTAGATATTAAATTTGTTAACGAATCAAACTCTGTATATCAAGACGATATAGAGTTTATAAAACATATTTGTTCGGGATGCTTAGAAGGAGATGAGACAGAAAAAAATTTAATAGAATTTATGTCTTGTTTTTTAGTTGGAATTCATCCAGGTAGCCATTTATTTGATTGCAGTATTACCATAGGTTGTATGGCTACTGCTGACTTTATATATGAAGATGGCTTTATTGAGTATGACTTAATACGTGGTCCTTATGGTATAAATATTGTAGCATTTGAGGATGAAAAAAATTGTTTAGTCCTTGAGGAAAACTTAGCAATTAAAGAAATAATAAAGATCATTAGAGAAATTTATAAAGCACGAGTGTCAGCTTGTGAGTCGCCATCATTTATAGAGGCGTACATGGAATTGGTTCGTATGTTTAAGTTGGAGAAAGAATATGTCTAGATATATAGGTGTTGGAGGGGTAATTCGCTCTGGTATGTTTAATATAATAGGTTATAACATATTATGGAATTGTTTAAAAATGATTTATGTTATAAATAAAACAGATATACAATTGAAAAAATTGTTAGAAACTACATTAAATAGTAATGATTTTATAGCAGAAGAAGCAGTAATATACTTTTATAATTTGCCTGATGAAATAAAAGATGACTATTATGATTTTAAGCATGGAGATTTATCTAATAAAATTATTTTCCAATATGCTAACAATAAGATTGCGGTAGATAAAGCAATAGGTGCAGATTCGATTGCTAATTTCTGTATGCGACATGCAGAGAATAAAGAAACCTTACGTCCTTTATATAATCAAATCCGAGAGAAGTTTAATATCACTTACCCACATATAGTATAAAGCATATATTGACAGTATTTATGGGTAAATATACCCTTATAGAATAGGATAAAATAAAGTGAAGAATTTAATTTCATTATTTATTGTACTTATTGCTCTATGTGGGATTAATCATGCTGAAACTGCTTCTTTTAATATTGATAGTGAAGAATCTGCAAGAAGTTATCTACATTTTTTTGAAAAAAAAGCAAATGAGCAAATCCACACACATTCAATGTCAAATGTTAATGCGGTAATATTTGATCAGAAAGATACTTTGACTATACAACTCATCTTTGATAAAAATGAGGAAGAGCTTTCTAAAATACAAAATGCATTAGAGTTAGATAACAATATAAACTGTGATACTTCAAAATATTCAGTATTTCACTATGGAAGTGGTCTAAGTGTTACGATAAATCCATATCTTCAAAAAACTTTAAATTATGGGTTCAATATTAGATTTGAAATTATTTCTAATAAAACAATGCTCCCTATCGGAAATATCCTTATTAATGAAGATGAATGTCATAAGGCTTTTAGATAAGTGAGGGTAGTTTACCTCAAGAAGTTAAGCCAACACACATAGTTGTGGATAAAATAACATGGTAAGAAAAAAAGCCTTGAATCAATAAATAGTATGCCTAAACACCATGTAACATCACCATTTAATAGTAAAATATTATCTAAGCACAATCTATTAAATAACAGGTGATAATAATTGGGTAATGGATAATTCTAACAAGTGTTCAAAAGAGTCAGCTTAATTTTTTATCTGTCTTTTTATAATTTGTTAGCACTTATCTAAAAGAGATCTATTAATAAAATTTTGTTAGATAAGCTATTTATAATAATACCAGATTCATCAGGATAAAATATGTTGAAAAAGATTCCTATTCAAATATGTTACTGGATGTAAAACAGATATTTATTTAGAAAAGAATGTAAGTCAGACTTAATCTAGCAGATACTTATATAAAATGGGGTACTGTACGATCAGGTCTTAACTATTCCAATTAATGAGATATTGGTTGCTGCATTGTTCAAGTATATGTTTTTTGATTGTTCTGTGTTTTAATTGTAGTTGAGTTATCTCTTATTGAGATAACTGATATCTAAGATAGTTCAGTTAAGCATCAGTTTTTATAACTTACATGCTCGGACCAGTTTACTTTTAATTTTTCCATGCTGAAAATAAGATAAGGCTTGTTTTACTATTGTGCGATCAATAGCAATATAAGTATAAAACTCAGTGATATTAATTTTTCCAATATTTTTGCTTTCTAAGTTAGCATCTTTGGTTAATGCACCGAGTACATCACCAGGTCTTACTTTATTTTTACGACCAATCGTCAAACACAATGTTTGCATATTGGGTATTACAATGTTTGTGGGATCAATAGTTAAATTAGGTAATGATTTCCAGTTAAGCTTGAAATTTAATTCTTTTTCAATGGCATTAGCTCTAACAACCTCACTTGTTGCGACTAAGGTGATAGCTATCCCCTTTGCTCCAGCTCTTCCTGTTCGGCCAATCCTATGGACATACACCTCAGGATCGGGTGTGATTTGGTAATTAATGACAACGTCTAGCTCTTTAATGTCTAAGCCCCGAGCAGCAACATCTGTTGCTACCAAAATAGCACAGCTTTTATTAGCAAATTGAAATAATACCTGTTCTCGCTCACGCTGCTCTAAATCACCATGTAATGCGATAGCACTATAGCCTAGCCCATTCAAGTAGGACTCAACGTCTTGACAAGCTACCTTTGTGTTACAAAAAACAATGGTTGATTCACAAGGGTTCAGATTAATCATTTTGGCTAATGCTTGATCACGTTGATGGTTTTCAATTTCATAAAAATATTGCTCAATCTCATTATGTGGTTCTTCTGTAGAGATCATCACGGGCGAGTTCTGAATCTTTTTACTCATCGCCATGATGCTATCAGGATAAGTAGCAGAGAAAAGGAGCGTTTGACGAGAGGTTGGTGATGCAGCCAGTATGCTACTAATATCTTCTTCAAAACCCATTTCAAGCATTCTGTCGGCTTCATCAAGAACTAGTGTATTTAATTGCTTTAAATTTAAAGTCTGCCGTTCTAGATGATCGACTAATCTTCCTGGTGTTCCGACTACAATATGTGCGCCATGCTCTAAAGAACCTATCTGTGGTCCTACAGGAACACCTCCACACAGCGTTAACACTTTGACATTACTCATAAGACGAGCTAAGCGACGAATCTCATTGGCAACCTGATCAGCTAATTCGCGGGTTGGGCAAATAACAAGCGCTTGTGTGGAGAATTGTTTAACATTCAGTTTAGATAATAAGGCTAAACCAAATGCAACGGTTTTTCCACTGCCTGTTTTGGCTTTAGCTATCACATCTTTGCCCGCCAGAGCTAATGGCAACGTTTGCTCTTGAACGAGAGTCATGGAAGTAAATTCCATTAACGCTAAATTATCTAATAAGGTTTGTTTTAAAGGTAAGGATGAAAATGATTTCACAAGGGCTCTTTGTTATAACAAGTAGTTAAATAAGCTTTTATCATACCTGATTAAAAACATAATTACTTTAATTATGCTGCAACATAGTTGCTCTCTATATTGTTCCCAAGCCTCCCTCATTTCCTTATGATAATTATAACGCTGATAAATGCGCTTAAATTTATTTTCTTCAGTATGATTTAAGCAACGCTCAGCCACTTCAGGTAATACAACCAATTATATAGAAGAAAATAAAAGTTATAGTGCAAGCAATTTTACTCTTTATAGTAAACCAGTACTTGAACACATTAGTGAGCTTTTTTGATGGTTATATGACTTATTTTAAGAGCATAAAAATTTATTTTGGCTTTTATACTGTAAGAAATATTGGAAAAGAGAAAAAGTCAGTATTAGATGATGGTGAAGAATGGAAAGAGGATTTAGAAAAGATATCTAAGGAAGATCCATCTTCTTGGTAATCAATTTTAAAAGGGTTTAACAGCCCTTTTTTATTGGCAAGATAATAACGTAATAGTTGAATCAAGTAAGCCAACAGCAGAAGCTTTAAATGCTCAACGTGCGCTCGATAAAATTTTAATTCTTGAATAGGGAGTGGAATCATGGCAAAAACAGGCGTTTTTATAAATAGCGAATGTTATTTAATTAACTCTAATCTTGTCAAAATTTTTTGAAGAAACAAAAAAGTATTTTTCAGAAAATGAAATGGAGCTAGAGAATATTCCAGAAATTTTTGAATATTTGCAGGCTTGGTTTATTGCTTCAGGTATAGATTTAGACAGTTTAAATAAAACGAGTTTCAACATACGTTAATCTCTATGAGAGGAGTAACAATTGGATTTGGAGAAAGGTGAGAGTTATAGAGGTTGGAAACTATAATACTACTTTTGTGTGTTATATTCATTTAAATATGATGGTTATTGTGTTAGTTAGTATGCTTTATACTGTTTCCTTTAAAATCTAACAATATAATTAATTTAAGAGAATTTAGTTAAAATTTAAAAAAGAGAAATAATTTTATGATTATAAAATGTAATAAATTGTACAAGCATGACAAAAAATGTCACTTCTTTTCATTTTATTCGTAAAATATAAAATTAATAAGAATAGCGATATAAAGATAAGGCAAATAATTATTTTATAAGATATTGAATTTAAATAATATTTTTGTTTTTTTAGTTCTTTTCCTAAAGTTGGCATACTATGTGCTTGTTTATAGTCAGTCAGAGGGTATGTATATTTGCTATAACTCCCTTGATCTAAACTAAAATATATTGGAGAAACAACATGAGAACTATGCAAAAAGGTTTTACTTTAATCGAATTAATGATCGTAATTGCAATTATCGGTATTCTAGCTGCGATTGCTATCCCAGCATACCAAGATTACATTGGTCGTGCTCAAATGGCTGAAGCTTTAAGCTTAGCTTCTGGTCAAAAAGGTGCAATAGCTGAATACTATAGTTCAAATAATCAGTGTCCAAAAAACAATACTTCAACTACAGCAGGTGGTATTGCTTCACCTTCTAAAATCGCTGGTAAATATGTATTATCAGTAACTACTGGTGATGCTAGTGGTGGTACTATTACACTTGGTTCTGCTACAATTACTCCTGTATGTCAAATTGATGCTAAAATGAGAAATACTGGTGTTAATGGTGATATCGCTGGTGGTACTTTATCATTAAAAATGGGTGTAACTTCAGGTGCTTTCCAATGGGGTTGTAGCTCAGCTGATATCGACGATAAATACTTACCATCTACTTGCCAAAAATAATTAAATTTTTGGTTAGAGTTATAAAAAAACCCTGTTTTACAGGGTTTTTTTATTAAATATTTTATTGTATTTGTTGGTAGTTAAGTGTTTTATATAATGGTTCTTAATTGTAGATAAATTGATTTGGGGGCTACAATGAAATCACAACAAGGTTTTACATTAATGGAATTAATGATAGTAATAGCCATTATAGGAATTTTAGCTGCGATTGCTATCCCTGTTTATCAAGATTATATTGGTCGTGCTCAAATGGCTGAGGCATTAAGTTTAGTATCAGGTCAAAAAGCCTCTGTAGCAGAATATTATAGTGCTAAGAATCTTTGTCCAGAAAATAGTACTTCAAATAATGCTGGCGGTATTGCTAAGCCTTCGGAAATTTCTGGTAAATATGTGCTATCTGTTACAGTAAAAGAGGATAAAACTCAAACTATTATGCTTGGTAGCAATGGCATACAATCAATATGTGGTGTTGTGGCAAAAATGCGTTCTACAGGCGTTAATGGTAATCTTGTTGGTAGTGAATTAGGATTATATATGGCAGTGACATCAGGTTCTTTTCAATGGGGTTGCATAAGTAATGCTTTAAAGCAATATTTGCCTGCCTCTTGTCAGAACTAATTTTTATAGCCCTGCTTATGCAGGGTTTATTGCCAATTTAATATTAGTTCTTCTTGCCAAGCTATTCTAACAAAATGTCTATCCATAATATCGATGACTTCTTGTAGGTCAGTTTGATTATTAGCTTCTGCTTTTAGTTTTAATCCATCCATAACTTTTTCTATATAACCTTTTCCTATCTTAAAATTTATTTCACCATGGTTTTCATCATAGTTAACTATAACTTTGTGAGCAAAATGTTTGCATAGTCTATTGATGTATTTTGATGGAGTTGATGTTTCTACATAAGCTTCTGCTATCATATTAAACCTATATTTATTGATTTTTATATGAATTAGTATATAAAAAAACCTCAACTAACGTTGAGGTTTTTTGAAAATAAATATTATTCTCAATTAGAACAATACACGACAGCGAATAGTACCTTTTACTTGTTGTAATTTTTCTTGAGCAAGTTCGGATGATTTTGCATCTAAGTCAATGACTACATAACCCACTTTTTCATTGGTTTGTAGGTACTGGCCACAAACGTTAATGCCATTATCAGAGAATACTTTATTAATTTCGCTCATAACACCTGGAATATTTTGATGAACATGTAGTATACGGTGAATATCTGGATGAGAAGGCAAAGCAACTTCTGGGAAATTTACAGCAGTAATAGATGAACCATTATCACTGTATTTAATTAACTTTTCAGCTACTTCTACGCCAATATTTTTCTGAGCTTCCATCGTTGAACCACCAATATGAGGGGTTAAGATAACATTATCTAAACCACGCAATGGGCTTTGGAATTCATCTTTATTGCTACGAGGTTCTACTGGGAATACATCTATGGCAGCACCGCTTAGATGGTTATCTTTTATGGCATCTGCTAACGCATCAATCTCTACCACTGTACCACGTGAAGCATTAATTAAAATGCTACCTTGTTTCATTTGGCGTATTTCTTTTTCACCAATCATCCATTTAGTAGAGGGTAGCTCTGGAACGTGTAGGGTTACAATATCAGCAGTGGCTAATAATTCTTGTAAGGTATCAGTTGGTTTAGCGTTACCTAGAGATAATTTGTTAACTACATCGTAGAAGATTACATTCATTCCTAACCCTTCAGCTAGAATTGAAAGCTGTGTACCAATAGAACCATAGCCTATAATACCAAGGGTTTTTCCTCTAATTTCAAAGGAGTTAGTAGCTGATTTTAACCAACCACCACGATGACAAACCATATTCTTTTCTGGAATACCACGTAGTAATAAAATAGCTTCAGCTAATACTAACTCTGCTACTGAGCGAGTATTTGAGTAGGGGGCATTAAATACTACAATGCCACGCTCACAAGCGGCTTGTAAGTCAACTTGGTTAGTACCAATACAGAAACAGCCAACAGCGATAAGTTTTTTAGCACAATCAAAAACTTCAGCTGTTAAATGGGTACGGGAGCGGATGCCAATAAAGTGTGCATCAGCAATTTTTTCTTTTAGTTCTTCTTCCGGTAGTGAGCCTGAGATCGCCTCGATATTCTCATAGCCTGCTGCTTTTAAGGTATCAATAGCAGATTGATGAATACCTTCTAGAAGAAGAAATTTAATTTTGCTTTTGTCTAAAGAAGTTTTGCTCATTGCTCTATGTCCGCTTTTAAATAAAAATCAGAAATAATATCTGTTATCTCTTAAAATTTTAACAATTAAGAGTACGCTAAAATTAGCTATCTATGCTAGCATATTCTAATTCATTCTAGTGTGTTAGAACTGGATATTTTATCAAGTTCTGTATGAATTTTTTGTGAGATTAAATAAAAATGACCAATGATGCTCTTCTAGAATCATTAAAACAATTAGTAGAACCCAGTAAAGTATTAACAGATAAAGATTCTTTAGAAAACTATGGCAAGGATTGGACACGAATTTATACACCTAATCCGTTGGCTATCGTTTTTCCAAAAACTATTGAAGAAGTACAAGCTATTGTGCGCTGGGCTAATCAACATAAAATAGGCTTAGTCCCTTCTGGTGGTCGTACAGGACTTTCAGGTGCAGCAGTAGCTAATAATCAAGAGGTGGTCGTTGCCTTTGATTATATGAATAAAATTCTAGATTTTAATGCTATTGATCGTGAAGTTGTGTGTCAGCCTGGTTTGGTTACTAAGCAGTTACAAACTTTTGCAGAAGAGCAAGGATTATATTACCCAGTAGACTTTGCCTCTAGTGGCTCTAGCCAAATCGGTGGCAATATAGGAACTAATGCGGGCGGTATTAAAGTAATCCGTTATGGTATGACTAGAAACTGGGTGGCTGGTTTAAAAGTAGTTACAGGTAAAGGTGATTTATTAGACCTCAATAAAGGGCTAATTAAAAATGCCACAGGTTATGATTTTCGTAATTTATTTATTGGTGCAGAGGGTACCTTAGGTTTTGTGGTAGAAGCTACCATTAAATTGGAGCGTAAACCTAGTAATTTAACAGTGTTAGTGTTAGGTACACCAGATTTTGACTCTATTATGCCTGTATTACATGCTTTCCAAAGTAAGTTAGATTTAACTGCTTTTGAGTTTTTCTCAGATAAATGTTTGGCGAAGATTTTGGATCGTGGTGATATTCCAGCACCTTTTGATAGTCGTTATCCTTTCTATGCATTAATTGAGTTTGAAGCCATTACTGAACATGTTAGGGATGAAGCAATGGCTGTGTTTGAGCATTGTGTAGAACAAGGTTGGGTATTAGATGGGGTAATTAGCCAAAGTGAACAGCAATTACAAAACCTATGGCGCCTGCGTGAAGATATTTCAGAAACGATTGCTCCGTTTACCCCCTATAAAAATGATTTGTCAGTAACGGTTAGTCAAGTGCCTGCTTTTTTAGCGGATATTGATAATATTGTAAAAGCCGATTACCCAGATTTTGATGTGCTTTGGTATGGTCATATTGGGGATGGTAACCTGCATTTAAATATTTTAAAACCAGCTAATTTGGATAAGGAAGATTTCTTTGCTAAATGCGCAGTGGTGAATACTAAAGTCTTTGAGGTGGTAGAAAAATACAATGGTTCAGTTTCTGCTGAACATGGGGTTGGGTTGGTTAAACGTGACTATTTAGAGTATAGCCGTTCTGCAACTGAAATTGATTATATGCGTGCAGTAAAAGCAGTATTTGATCCTAATAATATTATGAATCCAGGTAAGATATTTAAATAGTTTATCTTTAAGCTACCTTATATAACCGCTATAAGGTAGCTATAGCTGATTATCTTACATAGATAATTTCTGGGCCGTCCTCATCATCTTCATCCCAATCATCCATATCGTCAGTGTCATCATCACTCGCTTTTAAACCACTACGACGTAATGCTCTAGCATCATCTAAACCTTGTAAGTGAGCGCGTGTTTCATCTTCAATACGTTGGTCGAGGTCTTTAAGATAATCTGCGTATTCAGGATCTTCTTCTATACGCAAAGTGCGTTCATCTAAATAACGCATAACTGCTTGTGCAAGTGATTCTGTACCTTCTCGTTCACTAGCAGAAATAATATAAACAGGGCCTTGCCATTGTAGTTTTTCTACAATAGCTTGTTTCACTTCTTGTTGTTCATCTTCTAATAATTGATCTGCTTTGTTCAGAATTAACCAACGATCACGTTCTACTAGTGATGGGCTAAACTTTTCTAATTCATTTAGAATAGTAACAGCCGCATCAGCAGGATCACTACCATCCAACGGTAACATATCCACTAGGTGTAATAGTAAGCGGGTACGGGTTAAGTGTTTTAAGAAACGTGTACCTAAGCCACTACCATCTGACGCACCCTCAATTAGTCCAGGAATATCAGCGATCACGAAGCTTTTAAAGCTGCCAACACTCACTACGCCTAGATTAGGCACAATGGTAGTAAAAGGATAGTCTGCTACTTTGGCTTTTGCCGCAGAGACGCTACGAATAAAGGTACTTTTGCCTGCATTAGGTAAGCCTAATAAACCTACATCAGCAATCACTTTAAGTTCTAATTTCAGATCACGAGCTTCACCAGGTTTGCCAGGCGTAGTTTGGCGTGGCGCACGGTTAGTACTGGATTTAAAACGAGTATTACCTAAACCATGCCAACCACCTTGCGCCACCATTAAGCGTTGACCTTCTTTAGTTAAGTCGCCAATGATTTCTTGGGTATTAGCATCAATAATGGTTGTGCCAATGGGAACTGGTAAAATAAGGTCATCACCTTTAGCGCCCGTACAATCAGTGCTACCACCATTTTGACCACGCTGTGCTTGGAAGCGACGGGTATAGCGATAGTCAACCAAGGTGTTCAGGTTAGCAGCGGCCTCTAGATAGACAGAGCCACCATCACCACCATCGCCACCGTTGGGGCCGCCTTTCTCAATAAATTTTTCTCGTCTAAAACTCATGCAACCATTACCGCCATCACCAGCTTGTACATGAATAGATACTTCATCAACAAATTTCATAAATTACCTTCGTCTCGCGACGGATTTTTAATTAGCCTGATTGTTAGTTTAATTAGTTATGGAGGGTTTGCAAGTTAGAAGAGAAATTTTCTTGAGTTAAAGACAAAAAAACCCTGCCATAGACAGGGTTTTTTCTAAATAGTGAGATTATGCAGCAACAATGCTTACATAACGACGGCCAAATTGACCTTTCACTTCAAACTTAACAACACCATCTACTTTAGCAAATAAAGTATGGTCTTTACCAATACCAACACCATAACCTGGGTGGAATTGAGTACCACGTTGACGAACAAGGATGTTACCTGCTTTTACAGTTTGTCCACCAAATAATTTAACACCTAGTCGTTTGGATTCGGAATCACGACCGTTGCGGGTAGAACCGCCAGCTTTCTTATGTGCCATGAGTTATATACTCCTCAAAAAGGTCTTAGGCAGAAATACCAGTAATCTTGATTTCAGTGTACCATTGACGGTGACCCTGACGTTTCATATGGTGTTTACGACGACGGAATTTGATAATTCTGATTTTGTCGTGACGACCTTGGCTGATTACTTCAGCTGTAACTTTAGCGCCTTCTACTACAGGAGCGCCAATATTAATTTGTTCACCATTAGCAACTAAAAGTACTTTATCAATAGTGATAGTTTCACCAGTAGGAACTTCTAGTTTTTCAACTTTAAGGTATTCACCTTCAGCGACTTTGTATTGTTTGCCGCCAGTTACAATTACTGCATACATTTAAAATAATCTCCGTTAGTCCTGCTCACCCGACGCTTTATCATCAGTATAATTGGTCTGGCATGGCTGCTAGGTGCTGGAAAACACTAAGCTATTGCGTGACAGGTAGTTACCTGAGGGAATTCAGGGGTTAGGATTTTACTCTGCTTATTATAACTAAGCAAGTGGATTTATAAAATATTATGGTTTTATTGTATAGATAACGATGCAAGTATAGGTCTTTTTTGAGAAAAGATTACAATTCAATTAAAATACACAAAGTAGATGTTTATAAAATTTACTTTATATCAGAGAGTATATTATGAAATCTAATCAACTTAACTAAGCATAGACGAGTTATGTATATAGAAAATAAAGAGGGGTTAATTGATGGGACTGATGCTTGCATAGGTTGGGTGAGTTTTTCAAAAACAGGCAAAACAATTTACTATAAGGGTAAAACATTCATTAGTAACAAGGGTAAAGGGGTACGAGGAAATTTTAGGGATCTTGAAACAGGTGAGGAGTATTGGATATCAGGTGTTAAAAAAAGTGGTTCAAATATACACTCCAGCGAATCTATCAGTTCAATTATGATTGATCAAGATGTTCAAGATGAATACAGACGTATCAAAAATTTATAATAGTAGCTACTTATAATCATTACTTTATTTTCGATGAAATCTGTTCTTTTATTTTTCTTAAAATGAACACATGGTTTTAAAAAAATTATTACGAGCGCGCGTAAATTAAATGAAGGCTTATCTAATATAGAGGATAAAGGTGTTTTGTAAAAAGCTAATCAATATATTTATCTAGCATAAATGCTTGACACTTATTAGTTGCCCACCTAGCATTACGCACAATATTTTTAAGGAATAGATAGAGTGACTGTTCAATCTAAAACTCAAAGCTTTTACCAAGTTATTGCCGAAGATTTTGCTAGGGTAGATGATATTATCCGTAAACAATTAGTGTCGGATGTTCCTTTAGTTGAACAAATTGCAGAGTATATTATCTCGGCTGGTGGTAAACGCTTACGTCCTCTATTAGTGTTATTAGCAGGTAATGCAGTTGGTAAAAAAGGAGATGACCTTTGTTTATTGGCTGGGCTTATTGAGTTTATTCATACTTCTACCTTACTGCATGATGATGTGGTTGATGCTTCTGGTTTACGTAGAGGTCGTTCAACAGCTAACGCTATTTGGGGTAATGCGCCTAGTGTATTAGTAGGTGACTTTTTATATACCCGTGCTTTTGAAATGATGGTGAAATTAGATTCCATGCATATTATGCAGGTGATTTCCCATGCTACCCGTATTATTGCGGAAGGTGAGGTATTACAGTTATCCCGCGTACGTGATGCTAGCACTACGGAAGAAATCTATATGCAAGTCATCCGTGGTAAAACAGCGATGTTATTTGAAGCGGCTACCCATAGTGCAGGCGTGTTAGCGAAAGCTACTCCTGAACAATGTGAAGCTTTACGTTGTTTTGGTGATGCATTAGGTATTGCTTTTCAATTAGTAGATGATTTGTTGGATTACCGTGGCAGTACGGATGATCTTGGTAAAAATGTTGGTGATGATCTCGCTGAGGGTAAACCGACCTTACCTCTTATCTATGCCATGAAGCATGGTAATGTAGAACAATCTGCAATCGTTCGTAAAGCTATTCAAAAAGGCGGAACTGATCAATTAGAGCTAATTAGTCAGATAGTGCAAGAGACAGGGGCATTAGACTATACTGCTCAATTGGCTAGAAGTTATGCTGAGAAAGCAATAGCTTATTTACAGAGTGCTATTCCTGATAGCAAATATAAAGATGCTTTAATTGAGTTAACTGAATTTTCTGTTGCTAGGACTTATTAATAGCTATTTAGAGTAAATCAAAGAACTTAGCCTGTATAGGAAAATATAAATCTAAAGTCATTGCCTTGTGTATTAGTAAAGAAATAGAACTTTTCATCTATATCGCTTACTGTGTGAAAATAATATCAATATATGTTCCATAAAACTGTAATAGCTATTTTTTGTTTGTTTAAGTAGTAAGGCTATTGGTTTATTTGGATCCTTATTTGGTGATCTTTATCGCTCTTCCAAAATAACTAAGATTGTTGTTTTGTTATTGTTGGAGGTTTGAAAATTCTATATCTAGTAATTAAAAATATATCTTCTATCAATTGAACGTCATTGTTGAAGTTTGCGTTATCTCAATTTTAGGATAAATAATTCAAATACCCCTTGTTTTAAATACAAATGATAATTATTATCATTTTAAATGGTATGTTAAATGAGGTGATTTATGATTTATCTAGTAGATGCTTGGTTAGAATGTGCACATCCTAGTCTACGTATTTTGAATAAAAATACGGGTGAAGTTTGTCTTACATTGAATGAGCAAGAAGTTATTAGCTATCAAGAGCAGGGCATATTTGATGTGGCAAGTTTGTTTTCAACCAATCAAGAAGTGATCCAGGAGCTTACTAATGACCTGTTTATAGCTAAACATATAGTATATAAATTGTAACAAAATATTTATATATTGAGATATGTGGATGGTATGCAAATAAACCAAGAGTTCTTATGGTCATTGTCTAAGCTATCCTGAACACTATTGAGTTAGTCAATTTAAAACGATATTAATGATTGACAGTAAGGCTAACTCCTCGTAGAATTGCGCCTCTTTTCAGTGGGCATAGTCCGCCTGCTGAAAGTTATTAAGAGTCTGAGGTCAACATGCAAAACCAACAAATTCGTATTCGGTTAAAGGCATTTGATCACCGCTTGATCGATCAATCAACTCAGGAAATCGTAGATACTGCGAAACGTACTGGGGCTCAAGTTCGTGGTCCAATACCATTACCAACTCGTAAAGAGAGATTTACTGTATTGATTTCTCCGCACGTTAATAAAGACGCGCGTGATCAATATGAAATTCGTACTCATAAAAGAGTATTAGATATCGTGCAACCAACTGATAAAACAGTTGATGCATTAATGAAGCTTGATCTTGCAGCTGGTGTAGAAGTGCAAATCAGCCTCGGCTAAGGCATTGCTTTAGTCGTGTAACGCTCTGAAATGGGCGGCCATAGCGGGTGAAAGCCCCGTACACTTATAGAGGTATATATATGACAATTGGTGTTATCGGTCGTAAATGCGGTATGACTCGCATTTTTACCGAAGAAGGTATCTCGATTCCGGTTACTGTTATTGAAGTTGAACCAAATCGTGTTACTCAATTCAAATCAGAAGAAACTGATGGCTACCGTGCTGTACAGGTTACAGTGGGTGAGCGTCGTACTTCTCGTGTTTCAAAACCACAAGCTGGTCACTTTGCAAAAGCTAAAGTAGCTGCTGGTCGTGGCGTTTTAGAATTCCGTTTAGAAGATGGCGAATACCAAGCTGGTGACGAACTTAAAGTTGATATGTTCGAAGCTGGTCAAATGGTTGACGTAACTGGTCAATCTAAGGGTAAAGGATTTGCTGGTACTATTAAACGTTGGAATTTCCGCGGTCAAGACAATACACATGGTAACTCAGTGTCTCACCGTGTACCAGGCTCTATCGGTCAGTGTCAGACTCCTGGTCGTGTTTTCAAAGGCAAGAAAATGTCTGGTCATTTAGGTGCTGAGCGCGTAACTGTGCAGTCCCTACAAATCGTTCGTGTTGACGTTGAGCGCAACTTACTATTAGTAAAAGGAGCTGTTCCTGGTGCTACTGGTAGTGATGTGATTGTACGTCCTGCTGTTAAAGCTCGCGGTTAAGGGGGAATAAAGAATGCAATTAAATGTAAATGGTGCGCAAGCAATCGAAGTTAATCAAGCAGTCTTTGATGCAAAGTACAATGAAACATTAATCCACCAAGCTGTAGTAGCTTATATGGCTGCTGGTCGTCAAGGTACACGTGCACAAAAAACTCGTGCAGAAGTATCTGGTGGTGGCAAAAAGCCTTGGCGTCAAAAAGGTACTGGTCGCGCACGTGCTGGGTCTACTCGTAGCCCAATCTGGCGTAGCGGTGGTACTACTTTTGCAGCTAAGCCACAAGATCATTCACAAAAAATTAACCGTAAAATGTATCGTGCAGCGATTCGTTCAATTTTATCTGAACTTGCGCGTACTGATCGTTTAGTAGTGGTTGAGAATTTTGCTGTTGATGCGCCAAAAACTAAAGAATTAGTGAATAAACTGCAAGCATTAGAGTTAAAAGATGTATTAATCATAACTGATGCTTTTGATACTAACCTATGGTTAGCAGCTCGTAACCTACCTCATGTAGATTATGTAGAAGCAAGTGGTTCAGATCCTGTCAGTTTAATTGCTTATGAAAAGGTACTTATTACTGTACCTGCTATTAAGAAAATTGAGGAGGTATTGGCATGAGTTTTGAACAAGCTCGTTTATACAAGGTTCTTCTTGCCCCTCTCCATACTGAGAAGTCAGAACTTATTTTAGAAGAAGGCGGTCAAGATCGCATTGCTTTTAAAGTGGCTGCTACTGCTAATAAAGTTGAGATCAAAGAAGCAGTTGAAAAACTATTCAAAGTTGAAGTAGCTAAAGTGATGACCTTAAACGTTAAAGGTAAGGTCAAAAGAGAAATGTCTGGTAAAACTTCAAAACGTATTCGTTTTGCAAAAGGTAAAGAAAGCGATTGGAAAAAAGCCTACGTTGTTCTTAAGCCAGGCAGTGTTATTGAATCATTAGCTGCTCAAGATAAATAAGGTAGGGTGCATCCATGGCTATAGTTAAATGCAAACCGACCTCAGCAGGACGTCGTTTCGTAGTTAAAGTAGTAACTCCAGAGTTACATAAAGGTGCTCCATATGCACCATTACTTGAGAAAAAGTCTAAGTCTGGTGGTCGTAACAATAATGGTCGTATCACTACGCGCCATATTGGTGGTGGACATAAGCAACATTACCGTTTAGTTGATTTCCGTCGCAATGATAAAGATGGTATTCCTGCGGTTGTAGAGCGTATTGAATATGATCCAAACCGTACTGCACATATTGCTTTATTGAAATATGCAGATGGTGAGCGTCGTTATATTATTGCACCTAAAGGTGTTAAAGCTGGCGATCAAATAATCGCTGGTGCGCATGCACCGATTAAGGCGGGTAATACATTACCATTACGTAATATCCCAGTAGGTAGTACTATTCACTGTATCGAAATGAAACCTGGTAAAGGTGCACAAATTGCACGTTCAGCGGGTGCTTCTGTACAGTTAGTTGCTCGTGAAGGTGCTTATGTAACGGTACGTTTACGTTCTGGTGAAATGCGTAAAATCTTATCAGAATGTCGTGCAACTTTAGGTGAAGTATCTAATGGTGAACATAGCTTACGTTCATTAGGTAAGGCTGGTGCAAGCCGCTGGCGTGGTATTCGTCCTACAGTACGTGGTGTGGCAATGAACCCTGTTGACCATCCACATGGTGGTGGTGAAGGTCGTACTTCTGGTGGTCGTCACCCAGTTACGCCTTGGGGTATCAAAACCAAAGGTAAGAAAACTCGTACTAATAAACGTACTGACAATATGATTGTCCGTCGTCGTAAATAAGTGAGGATACGATAATGCCACGTTCGTTAAAGAAAGGTCCTTTTATCGATCTTCACCTATTGAAGAAGATCGAAACGGCTGTTGAAAAGAATGATCGTAAGCCAATTAAAACTTGGTCACGTCGTTCTATGATATTGCCACAAATGGTAGGTTTAACTATCGCTGTTCACAATGGTCGTCAACATGTACCAGTACTTGTGAATGAAGATATGGTTGGCCATAAATTAGGCGAGTTTGCTGCTACCCGTACATATCGTGGTCATGCGGCAGATAAGAAAGCCAAGCGTTAATAGGTGAGCGTAATGAAAGAAGACAAAGATAAGATAGTATCTGCGAAATTATCAGGTGCTCGTATTTCTGCTCAGAAAGCTCGCTTAGTAGCTGATCAAATTCGTGGGAAGGAGATTGGCACTGCACTTAATTTACTAACGTTCAGCAGTAAAAAAGCTGCTCCGTTATTTAAGAAAGTGCTTGAGTCAGCGATTGCAAATGCTGAACAAAACAAGGGCTTTGACATTGATGACCTGAAAATTCATGCTGTTTATGTTGACGAAGGGCGTTCTTTAAAACGTATGCTTCCTCGTGCAAAAGGTCGTGCTGATCGTATTGTTAAACGGTCTTGTCATATCACTGTTAAAGTTATCGAAAAGTAACGGAGTCGATCAGATGGGTCAGAAAGTACATCCTACTGGCATACGCCTAGGAATCGTAAAGGAGCACACTTCTGTTTGGTATGCAGACCGCAAAAACTATGCGGATTATCTAAATACTGACTTGAAAGTTCGTGGTTACCTCCAAGATAAATTAAAAAACGCGTCCGTGAGCCGAATCGACATTGCTCGTCCAGCTCAAAGTGCACGTATTACTATTCACACTGCACGTCCTGGTATTGTTATCGGGAAAAAAGGTGAAGATGTGGAGAAGTTACGTCAGGACCTGACCAAACAAATGGGTGTTCCCGTTCATATTAATATTGAAGAAATTCGTAAACCAGAATTAGACGCAATGTTAGTAGCACAAGGTGTTGCCCAGCAGTTAGAGCGTCGTGTTATGTTCCGTCGTGCAATGAAACGTGCGGTTCAGAGCGCAATGCGTCTTGGTGCTAAAGGTATCAAGATTCAGGTAAGCGGTCGCTTAGGTGGTGCAGAAATCGCTCGTAGCGAATGGTATCGTGAAGGTCGTGTTCCTTTACATACACTTCGTGCCGATATCGATTATGCAACCTATGAAGCACACACTACTTATGGTGTAATCGGTGTTAAAGTTTGGATCTTCAAAGGCGAAGTTATTGGTGGCCAATTAGAAGAAACTAAACCAGCACCTACATCTCGTAAAAAAGCTGCTAAGTAAGGGGTACGCCAAATGTTACAACCAAAGCGTACAAAATTTAGAAAGCAGATGACGGGTCATAACCGTGGTCTTGCTCATCGCGGTAGCAAAGTGAGTTTTGGCGAGTACGCGCTGAAAGCTACTGGACGCGGTCGTTTAACTGCTCGTCAAATCGAAGCAGCACGTCGTGCTCTCACACGTCACGTTAAACGTGGTGGTAAAATCTGGATTCGTGTGTTTCCTGATAAGCCAATTACCAAGAAACCTTTAGAAGTTCGTATGGGTAAAGGTAAAGGTGGCGTAGAATACTGGGTAGCACAAATTCAACCTGGTAAAGTTCTTTACGAAATTGAAGGCGTTTCAGAAGTATTAGCCCGTGAAGCTTTTGCACTTGCTGCAGCTAAACTTCCTATTCCCACCTCTTTTGTTAAGCGGACGGTGATGTAATGAAATTAAAACAAAGACGTGAAGAAGTACGGAATCTTTCCGTAGAACAAATTAACGAGCAAATCATGGGCTTATTGCGTGATCAGTTTAATTTGCGTATGCAAAAAGCGACTGGTCAATTAGGTCAAGTTCACTTGCTCAAACAGGTTAAACGTGATATCGCTCGCCTTAAAACCGAGTTGACCGCGAAGCAGAAGCAGGCAGGTAAGTGATTATGGCTGAAGCTCAAAAAACCGTTCGCACGCTTATGGGTCGTGTGACTAGCGATAAAATGGACAAAACAATTACTGTATTGATTGAGCGTCGTGTAAAACACCCAATCTATGGTAAGTATGTTAAACGTTCTACTAAATTACATGCGCACGATGAGACTAATCAATGTCGCATTGGCGACACAGTTACCATTCGTGAAACACGTCCACTATCCAAGACTAAAGCTTGGACATTAGTGGAAGTTGTTGAACGCGCGGACGCAGTGTAAGGGGGTCGGAGAAAATATATGATTCAGACTCAATCAATGCTAGATGTGGCAGATAACAGTGGTGCACGTCGTGTGATGTGTATCAAAGTATTAGGTGGTTCTCACCGTCGTTATGCTGCTGTGGGTGACATCATTAAGGTAGCTGTGAAAGAAGCCATCCCACGTGGTAAAGTTAAAAAAGGGCAAGTGATGACTGCGGTAGTTGTACGTACTCGTCATGGTGTTCGTCGTCAAGATGGTTCTTTAATCCGTTTTGATGATAACGCAGCTGTGTTATTAAACAATAAGCAAGAGCCGATTGGTACCCGTATCTTTGGACCAGTAACTCGTGAACTTCGTACTGAGAAGTTTATGAAAATCGTCTCACTTGCTCCAGAAGTGTTGTAAGGAGAGGCGCTATGAAGAAGATTCGTCGAGATGACGAAATTATCGTCATCGCCGGTAAAGATAAAGGTAAGCGCGGCCGTATTGTTAAAGTGCTTGCTGATGATCGTGTGATTGTAAGTGGTATTAATATGGTTAAACGCCATACTAAGCCTAATCCACAAGCTGGTACTCAAGGCGGTATTGTTGAGAAAGAAGCACCTTTGCATATCTCTAACGTTGCTATTTTCAATTCTGAAACTAGCAAAGCAGATCGCGTAGGTTTTAAATTTGAAGATGGTGTTAAGGTTCGTATCTTCAAGTCCAATCAACAACCGATTGATGCTTGAGAAGGAAGGTAAATAACCATGGCACGTCTAGAAAAAGTTTATAAAGAACAAATTCTTCCTAAATTAAAGGATGAATTAAAATTAGCTAATGTGATGGAAGTTCCTCGCATTACCAAAATCACCCTTAACATGGGGCTTGGTGAAGCAATTGGCGATAAAAAAGTAATTGAAAATGCTTTAGCTGATCTTGAGAAAATCACAGGTCAAAAAGCAGTGGTTACTAAAGCGCGTAAATCAATTGCGGGTTTCAAGGTTCGTGAAGGTTGGCCAATTGGTATTAAGGTAACTTTACGTCGTGATCGTATGTATGAGTTTTTGGATCGTTTGATTTCGATCTCTTTACCACGTGTACGTGACTTCCGTGGCTTAAATGCCAAGTCTTTTGACGGACGCGGAAATTACAGCATGGGTGTAAAAGAACAAATCATTTTCCCAGAAATTGATTACGATAAAATTGATGCTTTACGTGGTTTAGATATTACTGTAACCACTACAGCGCGTACGGATGAAGAAGGGCGTGCATTATTACGTGCATTTAACTTCCCATTCCGTAACTAGGAGTTAGACAATGGCTAAAATGAGCATGAAAAACCGTGAATTGAAACGTCAACAAACGGTTGCTAAATACGCTGAAAAGCGTGCTGCTTTAAAAGCAATTATTGTTAACCCAAAGTCTACTGATGAAGAGCGTTGGGAAGCACAAGTTGCTTTACAAAAACAACCTCGTGATGCAAGTAAATCACGTATTCGTAACCGTTGCCGTATTACTGGCCGTCCACACGGTGTATACCGTAAGTTCGGTTTAGGACGTAACAAGTTACGTGAAGCAGCAATGCGCGGTGATGTGCCAGGTTTAGTGAAAGCTAGCTGGTAATCACTCAGTAATTAAGTTGTAAATAAGATAAGTCAAGCTTTATAGCTTGACTTATTTTTTTTGTGTCGTTAAAATGCTCGGCTCGCCGAATCTCTGTGTGGAGCATTTTGGCGTTTCGTAGCCTATTTATATTGATTTAAATAATAAAATAGGTTCTTTTATATTTTTAGGAGTAAAAATAGCCCATGAGTATGCAGGACCCGTTAGCTGATATGCTAACCCGTATCCGTAATGCCCAAATGGCTGAAAAGTCAGTTGTAAGCATGCCATCCTCTAAATTAAAGGTGGCTGTAGCCAAAGTTCTTCAAGACGAAGGTTACATTCAAGGGTACTCAGTTAGTGAAAGCGTAAAACCCGAGTTGACTATCGAATTAAAATATTTCGAAGGTCGTCCCGTTATTGAAGAACTTAAAAGAGCTAGTCGTCCAGGCTTACGTAACTACAAGTCAGCTTCTGAGCTGCCAAAAGTACGTGGTGGTCTAGGTGTATCTATCATCTCTACCAATAAAGGTGTGATGACTGATCGTGCTGCTCGCGCTGCCGGTGTTGGTGGCGAAGTACTTTGTACAGTATTCTAAGGGGAGTTAGCTATGTCACGCGTTGCTAAGAATCCCGTTACTATTCCAGCAGGGGTTGAAGTTAAAATCGCTGGAGATCAATTTTCAGTTAAAGGCCCAAAAGGTACTTTAGAAATGAAAATTCATCCTGCCGTAGAAATTACTCAGGATGGTGCTGAATTAAAATTTGCCTTACGTGAAAATGCTGAACTTAAAGTGAAAGCAATGTCTGGTACTACTCGCGCCTTAGTTAATAATATGGTGTTAGGTGTTAGTCAAGGCTTTGAGCGTAAACTATTATTAAATGGTGTTGGTTACAGAGCACAAGCTAAAGGTGAAGTTTTAAACTTAACCTTAGGTTTTTCGCATCCAATCGATTACCAATTACCTGCAGGTGTTACTGCAGAAACGCCTACTCAAACTGAAATTTTGATTAAAGGCATTGATAAACAACTAGTTGGACAAGTAGCAGCTGAAGTTCGCGGTTTCCGTCCACCAGAACCATACAAAGGTAAAGGTGTTCGTTATGCAGATGAAACTGTCCATCGTAAAGAAGCTAAGAAGAAGTAGGACATAGAAAATGAGCGACAAAAAAGAAACTCGTTTGCGCCGTGCACGTCAAGCACGTTTAAGAATGCGCGAGCTGGAAGTTGTACGTCTCTGCGTGTACCGCTCTTCCCAGCATATTTATGCGCAGGTTATTGCAGCTGATGGTGGCAAAGTATTAGCTTGTGCTTCTACGCTGGATAAAGAATTGCGTGATGGTGCAACAGGTAATATTGAGGCAGCTAAAAAAGTAGGTCAATTAATTGCGACTCGTGCTAAAGCTGCTGGTGTAACCAAACTAGCCTTTGACCGTTCTGGTTTTAAATATCATGGTCGCGTGAAGGCGTTAGCTGATGCTGCTCGTGAAGGCGGGTTGGAGTTCTAAATTATGGCAGAGCAAAGACGAGATCGCGATAATCGCGAAGAGAAAGAAAGCCGCGACGAAGGTTACATTGAGAAATTAGTTCAAGTAAATCGTGTAGCTAAAACTGTTAAAGGTGGTCGTATCTTTACTTTTACTGCATTAACTGTAGTAGGTGATGGTAAAGGTCGTGTTGGTTTTGGACGTGGTAAATCACGTGAAGTACCAGCAGCTATCCAAAAAGCAATGGAAGCAGCACGTCGCAATATGATTCAAGTTGATTTAAATGGCACTACTTTACAGTATCCAATTAAATCAGTACATGGTGCTTCTAAAGTTTACATGCAGCCAGCCTCTGAAGGTACTGGTATCATCGCTGGTGGTGCTATGCGTGCTGTATTAGAAGTAGCAGGTGTACAAAACGTATTAGCTAAGTGCTATGGTTCTACTAATCCTGTAAACGTTGTGTATGCAACTTTTAAAGGTTTAAGAGACATGCAATCTCCTGATGCCGTGGCTACTAAGCGTGGTAAAACAGTAGAGGAGATTCTGTAATCATGGCTACTGCTAACAAAGTAAAAGTTACTCTTATCAAAAGTACTAATGGTCGTTTAGCGAACCACAAGGCTTGTGTTAAAGGGTTAGGTCTACGTCGTATTGGTCACACTGTTGAAGTATTAGATACTCCAGAAAACCGTGGCATGATCAATAAGGCTTATTACCTTCTAAGAGTGGAGGATTAATAATGGCCCTATTTTTAAATGAAATCGCTAGTGCCCCAGGTGCACGTAAAGCTAAATTACGTGTTGGCCGTGGTATTGGTAGCGGTTTAGGTAAAACTGCTGGTCGTGGTCATAAAGGTGTGACTTCTCGTACTGGTGGTGGCGTTGCTCCAGGTTTTGAAGGCGGTCAAATGCCTTTACACCGTCGTTTACCAAAATTTGGCTTCGTTTCACAAAAAGCTTTAGATCGTGCAGAAGTTCGTACTTCTGAATTAGCTAAAGTAAAGGCTGATGTAGTAACACTACAAACTTTAAAAGAAGCTAATGTGATTAACTATAGTGTTAAGCGCGTTAAATTAGTGTTATCTGGTAAAGTAGCAAGTGCATTTACATTAAAAGGTATTCCTGCTACCAAAGGTGCGCGGGAAGCTGTGGAAGCTGCTGGTGGTAAGTTCGAGGACTAAATGGCTAAGCAAAACGCTCTCTCTTCATTTGCAGGTGGTGGTTTAACAGAGTTATATACTCGGTTAAAATTCTTATTCCTAGCAATTATTGTGTATCGAATAGGTGCTCATATACCTGTTCCTGGAATTAATCCTGATCAATTAAAGATTTTATTCCAACAACAAGGAGGGACGATCTTTGACTTATTCAATATGTTCTCGGGTGGTTCTCTTGAGCGTATGAGTATTTTTGCCTTAGGGATTATGCCCTATATTTCGGCATCAATTATCATGCAGCTCATGACTGCCGTAGTTCCTTCGTTAGAACAATTACGAAAAGAAGGGGAAGCAGGCCGTCGTAAAATAACTCAATATACTCGTTATGGTGCGTTATTTTTAGCGATTGTTCAGGCCATTGGTATGTCATTAGGTTTGGCTAGTCAAGGTGTTACTTTTAGTACAGCTTTCTCCTTCTTTTTTATTGCAGTAACTACCTTTGTTGCTGGTTCAATGTTTTTAATGTGGTTGGGTGAGCAAATTACTGAGCGTGGTGTTGGTAATGGTATTTCCATGCTAATCTTCGCTGGTATTGTGGCTGGTATTCCTAGTGCAATCGTTCACTCCTTAGCTGCTTCTAATGAAACAGGTGACTATTTTAGATCATTTGCAACTTTGCTTGTGGTAGGTGTACTAATCATTGCGATTGTAGCTTTCGTAGTATTTGTTGAGCGTGGGCAACGTCGTATTGAAATTAGCTATGCTAGACGTCAACAACAAGGTTATAAGAATTTTGCTAAACAAACTAGCCATTTACCATTGAAAGTAAATATGGCTGGGGTTATTCCTGCTATTTTTGCTAGTAGTATTTTACTATTCCCAGCATCTATAGCACAGTGGTTTGGCAAGGCTGAAGGTTTAGGATGGTTGGGTTCTGTAGCTCAGTTGTTAGCACCTAATCAGCCACTTTATATATTGTTGTTTATTGCTGGTATTGTATTTTTCTGTTTCTTCTATACTGCATTGGTATTTAATCCAAAAGATGTAGCAGAAAATCTGAAAAAGTCTGGTGCTTTCATCCCTGGTATTCGTCCTGGTGAGCACACTGCTCGTTACATTGATGGCGTGTTAACACGTTTAACTTTGTTCGGAGCAATTTATATGGCGGCGGTATGCTTATTACCTCAATTTTTGATTTCAAAAATTGGTTTGCCATTTTATTTAGGTGGGACGTCTTTATTGATCGTAGTAGTAGTTGTGATGGACTTTATGGCTCAAGTACAATCACATCTAGTATCTCATCAATATGACTCTCTAATGAAAAAATCTAATCTGAAAACCTATGGTAGATCGTAGGTCATAAGGTTTGGGGAGCTAGTGATGAAAGTCCGTGCATCGGTAAAGAAATTATGCCGCAATTGTAAGATTATTCGTCGCAATGGTATTGTGCGAGTAATTTGTAGTGCAGAACCTCGTCACAAACAACGTCAGGGTTGATTGTGCGCTTATAGTGATTCTCAGTAGCTAGTGTGCTACTGAGTTATTTTTTAACTACAGCAATAATATTTTATACCTTATTCCTGACTTCCAAGGTGAAAATAGCTGTCAAATGGAGTTTAATGAATGGCCCGTATTGCAGGCGTAAACATTCCAGATAACAAACATACTGTTATCTCGTTGACTTACATTTATGGTGTAGGTCGCGTTACTGCACATCAAATTTGTGCAGCGGCTGGTATTAATCCAGCTACGAAGATCAAAGATCTTTCAGAAGAGCAGCTTGAACAGCTTCGTGGTGAAGTGGCTAAATTTACGACTGAAGGTGACTTACGTCGTGAAGTTAATATGAACATTAAACGTTTGATGGATTTAGGTTGCTTCCGTGGCCTACGTCACCGTCGCGGTTTACCTGTTCATGGTCAACGTACTAAAACGAATGCTCGTACCCGTAAGGGACCACGCAAGCCAATTCGCAAGTAATTGTCTACTATAGGATTTAATTATCATGGCAAAACCTGCTGCTCGTACTCGTAAAAAAGTCAAAAAGACGGTGGTTGATGGGATCGCCCATATCCACGCTTCTTTTAATAATACCATTGTAACTATTACTGACCGTCAAGGTAATGCTCTATCTTGGGCTACTGCTGGTGGTTCTGGTTTCCGTGGATCTCGTAAAAGTACTCCATTTGCTGCTCAAGTAGCGGCAGAACGTGCTGGTCAAGCAGCATTAGAGTACGGTTTAAAGAATCTTGAAGTAAATGTTAAAGGTCCTGGCCCTGGTCGTGAGTCTGCTGTTCGTGCACTTAACGCTTGTGGTTATAAGATCGCTAGCATTACTGATGTGACGCCAATTCCTCATAATGGATGTCGTCCACCTAAGAAACGTCGTGTTTAAGGAGGCAGTGAAAAATGGCTCGTTATATTGGTCCCAAATGTAAACTGTCTCGTCGTGAAGGTACAGATCTTTTCTTAAAGAGCGGTTCACGCGCGTTAGAATCAAAATGTAATATGGAAACTGCGCCTGGTCAACATGGTCAACGTCGTGGACGTTTATCTGACTATGGTTTACAGCTTCGTGAAAAACAAAAAGTGCGCCGTATTTATGGTGTATTAGAGCGTCAGTTCAGCGGTTACTATAAAGAAGCGGCTCGTCGTAAAGGTGCAACAGGTGAAAACTTATTGCAAATTCTTGAGTGCCGTTTAGATAACGTAGTATTCCGTATGGGATTTGGTGCTACTCGTGCGGAAGCACGTCAGTTAGTATCACACAAATCTATTACTGTGAACGGTCAAGTAGTTAATATTCCATCATACCAAGTGAAAGCAGGTGATGTAGTAGCCGTTCGTGAAAAATGTAAGAATCAACTACGTATTGCTCAAGCATTAGAATTGAACTCTTCTCGTGGTTTTGTAGCATGGGTTGAAGTAGATGCTAACAAGAAAGAAGGCGTCTTCAAGAGCGTTCCTGAGCGTAGCGATTTACCAGCTGACATCAATGAAAACCTGATCGTTGAGCTTTACTCCAAGTAATTGCTAAATTAAAGGTGCTACCATGCATAGTATGCTAAATGATTTTCTGACTCCTCGACATATTGATGTTGAGGACATCAGTACAACTCGCGCTAAGATTACTTTAGAGCCTCTTGAGCGTGGGTTTGGTCACACATTAGGTAATGCATTACGCCGTATCCTGCTTTCTTCTATGCCAGGTTGCGCTGTAATTGAAGCCGAAATTGATGGTGTGCTCCATGAGTACAGCACTATTGAAGGTGTGCAAGAGGATGTAATTGAAATATTGTTAAACCTAAAAGGTTTAGCTGTTAAGTTGCATGGCCGTGACGAAGTAACTTTGACCCTTTCTAAAAAGGGTGAAGGTGTAGTGACTGCAGCAGACATTCAATTAGAACATGACGTAGAAATCGTTAATCCAGACCATATCATTGCTCATTTATCTAATAAAGGTGCATTGAACATGAGATTAAAGATTGCTCGTGGTCGTGGTTATGTACCTGCTGATGCTCGTGCTTCAGATGATGAAACAAGAGCAATTGGTCGCTTACAATTAGATGCTACTTTTAGTCCAGTGCGTCGTGTTTCTTACGTAGTTGAAAATGCTCGTGTGGAACAACGTACTAACTTGGATAAATTAGTGCTTGATTTAGAAACCAATGGTACTTTAGATCCTGAAGAAGCAATTCGTCGTGCTGCGACTATTCTTCAACATCAATTAGCTGCGTTTGTTGATTTACAAAGTGAAATTGAAACGATAGTTGATGAGCCTGAAGATGAAATTGATCCAATTCTACTTCGTCCAGTTGATGATTTAGAGTTAACAGTACGTTCAGCTAATTGCTTGAAAGCAGAAAATATTTACTACATTGGTGATTTGATTCAGCGCACTGAAGTAGAATTATTGAAAACGCCGAATTTAGGTAAAAAATCTTTAACTGAGATTAAAGATGTTTTAGCTTCTCGTGGTCTATCGCTAGGCATGCGCCTAGACAACTGGCCGCCGGCAAGTATTAAGAAAGATGATCGGTCTTTTGGCTGATCCTAATTACCACCGAGTGTATATTTGGTAAGGAATTACAACCATGCGTCATCGTAAAAGTGGTCGCCATTTAAACCGTACAAGCTCACATCGTAAAGCTATGTTCCAAAACATGGCAGTATCGTTATTTGAGCATGAATTAATTAAAACTACATTACCTAAAGCAAAAGAATTACGTCGCGTTGCTGAGCCGTTAATTACTTTAGCTAAAGTAGATAGTGTTGCTAACCGTCGTTTAGCATTTAGCCGTACTCGTTCTAAAGAAGCTGTAGGTATTCTTTTTAACGAACTAGGCAAACGTTATGCTACTCGTCCAGGCGGCTATATCCGTATTTTAAAATGCGGTTTCCGTCAAGGTGATAATGCTCCTATGGCTTATGTAGAATTAGTTGATCGTCCTTTGAAGAAAGAAGCGGTTGAAGTGGAAGCTAGTGCTGAATAAGTAATTAGCTACAAAAGTCATAAAAAAAGCCAAGCTATATGCTTGGTTTTTTTATTGTTGAAATTTATTAATATTTTATTTTTTTATAAGTTGAAATTAATGTAGTAGGTTAGATTGTTTATGGAAGAAATATATCAATCGTACATACATTGAATAGATTCTTTTAATAGTCTGTATCTGTTTTATAAATATTTAAATAATATAAGTATAAAAGAGCATATTAACTATATGATAGAGAATTATTTATTGTTTAAAGATAAGTTGAAAACTTACCTTCAGCAAAGAAGTATGTTATTAATTCCGATCTGTAAGATACAGTTGTTGACCTGGTTTAATTGAAGCATTAGCGCTTAATTGATTAAGTTCTAATAGTCTCTCTAACTTAATATTATTCTTTTGTGAGATACTCCAAAGATTATCACCCGCTTGGATGGTATATTTTCTATTATCTTTTAATACAATAGTTCTTAAAGGTTGTTCTGAAGAGTTGCTACTAGTAGAGGTACTGGCCACCATTGGTACTTTAAGTTGTTGTCCTGCTCTTAGCATTTGATTGTTAGCAAGCTTATTGATACTTCTTAATTCATTTACAGTAGTGTTATGCCTTGCCGCAATACTGCCTAATGTATCACCTGAGCGAATGTTATAATTATTCCATAATGAAATGTTTTCATTAGGAATACTACCAGTTGCCAATAGATCGCTAAAAATAGCAGCTTTATGTGCAGGAACTAATAATTGTTTAGGACATTCATTGTTGATAACAGCTTGTGCTTTTAATCCAGCATTTAAGTTTTGTAGCTCCTGAGAATCAACACCTATTAAAGAAGCTACAGTATCTAACTTAATTTGGTGGTTAATTTCTATTTTATTAAAGTAGGGTTGGTTAGGAATAGGAGCCAAGTTTACTTGATAGTTATCAGGAGAAAATGCAATTTTAGATAAAGCTAATAATTTAGGTACATAGTGGATGGTTTCATTAGGTAATGATAAATTCCAATAATCAGTCGGTCGATTTAGCTTTTGGTTTTGCTGAATAGCTCTTCTAACCGTTCCTTCACCTGAATTATAAGCTGCTAAAGCCAAAGGCCAATCATTAAACATATTATGTAGATATTGGAGATAATCTAATGCTGCATTAGTAGAAGCAATAATATCCAAACGACCATCATACCAACGAGTTTGTTGAAGATTAAAGTGAGTTCCTGTTCTAGGCATAAATTGCCATAAACCAGCTGCTTTCATATTAGAGTAAGCTGTTGGATTGTAGGCACTTTCCACAGCAGGTAATAAAGCAAGCTCTAAAGGCATATTACGTGCCTCTAATTGCTCAACAATATAGTGTAAATAAGGGCTACCTTTGGCAAATAATCGTTCTGTAGACTTTATATTAGAGGTTAATAAACGTTGTTGTTGGTCGATACGTGAGTTATTTGCACCAAGATATTCATTTTGTAGTTGGAAGCCATTGCGAACTCTTTGCCATAAGTCATCACCATAAAAGCTTTGTTGAATAACAGTGCCTCTTTTTAGAATAATATGTTTATCTTGAGAAAGAGCTACAGCATTATTATTGGATAGTTGATCTTTTTGAGAACTACAGCCAGCCGAAAACATTAATACTAAAGTACTAATTAAAAGTATAGTTTTACATGCTATATTTGATTTAAATACGTTTATTAGGCCAACCACATCAATATATCCCTACATTTAAAGTATCGATTTTAAAAAACATAATTTAAGAGGTCAAGTTTTTACAGGTTATTTCTTGATAAAACTCATCATTTAAAAGTTGTTTTTCCATTCTCTAATAGTTTTAAATATTTCAATAGGTGACTGAAGTTCTTGTTTTATGTGATAGCTAGCCGTTTGTCTGATACTTTCTAAATGACAGCGTAAAAAAGGATTAGTTTGTTGTTCTAAAGTTAAAGTAGTGGGCAATGTTATTTGTTGTTTTCTTCTTAATTCTATACAGTATTCTAGAAGTTTCTTAGCTTTATAATTAGTGGGTTCAACAGTATTAGCAAATTTTAAATTACTTACCGTATATTCATGAGCTGGATAAATAGTTGTTTCAGCAGGGAGTTGGTTAATTTTTTGTAAGGATTGGTACATTTGTTCCATAGTACCTTCAAAGACACGCCCACATCCTCCAGCAAATAAAGTATCACCACTAAAAAGCCAATGAGTTGTATCGTCTAATTGTTTTGGAAAAAAATAAACTATATGATCAAGAGTATGTCCTGGAACAGCTATTACTTGGACTTTTTTTCCAATTATATTAATAAGTTGATTATTTTCTAAAATAATATCTTTACTAGGGATAGAGGGATTATCAGGTGCTAAAACAATTGCTTTTGTGTGTTGTTTTAGGGTGTTAATGCCTCCTGTATGGTCATGGTGATGGTGAGTGATTAAAATATTTGTTAATTGCCACCCAGAATGTTGTCTTAACCATTGTAAAACGGGCTCTGCATCACCTGGGTCTACAGCAGCAACTTGTTTAGTTTTTTTATTTTTGATTAACCAGATATAGTTGTCACTAAAGGCTGATAAGGCTTCTACTTCGAACATGGTAATACTCATGTAATTAACGTAAGTAAAGAAGATAACTTTTTATAACAGATTTTTGAAGTATTTTTTAATATTTTATCTATAGGTTTGTTATATAAAGAGATATATTGATGAATAATTTAAAGGTGTAATCTGTTATATTGTGATTAATAGGAGCAAGATTAATTAAATGACAGAGATACTTCCACCAAATCAACAACAAATGAAGCAGCATGTGCAATCCATTAGGACATGGTTTGCTAGTGGTAAGGGGCAACGATTATTGTCACTTGAAAAACCATTGATTGAGCAAGCGCTTACCTACTATTTTGGTCGTTTTTTATTACAGGCAGGGCCATTATATAATTTAGTACAGCCTATAAAAGATGTCGATGAGATCATTTCTGTAGGTTGTGAAGGTTTCAATGCTGATATAGTTTGTGAGGAACATGCTTGGCCAATTCTGACAGAAGGAGTAGAGGCTGTTGTTTTGCAACATACTTTAGATTTTGCTTACTCTCCTCACAATACTTTACGAGAAGCTGCGCGTTGTATTAGGCCGGGTGGACATATATTAATTGTTGGTTTTAATCCCTATAGTTATTGGGGAATTTATCGGCGTTGCCATTTTGGGGTATTAAGTAAATCTCACAGTATTACTTATAGTCGATTAATGGATTGGCTAAGATTATTAGGTTTCGCTGTTGAACGTACATGGAAAGGGGCCTATGGCCTTCCAAACAGTGTAGTAGTAGATAAAGTGATAGGTTTGGAGGCAATAGGGCAGCATCGTAAATGGTGGGGAAATGGTTTTTATATTGTTAGTGCCCGAAAAATGATGATTCAACCGACACCATTAAAAAGCAAAAAGAAGAGTATTTTAGGTACTTTAGCTCCTATACCAGTGGTTAATAGAAATGATGTGAGGGTAGATGAGCGACATAGTTAAAATTTATACAGATGGAGCTTGTAAAGGTAATCCTGGCCCTGGTGGTTGGGGAGCATTACTGCTTTATAAAGGGATAGAAAAAGAGTTATGGGGTGGCGAACTTGAAACTACTAATAACCGTATGGAGTTATTAGCAGCTATTAAAGGTTTAGCTGCTTTAAAAAGGCCTTGTACAGTTGATTTGCTGACCGATTCACAGTATGTAAAAAAAGGCATTACAGAGTGGTTGGCAGGTTGGAAAGAAAAAGATTGGAAAACAGCTAATAAGAAACCTGTTAAAAATGTAGACTTATGGAAAATGCTGGATGAACAAGTAGTAAGACACCATATTACTTGGAAGTGGGTAAAAGGCCATGCAGGTGATATAGGTAATGAACGTGCAGATCAGCTGGCCAATCGTGGTGTTACTGAAATAATAGAGAGTTTAGGTTAGTTAAAGTAGAGTAGCTATGAGAAGTGTAGTATTAGATACAGAAACTACAGGTATGCCTGTAACAGAAGGCCATCGAATTATTGAAATTGGTTGTGTAGAAATAGTTAATAGGCGCTTAACTAATAGGTATTTTCATGTTTATTTACAGCCAGACCGAGAAATTGATGAAGAAGCTATTAAAGTTCATGGTATTACTAATGAGTTTTTAATTGATAAGCCTCGTTTTAAAGATATTGCTAATGATTTTTATGAGTTTATTAAAGATGCACAGTTAGTGATACATAATGCTGTGTTTGATATTGGCTTTATTAATAATGAATTTGAGCTTTTAGGGCAAACTGATAGAGCTAATGTTGAAGCCTATTGCTCAGTACTAGATTCTTTACAATTAGCTAGAGAACGCCATCCAGGGCAACGTAATAGTTTGGACGCACTTTGTAAGCGTTATCATGTCGATAATTCAGGCCGAGAGTTGCATGGCGCTTTGCTGGATGCTGAGTTATTAGCTGATGTCTATCTAACAATGACAGGTGGGCAGACGAATTTAGGTTTAGAAGCTAATGCACAATCTAATCTGTCAGGGGGGCAAGCTGCTGCTATTCAAAGATTACCTTTGGATCGTCCTAAAACAAGGGTGATAAAAGCAACAGATGAAGAGTTGCTAGCGCATGACGCTAGATTAACTGAAATAGAAAAAGCTTCAGGTAACCCTGCATTTTGGAAAGTATTAACAGATAGTTAACTAATTGTGTCGAATAGCTACAAAATACTGTGCTAGGCTGTTAAACTTTAATTAATTTTATTTTTAAGAATGGGGAGTCTGTTCTATGGCTCGTTCGGTAGAGTCCAGAGTATTACAGTTTTGTCATGGTTATGATGGCCCTTTTTTAGATTGTGCTAGACAGTACGCTAGCCTTTTTAAAGGTACATCTTATAAAGTTACCACTGTATTTTTAACAGGCAAACCCAGTGCTGAAGTGGCAAAACAATG
The DNA here is from genome assembly GCF_025985425.1 of Entomomonas sp. E2T0. Lineage (GTDB taxonomy): Bacteria > Pseudomonadota > Gammaproteobacteria > Pseudomonadales > Pseudomonadaceae > Entomomonas. The sequence continues at coordinate 1,032,834 of NZ_CP094972.1, forward strand.
TGCTTCTGATGAAGTACTATTTATGGATTTTACCTCAGCAGATGTACGGGGCTTAAAGCTTAAAGCAATACGTGATTTACGCGCTATTGCTGCTTCACGCGATTTTAAATTTTGTATTGCACACCGCTTTAAACCCATTTGGATTGCTTGTTTAGCTACCTCATTACCTGTTATTGGTGTTCATCATGCATTTGGTGATTATGAGCGTTGGGGACGTCGTTTATTTGCTAACTGGCAAAAGAAAAGATTATCTCTATTAGGTGTATCAAATGCAGTAAGAGATGATATGAGAAAATGCTTGCCAGCTTGGCCCAGTGATCGTATAGAGACACTCTATAATCATATTAGCATCGATCAAGTACGCAGCAAATTACTATCACGAATAGAAGCAAGACATGCATTGCATTTAGATAAGCATGCTTGGATTGTGGGTAATGTTGGTCGTTTGCATCCTGATAAGGATCAGGCTACTTTATTAAGAGCTTTTGCCTTAGCAAAACCAAAGTTACCTAAAAATAGTCAAGTGGCTATTATGGGAACAGGACGTTTGGGAGACCAGCTAAAAGGTTTAGCAAAAGAGTTAGCTATTGCTGAGGATGTATTATTTTTAGGGCAAGTTGAGCAAGCGCGCAGTTATTTCAAAGCATTTGATTTATTTGCTCTTACCTCAGATAAAGAGCCATTTGGTATGGTGCTATTAGAAGCAATGGCTGCAGATATACCCATTATTTGTTCAGATTGTGGCGGTGGTAGAGAAGTAGTAAAGGATGTAGGAATACTTTTCCCCTTTGGTGATGAACAATTATTGGCAGAGGCATTAGTTAGAATGTCTCAATTAACATTAGAACAGCTACAAAGTTGTCATGATGCTATGCAAGTTAAACTTTATAGTCACTTTTCTGATGAGTCAGTAGAGCAGACTTTCTGGCGTTTGCCAATGGTACAACCTTTCAGAATTAATGATGTGGGATAGAGAACCTTCTTTTGTTATTGATATTCTGCCAAAATCAGAAGATATAGATGATTTTGGGCATGTTAATAATGCTATCTATGTAAAATGGTTAGAGGATTGTGCGTGGCAGCACTCTAATTCTCTTGGTTTAAATATGGATGTTTATAGACAACTAGATAGAGGAATGGCAGTTATTCGTCATGAAATAGATTATCTAGCTAGTGTTTATTGTGATGAACAATTAAAGTTAGCTACATGGATTGTAGAGATGGATAATAAACTTAGAATGAGCCGCCAATTCCAATTAATAAATACCCAAAATCAACAAACAGTTTTAAAGGCAAGGACTCAATTCTGTTGTATTCAGCTTACAACAGGAAAGCCTAAGCGGATGCCCATAGAGTTTATTGAATGTTATGGTAAAGCAGCATTAACTTTTGTTTGATCAATATATTGTCGACTGAAAATAAAATTTTATGGTTAGAACGGATGCTAAACATTGACTATATGAAATTATTGGTAATATTATTTAGATTGTAAAAACAATAAAATGGCACAATATATTACTAAAGAGTTATCTTAATTAAATGTAGTATATGTTATGACCAAGAAACTTATTATTTTATTATTTAGCCTTTTTATACCATTCGCCTATGCGGATGTGACGCCTAGTATTTCGCAAAAAGCACAGACTCTTATTTCTGGAAAACAAGAAAAGGGTCAAAATCGAAAAACTGATCTAACTAAAGAACTGTTAAATCCAGTAGACCTTCCTATTACTAGAGGCCAACTTCAAGGTAATAATCAGTGGGATTTTGGCTTACCTAATAAAGAGATCCTAAAAGGAGAGGATAGTATTGGTGGGGTGCTGCCTGACTTATTTAATATGCCAACGGGACAGGATCGTTTTGGCATTAGAGGTGATGTAATCAAAAGCGTTGACCTAAAGGAAAAGGGTGATATTGATGGTGCTAATATTCAGTTTATTTTTAGAAAATAAAGCGTTTATTAGAAAAATAATTTGTGTTTGTGAACAAGCAAAAATTAATAGCTAATTATAGCCTTAACTAACTCTATATCTGTGGTGTTAGGGTATTTATCTTTTAGCATATTGAGTGCTTTTTCTAAATAGGGTGTACGGTAGTTACTATCACTAGCAATATAAAAATAGGCATCTGACTTAGCGTTGATAACTATTTTTTCATCTGAGTTTGGTTCATTTTGGCTTGCTTGATTTGTCATAATAAAAGGAGCCAAAGTTAGTATCGTTGAAGGCAGTGTGAAATAAGCAAAATATTCTTTTAACTCTTTAGTATCAGCAAAAGATTCGATAGTCGAAGAAATTAACAGAAGTACTAATAGATACTGTCTGATTTTTAAGCATACCGCCATATGTTTTTAATAAAAAAGTAGTCTCAAATTAATAGATATATTACATCAAAGAAGAAGTAAAAAAATAGGATTAGTAAATTGGATAGGATTGAGGCTGATAGGGGTAAACATAGTAGAAATAAAGAAAGCTAGTAAAATTAATTACTAGCTTTTTTATGATGGCGCAATGGACGAGCGACGAGCAAATACCTATATAATCTATAGTTATAAATTAGGCCAGTTATACCAATTGATACACAATGATATTATAAAAGATGTGTATAGAACTATAGACAGCTTACAATAATGGGGTTTAAATAATCTAACCCTTAAAGAATTTTAAATAATAGCTTGAGTAATAGGCATAAGCTTATATATGGATCACTACTAAATTTAATATTACAGTTTGATATATTAAAACCCCTTCTTTTTTCGAAAGGGTTTATTAGGATTTCTAAACAAATTATTTTTTCTGAATAGCTAATTGCATCATACGCCAGCTTCCCATTATATAATTTGGATCTTTTACTAGTTCTCGGATTTTACTAATAAGTGTTGTAAACTCTTGATCATTAGTAACTCCAGCAGAGATTAAAGGTTCTCGGATTTGCTCAAAAGATATGAAAGGAAAGCTTTTTTGACGCTCAGTTACTAGTGCAGGCATATTGAACTGAACATTCTTAATATTTACATTAAGCTCTTGAACTTTTTGCCATAGCTTTGGAAAACAATCATAGTTTAAAGAGGCTATATCAGCCATTTGCTTTACTAGATCATTAGCTCGTTGAAAATATTCATTGTCTTTGGGCCAACATTCATAGGGAAAGCCTGGTTCTTCAATTAAAATTAATGCGCCTTGTTTACAGGATTTCAAAATATTATTGAGACAGGCGTCCCAATTTCTCACATGCATTAACAAAAACCGAATATAAACCACATCAAACTTATCTTCTTCTAGCTCATTATCAGCAATATTATGCAGTTTAAATGCTACATTATTAGTATTATATTGTTTGCTGAGCTCATTGCAGATATCCACTTGCTCTTGTGATGAGTCTATTCCTAGGATATGACATTTAGGATAATTTTTTGATAACCAGAAGGCCATTTGACCATGACCACAGCCTATATCTAACAGGCGCTTAGTATTTTTTGGTAAGTTTTTCGATAAAAAGTTTTGGCTTCCTTCATCATAAACTTCTGCCAAAATAGATAATCTTTCTTGATCAGCACCACCTATGTTTGGTAAATATTCTAAAGACATAAGAATTCCTTCTTTAAATAAATGGTTAGAAATAAAATAGATCGTAAACTACTTAAAAGTTGTTATTTTTTAAATTAATCCCTAAGGATATTTATTTCTGTGTAGCTATCTAATAACTAGTTTTGTTATAGGTTGATTAAATACTGTTAGTTGCTCTCAGAATAAACCATAGCGTTTTTAGTACTTTCCCTTTTGGAAAAGCCACTAGCTCAGGTTCTATCATTGAAGGACGCCAACTAACCTTATATTGTCGTTGTGAGGCTGCTGGATAAACTCCTCCACCTTTAGAGGCTAACCATTTAGCTACTTTATAAAATAAAAATGAATCATTAATTTGCTTAGTATTTTCAAACTCAACCAAAGGCGTAAAGCCAAAATGTAAATAAGCGACTTGGTTTTCTTTTTTAAATTGATTTATTGCCGTTTGGTTAATAAGTTGCATTATTCCATTCGGAGCATCAGGTATTCTCCTAGAGAGGTTATGAAACCAGCCCAATGTCTTTCCGTAGGTACGGGTATATATAATATACGCTAAGACATTATCACCTATGGATGCAATATAAAGTCGATGTTCTCCAGAATTTAATTCGATGGAGTTAAAATCTATCACTAATTTACTTAATGCATTTCCCCCTTTATTTTTAAGCCATAAGGTATTAATAAACTCAAGTTGAGGTTTTAAAAGATCGAGCTTTTGTTGAGAAAATATTTCTTTAACAACGATACCTTTCTTTTTAGCTTTGTTAATTTTATTTCTTAACTGTTGGAAACTTTTCCCTTCAATAGTATAGTTTTCTAAGGATAACGAATAGCTTGCGCCCAGTTGGTTAATATTAAAACCATATTGTTTTAGTAGATTAAAATCAGACTCAGAAAAATGTAAAAAAATAGGGAATGTTTTGGCAGCTTTATTAAATTCCAGAAACTTGCTTAGTAAGTTTTGCTTATTCTCTTCTGATGAAAGAATACCTCCTATGCACATATTCATATTTTTGTATTTGAAAAAACCAATAGCTCCATAATCGTTTGTAAACCAGTTCACTTCTTTATTAAGCAATAGACAACTCAACGAGTTTGTTGAATGTTCTAATGCTGTTTTAAGAGAGGGAAATTGATTTACTTCTTGAGCATTGTTCGTTAATAAAGTAGAAAATGTTTTATGCATTTGTTATTAGTTCTCTTCATTAAAGGTGTTGTATAGGATAGGAGTGAAAGTGTGTTTTTTGGACATATTTAGCACACTTAAAGCATCGTTATACGCTATATTTTTCCCTATACTCAAATGCTGTTCTGAATTATCAAGAGCCATTGCTATCGTTTCAGATAAACAGGCAAGATTTACACCAGCAGGCACATCAATTATGTTTGAGTCACCATAAGAGGTTTTATTAGGCTGAGAAATAAGCCCACCTTCATAAATAAAATGTTCTTGATCTCTTACAAAATCAAAGGGTCTTGCTGCATCAAAAATAACAGCAGATTTTTTGACAGTTGAGGTGTTTAAAAAGGCTTTACCCTCGCTAGTGGCAGAAACAATAAAATCAGCCTGGCTCAATGCTTCCTCATAGCATTCTGTAACCTTAAGTCCGAGTGTGCCAGCTACCTTTGTCAACTGTTCTAATTGACTAGGAAAATCGAGCAAGGTTCGATTATCTAGTAATAACCATTGTTTAATATTACTTAGCAAAGACCCTTCAACAATAATATCTCTAGTTGTATTTACGACTTCTAGTAGGGATTTAATTAGTTCTGATAAAAGTAAATGGCCTGTTTTAGGTCTACCAACCAAAATTATTCTACTAAAATTATGAGCAAGACCAATTACTGAAATTTTTCCCACAGAACCGCGTGCGCCAATAACAGCTAATATTTGACTTGCTACTTCATTATTAAGCATAGATCTTATGCTTTCCACCACAGACATTCCAGTAAGAGAATTACCATTGGTTAATAATAGTTGTTGGCTATTATCAACTAAGTTCTTTCCTCCATCAGAAATAACTGATGTATAAGCGCCTAAACCTACCACCTCAGCATGATTTGACTTAGCGACATCTAAAAACTCATTCATAAGCCTAGTACGTTCTTTTTTAGAAAGTAGTAGCATTTTTTCTGCCCTAATAGGTGAAAAAATTAACATTCCGTTGCTATAACAAATGTTATTTTCCACAGCAAATTCAACTGCCACCTCAGGACTAAAATCAATAATTGCTGTTTCTGTAATCCATTCACTAAGCTGATCTTGTTGCTGTTGGGTATAATTTTGTTTTATCGCTTCACAGTAGTTATAATTTAATTCCTTAATTGAGGTGGTATGAATAAGGAATGCAAACTTTTTACCCTCTGGTAAGCTTTTATTAGTTATTTTAGTTGGTGCAATATTATTATTAATACTAACAGGATAAGACTCACTTAAAGGAGGCAAATCTGATAAATGAAGATCAATTAAATGGGCAAATAAAATATCATATCTACCATTTTGAATTATTTGACACACCCTATCAAAAGCATTAAAAAAGTAATCAATATCTTCTTTTGTAATATCTAAAGCAGGTTCAAATCTTATTGAACAAGGCCTTGACATTAAAGGCATAGTAAAAACACCATAGTGCTTTAATAAAAAACTACAGATTATGTATGCCAAGCCACCGCTTTTTTGACTAAAATTTAGTACTATATTCGAGGAGGCTTGAGGATCCTGTAGCTCCAAGCTACGCATCAAACCAAGTCCTTTCCAAGTAAAGATAGTGGAATATTTTTTTAATAAATCATTCAAATACATATCCACATAACTACTTATTTGCTGAACATGAACTTGTCTCTTTTTATCCTCACTGGTTAAATGGTTGATTACAGCTAGTCCCATACTTGCGGCTAAAACATTATTAGCAAAAGTAGAGCTATGTTTTTTATCAAACTCCATTAAGTGTAAATGTTTTGCATAAAGCATTGCTCCAATAGGCATAAAGCCTGCACCTAAAGCTTTTGAGAACAAAATAATGTCAGGTTTCAAATTATATAGGGTAGCAGCACAAAAACTGCCTAATCGACCTACACCCGTTTGAATCTCATCAAAAATAGAAACTGTACCATTTTCTTTACATAATTTTATGATATCTGTAAGTAGATTAGGGGGAATAACATTCATTCCTCCCTCACCTTGAACAGGTTCAATAATAAAAGACGCAAACGTTTTTGACTTGATTTTATCTTCAATTTGCTCGATATCATTAATATCAACATGTTCAAACATGTTTTCATCAGCAATATTATCTGCTTTAAACCTTTTTGAGCCTGTTGCAGATAAAGCAGAATATGTTTTACCATGAAAACTATCCACCAAGCTTAAAACTTTTTTTCTACCTGTATAGAGCCTAGAAAGTTTTATTGCTACCTCTACTGTTTCCGCACCACTATTGGTGAAAACACAGTAGGTATATTTTTTATTATCAATTTGCTCTGCTAGTTTTTCTGCTAATTTTTTTACTGTATGATGAATATTTGGCTGAGCCAGAATAGGGGACTCATTTCGTATGAAGTTGTTTATTTCTTCTATAGCAAACGAAGGATTATGGCCAAATGGTAAAGCACCATATTGTGCTAGATAGTCTTTAACTTTTCTTCCATCTTTTAAAAATAAATAACTGCCTTTAGCTGATTTGATATCAAGATTAAGTTTTGTCGCCTCTAATAGTTGTTCACGATAATAATTGACATACATAGCGATACCTCTTTCAAGCGAATGAGATTAAATTTTTTAGGTAAATTGATGAAAACTTTAAACACTAATCCTTCATGAGTTGACTAACTGTTTGATACTCACTTGTGGGATGAAATTTAAAAAGTTGAATAATAGAATAAAACTCAAAAATCTTTGGATTAGTCATAGCTTGTATACCGCCACAACAACGAACTATGTAGCTAGCCATATGCTCTAATATCTCTTCTAAGATATACCGTAAAGCTAGTATTTTTGGGATAGCATTTTCATCTTGATAGGAGCTATAGGCGATAGATAACATCTGTTTTAAGAGACCATAAACCCTGTATTTATTTTGGGTTATTCTGTATTTAATGGTATCTTGTTGTCTGATATATTGTGGTAAAAAATTTATCAATCCCTCTAAAGCACCAGCATAGGCGTTCGCTGCAAAGTAATTAAATAATGATAGTCCATAAGAAAGAACAGGTAATAATGCAATATCTTGATATTTAGAAACTAGATCATGCGTAACTTCTGCGTTATTAAATTTTACCTCTTGATTATCACACTCTTTTAGTAAATTAAGCTGACTAAAAGGTGTTATTTCAATATTTTTAGTATTTCTATCAATCAGTAACAGTTTCATTTTTTCGCAAGCATCGATGTCTTTCACTGAAATAACATAATAATCCGCTATAGATGAAAGGGTGCAAGGTTTTTTTGAACCACTAACTAATAAACGCTCATCTTGAGAAAAAATTTGAACAGATGGTGAAAAAATATTAGCTCCTGGTATAGCCTCAGCAAAAGCAGAAGCAAGTAAAATTTTTGAATCAAGAACCCCCTTTAAAATTTTTTCATTATCAATAAAAACGTCTGAATATTTTTTGCATGCCAGTAAGATATGATTATGCATGGTTAATGCTATGCCAACAGATGGTAATAGTGAAGAGGCTTCTCGAATAGTATTCCCCACCGTCTCAAGACTGTTTATATCATTATCAGCATTTAGTTCTAAACATTGCGCTGTTGCATTGGTTTTTAGTAGTAACTCTTTTAATTCTAAAGGTGTAATATCTAAGTATTTGTTAATATTATTTTTTAATTCATTTATTATTTTTGTCATTATAATATTTTCCTTATTTTTAGTTGAATATTAAAGTAGCCCCATATATTTCAAACGTGACTGTTGCATTTCGTTTACCAGATAATTTGATAGCTCTAAACGAGACTCAACAGTAGATTCTGATAGTAATAAACCATCATACAATTCATAACCCTCTATCAAAGATTTATGCTGCTCCATACCTTGTTGATACAAAGTTTCGCGTTCAACATAAAAATCACTGAAAGATACTTCATGCCATAATGCCAGCCCCTCATTAATGCATTCATGAGCTACTGCTTTAAGCGTATTATCTGATTCAATCTGCTCTTTAACTATATTGGCACAAACTGTTAAATGCCTTAACTCATCAACATTTGCTCTTGCTTGTATGGCGGATGCTGTTCTATCAAAAGGATACCACTTCACCTCACTTAACTCAGAAGTAGGAGCTAAAACTCCCTCTAACACAACAGTTATAATCAACACGCCAGCTAAATAATTATTTTTATCAGTCACCCATTTATCAAAGTAAGCTCTCAATGGAGTTATTATGTTTTTTAAGTGATCTTGAAGAAGATCTTCCATTTGTTTTGCAACTTCTTTGGAACTAGAAAAACCTATTCTTATTAGATGTTCTCTGAATAATTTAGCGTGTACGCCCTCATCAAATATTTGAGTTAGTAAATAATCAAAGTCAACATAATTTGGTGCTTTATCCGCTAATAGCAACAAACCTTTTGTTGCTTCATATTCACAAATTGATTTAAACGCTAACTCCCTAATAATAGATTCTCTTAATGGCCCTTGTTGATAAGTAAGCTTGGGATCATCTGCAAAATTTGTCTGATAATTATTCGTTACGTTTATTTGCTCATCAAACCAATTATCTAATCCCCAATCTACGGCTTTCATTTCAGTTGTTGATGCTTGAGCTATTAACTTCATATGCATTCACCTTTATTATTTTTAATTTAAGAAAAAGTTGTTTTTTTGAATTCATCAGATACCACTTTTGGAAAATTGCCTAATACTCCTCTATCAATTGAAATATGTACAAATAAAGCTAAAAAACTATAATTATCTTTGAAAAAATATAGCCAAATTAGACTGACTAAAACTAATACAGAAAAGTTATGACAACAGTTGTAGATTATGTAGAAAACGCGTGGTGGGGTATCGTTTTGTGTAAGTAAACTCCAAATACGTCCAGGATAATAACTTAAAATATCTATGCTAAAAAACAATATTAAAAACTGCCACCAATTGATGTTATTCGAAAATTCGTACGTTAAAAAAATACTAATCCAAAACAACGCAAAATATTCTAATCTTAATAACTTCATGCTATGAATCATTATTTATCCTCTCTATTTTCTTATTTTTATTTAAATTTTTAATAACGTCGCAGTATAGAATCTCAAAACTTTCATTACTTGTAATTGAAACTCTTAAACTATCGTATGTTTTTTTTTTACTATGCAAAAATACGACTTTAGTTTAATTGGTACTATTGCATCATTTATTTATTAATATAGATCAATGAAATTTGTAAAAGCTGAAAATTTATTGTGCCCTAGCGTAAGTAGACAAAATCTTAAAAAAATATTCATGAAAATCATTTATTTATTTTTAATATATGTGAACTAATTGAAAGCTATAATTTAAATAAATTAGAATAATCCAGAATTTAATATATTGTTATTTAAAAAGTAATTTTATTTAAACTCTTTTTTGGAGATGCTTGACAAAAGCAGTTAAAAGTGAGCATGATAAATTTTTTGCATTAAATAATCATAAATACCAATAAAAAGAAGTACATAAAAGATAGAAATATATACAAACTATCAATTTTAAGCCTATTTTTTACTTTTGTAGAATTAATATAGGAGAATATAAAATTTTGTTAATCAAGCATGTTACATAAAAGAACGCAGATACTAAAGCTAAATTACAGACAAGAACTGGAATGTGAATGGCTTATAAATTAAATCCCATATCTATGGTAATAAACTAGAACCACAGTCACCACTATAAAATTATTAACTAAAGAGGGGTAATTAAAAGTTATCCCCTTTTATTTTATAACCACAGAATAAGAAATTATTTAGTGTGGTTAAAATAAATGATAGGGGCTAAAATAGGGATTAACAAAAGCTCTTAAATGAAAAAAGGTTAGTAAAATGAATTACTAACCTTTTTATAATGGCGCAACGGACGGGACTCGAACCCGCGACCTCCTGCGTGACAGGCAGGCATTCTAACCAACTGAACTACCGCTGCGTGGTAATTGGTGGGTGGTAACGGGATCGAACCGCTGACCCTCTGCTTGTAAGGCAGATGCTCTCCCAGCTGAGCTAACCACCCTTCGTCTCCGAAAGTGTCGCGCATTCTACGGGTAACAGAAAAAATATGCAAGACCTATTTTGAAAAAAGTTTAAATTATTTTATTTTAAAAGGATAATTTATTAATTTAGTTATTGTTTTTAAATTAATTTGTATGAGTTTATAGAGTATTTGCAACTACTATAGCATTTTAATAAATGATTTTATAAATCATTATTAAAAAATACTTGGAAAGTGAATATTAATCTATATAAAAGAGAATGCTTAATTTTAGATGAGTATTTGATAATGACAAATAACTATCAACCTTCATTATTTATTCCCCATGGTGGTGGCCCTTGTTTTTTTATGGATTGGTCAGCAGGGGGTAATGTTTGGCAGAGTATGCAAGATTTTTTGGCTGGCTTAGCTAGAAAATTACCAGCAAAACCAAAAGCTATATTGATTATTTCAGGGCACTGGGAAGAGCCTGAGTTTACAGTTAATACAGTGATAAATCATACTTTATATTATGATTATTATGGTTTTCCTCCCTATACTTACCAATTAACTTACCCTGTTAAAGGTGATGAGCACTTAATAACAGGTCTTATGCAGTTGTTATCAAGTACAGGTATTAGTGTGCAGACGGATAATCAGCGAGGATTAGATCATGGTGTATTTATTCCTTTTAAGGTGATTTACCCTGATGCGGATATTCCTATTGTGCAATTATCATTAAAGAAAGGTTTGGATCCACAGACTCATATTAATTTAGGTAAGGTATTGGCACCTTTACGTAAAGAAGGAGTATTAATTGTGGGTAGTGGTATGAGTTATCATAATTTAGGTGTTTGGAATGGAGAGTTAGCCGCTACAGCCTCGCAGGTATTTAATGAATGGTTAATAGCAACACTTGAGGAAGATGATATAGATAAGCGTAATAGGTTATTATGTTATTGGCAGGAAGCCCCTTATGCGCGTATAGCGCATCCTAGGGAAGAGCATTTATTACCGTTAATGGTAGCAGTGGGGGCAGGTGATAGTGATAAAGGCCATTGTATTTATTCAGGTAAGGTTGGAGAGTTATCTTTTTCAGCATTTCGCTTTGGTTAGTTTTAATAGTTAGTATGAAAATACTTGGCTTAAAGCTTGATCTGGGCTACTATGCGCGCTTTAGCCAACTAGTTATGGGAAGCTTTCCATGCCCAAACATAAAGTAGTTTATCCAGGAACCTTTGATCCTATTACCTGTGGACATGTGGATATTGTTGAGCGTGCGGCAAGGATGTTTGATCATATTGTTATTGCTGTTGCTGAAAGTCCAAAAAAGAAGCCGTTATTTTCTTTAGAGGAGCGTGTGTCGCTAGCTAGAGAGGTGACCAAGCACCTTGATAATGTTGAGGTTATAGGTTTTTCTTGTCTATTAGCACATTTTATGTGTGAGCAAGGAATTAGTACTTTAATCAGAGGGTTGCGTGCTATTTCTGATTTTGAGTATGAATTTCAGTTAGCTAATATGAATAGAGCCTTAGTACCTACTTTGGAAAGTCTATTTTTAACTCCATCTGAAAAGTTTTCTTATATTTCTTCTACGTTTGTTAGAGAAATTTCTTCCCTTGGTGGCGATATCAGTAAGTTTGTACCGCCAGAAGTTGAGAAAGCTCTAAAAGTGAAGTTTTCTCAGTAGTTTATGTTAAAATAACATGGTCTTGAAGTAAGTTATCAACTTAAAGTTGATAGGAGTTGTTATGTCATTAATCATTACTGATGACTGTATCAATTGTGATGTGTGTGAGCCTGAATGCCCTAATGAAGCCATTTCTCAGGGCGAAGAGATTTATGTAATAGATCCTAAGCGTTGTACAGAGTGTGTTGGACATTATGATGAACCACAGTGTCAGCAAGTATGCCCAGTAGATTGTATACCGCTTGATCCTAATAATCAGGAAACAAAAGAACAGTTAATGGAAAAGTATATTAAATTAACTGAAAAAGCTTAGTTGCTTATTATTAAGCGATCATTGTTATGATCGCTTGTCTTGTTTTTCTTCTGCCCATAATTTTATTGGCTGTCCATTTTCAGGCCATAGCTGCAATTGTTGAATGTCTGAAAAATCCCAAGATTTAATAGTTTTTAAAGCATTTAAAAAACGTTGTTCTTGTTCCATCAGTGCAGGTGCGCAATCTTTTTTAGTGACGCTGATAGAGTTGTCAAAAGTTAGTTTGTTACCTTGTAGTTGATAGTTGGTAGACCAATAATTACAACCAGCTAAACCATAGGCTTTATTATCTTGATCTAGAACGATATTAAGGTAGCTGTAATCCATTAAGGGACGTTCACCAATCCACTCCACTCGATAGCTTGTTTGTAGCTGTAATGTGGGTGATAAAACTTGATTATTTTGCATAGATGAACAGGCGCTCATGGTAATCATGAGTAAAAGTAATAGTCTTGTCATAAATCGTATCCTTTAAATTTCATAAAAAAATTTTAACTATTATATAGTTAGGTTATTTGTAACAGTTTATTAGACTAATGGCTAATATTAAAATAATATTATCTTTAGCTTTTTTTATTGAGTTAGGGTAGAGTAATAATACTGAGTTTGTATGGAGCTTGGAAGTCGCCTAGTGACAATTCTTACAGTTCGTTTGAATGACTTGTATAACTCCTTGCACTCGGTTATAGAAGTGCGCATTAATTCGTTAGTGTGGCGTAAAGTTTGTATAGTTTCAAGGAGTTTAGGCATGTCTAACCGTCAAAACGGTACTGTCAAATGGTTTAATAATGAAAAAGGCTTTGGCTTTATTTCTCAAGACGCTGGTCCTGATTTATTCGTTCATTACCGTGCTATTGAAGGCACAGGTTTTAAATCGTTAAAAGAAGGACAAAAAGTTAGCTTCGTTGCTACTGAGGGTCAAAAAGGAATGCAAGCTGATCAAGTTCAACTTATTGGCTAATTTGTATTACCTATATTTGCATAGTATTTAAAGCCTCCTTTTTAGGAGGTTTTTTTATGGCCGGACTAAAAAAGAATAATTAATCACTTATTTTGTCAGTTTACTGAAATTTTATTATTAGGGGCTTGACATAATCCTTCTAGATGAGAATAATAACGCCCTCTTTAATGGCAACGTAGCTCAGTTGGTTAGAGCACGGCATTCATAATGCTGGGGTCGGTGGTTCAAGTCCACTCGTTGCTACCATATTGAAAGCCTTCTTATACTAAGAAGGTTTTTTATTTTGCACTCTGTTATTTTTTGTAGGCATACCTAGAGTTTTAGGTATGCCTTTTTATTTATAGAATGAGATAAACAGTAGTATCTCAAGTTGTTAATAACTTTTCCTGGTGATTTCTGCAGAAAGTAATAATAAAAGAATTATCATCAATAGTGAAAGCATACCAAATGAACTTCTTCTTCATCAGTTTCTAAACTATTTAGAGTATATCGCTGGTACCTATGCTAACAATATATTATTGAAAGACAGCAGTAATGTCGTCAGATTTATTGATATAAATAATGGTTTGTTTTGTATTATTTGTTTATACACAACTTCTCTTATAGATTAGATTGAATCATGAAGGGATTGTAACAAGTGTAGTAAGGCAAATTAATAGCGGATTAATAAATATTATGTAACTTATTCTTGATGGGTAAACTTGAAGCCTTATTAGTTTATCCCCATATAGAAGAAATAACAATTTTCTCATTAGATTGGAGGGTTTTCCTTTGACCACTATCGTTTCTATTCGCCGTAATGGCAAAGTGGTTATGGGCGGCGATGGTCAAGTTTCTTTAGGCAATACTGTAATGAAAGGTAATGCTAAGAAAGTACGCCGTTTATATCATGGACAAGTTATTGCTGGTTTTGCTGGTGCTACTGCAGATGCTTTTACCTTATTTGAACGTTTTGAGGCACAGCTGGAAAAACACCAAGGTCATTTGGTACGAGCGGCTGTTGAATTGACTAAAGATTGGCGTACTGACCGCTCATTAAGTCGTTTAGAAGCTATGTTAGCAGTGGCTAATAAAGATGCTTCACTTATTCTAACAGGTAATGGCGATGTGTTAGACCCAGAAGATGGTTTAATTGCTATGGGATCAGGTGGTCCTTATGCACAAGCAGCAGCTAAAGCATTACTTATGCATACTGAGATGTCAGCTAGAGAAATAGCTGAAACTGCATTGAATATTGCAGGCAGTATTTGTATTTATACAAATCAAAATTTAGCTATTGAAGAACTTGACTGTAATTAAAATATATTAATAGTGTTAGCTATTAATAAGGATATGGAGTTAAAAAATGTCCATGACACCCCGTGAAATCGTTCATGAACTAGATCGTTTTATTATCGGTCAAGATGAGGCTAAGCGAGCAGTAGCTATTGCATTACGTAATCGCTGGCGCCGTATGCAGTTGCCTGCTGAATTAAGAACAGAAGTAACCCCTAAGAATATTTTAATGATTGGCCCTACAGGGGTTGGTAAAACCGAAATTGCCCGTCGTTTAGCACGTTTAGCCAATGCTCCTTTTGTAAAAGTAGAGGCTACTAAGTTTACTGAAGTGGGATATGTTGGTCGTGATGTTGAGTCGATTATTCGTGATCTAGCTGATGCAGCTATCAAAATGCTCCGTGAGCAGGAAATACAACGTGTTAATCATAGGGCAGAGGATGCGGCAGAAGAACGTATTCTAGATGCATTATTAACACCTGCCCGTTCTGCAAGTAGTGGTTTTGAGCAAGAGGCTGTTGCTGGAAGTGATTCTAATACCCGTCAATTATTCCGTAAACGTCTACGTGAAGGTCAGTTAGATGATAAGGAAATTGAAATAGAAGTAGCTGCTGTACCCGTTGGTGTTGAGATTATGTCACCACCAGGTATGGAAGAAATGACCAGTCAGTTGCAAAACTTATTCTCTGGTATGAATAAGGGTAAGCGACAAACACAGAAATTGAAAATTAAAGATGCTCGTAAAATTCTGCGTGATGAAGAAGCTGCAAGCATGGTTAATGAAGAAGAGCTAAAGGCCAAAGCTTTAGAAGCTGTTGAGCAAAATGGTATTGTCTTTATCGATGAAATTGATAAAGTGGCTAAACGTGGCAATGTTGGTGGTGCCGATGTTTCTCGTGAAGGTGTGCAGCGTGACTTATTACCTCTAATTGAAGGTTGTACCGTTAATACCAAATTAGGTATGTTAAAAACAGATCATATTCTGTTTATTGCTTCTGGTGCTTTCCATTTAGCTAAGCCAAGTGATTTAGTGCCTGAGTTGCAAGGTCGTTTACCAATACGGGTAGAGTTAAAAGCATTAACGCCTAATGATTTTGAGCGTATTTTAACGGAGCCACATGCCTCATTAACTAAGCAATATGTTGAGCTCTTAAAAACTGAAGGTTTAAATATAGATTTTAAAGAAGATGGCATTAATCGTATTGCTGAGATTGCTTGGCAAGTGAATGAAAAGACGGAAAATATAGGCGCTCGTCGATTACATACCTTGTTAGAAAGGTTATTAGAGGAAGTATCTTTTAGTGCAACAGATTTAGCCACTAAAGATGATAAACCAATAATACTTGATGCAGCTTATGTGAATGAACATTTAGGTGAGTTAGCGCAAGATGAAGATTTATCTCGCTATATCCTCTAAATAGTTAATACAGACCATCGTTTGATGGTCTGTAATTTATGCCAATCACATCATATTTATTATAAAAAACTGTAAATTTGACTTGTAACTTCTCAATAAATCAGTAGAATGCACCACACAGTTTTTTATTACCGATTAATGGCGACTCTATCGGTCCCCTCGCAATGATTAACTATCAACCTGGTCAGATCCGGAAGGAAGCAGCCATAGTAGTGAACTCATGTGCCGGGGTGCGGCTGATAGAGGAGCCACCTAAATTTAAAAAGCGCTCAGATGAGCGCTTTTTTATGTCTACCTATTAACAACAAGCTTCATTTAGTGTACTAGCTTGAGTAATGCTGCTATTAGCAGGAATGCTCTTAGTTAACCAAACATTACCTCCTACTGTAGAGCCTTTGCCTATGGTAACTCGGCCTAAAATAGTAGCACCCGCATAAATAACCACATCATCTTCTACAATAGGGTGACGAGGATAACCTTTCTGTAAGTTACCTGACTCATCAGCAGTAAATCGTTTAGCACCTAAAGTAACGGCCTGATAAATACGTACTCGATTACCAATCACACAGGTTTCTCCAATAACCACGCCTGTACCATGATCAATAAAGAAGCTTTCTCCAATAGTGGCGCCTGGATGAATATCTATGCCTGTGGCTGAGTGGGCTAACTCTGCTGTAATTCTCGCTAATAAGGTTAAACCAACTGTATAGAGATAATGAGCAAGGCGGTGGTAGATAATAGCCAATACACCAGGATAGCAGAGTAATACTTCATCTACACTACGAGCGGCTGGATCACCGTTGTAGGCTGCAATAACATCTGTATCTAATAACTTACGAATATTAGGTAGTGCAAAAGCAAATTCTTGAACAATGGAGGTCGCTTGGGTATGAACATCTTCTATGGTTGTACCCTGATATTTTGCATTGTAGCAAAGCTCAAGATAGGCTTGATTTTGCAGAGCATTCAAAGCAGCATCCAAAGAATGACCAACATAGAAATCTTCACTTTCTTCTCTTAGATCAGATGGGCCTAAACGCATAGGAAACAGGGCGCGAGTGATAGTGTCGATAATCTCACTCATAATAGTTCGAGAAGGTAATTCTCTGCCTGCGTTACGTGTCCTACCATGATTAGTGCGCCATTCATTGCGTACCTCTCGTAATTCACTTACTATTTTTTGTAAATTCCAAGAGGGAGTGGCTTTGCAGTAGGTGTTGTATGTTTTAATAACCATTAGTTGCTCCGTTCAACAAACGAATGCTATTGAATAACAAAGATGATAATGATAAACAAAATTGTTAAGTAGTGGTTAATAATTTTATGATTAATTTTTAATGATATGGAATGTGAATTGACAGAGAAGAGGAAAGCCATTCACTGTCTATTAAATAGCTCAGTGAATGGTTAGAGGGTTGTGTTATTTAGGTAATGCGTTGATATCATCTGGGTTAGTCAAATAAGGCACTGTCCAGCCTTTTTCATCATACTCAGACATGCATTTTTCAACTAAGCCTTTCATTGCAGCTAAATTACCATTACTTCTTGCATAACCAAGCGTTTGTAAGCGCACATCATCTTGGTTGCCTGCATAGTTAACTTCGTATACCTCGTGTCTACCACCAAACTCACTATCGATAGCATCCCATAGTAATTTAAGAATTTTAATCCGTTCTCTATGTCCCATTCCTTCAGAGCCACGACAATAAACACTTAAGTATTTATCTAACTCAGGGTTTTCAAAATCTTTTACACCAGAGGGTAAATAGATCATACCACTAGCTACCGTTTGGTGAATAATTTTCTTAATAATTGGATAAGCTAATGGCGCCATATTTCTATACACTTGTAATGCTTGGTTACTAGGTAGCATGGCAGGTGTACTCCAATTACTTTGTAACTCTGGGGCACCGTATGCGGCATCAGTTAACGACCAGAATAAGTTACGCCAAGCTATGACTTCCCCTACTTGTGCCGAGACACCACGAAATTCTATAGCCCCTGTGCACTCCAGAGCTTTAACTAATAAACCACTTAAAAAATCTAGCTTAACAGCTAGCCGAGTTAAGCCTTGCATAGGGTATAGCCTAGCAAAGCCGCCATCGGTTGCAAAACGACGGCAACGATCATAATCTTTATAAGCCAGTACATCTTCCCAAGGGATAAATACATTATCTAAAATAAGAATTGCATCATTTTCATCAAAGCGGCTTGATAATGGGTAATCAAAGGGTGAGCCAATAGCGCCTGCTATATATTCATAAGAGGTACGACAAATAAGTTTTACCCCTTTAGCATTCATTGGAGCAAGGAACATTAAAGCAAAATCAGGGTTATCACCCACAATTGAGGCAGAGCCAAAACCAATAAAGTTATAGTGAGTTAATGCAGAGTTAGTGGCAACTACTTTGGCACCTTTAACCACTATGCCATCTGCACGTTCTTCCACTACACGCATAAATACATCACTCACTTGATCAATGCTCTTATTACGGTCAATAGGTGGATTTACAATAGCGTGGTTAAAATATAAACAATTTTCTTGAATACGTTTGTACCAAAGACGTGCATTGTCTGCAAATTTTCCATAGAACTCAGGGTTAGCACCTAAGACACAACCAAAGGCTGCTTTATAATCAGCAGTACGTCCCATCCAGCCATAGGACATTCTTGCCCATCCTGCAATAGCGTCACGTTGTTGGTGCAAATCATCTGCTGTTTTAGCTATTCTAAAGAATTTATGGGTGTAACCACCATTGCCTGTATCCGTTTCCCAGCATAGTTCATCTTTTGTTTTTGGGTCATGTAGTGCATCATACATTTGTGCTACTACAGCTGCTGAATTACGAAAAGCTGGGTGAGTAGTGATATCATCTACTCGTTTACCATAAATATAAACTTCGCGACCATCACGTAAGCTTGCTAAGTATTCTTCACCATTTAAAGGACGTTTGTTACCGTCTAATTTCATAATTATTTTCTCCAGTACACATTATTGTTTTTATGTAAGGCACTATCATGATGAGTCTATGAATGGGAGTAAAGGTAGTTTTATAGCTAAAAAATGGTACTTTTCTTAAGGTTGTTGATAAGAGAAAGGTTTATTTAATAGTTTGATAATGATGGGATAGACGATAATCTTTAGTAGTAAATCCTGTATATTTGTTAAAAAATCTAGAAAAATAAGAAGGATCTTTAAAGCCCAATGTAAAGCAAATTTCATTAGCAGTAAGTTGGCTGTGAATCAGTAAACGTTTTGCTTCTTGTAGTAGTCGTTCTACTATTAGTTGTTTCGGGCTAATGCCAGCCATTCGCTGGCAGATTAAGTGGAGGCGAGCGGTAGTCATCCCTAATTCATTAGCATACTGGGTAAGTTGCCAATGTTCTTTATAGTGCTTTTCTAATAATTCATTAAATCGATAAAATAGTTGTAGGTCTTGCCGTTGAACGGTGTAGTTAGGATGATTACTATCAGTAAAACGAAATAGGGTAATAAATATTAATTGGATAAGAGCTGGCATCGTAAGTTGATAATTTGGTTTATTATTTTTAAATTCATTAGCAGCTATTTCAAATAATATATTTAATTGCTTAGCATCTTCCACTAAATCCATTTGTGGATTGGCTAGATCAATACATAAAGGTTTTCTAAGATTAAAACTAAGGTTGTTGTAATCAGGGCGGTTATTAAACAGTTGCCAAGCGTATGGTTGCCTAACTGTTATAACATGTCCTTCTGTATCTTTATCACTGGTAAAAGCATGGGGTACACCTGGTGGTGTGAAGAAAATCATAGGTCCTTCTAAACGATAGAACAAATCATCTAGTTGAACATGCACCATACCATTAAGTAAGTAATGAATTTGAAAAAGGCGATCATGACGGTGAATAGCTACATTACGACTAAAAAACCGAGAGAAACTACGATGAGACTCATAATGAAAGTCTGCTCCAGCATATCGTTGATCATAAACATCAAAGAGATCAAGAATAGGAATCTGTGATAGTTTGGGTATTTTTTGAGTCATTGTAATAAAGCCCATTAATTTGCTATTAATACTATTCTTTTTTATTTATTAATAGTCAATGTTATTTTTATTTTGCACTTATAAGAAGCAGACTTTGCGATTATTACAAAATAAACTAAAAACCTATTTACACTTTTATAACAACAACATACTATATACTTGAGTAGTAATAAGTAAAATTATTATTGCATACGATATTATAGATATAATCCTGTTATACCCCATTAGTTTTCTATCCCTCCTGTAATTAATATGAAAAATCCCTATCATTTATTAAATTCAAGAGAGTTAGTCACTATTAAGTAGTTATGTTAAAAAAAATCTCTATTATTACAGTGTTAGGATGCTCATACATCTATAACGTAGTAGCTGAAGAAACTAAATACGGTTACCAGCTATTACCTAATCAAATGCTTAACCTAAATGATAGTCTGCAATCTATTACATCTGATGCAGATACCAAAAATCTATATGGAATATATTATAACGACTCTAGCACAACAGAGTTAACGGCTAATCCATTAAATATAGAAGTTATTAATAGTAATGCAGGTAATACTTCTAATAGAACTATAGCCAATGGTCTTTATATCAATGGAACAAGTGCTGCAGCTAGGCCATCGCTGAATTTAGGTGATGGAAGCCAAATTACTACAAAAGCATATCAAACAATAGGAATTTTTTTAAGAAATAGCGATTTATCAGCTAGTAATCTTACTGTTACTGCTAATGGTCAAAATGGTGGTACAGGTATTTCTTTAATAGATAGTCAGGCTACATTAACAGGAAATAATACCATTAAAACTACTGGAACATTTTCAACAGGTTTAGCTATTTCTAACTCTACTTTTACTACAGATAAAATTAATATTGAAGTATCAGGGAGTAATTCAACTGCAGTAAATATCACCAATAACACAGGTAAAATAACAGATTTAGGTACTAGTAGTACTATTAAGCTTACTTCAGCAGATGGTTATGGAATTAGTATAAACAAAGGCTCTGTTATAGCCAATGATCTTACTATAGAAAATACTGGCAATAATTCTTTTGCTGTAGCTGTTTATAATGGTACTTTTACGATGAATGGTGGCTCTGTTACATCTAATTATGCAGGTATTACTACGGGTGGACTTGTTCCTTTACCTACAGACTATGTTCAAGAAATTAATTTAACGGATGTTACCATATCTTCCCGTGATAGAAGTTTACTAATATCTAATAGTGGCAACATGACATTAGAAAGGGTGCAAGCAACATCCACGACTGCTTCTGCTTTAATGCTCACTAATAATGGTATTGTTACAGCTAATGATACTTCTTTACAAGGCAAAAACAACGTTGTAAATGCAAATACTGGACAGGTTACCTTTTCAGGTAATACCAATATTATCTCAACAGATACCAATAGTAATGCAATTTATATTATAAACAATGCTGCTATTAACACGATACCTGAAGGTAGTACCATGAATATAGTAGGTAATATGCAAATTGGTCAATCGGGTACCAATAATATTATTGATTTAAAAATGAATACTGGCTCACAGTTTACTGGAAAGTCAGCTATTTATGATACAAACACTGGAGTTATTAATCTGGATATGACATACAGTATATGGAATATGACAGATGATTCCACTACTACAACATTAGCACTAGATAATAGTACAGTAAATTTTACTAATAGCAACTTTACAACTTTAACAACTAAAGAACTTAGTGGTATTGGTTTATTTAGTATGAAAACTGATATAGCCCAACAGCTAGGTGACTTAATCAATATTACAGAAACAACAACAGGTAACCATTCTCTTGCTATTGCCAACCAAGGTAGTGCTGCTACTGACGGCACAGAAACACTAACAGTTGTTACTACAGCTGATGGAGGTGGTAACTTTAAGCTCAATAATCAAGTTGAAGCTGGAGGTTATATTTATGGTTTAAGAAAAGCTAGTAATGATAAGGACTGGGAGTTATATGCTTTACCCTCTGGAGGTAATATTGGTGGTACACAAACTTCTTCAGCGTTAGCTGGTGCTAGCTTTTTAAATACCAGTTATCTACTAAACTATATAGATAATCAAACACTTTTACAAAGATTAGGTGACCTTAGAGTAACAGGTGCTGGTAATGCCACCAGTGGTTTATGGGTAAAAGCTTTTGGTGGTAAGCTTTCTTCTTTTGATGGAAAACAATTATCTGGTTTTGATATGCCTTACTCAGGGACTCAACTAGGAATAGATAAGGATTTTAGCGTTTCGTCAGGAACATTACTGGTGGGCGTTATGGCAGGTATTACGCAAGGTAATCTTAACTATAAACAAGGTGATGGTACGGCTAAAAATTATACATTAGGGCTTTATTCAACCTATTATCATGACCAAGGATTTTATGTAGATACAGTGCTTAAATATAATAATATTCATAATCAATTTAATGTTAAAGATACTACAGGAATGTCAGTTAAGGGTAAAGGAAGAACTCAGGGTATTAACGCATCTGTGGAAGTAGGAAAGCGTTTATGGATTAACGATAGTAAAGCAGGCTTTTATATTGAACCACAATTACAAGTATCTACAGGAGTACAAGGTGGGGATACAGTTAAGGCCAGTAATGGTTTAAAAATTAAGCTTGATTCCTATAACTCTACTTTAGGGCGTTCTAGCGCAATTATAGGCTACCAAACTCAAGGTACTAATCCTATAAATATTTATTTTAAATCTGGTTACTTAAGAGAGTTTAATGCTAATACTAGTTACAAATTAAATGGAAGTAAGGAAAAAAATAGTTTTCGTGGTCAATGGTGGGATAATGGCATAGGTATCACTGCAAATATTAATAAAGTACATAATATTTATATGGATGCTAATTATGCCAAAGGTAGTAAGTTCGATCAAAAACAACTTAATTTAGGCTATCGGTATAGTTTTTAAAAAGAGGTTATATATTTAGTTACTACTGTTACAGGTTAAAAACTAACCTGTAACAGGCATAATGCCAAAACTAATAAATAAATAAGCTAACCCTAAGAAGATAAAGAAACCACCACTATCAGTCATTGCTGTAATTAATACACTAGAGCCAAGAGCTGGGTCTCTGCCGCATTTGACCATGGTCATGGGGATGAGTACGCCCATAAATGCAGCCAGTAGCAGGTTAAGTGTCATGGCGGACATCATTACAATGCCTAATGACCAACTACCATAAAGATAGTAGGCGACAAGGCCGATAACGCTACCCCAAATCACACCATTAATAAAGGAAACACCTATTTCTTTGCCTAATAATCTAAAGGTATTAGCTGTAGTAATTTGATCAAGTGCCATTGCTCTTACAATCATGGTAATCGTTTGATTTCCTGAGTTGCCACCAATTCCTGCCACGATAGGCATTAAGGCGGCTAAGGCTACTAGTTTTTCAATGGTGCCATCAAATAAACCTATAACACGTGAAGCAATAAATGCAGTAACCAGATTAACTGCTAGCCATGCCCAACGGTTACGAACGGAACGCCAAACTGAGGCAAAAATATCTTCTTCTTCCCGTAAACCTGCCATATTTAGCATTTCGGTTTCGGTTTCTTCACGAATTAAGTCAACCATTTCATCAATAGTTAAACGACCTACGAGCTTACCATTTTTATCTACCACAGGTGCAGAAATAAGGTCATATCGTTCAAATGCTTGAGCTGCTTCATAAGCGTCTTCATCAGGATGGAAGATAACGGGATCATCTGCCATTACTTCAACAACGAGTACATCAGGGTCATTTAAGAGCAATTGTTTAATAGGCAAGACGCCTTTTAGTATGGCCTCTGAGTTAACCACAAAGATTTTATCAGTATGGTCTGGGAATTCTTTAAAGCGGCGTAAATAACGTAACACGGTTTCAAGGGTTACATCATCGCGAATACTTAGAATCTCAAAGTCCATTAATGCACCGACTTGATCTTCTTCATAAGATAAGGCTGATTGTAAGCGTTCACGTTCTTGGGTATCTAATGAGCTCATTAACTCTTGTAAAACATCATTAGATAATTCAGGGGCAAGGTCTGCTAATTCATCAGCATCCATGTCCTTAGCAGCTGCGATGATCTCATGATCATCCATGTCTGCCAATAACGTTTCACGAACAGCATCAGAAACTTCTAAAAGAATATCACCATCACGATCTGATTTTACTAATTGCCATAATAGTAGACGGTCATCTAATGGTAATGACTCTAATAGGTCAGCTATATCTGCCCAGTGTAATTCTTCTAGTTTTTGTTGTAGTTCAGTATAACTTGTTGTTAAGGGTAAACCATTTTCTTCAGTTTGTTGTTTTTCTTTATTGCATTGGCGAAGTAGGGTTTGAATTTGATCAAAGCGATCTTGTAGAGATTCTTGCGGTTTTGTTTCGGTTTCAATCATTACAGCCTCCATTCCCAGATGGTTTGAAGGCTCACCATGGGAATTATTTAATCGCTAAGCGACTATTATAGCAACAGTGTATGTCCATAGTATGAAAATGCTTTAGGCAAAGCCTATTGGCAGTTGTTCTCCACAAATTTAGTAGAAAGATAATTAAAGTTTCTTAAATTAGACTTTAAAAAAAAACCTGCTAGTGCAGGTTTTTAGTATTCTGGCGCGCTCGAGAGGATTCGAACCTCTGACCGCTCGGTTCGTAGCCGAGTACTCTATCCAGCTGAGCTACGAGCGCGCAATGTGCAAATAAACAATTGATTTATATTAAATGGCGCGCTCGAGAGGATTCGAACCTCTGACCGCTCGGTTCGTAGCCGAGTACTCTATCCAGCTGAGCTACGAGCGCACGTATAAAACAAAGCAAGTGTTAAATCGCAGGCGCGAACTATACTCCATCAATCACTTTAGGGCAAGTATTAATTTGAAAAAAGTAATATTTATTTTGATAAGTTATTGTAATATAAATATTTTATTGGAAATAAAAAGCGCATCAAATAACAAGTATTTAATACGCTTTAGTTAGAGATAGATTATCAAACTTCAATAATATGACGTTTTAATTTATCCATTGCATTTTTTTCTAGCTGGCGAATACGTTCTGCCGATACGTTATATTTTGCTGCTAAATCATGCAAAGTTGCTTTATCATCAGATAGCCAGCGTTGTTGTAAAATATCTTTACTACGCTCATCTAGTTTTTCTAATGCTTCATGTAGGTTGTTAGAGGAACTATCACTCCAATCTGCATCTTCTAATTGAGTAGCAGGATTGTAGCGATTATCTTCTAAATACGCAGCAGGTGCATAGATAGCAGTTTCATCATCTTCATCAGTTGCAGGGTCAAATGCCATATCAGACCCTGTAAGACGGCTTTCCATCTCGCGGATGTCTTTTGCGTCTACACCTAGTTCATTCGCAACATTAGCCACTTCTTCATTATTTAACCAATTTAAACGTTTCTTTTTACTACGTAAGTTAAAGAATAATTTACGTTGAGCTTTAGTGGTGGCAATTTTAACAATGCGCCAATTCTTTAAAATAAATTCATGTATTTCAGCTTTAATCCAATGTACTGCAAAAGAAATAAGGCGAACACCCATTTCAGGATTAAAACGTTTCACTGCTTTCATTAAACCAACATTACCCTCTTGAATTAAGTCAGCTTGAGGCAGACCATAACCAGAGTAACTACGGGCAATATGAACAACAAAGCGTAAGTGAGCAAGCACCAGTTGGCGAGCGGCATCTAAATCTTGTTCATAATAGAGCCGATCTGCCAATTCATGTTCCTGATCAGCTGTTAACACAGGCAAACTATTTACTGAATGCACATAGGCTTCCAGATTAGCTCCTGGTGTTAGCATTTGAACAGGTATTAAGTTT
Organism: Entomomonas sp. E2T0; assembly: GCF_025985425.1. GTDB lineage: Bacteria > Pseudomonadota > Gammaproteobacteria > Pseudomonadales > Pseudomonadaceae > Entomomonas. The sequence goes on from NZ_CP094972.1 coordinate 1,059,090, forward strand.
TTTGACATTCGATTCTCCCAAAAAATGAAAACCCAATAAATAACTTCTTATTGAGAATTATACTCTTTTAGACTATAAAGAATATCTAATAGTTCCGCTAGTCTTTTAGTTTTTAAAATTGTTTCTTTATGCTAATAAAGCTAGTTATACCATAGGTTTATCGTTAGCGTGGTGCTAGTTCGCGAAGGTGTCTAGCAACGGCTAACCACGCTCCAATCCAACCTAATAGCACAGCTCCAATAATTAAAGAGCAGGCATCTTCCAATGAAACACTTGATAGCTTAAAGTCACTGGCATACAAACCAGCTAATTGTACTACATAAGTATTGATCCAGTTAAGTCCAAAAGCTAATAAAGCCCATGCAAATAGTCCAGCACCTAAACCATAGAGTGTTCCCATATAGATAAAGGGACGACGTACATAGCCATCTGTACCACCTACTAACTTAATAACCTCTATTTCAGCTCGTCTATTCTCAATAGCAAGACGAATGGTATTACCAATAACAAGCAATAATGCAGCAATTAATAATAGTGAGATACCAAAAACAAATCGCTCACCTAGTTTAAGAATAGACATAAGTCGTTCTAACCATTGCATATCTAATTCAGCTCGATCGACTTCTGGTAACTGTTGTAGATTATGTTGTAGTTCAGTGATTGTATTCTGAACCAATTCTTTCGGCGTAACTACAATCACTACAGGCAAAGGGTTGCTTGGTAATGCTTGTAAAGCCTCTCCTAAACCAGTTTGTTCTTGAAATTCTGCAAGCGCTTGTTTTTTAGTAATAAGTTGTGTGCTTTCTATATCTGGATTTTGATTAAGCTCATTTTGTAATTGGCTAGCTTTCTCGTCATCAACATCTAAATGTAAGAATAGGGATATTTGTGCGGCCTGTTGCCAAGACCCTGCCAATTCATTGATATTTTTTAGGATAATAGATAATCCCATAGGTAAACTTAATGTTACTGCAATAACAAGGCAGGTAAAGAAGCTGGCAATGGGATGTTTAACAAGTCTTAAAAAACTATCAGTTAAACTAGCTTTATGATTTTCTAGCCATGAGTGGAAAAGTTCACCAAAGCTAGGCTCACCGTCTTGTTTTTTAGACTTCTGTGGTTGATTAGTAGGTCTTACATCAGACATTAGGCAGCCTCTCCATCACCAATTAAGCGACCACGTTGCAAGGTGAGTAGACGGTGGCGCATTCTCGCAATAAGTGCTAAATCATGACTTGCAATGATAACAGTTGTACCCAAACTATTGATATCTTCAAAGATTCCCATGATTTCAGAAGCTAGTCGTGGATCTAGGTTACCTGTAGGTTCATCTGCAAGTAATAAGGCCGGTTGATGCACAATTGCTCTAGCAATACCTACCCGTTGTTGTTGACCTGTTGAAATATTAGAGGGTAGTTGTTCGGCTTTTTCTTTTAAGCCTACACGGTCAAGTGCTGTAATAACTCGCTTATAGGTTTCTTCTTTACCAAGCCCAAGAATTTGTAAAGGTAAAGCAACATTGGCAAATACATCACGATCAAATAATAGTTGATGATTCTGAAAAACAACACCTATTTGTCTTCTTAAAAAAGGAATATGTGCATTTGAAATACGTGATAAGTCTTGACCTGCTAGCATGATTTTACCTGAGCTAGGGCGCTCCATGGCAAGCAATAGTCGTAATAAAGTACTTTTACCTGCGCCTGAATGGCCTGTAACAAACAGAAACTCGCCTCGACGTACATGAAAGCTAAGTTCATGTAAGCCGATATGCCCATTAGGGTAGCGTTTTGCAACATGGTCAAAACGTATCATAATTAATCCTTAAAGATTGCCTGTACAAAGGGCTCTGCCTCAAAAGGACGCAAATCATCAATGCCTTCACCTACACCAATATAGCGAATAGGTAACTGCATTTGATTGGCTAAGGCGAAGATTACTCCACCTTTTGCGGTACCATCTAATTTAGTTAATGCAATACCAGATAACTCTACTGATTGATTAAATAATTTTGCCTGACTTAGCGCATTTTGTCCTGTACCTGCATCTAACACTAATAATGTTTCATGAGGTGCTGTGTCATCAATTTTAGTGATAACACGTTTTACTTTTTTCAATTCTTCCATAAGGTTTTCTTTATTATGGAGTCTGCCTGCTGTATCAGCAATTAGCACATCCATCCCTTTGGATCTGGCCGATTGTACAGCGTCAAAAATAACAGAAGCAGAGTCAGCGCCTGTATGTTGTGCAACAACAGGAATATTATTACGCTCACCCCATACTTGCAATTGTTCAACAGCCGCTGCGCGGAAAGTATCGCCAGCAGCTAACATCACTTTTTTACCTTGTTGCTGTAATTTTTTGGCTAGTTTCCCAATAGTGGTTGTTTTACCTGCACCATTAACCCCTACGACTAAAATAACGTAAGGAGAGTGATTTTTTTCTATAGTCAATGGTTGTTCTACGGGTTTTAGCATTGCCACTAATTCTTCTTTTAGTGCTTGGTAAAGTGCACCACTATCAGCAAGTTGATCACGTTTTATTTTTTGAGTTAAGCTTTCAATAATGCTATTAGTCGCCTCAAAACCAACATCAGAAGTTAATAGTAATGTTTCTATTTCTTCTAATAAATCATCATCAATTTCTTTTTTGCCCAAAAAGATACTGGCAATCCCTTCACCAAAAGAGGCACTAGTTTTTGCTAAACCTTGTTTAAGGCGTGCAAAAAAACCTTTCTTTTCAGTAGGGGTGGAGCTATTATTTTCTGGTTCTGGTTCTGGTTCTGGTTCTGGTTCTGGTTCTGGTTCTGGTTCTGGTTCTGGTTCTGGTTCTGGTTCTGGAGTTTCTATTGTTTCACTAATTTGCTCTGCTATAGTAATAGTTTCCTCAACTGTTTCTACTGATACAGTTTTAGAGGGTTCAACAATAGTATCAATTTGTGGCTCTTCTGCAATAGCAGGTTCACTTTCTGGTGATGTTGAAACGGATTCAGTTGTTTCTGTTATAGTTTCTTCTATAGATAAAGGCTCATCCACTACAACTGTTTCTTCAGTTTTAGGTTTGCGACGAAGCCAACCGAAAAGCCCTTTCTTTTCTTTCTCTTCTTTGGTGGGTTGATTATCTTTAGAGTCTGACATGCGCCTATTATCTCAATAACAAATATAATATATAAATTATGTAACAAAGCACTGGGTGATAAATAATAACTGACTTTGCTACATTATAAATAATAAATGTATTATCCTAACATATTGCTGTTGGATGTCAGTATTTAATAATACTATATTTTCTACTAAGAATAGGTAAACTTAATGATTGTTCGTCGTATTGTAATGTTTCTAAGCATTACAGGTTTTTCTTTAAGTGCATTAGCTACACCTGCACAGCCTACCCATGAATTTACTTTAGATAATGGCTTGAAAGTGATTGTTAGAGAAGACCATCGTGCACCTGTGGTTGTTTCACAGTTATGGTATAAAGTAGGGTCAAGTCTTGAAGCGCCAGGTTCTACAGGCTTATCGCATGTGTTAGAGCATATGATGTTTAAAGGTAGTAGTAAAGCTGGTGCAGGTGAAGCATCACAAATATTAAGTAATTTGGGGGTGCAAGAAAATGCTTTCACAGCAGATGATGTTACGGTGTATTACCAAGTTCTAGCAAAAGATCGTTTGCCTGTAGCGCTCGAGTTAGAAGCTGATCGTATGGCGACTTTAAAAATTCCTGCTGATGAATTTGCAAAAGAACTTGAAGTAGTTAAGGAAGAGCGAAGATTACGTACAGATGATAATCCGAATGCTTTAGCTTATGAACGTTTTAGAAGCTTAGCTTATCTCGCCAGCGGATACCATAACCCACCCATTGGTTGGAAGTTTGATTTAGATCGCATGTCTGTAGAAGATTTAAGAGCTTGGTATCATCGTTGGTATGCTCCAAATAATGCAGTATTGGTATTAGTGGGGGATATAACAGTAGATGAGGCTAAAAAACAAGCAAATCGTTGGTTTGCTAAGATCCCAAGAAGTACAGATGTTAACCTTAAAAAGCCTTTTGAGTTAGCAACTCCAGGTGAACGTCAATTAACTATACATGTTAAAGCACAACTACCTACTTTACTCATGGGGTTTAATGTTCCTAGTTTATCTACTGCGGATAATAAACGCGAAGTTTATACGTTAGAGTTAATCGCTGCCTTGCTCGATGGTGGTAATAGCGCTCGTTTAACAACAGACCTAGAACTTAAACAAGAGTTAGTAACAGGGGCAGGGATTGGTTATTCATCTGTTAGGCGTGGTGATAGTCTTTTTATGTTTAGTGCATTACCTAATGTACAGAAAGGTAAAACAATTGAAGAGGTAGAAAAGGGGATTTGGCAGTTGTTAGATCAACTTAAAACAACTAAACCTTCTGCCGAAGAGTTAGAAAGAGTAAGGGCTCAGTTAATCGCTTCATTAGTTTATTCACGTGACTCTATCTCTAGTCAAGCAATGACCATAGGAATGTTAGAGGCGCTTGATTTACCATGGCAGTTAGCTGATACAGAGTTAGATGAGTTGAATGCTGTAACACCAGAAGATATTCAAAATGTAGCCAAAAAATATTTTACCCGCGATCGTTTAACAACAGCTTATGTATTACCAGAGGAGAATAAAAATGACTAATTGGAAAAAACTAGTGATAGCTATCCAGTTAGGATTAGTGTGTTCTTTTGGTAGTATTTCTTACAGTTGGGCTGATACAGCGATTAAACTAAAGTTAGAGTCTGTAGCAGAGTTAGGCCAATCAGCTCCTGTTGGCCGTCATCTAAATATTCAGCAGTGGCAGACTAGTGCGGGTAGTAAAGTATTATTTGTAGAGGCTCATGAGCTACCTATGTTTGATGTTCAATTAACATTTGCAGCAGGTAGTAGTCATGATGGAGATAAGCCTGGGTTGGCGCTATTAACAAATGGAATGTTAAATGAAGGTGTTAAAGGCATGGACGTAACAGCTATTGCCAAGACTTTTGAGGGGGTAGGAGCGAATTTTGGTAATGGTTCTTATCGAGATATGGCAATTGTATCATTACGTAGTTTGACTGATCCTAAAAAAAGCCAAGTGGCTGTAGATTTATTAACGAAAGTGATTAGTGAACCAACTTTTCCTGAAAACTCTTTTGAGCGTATTAAAAATCAGCTATTAACTGGTTTTGAGATTGATAAGAAAACACCGGGTAGGTTAATTACTAAAGAATTTTACAATAAGCTTTATGGTGATCATCCTTATGCACATAGTAGTGATGGTAATCCTGAAAGTATTAAAGCGATAACTATTGCAGACCTTAAGAAATTTTATCAAGCAACTTATAACTCAAAAAATGTAGTTATTGCTATTGTTGGGGATTTATCGAAGCAGCAAGCTGAGGAGTTAGCAGAAAAGATCTCATCCTCTTTACCTAAAGGAGAAACATTAGCTACAGTGGAAGCACCTAAACCAGTGAAAGCAGGTAACTATCATACTGAGTTTTCTTCTCAACAAACGCATATAGTTTTAGGTCAGTTGGGTGTGACGCGTAATGATCCTGATTATCCTGCCTTATATGTAGGTAATCAAATTCTTGGCGGTAGTGGTTTAACTTCTCGATTGATGCAAGAGGTGAGGGAGCGTCGTGGTTTAACTTATGGAATTTATTCAGGGTTTTCTACTATGCAGGCTGCTGGGCCTTTTAGTATAGGCTTGCAAACACGTGCTGAAATGGCGGATGGTTCTTTGGCGCTTATTAAAGATATTGTACGTGAATATTTAGCTAATGGTCCTACAGAGCAGGAGTTAAATGATGCAAAACGTGAAATATCAGGAAGTTTTCCATTATCTAATGCTAGCAATAGTAATATAGTATCTCAATTGGGGGCTATTGGTTTTTATAACTTGCCTTTAAATTATTTAGAGGATTTTATTAAACAAATAGAAGCATTAACACCAGAACAAATTAAGCAAGCAATGAATAAACATCTGAAAATGGAGGATTTTATTGTGGTGACAGTAGGTCCTACCGTTAAACAACAGCCATTACCAACGCCTACTGCACCTAAAAAACAGCCAATGGGAGTACCTCATTGAGTAAGGGTTCAGCTAAGCAAGGACAGTTGCGTATTATTGGTGGTGAGTGGCGTAGCCGTAAAGTAAGTTTTATAGATGCTGAGGGGCTACGACCGACACCCGATAGAGTTAGAGAAACACTGTTTAATTGGTTGGCTCCTTATATTGAAGGGGCGGCAGTATTAGATCTTTTTGCAGGTAGTGGTGCTTTATCATTAGAAGCGCTTTCTCGAGGTGCGGTTAGTGCAACAATACTTGATATAAACCATCAGGTAATTAGTAACTTAAAAAGCCAATTGCAAATTTTAAATTGCCAGCGTGCTACTTTGATTAATCAAAGTGCATTGTTGTTTTTACAAAAACAGGCGACTAAACAGTTTGATGTAGTGTTTTTAGACCCACCTTTTAGGAAAGATATGTTGCAGCAGGCTTGTCAGTTATTGGCAGATAATGGTTGGTTGGCTAATAAAGCATGGGTTTATACAGAAAGTGAGATAATGCCATCTCAATTATTAATGCCTACAAATTGGCAACTATATAGGGAAAAGAAAGCAGGGCAAGTTTATTATAGTTTGTGGTTATCTCAATAGGTACAGATTAAGCTGGCTTAACTTATTAGGTTAAGCCAGCATAAGTGATTAACGTAAAGCTTGGCCTTCTTTAGCACCTAACTTAACAGTTTTTTGGTTACCGGTGTATAAACCAGTGTTTTCATCACGACCTTGCAATAAGTATTTTGCATCAGGTTTTTTGTAAGTATCTACTGCTACTTTAGAGAACTTACCAATATCAGTAGTAGGTTTTCTTAAGCGATTAATGATAATTACAGCTTTAGTATCAGCAAAATCTTGAGCCATATTTTGGTCGCCTTCACTATCACCAGCAACTAAAATAGGTCCTTTATTGTTGTATTTAGGCGCAATTAAACGCTTAATTTCAACAGTTTTTCCTGGGCCTTGGGTTTGGTTAAAACCTTTACGGAATTCAGGTTGAATAACACCATTAGCATCACGTTCTAATTCCATAGCGATAACTTTACTAGCTGGGTTGTTATAACCAAATTTAGGATTAGAAGAAACCTCTTTAATTACATCAATAAATGATGCTGAACAAACCCATACATCAATACCTGCTTCTCTTAGTTTATGATAAAGATCTTGCATTTCTGGTACTAAACGTAAACCGTTGTGCCATGTTGTAGAGATTTGACCTGCTTTACTTGCAATTGCAGGGCTTGTCCAAGTAACATCTGCAATAGGTTGAGTGGCCTGCCAATCAACAGTTCCAGCAGTTAGTTTAGCAACATCATGTTCAGTTAAGCCTGTGAATAAATAAGTTACCCAAGGATAAGAAAGAGAGGCATCAAAAGAATTACCTATAGCCGTGTAGAGATAACGTAATTTAGTGGAGAACTCTTTATATTGATCTGTTTTCTTGATATCTGCTAATGACTTTTTCCCTTTCATTTGGTCAAAGTTGTTATAGATCCATGTATAGTTATTTACAATATCTTGAGCAATAAGATCAATGTTAACAGGTTTTCCTGCTAAATTGTTATCATCAGCAGTGAAATTGTCACTAGGTACATTCATTCTGAGAACTTTATTTAAAGTCTCTGGTGTCATTTTAAAATATAAGTGTTCGATTTGATAAACTAATAATGCTTCTTGAATGTCCAAGAATATTGAAGTGTTATCCCAGTCAAAAACAGCATAAGGTGGATTATTAGGATCATAATTAGGGCTAGTCTTGCCATAAGTTGCAATCAAATTATTAAGTTGATCGCGGTTGAAGCTATCCCAATTACCTTTGATAAGTTGAGGAGCAGTAACCTTGGTTGTTTGGACACTGGTTACGGGATTAGTTTTAGCAACTTCTGCTAAAGCGTGCGTAGTAACCAAGCCTGTTGCTGCGGCTAATGCGATGATTAATTTACTAACTTTAAGCATAATGACTCCTGTTTGTATATATAACTTTGTACGTATAACTATTTGTTACTATAAAGAAATAAATTAGAAAGAAGTATGTTGATTTTTGTTTGGCTGATATGGGTCAGGCTTACAGATAAATTTCCAAAATTTGTTATTATTAGAATTGTTAATTTTGATATGCAGAATAAAAGGCTGACTAAGTTAATAATAAGTCAGCCTTTTTAAATGTTAATCTTCTTTTTCAATACCGTTTTGTAGGTAGTTTTGAATACCCATTTTTTCAATTAAACCTACTTGTGCTTCTAACCAGTCGATATGATCTTCTTCTTCCTTTAAAATCCGTTTTAGCATATCACGACTGACATAATCACCACTACTTTCACAATAAGTAACAGCTTCGCGTATATCAGCAGTAGACTTTTCTTTTTGTTTCAAATCGCAATTAAGCATTTCTTCAGTATTTTCACCAATGAGTAATTTATTTAAGTCTTGTAAGTTAGGGATACCTTCTAAAAATAGGATACGCTCAATTACTCGATCAGCCTGTTTCATTTCTTTAATAGAGTAGTGATAAGATTGGTGACCCAAACCCTCTAGTCCCCAATCATTGTACATGCGAGAGTGTAAGAAAAATTGGTTAATCGCAACCAGCTGGTTTCCTAGAACTTTATTTAGGTGTTGAATAACGATTTTGTCGCCTTTCATTGTTATATTCCCAGTAAGACTTTTTTTTATTGTGCGTTGGGAAAACAAAAAAGTCAAATAGCCTTGAGTATTAGGTGATTGAACAAGAATGAGAATTACAATTATTTTTATTAAAAGTTAACTAATTCGGCTGGATTAAAGTGAGCCACCATAGGATTGCTTAATTGTGATTCAGTAATAGTTTCTTTAACTATTTGTTTGGCCAAACAACCACACTTGCCACATTGATTAGCAATATCAAGTGCTTGTCTAACTTCTTTATAGCTACAGCAACCATCATTCACAGCATCACGTATATCTTTATCAGTAATACCTTGGCATAGACAAACATACATCTTATTTATTACTCCACAATAGTAAGTAATGTAAATATTAATTTAAATGATAATCATTGTCAATAAGTTATTGGTAATTATTCTTATTTGTTATTGTCTATTAAATCAAATGATTAGATTTATTTTTTGATGTAGTGGAGAAAAATTTACACTTCTTGCTATAAAACAATCAACTTTATTGATAAGTTGTTGCTGGGCAGTTAATGCCTGCTGTTCTGTAGAGAAAGAGGCAAATAAACAGGCTCCTGTTCCTGTAAGTTTAGTAGGTGCTAATTTACTCATTATTAGGAAAGCATCTCGTACAGCAGGGTAGTGATTAAGAACAATAGCTTGGCAATCATTGTGGCCTTCAATGGTTAGTGCCTGCTGATAGGTGATTGTAGGTGTATTTCTAGGTAGCATGGGGTCACTAAATATAGTAGCAGTTCTAATAGCTACTTTAGGAATAGCCACGAGAAACCATAATTCAGGTGGTGTTATAGGTGTTAGTTGTTCACCTATACCTTCTGCAAAAGCAGCTTTGCCTTGTACAAAAACAGGAACATCTGCACCCAATTGTAAACCTAGTTTTGCTAGTGTCGTTAAATCAAGATTCAATTGCCATAGTTGGTTCAGTGCTAATAAAGTAGTAGCAGCATTTGAACTACCACCCCCAATTCCACCACCCATAGGTAATTTTTTATCAATCCAAATATCAGCACCTAATGGGGTATTTGCATAGTTCTTTAAGAGGTTTGCTGCTTTAACAATTAAATTGTCATTGTGGGGGACATTTTCAAAAATAGTATGTAGCTTGACCTCACCATCTTCACGGCAATTAAAGGCTAACTTATCGGCATAATCTAAGAATTGAAAAATAGTTTGTAAGTTATGATAACCATCTGCACGTTTGCCAAGTATATGTAGAAATAGATTTAACTTGGCAGGTGCAGGTAAAACTAATGAGGCATGATCTGGAAATAAATTAGTCATTGAATAATCTATTATTAGTTAATACTAGCAATCTCTTTACCCATTTTTCTTAGTGTCCACTGTTTAGTCACCAAGGTAACACGAATATCTTGGTTGTTAGCAATAATACGTTCAGGTAACCAGTAGCCAGCATGATTTTGGTAATCGCGGTACTCTATTGTCCAACCAGCTTGTTTTAATTCTTGCAAACGGCTATCCATATTTAAAGTATGGGTATAAGGCGTATCTGGGGCTGGTAGACCTTTTATCCACCAAATAAGATTTGATACAGGAATATTCCAACCCAGTTGTTGTTGTAATAACTCTTCTGGTGTCGCAGCAGTGTAACGACCTTGCCCAGATATCTCAATGGTTACATCGCCTTTTTTGCCTACTATACGGGTAGCACCACGGCCCAGTGGTCCAGAAAGACGGATATCATAATAATCAAATTGTTGTAACCAAAATAACGTAGCACTACCTGATTCTTTACCTGCTCTAATTCCGACTTTGCCATCTACTTGCCAAGTAGTTAGTTCAGCAATTTTAGTTTGGTGTTGTTGCCAAAGTTTTTCGTTAGGTCCAATTATATGTGGTGTTTTTTTAGTAGTGAAAAGTCCACAACCTGTCATTAATAGCAGAAGACTGATAATGAATGTTGAGCGTAAATAAGAAGATAACATAATCTATAATTCCTCAGCTCCAGTTAAGCGTTTAATAGTTTTTTGGAGTGTTTTATTGGTTGGGTTGTCTTTTAATGCTTTAGACCAAATATCTTTTGCTTGCTGCTGCTCACCCTTTTTCCATAATACTTCACCTAAGTGGGCGGCTACATCAGGATCAGGATAACTATCATAAGCTTGCTGTAAGTATTTTTTCGCAGCTGTTAGGTCACCAAGTTTGTATTTGACCCAACCAAGGCTATCTAAGGCAGCAGGATTTGCTGGGTTTATTTTTAATGCACGTTCAATCAGGGTTAAGGCTTCCTGATAACGAGTAGTTCTATCTGTTAAAATATAGCCTAGCGCATTAATAGCCGAGTCGTTATTAGGTTCAAGTCGAATAATATAACGTAAGTCTTTTTCTGCTTGTGGTAAGTTGTTACTTTGTTCGGCTAATAATGCCCGACTATAAAGTAGGCTAGTATTTTTAGGATCAGCTTTTGTTGCTTGATTAATTATTTGCCATGCCTGTGGTAATTTATCTAATTTTTGCAATTCCTCTATCTCAAACAAATAGAGGGGTATAGCTAAATCTGGCTGATTCTTACGAGTGGTGGATAAGAGTTGTTGAGCTTCAGTGATTTGATCACGTTCAAAAAGAATTTTAGCGGTATTGGCAATAGCCGATAAATAGTTTTCTCCACCAGTAACCTGTTTGTAATTAGCTAGTGCTTGGTCTTTATCCCCCTTTTCATTATAGGCGGTGGCTAGGTAATAATAGACAGCATCGGAGTTGATACCATTAGCTAACATTGTTTGTAGGTAACTGATTGCTTCATCCCATTCTTGGTTTTCCAAACAAATCAATACCAAAGCAAAACGTAACTCTTCATCTTCAGGATATTGTTTACTTAATGTTAAGAATTGTTGTTTAGCTTCAGGTAATTTACCTTGGCTAATTAACCGATGAGCAAAACTTAAACGTAATTTTTTATTTTCAGGACGATTTTTAACTTCTTTGTCCAATAGTGCTAATGCTTCCTCAGGTTTGCCTACACTTTGTAATAGAAAAACTTTTAATAGCACCACATTATTTTTTTTCTGTTGCTCTGTGGGTAGCTTTTGAAGGGTAGTTAAAGCTTCCTCAGTGGCTCCATTCTCAGCAAGCAAAATGGCTTTAGTGTAAGTAAGTTGAGCATTGTTGGGATATTTAATGGTAAGTTGATCTGTACTTGCAATTACTTCTTGGCGCGCTTTTTGGGTGAGATTGCTGTTGGTAAGATCTAAAAAATCCAGTTGTTCAGTGTTAGCTAATACTTTGTCGAAGTAGGGTGTAGCCTCACGACCACGTTCGTTTTTAGTTAATTCAACAGCAGCTGCTCTATTAGCGTTTATGTTATTGGGCTCGATAGAAGCCCATAATAAAGCCATATTTAACTGTTGTTTACTATTATCTAGATAGCTAGCCATTTGATAAGCACGTTCAGCTACCTTTGGATCTTTAGTTTGTTGCGCTTGGTTTACATAATTTTCTAATGCTACGTCAAATTGCCCCCGTCGCTCTGCAAATTCAGCGACAAGCAGAGCCGATAAAGAATCTTTAGTGAAAGGTTTTATAATAGGTTTTTCTTTTGGTGATGTATTTGTTATAGGTTGAACAGTATTTTCACCTTGCTTGGTCTCAAATAAGTTGCAGCCACTTAATAGTATTACTGATGTACAAAATAATAAGAAAAACTTATTCATAATCAACCAAAATTAGATATAGAGTCATTTAAAAAAGCTACTAATTTTATTTAAAACCATATTAATAACAACTAGCTATTTATTAGAAAAGGGACAAATATACAATTAGTATACTTGTTTTTAGCTTTCAACAACAATGATAACTAGAGTGGTAAGTTTATTTAATGCTACAATATGCAACATGTTTAATTTATATGTTTAGTCAGTGGATAGTTATGCGTATTGGTCTATATTAGCAAAGATAGCTTAACAAGAAATATACCTTCATATATAGGTGTAAGTATAAAGGGCTGTTGTTTATTAATGTAATATAGAACTAAGCAACAAAAGAATTTAAAAATACTATTGGCTGGTAAAATAATGAAACCTTCCTTATTAAATAAATTAGAGTTATTACAAGATCGCTATGAAGAGATAACAGCTTTATTAGGTGATGCAGAAATCATCAGCGATCAAAATAAATTTCGTGAGTATTCAAAAGAATATGCAGAGATAGAGCCTGTTATTAAAACATTCCGTGACCTTTCCAAAGCACAAGAAGATTTAGCTAGTGCTAAAGAGTTATTGAAAGATTCTGATCCAGATCTAAAAGAAATGGCAGAAGAAGAGGTTAAAACTCAGCAAGAAACCATTGAGACATTAGAGCAAGATTTGCAGAAGATGCTCTTACCTAAAGACCCTAATGATGCTCGTAATGTTTACCTTGAAATTCGTGCAGGAACAGGTGGTGATGAAGCTGCTATTTTTGCAGGAGACTTATTCCGCATGTATTCTCGTTATGCTGAGAAGCGTGGCTGGCGAGTAGAAATATTGTCTGCTAACGAAGGTGAGCATGGTGGTTATAAAGAAGTGATCTCAAGGGTTGAAGGAGAAAATGTTTATAGTTTCTTAAAGTTTGAGTCTGGCGCACACCGTGTACAACGTGTCCCTGAAACAGAATCGCAAGGGCGTGTTCATACTTCTGCGTGTACTGTGGCTGTATTGCCTGAGCCAGACGAGCAACAAGAAATAGAAATTAATCCTGCTGATTTGCGAGTTGATACTTATCGAGCTTCTGGTGCAGGTGGACAGCATATTAATAAAACAGATTCTGCAGTACGTATTACCCATATTCCAACAGGTATTGTGGTAGCCTGTCAGGAAGAGCGTTCACAACATAAAAATCGTGCTAAAGCGATGTCTTGGTTATATGCAAAGCTAAATGATCAACAACAAACAGCTTCACAGCAAGCAATTGCTGATACACGTAAATTATTGGTTGGCTCTGGTGATCGTTCTGAAAGGATTCGTACTTATAATTTTCCACAGGGGCGAGTAACAGATCATCGCATTAATCTAACACTTTATTCATTAGATGATGTGATTGCTGGCAGTGTAGAAGCTGTTATTGAGCCATTGAGAGCGGAATACCAAGCAGACCAATTGGCTGCATTAGGTGATTAATAGATAAATTAAGGCAGTAGTATAGAAAATATTATTGCCTTAAAATTAAATTAGAAAAATATTTTAACAATGCTGTTTAGCCTATCTTTAATAAATCAGTCATACTATATATAACAATGATTATTTTAATTATATTATTTACAACAAAGTATGTTGTTGTAATTTGATTATCAAGGAGCTCATATGACAGCAAACCAATCACAAGAAGGCGAGAAAATTTTAATTATTGATGACGATGCAAGACTTCGTCGACTTCTTGAGCGTTTCCTAGCTGAGGAAGGCTTTCGTGTCAAAGCTGTTGAAGATACCGAGCAGATGGATAGATTATTAAGCCGTGAGTTATTCAATCTAATTGTGCTTGATTTAATGATGCCAGGTGAAGATGGTATGAGTGCTTGTCAGCGACTCCGTAGTCAAGGTAATAAAACACCTATTATTATGTTGACAGCAAAAGGCGATGAAGCTAGTCGTATTCAGGGACTTGAAAGTGGTGCAGATGATTACTTACCAAAACCATTTAATCCTCGTGAGTTATTAGCTCGTATTAAAGCAGTATTGCGTCGTCAAACATCACAAATTCCAGGTGCACCAGATACTGAGGATGCAGAGGTTACTTTTGGTGATTATAAATTATCATTAGCAACTCGTGAGCTTTCACATGGTGATAAAGTACATATGTTAACTACTGGCGAATTTGCGGTATTAAAAGCACTAGTACAACACCCAAGAGAGCCATTAACGCGTGATAAATTAATGAGTCTTGCCCGTGGTAGAGAGTGGGATGCTTTAGAGCGTTCTATTGATGTGCAAATTTCTCGTTTACGCCGTATGATTGAAGTTGACCCTGCTAAGCCTCGTTATATTCAAACTGTTTGGGGTGTTGGTTATGTATTTGTGCCTGATGGCGATAAATAATTGATAGCTTTCCTCTCTCAATGAGAGGGGAAAGTTAACTTATCTTTATATGGTAAATAATAAGAAAAAATACAGGGCAGCGTGGCTACCTAAAAGCTTCTTTGCTCGTATGTTATGGCTTATCTTAATCATCGTTCTGTTCTCTAAAGCATTAACACTAGGTTATTTAGTTTTAAATGAAGATGTATTAGTTGATAGGCAGTATAGTCATGGTGCAGCCATGCTAGCTAGGGCTTATTGGTCAGTAGATGGGGATAGCCGTGATGATATTGCTATTGCCGCAGGTATTTTATGGAAACCTGATAATGAAGCTCCTCTTGGTGAATACCACTGGCCTTATTCAGATATTTTCCAACGGCAAATTCAGAGTGAACTAGGGGCAGATGCTAGTACACGTTTAATCATAGGTAAATATATTTCTTCTTTATGGGTAAGCGCACCAAGTCTTGGCCCTGGTTGGTTAGAAATTCCTATGTATCCTCATCCTTTGCGTGGACAACAAATTTGGCGAGTGCTTGCTTGGTTTATTGGTATTGTTTCTTTATCAATGTTTACAGCAGGTATTTTTGTACTTCAGCTTAACCAACCACTAAAGCGTTTGGTATTTGCTGCCAGACAATTAGGTAAAGGTAAAAGTGTTCGTTTACCTATTAATGATACATTAAGTGAAATGACGGATGTGTATCAAGCTTTTAATCAGATGGCAGAGGATGTAGAGAAAGCTAATAATGAGCGAGATCTTATGTTGGCGGGTGTTTCTCATGATTTAAGAACACCTTTAACACGATTACGTCTTTCAGTAGAGTTGATGCATGGTGATGAAGAATTTACTGAAGATATGGTTCGTGATATTGAGGATATGAATGAAATCCTCGATCAGTTTATTGTTTTTATTCGTGATGGTAAGGATGAAGCGTTAGAAGATTTGGATTTAAATGAGTTAGTTGAAGAGGCTGTAGCACCATTTAATCAGAGTGAAGAAAAGGTTAGGTTCTTCTTAGAAGAAATTCCACCTATTCAGGCGCGTCGAGTTTCAATAAAGCGGTTATTAATAAACTTAGTTAATAATGCATTAAATTACTCTCACGACAAAGTAGAAGTGACTACTTATTTAGCCAATAAACATAAATCCCCTTATGTGGTATTAAGTGTATTAGACCGTGGCCCAGGCATTCCAGAAGATGAAATAATGGCAGTATTTAATCCGTTTATGCGAGGAAATCAAGCACGTAGTGGCAAAGGCTCGGGGCTTGGCTTAGCGATTGTTAAACGAGTTGTTGAGCAACATGGTGGGCATATTGAATTGTTAAATCGTGTAGGTGGTGGTTTAGAGGCTAGAGTTAGCTTACCTATTGGTTTAAAACTACCTAATCCTGAGTAATTAGGATTAGGGGAGTTGTTGAATAATATTAAAAATAGAGCTTTTCCATTGAGGCATGTTACCCAGTGCAATAAAGTTAGGGTTTAAATAATCCTGTTTAGCTATATAGTTCAAAGGTTGCCCTGTTTCAGTTAATACACTGCCTCCTGCACCTTCTAATACACCTTGAGCTGCCGCTGTATCCCACTGACAGGTAGGTGCAAAGCGTGGGTAACAATCTGCTTTACCTTCTGCAACTAAACAAAATTTAAGTGAGCTGCCTGCATTTTTTAGAGAGATAGGAATTATATCCTGTAGCCTATCAAGTAATAATTGTTGTTTTTCTGAGCTATGGCGACGACTAGCGACTACAGATAATTGTTGATTATCAGCATCATGACAGTGAATAGCTTGTTTATTACCTTGATCATCTATTCGCCATGCGCCAATATCTTTACCACCAAAATAACAGTAATTAGTAGCAGGAATAAATACCACACCAAAAATAACGGTTCCTTGCTCTATTAAAGCAATATTAATAGTAAAGTCAGTACTGCCTTCAATAAATTCTTTTGTACCATCTAAGGGATCAATAAGCCACCATTGTTGCCATGTTTGACGGATGGTGAAGTCAATTGTACAGTCTTCTTCTGAAAGAATAGGAATATTAGGTGTTAATGTGGCTAACCCTGTCACTAATATTTGGTTAGCGGCTAAGTCTGCTGCTGTAACAGGAGAGTTATCTTGTTTTTTTTCTACTGCAACAGCGTTTCGCCAATAAGGTAAAGTTGCTTGACCTGCTTGTTGAGCTAATTCAATTACTGCAGATAGTAGTTCTGTTAGCATGTAGTAAGCTCACCACGACTAATTAGCAAGTCTCTGACAATATACAGGGCAGCAATAGCACGACCTTCGGTAAAGTTAGGGTTTTGGCTAAGTGTGAATAAATCATTTAGTTTAGCTGTGCTTACTATAATAGGTTCTGGCTCATCACCAACTAATTTTTCTGGATATAGGTCTTGCGCAAGCACGACTTGAATTCTTTGTGCCATATAACTTGGTGAAAGTGTGAGGGAGGTAACATATTCTAGTTTTTTTGCACCATATCCTGCTTCTTCTTTTAATTCGCGATTAGCAGCAGCTAATACGTCCTCATCTTTTTCAATAAGCCCTTTGGGAATAGTAAGTTGATAATCATTAACACCAGCACAGTATTCTTCAATCATAACGAAATGTTCTTTATCTAGCATAGCAACAACCATTACTGCACCTGCGCGCATTCCACTTGCTAGACGCTCATAAGTTCGCTCTTCACCATTGGAAAAGCGTAGTTGTAATTCTTCCACCTTAAACAGTCGAGATGATGCTACAATTCGTTGGCTTAATATGGCAGGTTTTTTTTCCATAGTATTCTCTTTGTTAAAAACACCTTACTATCATAACGTGCTAATGAGTATTTGTGAAAATTATATGTTATTACCTTGGTCTGACATTGAAACAGTTTTTTTAGATATGGATGGTACTTTGCTTGATTTGCATTTTGATAATCATTTTTGGCTAGAATATCTTCCTGAGCGTTATGGTCAAACTTATGGCTTAACTATTGAGCAAGCAAAACAGACTCTCTTAAGTCAATATGCTACATTGCAAGGGAAATTGCAGTGGTATTGTATTGATTATTGGAGTGATGCTTTAAATTTACCTGTTCTTAAATTTAAGGAAGAAATTGCTCATCTTATTAAATGGCGTAATCATGCAGAGTTTTTCTTAAAATTAATTAATGAAATGGGCAAGCAAGTTATTCTAATTACTAACGCCCATCCTAAATCGCTTAATCTAAAAATGCAAAAAGTTGATTTGGCTCCTTGGTTTAAACAAATTATCAGTTCCCATGACTATAATTTTCCAAAAGAAAATCAATACTTTTGGCAACATTTAGGAGAGCGGATAGAATTTAATCCACATACCAGTTTATTTATTGATGATAGTGTTAGCGTTTTGCGTAGTGCTAAACAATATGGAATAAAACATTTATTCGCTATTTATCAACCAGATAGTCAAAAACCACCCTTAATGCATGAACATGAATTTGCTATTATCAAAGATTATATAGATTGTTTTTAATTAAAGAAATATATTGTAATAAACTAAGTGATTAACATTCTTTATTAACTAAAAATCATTAAAAATAAATTAAAATCAATGAGTTGATTGATTTTTGAGTGTCTCTGACAGCATTAAATTAACAATTTGTTAATTGTTTCTTCATAAAAAAGTGATGGACTTGTCTAAAATAATGAACAATTAGACTAATTAATAGTTCTAATATAGAACTGAAAAAATTATATTAAAGTTTCAGTTTTAGAAAATTTCTTAATTAACGAATAAAGTGTAATGGAGTATTAAAATATGACTCTCTTTTCAAAATCTAAGCTAGCATTAGGCGGTGTTATTTTAGCTGGTGGTGTATTAGCTGGTTGCGCTGGCAATCCTCCAACAGCTCAGATGGATGTAGCAAGATTAGCAGTAAATAACGCAGTAGGTGCAGGGGCTACTCAATTTGCTCCAGCTGATATGCAAACCGCTCAAGAACATTTCCGTAAGGCACGTGTTGCGATGGAAGAAAAAGATTTTAAAGCGGCTAAAATATATGCTGAGAGAGCAGAGTGGGATGCGCGTGTAGCAGAGCGTAGAGCGCAAGTAGAAAAAATGAAGTATGTAGATCCAAAAGCTTTAACGCCTACAGATGCACCAGTTCAACCTGTAACAAACGCTATTCCTCCAGCGAATGTTAACTAAGTTTAATTGCTTAGTTAGTTTACAGTTACATAAATGAACATTATTTAATATTTTTACAAAGGAAACTTTGGTTATGCGCAAACATATATTGATTCCATCTCTTTTAGCAGTAGGTTTAACGCTAGCTGCTTGTTCAAATAACCCTAATCCAGATTTAGAAAAAGCACGTGCTGATTTCATTGCATTACAAAACAATCCAAAAGCTAGTCAATGGGCTAACGCTGAAACTGGTGATGCCAGTGCTGCTTTAGATAGAGCGGATAAAGCGTTTCGTGATGGTGAGAACTCAGACAAAGTAAGTGAACTTGCTTATTTATTACAACGTCGTGTTGATCTAGCTAATGCTACTGTTGCATTACGCCAAGAAGAAGAAAACCAACGAGTTAAAGCAAAAGTATTAGATATCGCGAAGCAAACAGCACGTGGTGAAGTAGTAACTTTTGGTGATGTACTATTTTCTGTTGGTAAGGCAGATGTAACTCCATCAGCTTATGTTAATCTTGATAAATTAGCTGTTTATTTAAAACAAAATAAAGAGCGTAAAGTGTTAGTTGAAGGTTTCACTGATAGCACTGGTAGTGATGCATTAAATTTAAAATTATCACAAGCTCGTGCAGATGCAGTAGCACGTGAACTTTCAAATCGTGGTGTTGAATTTGCTCGTATTACCACTCGTGGTTATGGTAAAGCATTCCCTGTAGCAAGCAATAGCAATGCTTCAGATCGTGCTTTAAATCGTCGCGTAGAAGTAACTATTTCTAATGATGATAGACCAGTAGCACCTCGTCGCTAATTATTTAAAATTAGTTAACGTAACCCTGTTGACGTAATAGTTAGAGTAATACACACTCTAACTATTAAATAAGCGGGGTTTTTATTTTGATGGAAGAAATTTTAGAAAGATTACGCGAGCTAGCAGAAGATGTTGCTACTCCCCTTGAATTGCCAGATGAAGAGCAATTGGTTACAGCACAAGAGGAGTTGTTATTACCTATTCCCCGTGATTTTAGGTATTATTTGCTGACCGCAAGTGATGTTATATATGGTCATTTGGAGCCTGCCACTATAGCAGATCCTCATCTTCATACCTATTTGCCAGAAATGGCAGCTACGGCTTGGTCTTATGGTCTACCTAGGTATTTATTGCCCATCTGTGAAATTAATGCAGGTTATTATTGTATTGACCCTGATGGTGTGGTATTGCTTTGGGAAAAGGGTGAACTATCTGAAAAACAATGGGATACTTTGTGGGAATGGATTGCCGAGGTCTGGTTAGAAGAATAGCTTGTGTAAAAATATAAAAAGACTTTATTGTAATAATCACTCTATGAGAAAATAGACATTTTGGTGACTAAATAAATAATACTATGACCGCACAATTAATTGATGGAAAAACCATTGCTGCTAATATTCGTGAAGATATTGCTAGAAAAGTAGCTGATCGCCGCCAACGTGGATTACGCATTCCAGGACTTGCTGTGATCTTGGTGGGTAATGATCCTGCTTCTGAAGTTTATGTTTCTCATAAACGTAAAGATTGTGAGCAGGTAGGATTTATCTCAGAGTCTTATGATTTACCAGTATCTACTACCCAGCAGGAGCTATTAGCACTTATTGATAAGCTAAATGATGATTCTGCTATTGATGGAATTTTAGTGCAGTTACCTCTTCCTGCACATTTAGATGCGGCACCTTTATTGGAAAGAATTCGTCCTGATAAAGATGTTGATGGTTTTCATCCATTTAATATTGGTCGATTGGCTCAACGTAACCCGTTGTTACGCCCTTGTACACCTAAAGGAATTATAAAGCTATTAGAAAGCACTAAAGAGAATCTGTATGGTTTAAATGCAGTTATGGTAGGCGCTTCCAATATTGTTGGGCGTCCTATGGCATTAGAGCTTTTATTGGCGGGCTGTACCACAACGATTACCCATCGTTTTACTAAAGATCTAGCAGTACATGTAGCCAATGCAGATTTGGTGGTGGTTGGTGTAGGTAAACCTGGGCTTGTTAAAGGTGAGTGGATTAAGCCTGGGGCCATTGTCATTGATGTAGGTATTAATCGTATGCCAGATGGTAAATTAGTGGGTGATGTGGAGTTTGAAGAAGCTGCTAAACGAGCTAGTTGGATTACACCTGTACCTGGTGGCGTAGGACCAATGACAAGAGCTTGTTTGCTAGAGAATACGTTATATGCTGCAGAAGAGCTTCATTCCTGATGTGATAGCGTATAAAAAAAGCCACTTATAATAAGTGGCTTTTTTATTATAGAGTCAAACAGTATGTTCTTTTAAAAATAAGTCTCTATCAATGTGTTCTTTGGTTAGTAGACGATTTAAATCTATTTGAGCAATACGAACAGTGAGTAAAGAGTTACCATGTTCATCTGTCTGCTCTTGCTGAACTGAGTTGGTTTCGAAAAAGCGTGCTCTTAATTTACTGAGTGATGGTGATAAACGTAAGGTCCCCGTATAAATATCATCACTTAGTAATTCATCAATGGCCTGTATAAGTAAATCAAGTCCCTGATTATTTTGAGCTGAAAGCCATACTCTTTGCGGTTTGCCATTATCATCTCGTTGAATTTGTGGTTCAACATCCTCCATTAAATCTATTTTATTATAGACCTCTAATAAAGGTATTTTATCTGCGCCTATTTCTTGCAATACTTTTAGTACTTGCTCAATTTGTAACATGCGTTCAGGTTCATGAGCGTCAATAACATGTATGAGTAAATCAGCATTTGATGATTCTTCTAAAGTTGCTCGGAATGCTTCTACTAATTTATGCGGTAAATGGCGAATAAATCCTACCGTATCCGCAAAAACAACACGTCCTTTATCTGGTAGCTCTAAGCGACGCAATGTGGGGTCAAGTGTTGCGAATAATTGATCTGCTGCTAATACTAAAGAGTTGGTTAATGCATTAAATAATGTAGATTTACCCGCATTGGTATAACCTACTAATGATATCAAAGGAACTTCAGCACGTTGTCTACCGCGACGAGCTTGTTCTCGTTGGTTGCGAACTTTCTCTAGCTTCTGCTTTAGTTGTTTAACACGAATTCTTAATAAGCGTCTATCTGTTTCTAACTGGGTTTCACCAGGTCCACGTAAACCAATCCCCCCTTTTTGTCGCTCAAGATGGGTCCAGCCTCTAACTAAGCGAGTGCTCATGTGATCAAGCTGTGCTAGCTCAACCTGTAGTTTACCTTCATGGGTTCTTGCACGTTGTGCAAAAATATCAAGAATAAGGCCCGTACGATCTATAACACGACATTCTAACGCACGTTCTAAATTACGTTCCTGACTGGGGGTAAGGGTATGATTAACAATAACAAGTTCAACTTGTAAAGCTTTAACTTGAGCGTGCAGCTCTTCAACTTTACCAGAACCTATTAAAAACTTAGCGGAGGGTTGGTAACGGTTAATCTCAATAAAAGCTACACACTCAGCACCCGCTGAATGTGCAAGCTCTTGAAACTCTTGAGGGTCTTCTCTTTCATCCATTTCTTGAGTATGCAAATGGATAAGAATAGCCTTTTCACCGCCTTCTGGACGTTCAAACAGCAATATAAACTTCCATTAAAAGCTAGTTGGTTCTTCTGTAATATCCATCTCTTCACCTGTAGGCATACGTACTGGACGACTAGGCACAACAGTAGAAATAGCGTGTTTATAAACCATCTGGCTAACAGTGTTTTTAAGTAAAATAACAAATTGATCAAATGATTCAATTTGGCCTTGTAGTTTAATACCGTTCACTAAGTAAATAGATACAGGTACTCGTTCCTTACGTAGAACGTTTAAGTAAGGGTCTTGTAGTGAATGCCCTTTTGACATGGGGATAACTCCTTAAAATAATATTTTTAAATTATAATTAACAACTAACACTAAGATAAGATAGATGTCGCATGTAGATAGTTCAATAGCCTTGGTAAATTTTCTGTAGCTAAACTATCTAACCAATTTACATTCTGCCAACCTCGCAACCAAGTAAACTGTCTTTTTGCAAGTTGACGTGTGGCTATAATGCCACGTTCTTGCATATTTTCAAAGTCCAATTTACCTGACAAATAGTCCCATACTTGCCTATAACCTACAGCACGCATAGAGGGTAGGTCTGCATGCAAATCTGATCTATTTCTTAAATTAGCCACTTCATCAATAAACCCTTGCTTTAACATCTCCTTAAAACGTAACTCAATACGTTGATGGAGAATATAACGCTGTTCGGGGGCTATCGCAAATTGCACTATAGTATAGGGTAGAGCATGGTTATACTGATTTTTTGTTTCATTTTGTTGTTGATAATGTTCAGAAAGGGTTTTACCTGTTATCAAAAATACCTCTAATGCTCGGATGATACGTTGAGGATCATTAGGGTGAATTCGAGTTGCTGATAAGGGATCAATTTTTTGTAACTCTTCATGTAATACATTGCTTCCTTCCAATTTTATTCGATTTTCCAAACTTGTTCGAAGTTCAGGTTCAGCCGAAGGTAATGTGGCAAGTCCTTCTAATAATGCTTTGTAATAGAGCATAGTGCCACCTACTAATAAGGGAATTCGCCCTTGCTTAGTTGATTGTTCCATTGCCTGTAAAGCATCTTTACTGAAATCAGCGGCTGAATAGGCTTCAGTAGGATCTAAGATATCAACAAGTTGGTGGGGATATTGGCTAAGTATTTGTTTAGATGGCTTAGCAGTACCTATATCCATTCCTTTATACACAAGGGCAGAGTCTACACTGATGATGTCACAGGGTAATTTGTCAGCCAGTTGTAGTGCTAAATCCGTTTTACCTGATGCAGTAGGGCCCATTAAAAAAATAGCTGGGGGTAACTTATTCGTCATTATTTACCCCTTAAAAATAGTTTATCTAAATCTTCCAATGCTAATTGTGTCCAAGTGGGACGACCATGGTTACATTGTCCACTCCGCTCTGTTTGTTCCATATCCCTTAATAGTGCATTCATTTCTGGAATTGTTAAGCGACGATTAGCTCTAACTGAACCATGGCAAGCCATAGTGGCTAGTAATTCATTGATATGGGCTTGAATTCGATCAGATGTACCATATTCTAGTAAATCAGCTAATACATCTCGCACGAGTTGATTGGCTTGTGCTTGTTTTAGTAACACAGGTGTTTGTCTAATGGCTAAGGTTTCTGGGCCCAGTCTTTGCAATTCAAAACCTAATTGACTAAACCACTGACCATGTGTTTCGGCACAGTCTGCTTCACGTTGACTCACAGCAATAGTTTCTGGAACAAGTAAAGGCTGTCCTCTTAAACCTTCTGTTTCCATGGCGATCTTAAGTCGTTCATAAGTGATACGTTCATGGGCTGCATGCATATCTACTAAAACTAAACCTTGCTCATTTTCGGCTAGGATATAGATACCTTTTAATTGGGCTAAGGCATAACCTAATGGCGGAGTATCTGGTGCATCTATGGGTGTGATGGCTACTTCATCTGCTAAAGGAGCATAATAAGCTTCATATTTACCTTTAACTTCATTAAGTGGAGGTAAATTACTTCTATTATAAGGAGGCGTGTAGTTTGCTGAAAAATTACGATTAGTTATTGTGGCAAAAGTAGATTGAATAGTACTGGCTAAACCCATTTCAGTTTGTCCCGCAAATTCGCCTGCTTCTCTACCAGTAACTATTGGCTGAGGAGTGGCAGGAGCACTCGCTAGTTGATTCTCTGGTCGAACTTCTGCTAATGCTCTATGTAATGAACTATAAAGGAAATCATGAACCAGTCGGCCATCTCTAAAACGAACTTCATGTTTAGTCGGGTGTACATTAACATCGACTAAAGCGGGATCAAGTTGCAGAAATAACACAAAAGTAGGGTGGCGGCCATTATAAAGAACATCACGGTAAGCTTGCCGTACAGCATGGGCTACTAATTTATCACGAACCATCCGACCATTCACATAGAAATATTGTAAGTCTGCTTGGCTACGAGAAAAAGTAGGTAAACCTACCCAACCATAAAGGTGTAAACCTTCTCTTTCTATAGCAATAGTTGTGGATTGATTTAAAAACTCACTACCACAAACAAGTGAGACTCTTCTTGCCCTTGCTACATCATCAAGCGCAGGATGTAGTGAAAATATGGTTTTACCATTATGGGTAAGATGAAAAGCGACTTCAAAATGAGCTAGCGATAAACGTCTAACTACTTCTTGAATATGATCAAATTCTGTTTTTTCAGTTTTTAAGAATTTACGGCGCGCAGGTGTATTAAAGAATAAATCTCTAACTTCTAAAGTAGTTCCTTTGGGGTGAGCCGCTGGCTGTATTTTGCTCTCCATTTGTTTCCCTTCAGTAGCAACTTGCCAAGCTTGTTGAGCCTCAGCAGTACGTGAAGTTAAAGTAAGCCTAGAAACGGAGCTAATGGAGGCTAATGCTTCACCACGAAAACCTAAACTACACACATGCTCTAAGTCTTCTAGGTCATTGATTTTACTAGTAGCATGGCGAGCTAAGGCAAGTGTAAGGTCATCATAAATGATGCCGCAACCATCATCACGAATACGTAATAGTTTAGTACCACCTTGCTCGATATCTATATCTATACGTTTAGCACCTGCATCTAAACTATTTTCTAATAACTCTTTAACTACAGAGGCAGGCCTTTCTACTACTTCTCCTGCTGCTATCTGGTTAGCGAGTAAAGGGCTAAGTAAATGAATTTGTGACATAGCAATTCCATTATTTTGCAGGGATTTTTAATGTTTGGCCAATCCGTATACTGTCATTAGTAAGGTTGTTAGCTTTTTTAAGGTCAGCTATTTTTACACCATATCTTATGGCAATAGCCCCTAATGTATCTCCTTTGGCTACTTTATGAGTAGATGAGGTAATTTGTCCGCCATGACGTAATTGATCTAAGTAAGTGCCTGGTGGAGGATTCTTTTGGAAATAAGCGACAACGCCTGTGCGAATAGATCTGGCCAGTGCTTGTTGGTGGCTTTTAGTCGCTAACTTTCTTGCCTCGTTTGGGTTTGAGATAAAGCCTGTTTCCACTAAAATAGAGGGAATATCTGGAGATTTTAGTACCACAAAGCCTGCTTGTTCTACTCTTTTCTTATGCAGAGCAGTTGTTTTCCCCATGCTGTTTAGCACTTTCTGACCTACATCTAGGCTAGATGACATGACAGCTGTCATAGATAGGTCTAATAACACACCTGCAAGTACTTGGTCTTTGCCATCTAAGCTTACGGAACCTGCGCCACCAATCAAGTCTGATCGGTTTTCAGTATCTGCTAACCAGCGAGCTGTTTCCGAAGTGGCACCACGGTCAGAAATGGCAAATACAGATGCACCATAAGCAGCAGCTTTAGGTGCGGCATCGGCATGAATTGAGATAAATAAATCAGCTCCCATTTTTCTTGCAATTTGTGGGCGCTGTCTTAAAGGGATAAAGTAATCTGTTTTACGAGTGAGTTCAGCTTTAAAGCCATTTTGTTGATTAAGTTCTCTTTGTAACTCTTTGGCAATTTGTAGCACTAAGTCTTTTTCTTTTCTACCACCAGAACCTATTGCGCCAGGATCTTCTCCACCATGACCGGGGTCGATAGCAATAATAATATCGCGACTTCTTGTGACAGTCGGAGAGGGGGCAGTTGTAGTAACAGTGGTTGTGGTAGTCGTGGCAGGTTCAGTCTTTGGGGGAGGAGTGGGTGTAGAAGTTGTTGATACATTATCAAATAAATCAACCACTAAACGGTTTCCATAAGGTTCGTTAGGGGGTAATGTAAAGACTTTAGGGGTTACTTTAGTTGAAAGATCGAAAACAAGCCTAATATCTTTACTGCCTTGGGCAGAGCTGCGGATACTAGTGATAGGGGTATCTTTAAGATTTAAATCATCCAAAGAGGTTGTCAAAGCTATATTACTAATATCAATAATTATTCGCTCAGGGCCACTCAGTGTGAACATGTTATGTTTAACAGGTCCTGATAAGTCAAATACAATACGTGTATTATCTGGGGCGCGCCATAGGCGAACTCCCTTGATTGTCGTTTCCGCAAATGCATTAAAAGTAATAAGTAGTAGTAAAACACCTATTGTATTTGCAAACAGCCTTTTTATTGCCATTAAGAGTCTCTATATTTTTAAAGCAATGGTTATTTATATAGATCCATTTGGTTGCTTATTTATCACTAAAATTAGTACAGTATCGCACAAAGTACCACATTATTAAATAATGGAGTATGGGTAGATTTGTTTACAGAATATAACTTAACTTAGCGTATTTAAAGTATTGCACCAAAGCCTAGCTCTTTCACTATAAGGAGTCAGTGTAAGTTTTCGTTGCTTAGGTAAATGCTCAATAGCTATTTGTAGGTCAGGAGGAGGAAGCACACCTTGTCCTTGTTCAGGCCATTCGATTAAACATAAAGAGTTATCTGTAAAGTAGTCTCTAATACCCATAAACTCTAGTTCTTCAGGGTCTGCAAGACGATAGAGATCAAAGTGGTAAGCCATGCCTGTGGCCAATTGATAGGGTTCTACAAGAGTAAACGTTGGACTTTTGACAGTACCTTGATGACCTAAAGCTTGTAAAAAACTTCTTGAGAAAGTAGTTTTACCTGCTCCTAGATCGCCTTTTAGATAAAACACACCTACCCCTTGACTGAGTTTTGCCAGTTGGGCAGCTATCTGTAACATGGTAGATTCATCAACTGTAAAAATTATAGGCATGGGCAATGTTCTTCTAATAATTGGCGTATAATGGGAAATAAATCACTTGCTAATAAACCCCTGCCTTGTTTTCCTAATTGCTCCCCAGCTCTGGCATGTAACCATACAGCAAGTTGTGTTGCTTCTGTTGCTGATAGTTGCTGAGCAAGTAAAGCGCCAATTAAACCAGCTAAAATATCACCTAGGCCTGCGCCAGCCATTGCAGGGTGTCCATGTTTACACAGAGTAAGACTATTATCTAAGCCGGCAATAATGGTTCCTCTGCCTTTTAAAACAACAGTACATTGATAATGTTGTCTAATTTCAACAGCAGCTTGCAGTTTATCTTGTTGAATAGTTTTGATATCACAGCCTAATAATCTAGCCGCCTCCCCTAAATGGGGGGTAATAATACTATCTTTAGGTAAGTTGACTTTTCTTTGTGCTAATAGATTTAATGCATCTGCATCCCAAACTTGTGGTTTATTAATCGTAGCGGCTAATGATAGTAAGCTATGACTCCATGCACTTTGTCCTAAGCCCATGCCCACTACTAGTCCGGTAGCTTTAGTTGTTAATGGATACAGTTGATTGGCAGAATGAATGCCTAAACACATTATTTCAGGTCTGCGTGCCAGAACAGCAGAAATATGTTCTGGGCGTGTAGCCATAGAAACCATACCTGCCCCAGCACGTAATGCCATCTCTGCTGATAACAGTGGGGCGCCACCTGTACCATGATCTCCACCTATGATTAAAAGATGACCAAATTGTCCTTTGTGGGCATCTAAAGGACGAGGAGGTAGTTTAGGTACTGTAGCTTTATCAAGTATGATAGGTTTAAGTGTAGTCATAGCTTATTCAGGCAATTGAATAAAGTGTTGGCGATAATATTTTAGCTCTGCTAAAGAGTCTTTAATATCATCCATAGCTAAGTGAGTATTCTTCTTTTTAAAGCCATTCATAATTTCTGGTGCCCAGCGTTTAGCAAGTTCTTTCAGTGTGGAAACATCTAAGTTTCGATAATGAAAGTAAGATTCCACTTTTGGCATAAGTCGATAGAGGAAGCGACGATCTTGGCAAATGCTATTACCACAAATAGGGGAGCAATTAGCAGGAACCCATTGTTTAAAAAACTCTAATGTGAGAGCTTCAGCTTCAGCAGTGGTTATTTGACTATCCTTAACTCGTTGAGTTAAACCCGAACGACCATGTTGAGTAGTATTCCACTCATCCATGGCATCTAGTAACTCATTTGGCTGATGAATGGCAATAACAGGACCCTCTGCTAATACATTAAGCTGGCTATCAGTAATTAAAGAGGCTATTTCAATGATCACATCTTTATCAGGGTTTAGCCCTGTCATTTCAAGATCAATCCAAATAAGATTGTTTGGGTCTTGCATATAAAAATCCCCTTACTGATAGCTCAAACAAAAAGAGCTTTAAATAAAAACACTAATCTAGTTGATATTCTGCAATGACTAGCGTTTTTTTGCAAAAAATATCTATAAGAATATATTTTTAGTTTGAAAGTAGGGAGATATTTATAAAATTTATTTATTCTTTTTTAAATGTAATAGCCGCCAATATACTATTTTCGCTTAATATAATATTTGCCTTATTATTTCTAAATAAACGACCTGATTTAAAAGGAAGTAAACTTTTTTCGTTAATAGTCGCCTCACCTTTTAACACCACAAAAATAGTTTCTTCTAAGTCATTCTGATATAAGTTAGAAGGTGTTTCTGTGATTATATTAATGTTCATTGTTCTTTCTAAAAGAGAATTAAAAGCAACCCATTCAGACTTTTGCTTAACTTGATAGTGAATTTTATTACCTACGAACGCTGTTAAATCAGTTAATTTTCCCTCTTCTAATAAAAGAGTTTGTTGACCATTTGAAACACTACCACTGCCTAATAGAGGAAAAATATAATGGTTAATTTCGCCAATATTTTTATTAGGGTTAGTAAATGTATCATTTTTTACGCCGTCTCCAATGCAAAGAATACATCCCCTAATAGTTATTTGCTGGTCTTTCATAATAAAATCTCATCTTGAATAGTTTGTTGGCTTAATTCTTGATCAGTTTTATCAATTAAAAATTGTAAACCTTTTGGTATTTCAATTGGCTCAGGTTGTTTAGGTCGCATTTTTTCTATTAACTCAATAATTTTATTTTGAGAGAGGTTAGAGTTTTCTAATATTTGATTGGGTATTCTGTGGTTTAAACGGATATATCCCCAGTCAATTACCATTGTTTTATTGACAGGATCAACCTTAACAACAACAAAATTAGTTGAATTACTCATCGAATTTCACCTTTAATATTTTCTTCATTAATATTTAATACAGTAACTTCAAAATTATTTTTATTGATGGCTAGACCAGCAGCACCGCCTGCATAAAGTTTCTCTATTTGCTTTGATGTTCCACTAGTAAGTTTGCTAGTCATACCAGCTTCTCCTAAATCTCCACCTGCACCTGCATCATATCTTGTATTTGCACCACCGCTAGCACTATACCCTGCATAACCACCTATGCCTCCAGTACTTTCATTCCCTGGCGAGGGGTTATTACCGTAGTAGGATGTTCCACCAGGTCTACTATGATTTTCCCCATGATTACCATGTATTGATCCGGCACCACCACCTCCTCCAGATTTATAAATATTATTACTGTAGGCAGCATAAAAACCACCACCGCCACCGCCACCTGCATATAAATAACCATTCCTATTATTAATCTCACATGGATACTCTAGGAAGATTGCGTCTCCGCCAGGCTCCCCGTCTGTTTGACTATTACCAGCGTCGCCACCATAACCTCTAATATAAGAGTTATTAATAATAGTTAGTTTAGATTTTTTAGGAAAAATACCTGTTTTTAATGCAGGCTCGCCATAATTAGCAGTTATTTCAGCATTATTAATAAAAATATAATTTCCTGTTTTAGTAGGACTACCCATTAATTCAAAAATATTAACACTGGTTTGAGGATTATCATTAATAAAAATAATGGCATTTTGCCAAACGCTTTGCCAAATACCTGATTGTTTTGCATAACATTGCTTAATGTTTTTCCATTGATTATTTTGATAACTATAAATATTTTTAATAGGAAGCCATTGGTTATTTTTTTTAACTAAAATACTCATTACTCATCCTCTAACTGTAACCAAATCTCTCCATCAGAACCCATAGAGCTATTTGGCTCATCTACTGAAATAGTGATCTTAGGGATTGCTTGTGAAATGGTTTTTAAAGCAGAGCCTACAGTTCTATTAGAGTAATTAAGATTTTCGTTATAGCCTAACATTCCTGCACCTTTTAATGGGCTATTAGGGTCTGCTAAGTCTTTGGCTAACTCTAAAGCACTGCCAGAGCTGCTACTAATAAGTAAGGGTTGTCCTTGACTATCAAATCCTAATAGCTTATTAGCTCTATTCTCTGCATAAGATAATGCTGGAATACCACTGGCATCTTCTACTCTAAGTGTTTTAGTGTTGTCTTGGCTAACGCCTTGTAAGGCTAGGTATAACCTATCGAAATCCTTATTAAGGGTATTGGCTAATAAATCACCATTTTCTTGGTAATCAGTATCACGTAATAGTGCAATTTTACGCTGTAAAAGTAGTTTACCTTTTGGTGCAATTGTAAAAATAATTTCACTAACGGGATTACCAATACCTTTTAATTTATAGCCAGCATTTATTAAATTTTTATCTAAATAGACGGCCAGATCATTATCATTAAGTAATAAAAAAGGTATGGAAAAGTTAGTAGCAATACCATCAGCTTGATATTCTATATAGTTAGTGGGTGTTGTTACTGTCATAATGCCCTCAGTTATGTAGTAAAAAATTGAAAGCAATATTGCAGCTATGTATTGTTTGGTTTCCTAACTGATTGCAAACCTATAATTAATTTATGAGTTTAAGAAATTTATTATAGAATTAGTTTTTTTAGGTAATGGAGTATTGCAAATGAGATTTAATAATTATGGCTAAGCGCCAACTGAATCGCCGCCAACGCTGGCGCATTGATAAAATTCAAGAAGAGCGTAATAGTCGCGCTAATCAACGCGAGTCAAAGTTACAAGAAGAATTAGCAGGTGGTGATTTTGGTGAAGAGCAGCTAGGGTTAGTTACAGCACATTTTGGTATACAAGCTGAAGTAGAGAGTAGTCAGGGAGAACGTTATCGTTGTTATTTAAGAGCCAATTTACCTGCTCTAGTAACAGGTGATAAAGTGGTATGGCGAGCAGGTAATCAACAAAATGGTATTATTACAGCTGTGCAGCCAAGAGTTTCTGAGCTTTCTCGAACAGATAGTTCAGGGCGCTTAAAAGCTATTGCAGCTAATGTTGATCTATTAGTTATTGTTTTTGCTCCTTTGCCCACACCCTATGCTAACTTATTAGATCGCTATTTAATTGCTGCTGAATATGCAGGGATTAAGCCTTTATTATTATTCAATAAATTGGATTTAGTAAATGAGCAAAATCGAGAAGAATTAGAAGAACTACTTAATATTTATCAAAATTTAAATTATCAAATTTTGCAAGTATCTAAAAGCATTCCAGAAACTGTGCAACAGTTACAAACTGCTTTAAATAATCATATGAGTGTTTTTGTAGGCCAGTCAGGTGTTGGTAAATCGTCGCTTATTAATACATTACTGCCAGAGGCTGGGTTGCGAATAGGAGCGCTATCAGAATTAACCAATAAGGGAGCGCATACAACAACAACAGCAAAACTATTTCATTTGCCTATGGGGGGCAATTTAATTGACTCCCCTGGTATTAGAGATTTTGCTTTAACTCATATTAATAAAGATATTGTTGAGCAGGGCTTTATAGAGTTTAAACCTTTTTTAGGGCGCTGTAAGTTTCGTAATTGTAAACATCAACAAGAGCCAGGGTGTGCATTATTAAAAGCGATTGATGAAGGAAAGATCAATCCTAAACGGATGAATAGTTATCGGCATATTTTAGAAAGTTTAACACTTGATAGTTGATAACATGTAATCAAAATAGAATTAAATAGAGTTTT
Organism: Entomomonas sp. E2T0; assembly: GCF_025985425.1. Taxonomy (GTDB): domain Bacteria; phylum Pseudomonadota; class Gammaproteobacteria; order Pseudomonadales; family Pseudomonadaceae; genus Entomomonas. The sequence goes on from NZ_CP094972.1 coordinate 1,091,769, forward strand.
AAGAGATATAAAGTATGAATGAGCAAATAACCGTTATAGATATTACTTTAGATAATTTTAATCAAATAGTTATTGAGGGTTCTTTTAATAAACCAGTGCTTATTGATTTTTGGGCTACTTGGTGTGAGCATTGTAAAACACTAACCCCATTACTTGAACAGATAGTGGCTTCTTATGGTGGGCAGTTAATATTAGCTAAAGTTGATTGTGATCAGCAACAACAAATAGTAGCTCAGTTTGGTGTGCGTAGTTTACCCACCGTTGTGCTTTTTAAAGAGGGACAAGCTATTGATGGATTCTCTGGAAGTACTACTGAGGCTAATATTCGTAAAATGCTTGAAAAATATGTCGAAGCACCAGCAACCCCAGAGGGTGACTTATTGGAGCAAGCTAAAACACTCTATGATCAAGGAGATAAAATACAAGCAGAAGCTTTATTAAAAGAGTTATTAGCACAGAATAATAACAATATGCTTGCTTTGATCCTTTATGCTCGCTGTTTAGCGGAGCGTGGTGAGTTAACTGAAGCAGAAACAATTTTAAATGCTGTAATTGATGATGACTATAAACAAGAATTAGTCGCTGCTAAAGCACAACTAGCCTTTCTAAAACAAGCTGTTGATTTGCCCAGTGTTGAAGAGTTACAAGCAACAGTACAAGAACAGCCTAGTAGTGATGAGTTATGTTATCAACTAGCTATTGCTCAGTTGGCACAACAGCAATATGAGCAGGCTATGGAAGGATTATTGACATTATTTAAACGTAATAGAACGTATCAAGAAGATTTGCCTAGAAAAACACTTATTCAACTATTTGACCTATTAGGAAATGATAATCTATTAGTAATAAATTATCGCAAAAAACTGTATCAGGCATTGTATTAATGATTAATTTTAAAATTTGTATATTTCTTGCTTACGATCAACAGAAAAGGGGCTTTTATTAGTTAAGCTGTCTAAAAGATGAACAAACATTTTGTAATAAATGCATTGTCTGTAAAACTATAATAGCATTGCGGCAACTAGAAATTCATCCCTGATAATGAGGGTTTGTCAGGAAATAATTCAATACTTAACTTAATTATAGAAACTGGAGTACCTATGAAAAAGTCCATTCTTGCTACATCCGTACTTGCTATTGCTTTAGCAACTCCTATGGTTCAAGCTCACAAAGCTGGTGATATTATTATACGTGCAGGCGCTGTAACTGTTGATCCACACGAAAGTTCTAGCAGTATCAAAGGTGATCGTGGAGCTGCAGCAGGTGCTAACTTAGGTGGCAAGGCTACCTTAGATAGTGATACCCAGTTAGGTCTAAACTTTGCTTATATGATTACTGATCATATTGGCGTTGAGTTATTAGGTGCTACACCTTTTACTCATAATGTTCGTGTAAAAGGGACATCTGTAGAGCCAGCAAATGGAAAATTAGGTAAAGTTTCTCATTTACCACCAACTTTAAGCTTAGTTTATTATCCCGCTGATCCTTCTCAAGCATTCCAACCATATATGGGTGTAGGTCTTAACTATACTTGGTTCTACAGTGAGAAATTAAGTAATTCTGCTAAAAATGGTGGTGCACAATTCCAAAACTTCCGTGTTAAAGATACATGGGGTTGGGCTGCGCAAATCGGTGCTGATTATATGATCACTGATAATTTAATGCTAAATGCTCAAGTTCGTTATATTAATATTGATACACGTGCAACAGTATATTCTCAAGCACTTCAAACACGTGTTAAAGTTGATTTAGATGTTAACCCATGGGTTTACATGGTTGGTATTGGTTATAAGTTTAGCCTATAATCTGCTAAGATTTAATAAAAAGGCACCTTTTAGGTGCCTTTTTTATTGTCATTTTCTTATTCAATAGTTGACTTAATTTAGTTATTTTATGTATTGTTGTATCTCTTAATGAATATAACAAACGTCAATACAAGCTATTTATACTATTTGTAGAAGCTTGCAAAGAATAGCCTGTCCTTGTATTGTTTCTTTTTGGGTTTTAATGGAGCAAATTATGCGAATCATTCTGCTAGGTGCGCCTGGTGCTGGTAAAGGTACTCAAGCACGTTTTATTACTGAGAAGTTTAATATCCCACAAATTTCTACAGGTGATATGTTACGCGCTGCAGTACGCGCTGGTACTCCTTTAGGTTTACAAGCAAAAGAAATTATGGAGCAAGGTAAGCTAGTTTCTGATGAGCTTATTATTAACTTGGTTAAAGAGCGTATTGCAGAGCCAGATGCTAAGAACGGTTTTTTATTTGATGGTTTTCCAAGAACTATACCTCAAGCTGAAGCATTATGTGATGCAGGCATTGATATTGACTATGTGGTTGAAATTGCGGTTAATGATGAAGAAGTAATAGAGCGTATTTCTGGTCGTCGTGTACATGAGTCATCAGGTAGGGTTTATCATATTAAACATAATCCACCTAAAGTTGAAGGTAAAGACGATGTGACGGGTGAATCACTAGTTCAACGTAAAGATGATATTGAAGAAACAGTGCGTAAACGTTTGACAGAATATCATCATTCTACAGAGCCATTAGTTAGTTTCTATCAGAATCTTGCTCAAAAAAATGGTAACCCAAAATATACGCGTATTATGGGTGTTGGTAGTGTTGATGAAATTACTCAGCAAGTGTTACAAGCATTAAGTTAATATCAATAAGATGATAGGTAACACTATCATCTCACTCTAAGTAAAGCGTTTATGACAACTCTACTAGCCATAGATACAGCGACTGAAGCCTGCTCAGTTGCTATATTGCATCAAGGTGAATTATATACATGTTATGAGGTAATCCCTAGATTACATGCACAGCAGATTTTGCCTATGATTAAAAAAGTTGTGGCAGAAGCTGGATGTTCCTTGTCTACTATTGATGGTTTGGCTTTTGGACGTGGTCCAGGTGCCTTTACAGGTGTTCGTATAGCTACAGGAGTTATTCAAGGGTTAGCATTTGCTTTGGATAAACCAGTTATAGCAATATCTGATTTGGCTGTTTTGGCTCAACGTGCATGGCGTGAATATAAAGTAGAACAGGTAGCTGTGGCTATTGATGCTCGTATGAATGAAATTTATTGGGGATGCTACCAATTACAACAAAAAGAAATGTGCTTAATAGGTATGGAGCAAGTGCTAGCACCAGAACAGGCACAATTGCCAGAAATAAATAAAAATTGGTTTGGTGTTGGTACTGGTTGGAAATATGCAAAACAAATTCCTGTACAGTATGAAGTGATAAATGATGGTTTATTTCCAGATGCTAAGGATTTATTAGCATTAGCAGAATTAGCATGGCAACGAAATGAAATGATTCCTGCTGAAAAAGTTGAGCCTGTTTATTTAAGAGATAATGTAGCTACACCTAAAAAGAATGTAATTTAGGTCTACTAATTAAACTTTTATAAACAAAGGATGTTAACCATTGTTCACGGTAGTTTTTCACAGTAATTAAATTCTGGTTTTGAGTAGCTGATCAGTAAGCTGTTTGGCATTGTTGCTTGGAAAAATGGATAAGAGCCTCATGTTCCTTATGTAAAGGCAATTACAATCGCTGTTTTAAAACGTATTACTACATTAACTACAATAGCTATTTAACTATTGTAGTATAGGTTTTAATTACAGATAAGTTATAGTAATAAATCAAAATATATTTAAATATTAGTTTAATAGAGACTTGTTTGAGTATTAATAACCATTTATGCTTGTTTGCTATAACTTAATAGGTAATAAAAGGCAGTTTTCTTGGAAATAGTATGTGTCTAGTAAAGAAAATGATAATAACATTGCTAGTGTCAGCACCATTATCAGGATGTGTGATGATGAACAGTCATCCTGTTGAAGTAAAGTTAGAGAGTCTAGAGTTTGTAAAAGCTAATCCATTTGAGCAACGTTTTAAGTTAAATATAAATATAAAAAACTCTCAAAGTAAAAAATTATATGTACGTACTTTAGATTATAAGGTGCTATTAAATGGTATTGAAATTAGTACAGGAGAAGAACCTATTTGGCAAGATATTCCTGCGTTTTCAACACAGCAATTTGATATTTTAGTTTCTACTAATATTTGGGGTGAATTAAAGCCTATTGTTAACTCAATTAAAGATACCAGAGAAATTAATTATTATCTAACTGGTAATCTAGTGACAGGAAGTTTATTTAACCAGCGCATTTCCCCTGTAAGGCATTCAGGAACCCTTACTCCTGATCAACTTCCCATGAAAAAAATACAACGATTACAAAAATTAGCACCAGCACTTAATTTTTAATTTTCTGCAAAGTGACAGAGCATCAGTTCTTGTTGCATGGTGGGTATTTGTTGGGTTAATTCAGTTAAAATAGTGTGAGTAAACAATAATCGCTTATCGTTTGTTATTTTCAACCAATAACTACTTGCTGACTCGGGTAGATCCTCAATTTTTATAGGAATTTCTAACGCTTTAAGGTTATCCTGTATCTCATTATAAGCAGTTTCATCCGTAAACAGCCCTAAACTAATATTATCTTTTAATGGGCCGCGAGAAATTACTAGTGTATTAATAGAGGCATTGCTAAGTTTCTCTAAAAGGGCTTGTTGTTCTGTCCCATTGTTAGCTATTACATATAGATGAAATTTGGCTGTTTTGGTCAGCTTAATAGGTGTTGGATTAATGTTGCTAGCTACTTTTTCCAAAAAAGGATTAATTACTTCAAGTTGCTCTTGGTTGATAAAACCACCTAAATATAAACAGGTTAATGGTTCAGATGTGGTTTCAGTATTATCAGTGTTAGCGGGCTCTTCTTTAATTGGGGAGTCTGCTTGTGATGTTTCTTGATTATTATTTTCATTAATTGTAGATGTATGATTTACAATAGGTTGTTCTTTTAACAATTTAATGGTTGGTATATCTGTTTCACTATAGTTTGTTAAATTTTGGTCATTTAAGGATAGTGGTGATACTTGCTGATATTGCCAGATATAAAAAAATATATTTAAGAAAACTAAAAATATAAATACCCAGCGCATCATGAATTATCCATTATAGGACAAAGTAATGATAAACCATAAAAAACAAGATCAGGCATATGATGTGCTTTTGGTATATCAAAATACATAGCATCGCCGCCAGCCACATAAATATTAAAATGTTGGCCAAAATATTGATTAGCTAGTGTTAATTGTTGACTAATAAAACCCTGTAACATTAGGTGGCAGCCACCATTAACTGCATCTTCTGTAGACTCACCAGGTCTTCCAACAGGAGCAAGTAAGTCTTTTGTTAAGTCTTCATGGTAATGGATACGGTTTGTGTTAGTCAGTAATTGTTGACGCATTAACATGAGTCCAGGGGCAATAAATCCACCTAAATGCTGACCATGTTTATCTATAAAGTCACAGGTGATAGCTGTACCAAAACCTAATGTAAGGGTAGCTTGTTGACTTTGATGGTAAGCAGCAACAATGGCAGCCCAACGATCAGTACCTAACCTAGTATAGTCATGATAACCATTTTTTACGCCACATGATTCTTTACAAGAAAGTGCTTGTTTAACAGATACGGAATATTGGGTTTCTAAATGGTTAATAAGCTGTGAAGTTTCTTGTTCAGAGCGCACACTTACTAGGCGACAAAAACGAAAGTTTTGTTGGCTATTATCAATATCTGTTAACAAATGTTGTAGTTGTTGGTTTGCTCCACGCACGATGACTTCATCATGGCTATTTAAAATACGCCATTTAATCAAACTATTTCCACAATCGAGTTCAAGAATCATAATTAACTTTAGTCATGAGTTGAGGTCGCTAATCTTAAACTAACTTCACCAGCATTAAAATATTGAATTTCATTATTAATCAGTAATTTTAACGCCCCAGTATCATCAACACCTAACATTTTTCCAGTAATTTGTTGATTTCCTTGTAGTAAGTTAACTATTTGATGTTGCCAAAGATTATTTTCCTGCCACTCTTCTTTCAGCGCCTTAAAACCATGTTGATAATGGATTTTTAAATAATAAGACAGAGAGTAGTTTAGTTCAACGAGTAACTTATTACGATCAATAAGTGTACCTAGTTCTTGGCGAAGAGAAGTCCATGGTTGATTAATTTCAGTAATGGCTTGTGGCATATTCACGTTAATGCCAATACCAATTACCACATGGCAAATATCTGCGGGGTCTCCTGTAAGTTCAAGAAGAATGCCACAAAGCTTTTTATTATCGAATAGTAAATCATTAGGCCATTTTAATCCTGCCTGTATTAGTCCCATTTTTTTAATAGTTTTTAATACTGCTAAACCTATCGTGAGGCTTAATCCTTCTAATTGATGAGAACCATTTTTTAAACCAATTAATAAACTGTAATAGAGGTTTTGACCATAAGGACTAACCCATTGTCTACCTCTGCGACCTTTACCAGCTGTTTGTTGTTCTGCAGTGACGGCTAAGGGGGCGGGCATACCAGTGTTTAGTAAACGGAAACATTCAGTATTAGTAGAACTAATATTGGGAAGTACAGTGATTGGCCATTGAGTAATTTGTTGATCAAGTAATTCACTATCCAGTAAAGAGAGGGGAGAATCTAATTTATAACCTTTGCCCCTAACACTATGAATGGCAAGGTTAGTATCATTTTCTAATTTCTTTAGTCGTTTCCAAATGGCGGCACGGCTTATATTTAATGTGTTACCCAGTTCTTCACCTGAGTGAAATTTGCCATCAGCAAGCAGTGTGATAAGTGATGTCATATTAATGTGAGGATTGACGGAATTGGTGGATTTGACGACGTTGTTTCTTAGTAGGACGTCCTTCTGTTTGAATACCTTGCATACCTAACTTGCGCTCAATAGCGGCTTGTTCTCTTTTGTTGATACTTTCGGCAGTTTCTTGGTAAAGTTGTTGAGCTTCAGGAGCACCTTTACGAATTTCAGATAAATCTTTAACAACAACAATTCGATTATCATAGCCAATATGGATTGTTAATTCATCACCAACACGGATATTTTTGGAAGGTTTGCAACGCTCTCCTTGGCAATGAACTTTACCGCCAGCAATAGCCTCTTTAGCAATGTTTCTAGTTTTGAAAAAGCGAGCAGCCCATAACCATTTATCTAGACGACATTGTCCATTGACTTGTTCTGTCAAAATAGTAATCCTATTGTTTTAATCAAATGTTTACAGCATTATAGTCACTTTAAATTGAGAAGTCATGGTATTAGGTGTTATTAAATGTATGCTGCTATAGCAGGGTTTAGTTTAGGTTTGTCATTAATAGTTGCTATTGGAGCGCAAAATGCTTTTGTGTTAAGACAAGGCTTATATAAGCAACATGTTTTATGGATATGCTTACTGTGTGCTTTATCTGATGCTATTTTAATTTTAGTAGGCGTATTTGGATTATCATTAGTCATCAAGGTAATCCCCAGTATTGAATGGATAATGCGCTATATAGGTTGCGTGTTTTTGTTTTGTTATGGGGCAATAAGTTTTTGGAAAGCTTTTACACATAATGATGCATTACAAATCAAAGAAGCCCATAAACAATCTTTAAGAACTACTTTGTTAGTTTGTTTGGCATTAACTTGGCTAAATCCACATGTATATCTAGATACAGTGTTACTACTAGGTTCTATTGCTAATCAGTATCCAAACCAGCACGGCTATTTTGCACTAGGAGCAATTTGTGCTTCTTTCTGTTTCTTTTTTGCTCTAGGCTATGGGGCAAGGTTGCTTAAGCCTTGGTTTAGTAAGCCAACTTCATGGAGAGTTTTAGACTTCTTAATAGGTATAATAATGTGGTTAATAGCAATAAAATTAGTAATATAAATAAGGGTGATAAATAGTTATCACCCCTTAATTATATTATTTATTAACTGCTGCTTGAATTAATGGTTTTAACTCACCTTTCTCATGCATTTCTAATAAAATATCTGAGCCACCAACAAGTTCACCACCAACCCATAATTGTGGAAAAGTTGGCCAATTAGCATATTTAGGTAGTTCAGCTCTAATTTCTGGGTGTTGTAGTATGTCTACATAAGCAAATTTTTCACCGCAATCGATTAGCACTTGTGCTGCCCTTGCAGAAAAGCCACATTGTGGTGCGTTAGGAGAGCCTTTCATATAAAGTAGTACAGGATTGCTAGCAATTTGTTCTTTAATGGTTTCAATAGTATCCACGATTTTTCCTCAATTCAGCTATTACTGTATTCTAAAAATTTTGTATAGTTTACCTTTTTACTAGGGTATTTTATAGCGTCATTTGTAACTAATTAGTAATCATTTTTTTCGCTTTAAAGGTGCAAAACCATCCGTGCTGACCAGTGTAGATGCTTGCCCTTTTGATTTTGAAGGAGGTTTTGTTTCTTTAGTAGGTTTAGTTTTAACTTTGTTTTTTATGGGTTTGTTAGATGATTTATCAAATGTTGTTTTATCATCTGTAAAACCTTGGAATTTACTTGTTAAACTATCAATAGTACGCTTTTCTAATGTGTGCTTTAGATGATGTTCTATTTTAGTTAATGTTTTCCAGTTAGCGGCATCAATAAGTGATATAGCAACACCTTTATTATCCATGCGACCCGTTCTACCAATGCGATGAATATACTCATCAGTTGTTCTGGGTAAATCAAAATTAATGACTAAATCAATACCTTCAATATCTAAGCCACGGGCGGCAACATCAGTAGCAATTAAGATAGTGATATGTTTTTGATGAAGTCTACTGATGGTTTGTTTACGTTCTTCTGCTGTTTTTTCACTATGTAACACCGCATGTTTTATTTGAGTAGCAGTAAACGTTTTGCTTAATAAATCCGCTTGATTACGTGTGTTAGTAAAGATAATTACTTTTTGATATCTCTCATGGGCTAGTAACCATTCAATTAAGCGTTCTTTATGGGCTACATTATCAGCAAAGATTATTTGTTGGGCAATATTGGCGTTGGCTTTAGTTGATGCTTCTAAATGAATATTTATGGGGGACTGTAGTAAGGACTCTATCAAAGCTTGTAGAGCATTATTGCCTTTAGTAGCGGAGAGTAATAGTGTTTGCTTACTAGCAGGGCAATTTTCAATTAATGTATTTACATCATCTCCAAATCCCATATCTAGAATTCTGTCTGTTTCATCTAATACTAAGATTTTTAGATTATTTAATTCAAATTGTTGTTTTTTCCAGTGCTCGACTAATCTACCAGGTGTGCCAATAACAATTTCAGGGTTTTTACGCAATTTTGCGGCTTGCTCTTTCAGTCCTTCACCACCTGTTACTAGTAAAGACTGAAAAAAAGTAAAACTAGCCACTTGCTGTATAGTTTTATGAATTTGTGTAGCCAATTCTCTTGTTGGCAGAATAATAAGTGCTTGTAAACCAGAGCCAGGTTTACTTGTTTCTAATAAACGGTGTAATAAAGGCAATACATAGGCAAGGGTTTTACCTGTACCTGTTGCAGAGGTAATAAAGAGATCTTTACCTTCCATCGCTAATGGAATAGCTTTTTCTTGTACAGCAGTAGGAGTAGATAAAGCCAAAGTTGTTAAAGCTTTTTCTAATCGACTATTTAAATTAAATTTATTAAACATTTTAAGACTTATATTGAGGTAAATAATTAACACTTATTATATAGCTGAATATTTTTATCTGATATAAAAATAAACTTTATTAATGGAAGGTAACACTTTGTCGGGTAGAAAAGTAACATTTTATAAATTAAAAACTGTATATTAGAAGAATGAAAACTATAAGGTGATGTAATTACTGGTAATAGTCTTTCTGGCATGAGTTATGCTTATATAAAAGTAAATAAAAATAACATAAAGATAACTTTGAAAAATAAAAATAATAAACAGAGACAAATAATAAGAATAAAAGAGAGTCATAAATAAAAGAGATATTTGTATGTATAACAAACGAAACGAATATCCTATTAATAACAGAGTGATAATGATTGCGGGCGTAGAACAAAATAAAAACAATAATCTACGCCTAGTAAGTTCTAATAGAGTGTTATAAATCAAACCATAATAAATTTATATTTAAAGTAGGATCAAATTTATGTAGACAGAGTAAAAATATCATCCTATACTTAAAAGATAGCTTAGTTCCTTAAGTTATAATGAATGTATACAATTCTTATACGCAAATAACAGCTTTCTTTTTTTAGGAAAGTGTCTATCTCAAAACAACCTCCTTTTTTCATCCTTATGAATCTTACAGAACTTAAACAAAAACCTATTGGTGAACTATTAGAAATTGCGGAACAAATGGGCCTAGAAAATATGGCTCGTTCACGTAAACAGGATATTATTTTTTCATTGCTGAAGCGCCATGCTAAAAGTGGTGAGGAAATATCAGGTGATGGTATTTTAGAAATATTACCAGATGGATTTGGTTTTCTACGCTCATCAGACTCTTCTTATTTAGCAGGGCCAGATGATATTTATGTTTCACCAAGTCAAATTCGCCGTTTTAACTTACGTACAGGTGATACAATCTTTGGCAAGATTCGTCCACCTAAAGAAGGTGAGCGTTACTTTGCTTTATTAAAGGTTGATACCATTAATTTTGATCAGCCTGAGAATGCCAAGAATAAAATCCTATTTGAAAACTTAACACCACTTTTTCCTGATCAACGTATGGTAATGGAAATTGGTAATGGTGCTACCGAAGATTTAACAGGTCGTGTTATAGATCTTTGTGCACCTATTGGTAAAGGTCAACGTGGTTTGATCGTCGCACCTCCTAAGGCAGGTAAGACATTAATGCTACAGAACATTGCTAGCAATATCACTCGTAATAATCCTGAATGTCATTTAATTGTATTATTAATTGATGAACGGCCAGAAGAAGTAACGGAAATGCAGCGTACGGTTCGTGGTGAAGTAGTCGCTTCAACCTTTGATGAACCACCTATACGTCACGTACAAGTAGCTGAAATGGTTATTGAAAAAGCAAAACGCTTAGTTGAGCATAAACGTGATGTAGTCATTTTATTGGATTCTATCACTCGTTTAGCACGTGCTTATAATACAGTTATTCCTAGTTCTGGTAAGGTTTTAACAGGCGGTGTTGATGCTCATGCTTTAGAAAAACCTAAACGCTTCTTTGGTGCAGCACGTAATATTGAAGAAGGTGGTAGTTTAACAATTTTAGCAACGGCCCTTGTAGAAACTGGCTCTAAAATGGATGAAGTTATCTATGAGGAGTTTAAAGGTACAGGTAACCTTGAATTACAATTAGATCGCAAGATTGCTGAGAAGCGAGTATTCCCTGCCATTAACTTTAATCGTTCTGGTACTCGTCGTGAAGAGTTATTAACGACAGAAGATGAGTTACAAAGAATGTGGATTTTACGTAAAATTCTTCATCCAATGGAAGAAATTGCGGCTATTGAATTCTTATTGGATAAGTTGAAAGATACTAAAACCAATGATGAGTTTTTCCAAGCAATGAAAAGAAAATAAATAATAGCTCTATTAAAAAGCCGCAGTAATGCGGCTTTTAAGTATATAGATAGGCAAAGGTGTTTTACTTATGCAGTATGCTGACTTAAGAGACTTTATTCAATTATTAGAGAAACAAGGTGAGTTAAAAAGAGTATTAGCACCTGTTTCCCCCCATTTAGAAATGACTGAAGTTTGTGATCGTACATTACGCAAACAAGGGCCTGCCTTATTATTTGAAAATCCAACAGGCTATGATATTCCTGTATTAGCAAATTTGTTTGGAACACCTAAGCGGGTTGCTCTAGGGATGGGTACAGATGATCTCAATCAGCTTAAAGAAATTGGTAAATTACTAGCTTTTTTAAAAGAGCCAGAGCCTCCTAAAGGCTTAAAAGATGCTTGGCAAAAATTACCTATCTTTAAAAAAGTACTTAATATGTCACCAAAAATCCGTAAAGATGCACCTTGTCATGCGGTTGTTAAAGAAGGTGATGATGTTGATCTTAGCCAGTTACCTGTTCAAAAATGCTGGCCAGAAGATGCAGGACCATTAATCACTTGGGGTATTGTTGTTACCAAAGGGTTATCAAAAGAACGACAAAATTTAGGGATATATCGCCAACAAGTAATTGGTCGTAATAAAGTCATTATGCGATGGCTAAGTCATCGTGGTGGTGCCCTTGATTATCAAGAATGGCGACAAAAATATCCTACAGAGCCGTTTCCTGTTTCTGTGGTGTTAGGTTGTGATCCAGCTACTATCATAGGCGCAGTAACACCTGTACCTGATGCGTTATCAGAATATGCTTTTGCTGGCTTATTACGTGGTCAGAAAACAGAACTAGTTAAATGTATTGGTAATGATCTGCAGGTTCCTGCCAGTGCAGAGTTTGTGCTAGAAGGGGCTATTTATCCCAATGAAATGGCGAGTGAAGGACCATTTGGTGATCATACTGGCTATTATAATGAAGTAGATAAATTTCCAGTATTCACTGTTGAACGCATAACCCATCGTGAAAACCCTATTTATCACAGTACTTATACTGGTCGCCCACCCGATGAGCCTGCAATTTTAGGGTTGGCTCTTAATGATGTATTTGTGCCAATACTGCAAAAGCAGTTTCCAGAAATAGTTGATTTCTATCTGCCACCTGAGGGATGTTCTTATCGTATGGCAATAGTAACCATGAAGAAACAATATCCAGGTCATGCTAAGCGAGTTATGATGGGGGTTTGGAGTTTTCTGCGTCAATTCATGTACACTAAGTTTGTGATTGTGACAGATGATGATATTAATGCACGTGATTGGAATGATGTGATTTGGGCGATTACTACTCGTATGGATCCCAAACGAGATACACTATTGATTGATAATACACCGATTGATTACTTAGATTTTGCATCACCTGTTTCAGGTTTAGGTAGTAAAATGGGGCTAGATGCAACTCATAAATGGCCAGGAGAAACTGATCGTGAATGGGGTAGAGTAATTCATAAAGATCCATCTGTTGTTAAGCATATTGATGATATTTGGTCTACTTTGGGGATTGACTAAGCAAAATGAAATTTTGTTAGTCAATAAATGTAGTGTTTAACTACATGCTATAATCAACTTTTTGAAAGAATATGATTGATAATGAGTAACACTAAAAAACAAGTTTCAAGTTTAAAACTCTATTTTAGATTATTAACCTATGTAAAACCCTATGTTGGTTTTTTTGCAATTAGTATCTTAGGTTATATGATTTTTGCTTCATCACAACCATTGTTAGCCCATATTTTGCAATATTTTGTGGATGCTTTAAATGGAAAGTCAACCACATTATTTCCTGGTGTGCCTTATTTAAAGACTTTAGATCTAGTTTATGCTGTACCTGTATTTCTAATATTAATTGCAATTTGGCAAGGGATAGGATCTTTTTTAGGTAGTTATTATCTTGCAAGAGTTACGTTAGGCTTAGTGCAAGATTTAAGATTGCAGATGTTTAATAAGTTTTTTCAGTTACCTAGTCGTTACTTTGATGATCGCAATTCTGGTCATATGGTTTCGCTTATTTTATTTAATGTAAATATGGTAACTGGAGCAGCTACAGACGCTATTAAAGTAATCTTCAGGGAAGGTTTAACGGTTGTCTTTTTATTTTGTTACTTGCTATACATGAATTGGAAGTTAACTTTAGTAATGATTGCCATACTTCCAGTGATTGCAGTGATGGTTACTATTGCAGGTAAAAAGTTTCGCAAGCAAAGTAAAAAAATTCAAATGGCTATGGGCGATTTGACTCATGTAACTTCTGAGACTGTGCAAAACTATCGTGTAGTTCGGAGTTTTGGTGGTGAGGCATACGAATCAAACCGTTTTAAAGAAGTCACAGAAGACAGCATGGCAAAACAGTTAAAAATGACTAAAACAGGTGCAATTTATACACCTCTATTGCAATTAGTCATTTATTCGGCAATGGCTGTCTTGTTGTTCTTAGTTTTATTACTACGTGGTGATGCAAGTGCAGGTGAATTGGTTGCTTATATTACAGCTGCTGGTCTGTTACCTAAACCAATTAGACAATTATCTGAAGTAAGTTCTAATATTCAAAAAGGCTTAGCAGGGGCTGAAAGTATTTTTGAAGTATTAGATGAAGAGCCTGAAGTTGATAATGGAACAATTGAGAAAACAGACGTATTAGGAAGATTAGAGGTTAAAAATTTAGCATTTACTTACCCTGGTACAGATAAAGAAGTTCTAAAAAACATTAATTTCACCATTGAACCAGGGCAAATGATTGCATTGGTAGGTCGTTCTGGTAGTGGTAAATCTACGTTGGCGAGTTTGATTCCACGTTTTTATCAACATTCACAGGGTAGTATTCTATTAGATAATATTGATATCAATGATTATAAGTTAGCGAATCTGCGGAGACATATTTCATTAGTGACACAGCAGGTTTCATTATTTAATACCACGGTGTTTAGAAATATAGCTTATGGTACCTTAGCCAATAATCCTATAGAAAAAATTAAAGAAGCAACTAAGGCCGCTTATGCTGATGAGTTTATTGAAAAATTACCTGAAGGATATGAGACATTAATTGGTGAAAATGGGGTGAAACTCTCTGGTGGTCAACGACAACGGTTATCAATTTCTAGAGCATTATTAAAGAATGCACCATTATTAATATTAGATGAGGCTACATCTGCGCTAGATACTGAGTCAGAGAGACATATTCAAGAGGCACTTGATAAAGTAATGGATGGACGCACTACTTTAGTTATTGCTCATCGTTTATCTACTATTGAAAAAGCAGATACAATTTTAGTGATGGAAAATGGAGAAATTGTAGAAAGAGGAACTCATAGTGAGTTACTTGCTTTAGATGGAGTTTATGCAAAATTACATGCTATGGGCTTTAAAGAAGATGAAAATAAAGAAGTTTTTACTGGGTAAACTTACTTTATAAGATACAAAAAAGGGAAGCTATAAGCTTCCCTTTTTATTTGTAGGATTAGTTATGCAAAGTTTTTAGCAACGAAATCCCAGTTTAATAGTGTCCAGAAGTTTTCTAAATATTTTGGACGTAAGTTGCGGTAATCAATGTAATAAGCATGTTCCCAAACATCACAAGTTAATAATGGTTTATCACCAGAGGTCATTGGGTTACCTGCGCCTGTAGTACTTGCTAAAGCTAAACTACCATCTGCTTTTTTCACTAACCATGCCCAACCAGAACCAAAGGTACCAATTGCGGTTTTAGTGAATTCTTCTTTAAATTTTTCAAAAGAACCAAATGTCTTATTGATAGCTTCTGCAAGAGCACCAGTAGGTTCACCACCACCATTAGGGCTTAAGCAGTTCCAGTAAAAAGTGTGGTTCCATACTTGCGCTGCATTATTAAAAATACCACCTGAAGAAGTTTTGATGATGTCTTCTAAGGATTTACTTTCAAACTCTGTACCTGGCACAAGATTATTTAATGTGTTTACATAAGTTTGATGATGTTTACCATAATGGTATTCAATCGTTTCTTGAGAAATATGTGGTTCTAGAGCATTTTTTTCATAAGGAAGAGCTGGTAATTCAAAAGCCATGTTTGTTCTCCATTTTCATCAGGTTAAGATATCGAGTGAAGATACCTAGTTAATTTTTTTATTGACTCCAGTCAAATATAATACACTTAATAAATATAAATAAACACTTATTAGTTATAGGGAAATATACAAAAAGTCATACGGATTAAACATATGACTTTAGTCAGTCTATAGGCTCTATTTATTGGTAATCAGTGTTCCCACACCTTTGTCAGTAAATATTTCTAATAGTATAGCATTAGGAACACGACCATCTAGAATAAGGGCGCTAGCAACACCTGCTTTTACTGCCTCTAATGCACAATGAATCTTGGGCAGCATACCACCATAAATTGTGCCATCGGCAATTAAATCATCAACTTGCTTAGTAGTTAAACCGGTTAAAATTTTTCCTTCTTTATCTAATAAGCCAGCTATATTAGTAAGTAGCATAAGTTTTTCAGCTTGTACGGCTTCTGCTACTTTGCCTGCAACTAAGTCAGCATTGATATTATATGACTTGCCATCTTCGCCTACACCTATGGGGGCGATTACGGGAATAAAATGACTGCTAACTAACATATTAAGTAGCTCAGTATTGATACCAACTACCTCACCAACTTGACCTACATCTATGATTTCAGGTGTAGTCATTTCAGGTGTTTTACGTGTTACATTGAGCTTTTTTGCTCGAATGAGACGAGCATCTTTACCTGTTAAGCCGATGGCATTGCCACCGTTATGGTTAATTAAGTTAACAATTTCTTTGTTAACTAGTCCACCCAGTACCATTTCAACAACATCCATGGTTTGACCATCAGTAACACGCATACCATCAACAAAGTGACTTTCAATTGAAAGACGTTTAAGTAGATCGCCAATTTGTGGGCCGCCACCATGAACAACAATAGGATTTATACCAACTGCTTTCATTAGTACAATATCACGAGCAAAGCTATTTTTTAACTCTTCGCTCTCCATGGCATTGCCACCGTATTTTATGACTAATGTTTTTCCTACATAACGTTGAATATAGGGGAGTGCTTCGGTCAATACTTTAGCAACTTGAACAGCTTTTTCGTGATCAAGTGACATAAAAATCTCCGTTGATTTTAAATACTATTTAACTTGTAAAGCAGTTGTATTTTGGGAGGCTAATTCTTTTTTACAGGCTGTTAGCTGTTTATTAGCTGATGCTAATTTTATTTTGAATTTAAGTAACACTAAGTAACTGATGAGTAGCGCTAAAATTAAACCTGATAAAAACGCAGCAACTAATAATACAGCAAGAGGCATAGTAGGAGTCATGTAGCTCATAAAGCTAATAGCAACTTGTGTTTCATTTTCTAAAATAAAAACTAATACAAATAATGCTATTACTAACAGCATAAGAAATAAAAGTACTTGCTGAAATCGACGCATGACCCTTCCTTTATTAAAACTATAGGTTTACTCTGTCTCTTAATTCTTTACCTGGTTTGAAGTGAGGTACAAACTTACCAGTTAGG
Organism: Entomomonas sp. E2T0; assembly: GCF_025985425.1. Classification (GTDB taxonomy): domain Bacteria; phylum Pseudomonadota; class Gammaproteobacteria; order Pseudomonadales; family Pseudomonadaceae; genus Entomomonas. Next base: position 1,108,775 of record NZ_CP094972.1, read on the forward strand.
GATACTATTTCACCTGTTTTGGGATTACGTCCTTGACGAGGTTTGCGATAATGTAGTGCAAAACTACCAAAACCGCGTACTTCAATTCTTTGTCCTTGCTCTAAGGAATCAGAAAGTTGTTCTAATAATATTTTAACAGCAGACTCTACCGTTTTTAATGGTAATGAGTTGTTTTTTGTTGCGATTTTTTCAATTAACTCTGACTTGTTCATAAGTATTCCTAACCGTCTTATAATGTGTGCCTATTATTATCGTAAAAAAGAATAAAGTACATAGGTATTAGTTAGTTAAATTAATAAAAAGTTGCATTTTTTGTAGGAAGGTTTTAATGATATAGTAAATTTTACTATTGATCTAGCATTGTAGACTTCTAGTAATTTAATATCACGGTTGTCATTAGTTATCTTAATACCTGTTTATTTTTTAAAAATGAGTGTTTATGTCCAATCAAAATAGTTTAAAAGAAATAGAAATAAAACTTTATGCTAATAAGCAAACATTGGAGCAAATTTATCAGCATCCAATATTTAGTCAATTTAGCAAACCTAGATGGCAACAAAAAGAATTATTTAATCAATATATTGATACAGCAGATCATGCTTTAACAGACGCTAAAGTGGCACTAAGAGTTCGTAAGGATGGAGATCAGTATATCCAAACGCTTAAAGCGAAAGGGCATAGTATAGGAGGCTTTTCTGAGCGCGATGAGTTTGATTGGTTAATTAATACACCTCAATTAGATATATCGTTATTGGACAATGAACATTGGCCTAAAAGTTTAGCTCAGTTAGATAAATTAAAATTAACCCCTATTTTTTCAACAGATTTTACAAGAAACTACGCACTATTTACTTGGCAAAAAGAAAAAGATCAGGCTGAAATAGAAGTGGCTATTGATGAGGGATTGGTTAAAGCTAATCAAAAGCAGGAGCCAATCAATGAGCTTGAATTAGAGCTAAGAAATGGTAGTACTTCAGTTATGTTAGATTTTGCAATTGAATTAGCAAAATTATTTCCATTAATTCCGAGTGACACAAGTAAAGCTGAGCGAGGTTATCGATTAATAAACTCAGATAATTATCAACTTGGGGTAGCTAAACAGATAGTTTCCAATAATCCATACGAAAACATACAATATTACTTAGCAATGTCACAGAGATTGTTAGAGAGTTATATATGGCAACCTTCAAAAACTAAACTGGTTTCATGGTTAGAGCATTTGCAGCAATTAAATAGTGTATTAAACCAGCTATATATTGAACCTTTAGTTGCTCAGTTAAATATTATTCTAGATGACTGGAAACCAATAATTACTGGTAATGATGAGCAGTTAATGGAAAAAACTAAACAAGAGTTAAATAAAACAAGATGGGGGGTATTTTCATTATCTACTTCTCATTGGTTGTTAAACCATTCTTAAAAAGTTATTATTCTGTTTTAATAAAACCACGCATTATGAGCGTGGTTTATTGTTTTTATTGACCGAGAGGTAAGGTAGATGAGTGCATTGGTTGGCGTTATTATGGGGTCTAAATCAGATTGGGCTACCTTGTGCCACACAGTAACCATTTTAGAAGAATTAAAAATTCCTCATGAAGTGAAGGTGATATCTGCACACCGTACACCAGACCTTTTGTTTGAATATGCAGAGCAAGCAGAGCAACGAGGCTTACAAGTTATTATTGCAGGCGCTGGTGGTGCAGCACATTTACCGGGTATGTGTGCAGCAAAAACACATCTACCTGTATTGGGGGTGCCTGTGCAATCAGCTATGTTATCTGGTGTTGATTCATTATTATCGATTGTACAAATGCCAGCAGGTATCCCTGTGGCTACTTTAGCCATTGGCAAGGCTGGCGCAGTAAATGCTGGCTTATTAGCCGCGAGCATATTAGGTAATAAATATCCAGAATATCACATAGCGTTAAAAGCTTATCGACAAAAACAAACAGAAACAGTATTAGCTAATTCTGATCCAAGAGTAGAGTAGAGGCGATCAATGAAAGTTGGGGTAATTGGTGGTGGTCAGTTAGGCCAAATGTTAGCACAAGCTGGGACTTCTTTAGGGATGAAGTTTAGTTTTTTAGACCCAGCCAAGGATGCTTGTGCAGCTTCACTAGGGCAACATATCTGTGCGGATTATGATGATAAACAAGCATTACGACAACTGGCAGAAGAGGTAGATGTAGTTACTTTTGAGTTTGAAAGTGTACCTGCTGAAACTGTAGCCTTTTTAAGTGATTTTGTACCTGTATACCCCAATGCAGAATCATTACGCATTGCTCGAGATCGTTGGTTCGAAAAAAGCTTATTTAAATCTTTGGATATTCCTACACCAGAGTTTGCTAATATTGAGTCACAAATGGATTTAGAGCAAGCAGTGTTAGAGATAGGTTTGCCAGCAGTATTGAAAACACGCACCCTTGGTTACGATGGCAAAGGTCAAAAAGTATTAAAACAACAAGCTGATGTTACTAATGCATTTGCCGAATTAGGTAATGTACCTTGTATTCTTGAGGGATTTGTCAACTTTTCAGGTGAAGTTTCTTTAATTGCTGTACGTGGACAAGATAAAGCGATACGTTTTTATCCTCTTGTGCATAATCAACATAACCAAGGCATTTTGCACCTTTCTATTGCTAGCGAGCAGCATCCTATGCAAGCTCTAGCAGAAAGTTATGTAGCTAAAGTGTTAGAAAAATTAAATTATGTAGGTGTTTTGGCATTTGAGTTTTTTGAAGTAGAAGATGGTTTAAAAGCCAATGAAATTGCACCACGCGTACATAATTCTGGGCATTGGACTATAGAAGGTTCCGTTGCTAGTCAATTTGAGAATCATTTAAGAGCTATTGCAGGGTTACCTTTAGGTTCTACTAAAAAGCGCGGTGAAAGCGCTATGTTGAATTTTATTGGTAGTATCCCTGCTAAAGAACAGGTATTAAGTATTGAGAACTGTCATTTACATGATTATAGCAAAGTATTTAAAGCAGGTCGTAAAGTAGGGCATGCTACTATTAACTGTAATAATATAAATGATTTAAAACAGATTGTTAGTCAAGTTGAAACATTAATTCAAGGGTAATTTAAGATGGTTAGTGGTTATTATCGTTTACTTCTAGCCATATTACTAATGTTGGTTTCATCTGTTAGTTTTGCATTGTCTTGTGTCGCTCCTCCAACATTAGCAGAGTATTTTAATAAAGCAGATGCTGTTTTTGTGGTAAAGGTTGAGTCGGTTATAGATAAAGGGTTACAAGCAGAGTTTGTTGTTGAGCAGGTTTATAAAGGAATAGTGCCTGAGTTAAATAAAATGATTATTAAACCCATGCCAGTCTGGTTTGATAATGTGTTTTTTAAAAAAGAACAACTCTATTTAGCTTTTTATAAAAAAGATGAGGCTCTTTTTTGGGGAGCTTGCTCAAAAAATATTATTTTATTAAATAATAAAAATGCAGGAAAGTTGGGTAAAATTATGTCCTTATATAAGGAAGCAATGGAGTTAGAGAAGGATTTATCTTTATAAACATGAGGCGTTAAGTGATTAAATTTTTAAAATTACTGATAATAAGTTTATCTATTATAGTTACTCATGTTTATGCTGAACCAGCAGAAACTGACTGGTTAGAATTAATGCCAAAACAAGATCAGCAAGCATTAGAAAATATGCCTGATTTGATAAGCCATGATACAGAAGAAGCGCCAGGAGTCTTTGAAGCTAAAGGTGGTTTAAAGCAAAGGGATAATTTACCTGCAGTTATGTATTCTAAAAATACAGTAGCTAGTTTAGAAGGTAAACAAATTAAGCTGGGTGGTTATCCTGTGCCGATTGCAAATAATCAACAAGGCCTAGTAACACAGTTATTTATAGTACCTTATCCAGGGGCTTGTATTCATGTGCCACCACCGCCTCCTAACCAAATAGTGTTAATTGATTACCCTCAAGGAATCCAGATTAATGATATTTATGAACCTATTTGGGTTATTGGGAAATTGCATATTGAACAAGTAACTAATGATTTAGCAGATGCGGTTTATACGATGCAAGCAGATAATGTGCGACTAGTACAGGAAAGAGATTTGTAAATGAATAAACCAACGCAATTAGCATTGAGCATTCATTTGGCAGATGATGTTACCTTTAGTAATTATTATGCAGGGAGTAATGCCGCTGCTTTAAATTATGTTGAGCGTTTATGTGACCCTGATGCAGGCTGGGTGGAGAGCTTAATTTATTTATGGGGTAGTAAAGGCGTTGGTTGTAGCCATTTATTACAAGCAGCTTGTTTACAGTTCCAACTAGCAGGGCGTAATGCCATCTATCTACCATTAACTGAGTTAGTTTGTTATACACCAGAAATTCTAGAAAATTTAGAACAATATGATTTAGTTTGTTTGGATGATCTGCAAGTAATAATTGACAATAAAGTTTGGCAAGAGGCTTTATTTCATCTATTTAATCGATTACGTGATAGCGGTAAATATTTGTTAATTGCTGCAGATAGATCGCCAAGGGAACTTAAACTTGAGTTGGCTGATTTACAATCAAGATTGACATTGGCGCTGGTTTTTCAATTACATACACTTTCTGATGAAGACAAATTAAAAGCTTTACAGCTAAGGGCGTCAGCAAGAGGTATCACATTATCTGATGAAGTAGGACGTTTTATTTTAGCCCGTGAAGAACGTAACTTAGCGAATTTGTTTCTGTTGTTAGATAAATTAGATAAAGCTTCTTTAGAAGCACGTCACAAGTTAACAATTCCTTTTGTTAAACAAGTATTAAATTGGTAAGATTACTTAATTAGCTCTAAAACATTTTCGGGTGGGCGACCAATTACGGCTTTGTTATCTACTACTAAAATAGGACGTTCTATTAACTTGGGATGCTTTACCATAGCATCAATTAAATTAGCTTCTGTTAACGAGTCGTTAGCTAAACCTAATTCTTTATATTCATCTTCGCCTGTACGTAGTAATTGGCGAGCAGAAATACCTAACTTGGACAATATTTCTTTAAGTGTGTTTTTGTCAGGTGGTGTTTCTAAGTAGTGAATGATAGTAGGTGTAATTGATTGTTCTTCAAGCAATGTGAGTGCTTGTCGCGATTTTGAGCAACGAGGATTGTGATAGAAAATATATTCAGTCATTAGTAAATGCCTTAATTATGTAGTGATTTAATGTATTTTAACGTGTGTATTTGTTAAGTTGTTTGAGAAGATGTTACAACTTATCTTAATAATTTGCCAAGATAAAGGTTGTTTATGCGGAAACATGTGGTTGATTTTTACGAATTTATCCGCTTTTTAGTGGTGCGATTTTTTGAAGATAGGGGAACCCAAAATGCTGGGTCATTAACTTATACAACACTTTTTGCTGTTGTACCAATTATGACTGTTGTATTCGTAATGATTTCTGGTATTCCTGCTTTTCAGGGAATTGAGATAAAAATACAAGAATATATTGTTAATAATTTCTTGCCTTCTGCTGGCGATAAGATTTTTGAATATATCAATGGATTTATTTCACAGGCTAGAAACTTAACATGGATAGGTATTATCTTTTTGATAGTAACTACCTTTATGATGTTAGTGACCATTGAATCAGCATTTAATACAATTTGGCGTGTACAAAAAGCACGGCATGGCTTGGCTCGTTTTTTATTATATTGGGCGTTATTAAGTTTGGGCCCTTTATTAATTGGTGCTAGTTTTGCTGCCAGTACTTATATTATGTCTCTGTCATTTTTTTCTAATACCGATGCTAATCCTTGGATTGCTGATATATTAAGGTTTGCACCTTTTATTGCAACGACTGGCGGCTTTACTTTGTTTTATGCAGCTATTCCAAATACACGTGTGCCTATTAGGCATGCCTTAATTAGTGCGGTAGTAGCTGCAACATTATTCGAGGCTGCTCGAGGGTTATTTGGACTCTATGTAAAGACCTTTCCTAGTTACCAATTAATTTATGGCGCTTTTGCTGCTTTCCCTTTATTTTTATTGTGGATTTATGTTTCTTGGATTATCGTGTTGATTGGTTGTGAACTGTGTTGCTGTTTAGGTTTGCGTCATTATATGCGTCAACGAGATGTTCCAGAGTTAGTGGTTGCTTTAGTGGTTCTTAAAGTACTTTATGATGGTCAGTTAAAAGGAAGAGCTATTAATCACCGTGATGTACAAGCCGCAGGTTGGTCTTTACCAGAAGATGAGTGGGCAAAGTTATTAGCATTTTTTAAGAAAGAAAAATTAGTGTATGAGGTTAATAATGGCGCTGCTTGGGTGCTTTCGCGAGATATTAATCAGTACCCTATTCAACGCCTAATTATTCATAGTCCTTGGCCTTTGCCTAGAGTTGATCAATTACCGGAATCATTAGATAAATGTTGGTTTGAGAGAATACGAGCGGCTTTGGTGGCAATAGAGCAAGCAGAGGCTAGTATTTTAGAGGGTAGTTTGGCGTCATGGTTAACACCCTGTGAAGTAGAGTCATCAGCGAGTGATGATCTAATTGTAGAAGACAAAATTATTGAAGAAGAGAATGTTACAGATCAGCAAGCCACTCCTTAGGGATATCTTGTTTTAACATTAATGAGCAGGCTTCAGTTTGTTGATCAAAAACAATATAAGCCTGTTGTTTTTCAAGTGCATGATTGACTCGTTCAACACGGGTGGCTAATGGTGTTTCATCACCATTATCCGTTCCATCACGGCTAACAAAGTCTTCAATAAGGTTCTTCAGTATTTCTGGATCAAGTAAATGGTGGGGAATTATCATAAATACTTTCTTACCTAATAAATTAGTTTTAGATTATAAAGTATTTTGTTTAGTAAATGGGTAGATATGCCTAAACTATCTCTCAATCATTTAACGCAACTGAATAGTTAATTATTATGCCTGTAATGCCATTAGATATTTCTGCACAAGTAAAAAAACTTTTGCCATGGATTGTTGCTATTGCATTTTTCATGCAAAGTTTGGATGCAACCATCTTAAATATTGCTTTGCCATCAATGGCTGCTGATTTAAAGGTTAATCCATTACAAATGCAAAGCGCTATTATTGCCTATATGCTTACTGTAGCATTGGTAATACCTGTTTGTGGTTGGATTTCAGATCGATTTGGTACTAAAAAAGTATTTTTCTTTGCTGTGGCATTATTTACTTTAGGGTCTATATTTTGTGCGGTTGCTTGGTCTCTACCTGTGTTGGTTACAGGCCGTGTTGTTCAGGGGTTAGGTGGTGCTTTAATGATGCCTGTAGGGCGTTTAGTCATCTTAAAAGTTTATCCACGCAGCGAGTTTGTTAAAGTTATGAGCTTTGTAACTATTCCAGGTCTACTAGGTCCATTATTAGGGCCAACTGTTGGAGGGTGGTTAGTTGAGTACTTTTCATGGCATTGGATTTTCTTAATTAATGTCCCTATGGGGATACTAGGTTGTTTTGTCGCTTGTAAATTTATGCCAGACTTACGTGGTGCAATACGAACTAAATTTGATTTTATAGGATTTATGCTATTTGGCACTGCTATGGTAATGATTAGCTTTGCCCTTGAGGGATTATCTGAACTTCATTTACCTGCTACTTTTGTAACGCTTTTATTTGTGCTGGGATTTAGTTGTTTTCTAGGATACTGGTGGCATGCCTTTAAATTTGAATTTCCACTTTTCCCTCCTAGTTTGTTTAAGATTCGTAGTTTTTCTATTGGTATTATGGGGAACCTGTTTGCTCGTTTAGGTAATGGTTCTTTACCCTTTTTAATTCCTTTATTATTACAACTTGCTTTAGGTTATTCCCCTGCAGAGGCAGGTATGATGATGATACCTACTGCATTGTGTGCCATTTTAACTAAATCATTAGTGCGTTATATCATTAATTTCTTTGGATATCGTTGGGTATTAACCGTTAATACTCTATTGCTAGGTTTATTAATTTGTAGTTTCTCATGGGTTGATAAAGAAATGCCGTTTCTACTATTGTTAGTTATGCTAGGAGCGACAGGAGCAATAAATTCTTTACAATTTACTGCCATGAATACAGTGGCTTTGTTTCAGTTAGATGATGATTTGGCTAGTAGTGGTAATGCATTGTTAGCAGTTGTCGTGCAATTATCAATCAGTTTTGGGGTGGCTATTTCTGCAATATTATTGGCTTATTTTAATGGTGGTCAGCCTGCTGTGAGTAGTATAGAAGTATTGCCTGCGTTTCAGGGGACATTTTTGGGTGTAGGGTTATTTACGGTATTTTCTGCGTTTATTTTTTATTTTTTACCTACACAAATTGGAATGACACACAAGAAGTAATGATTTCAGAGTATGATATACAATATTAGTTTAATTTAAGTTTAGAGAATTAGGAAAGACTATGAAACGACCCAGTGGACGCGAGGCAGCCCAATTACGTTCTATCAACATTACTAGAAACTATACTAAACATGCAGAAGGTTCTGTATTAGTCGAGTTCGGTGATACTAAAGTTATTTGTACAGTTTCTGTTGAAGCAAATGTTCCTAGATTTTTAAAAGGAGCAGGGCAAGGTTGGTTAACAGCTGAATACGGTATGTTGCCCCGTTCAACAGGGGAACGTATGCAACGAGAGTCTGCAAAAGGTAAGCAAAGCGGTCGTACACAAGAAATTCAACGATTAATTGGACGCTCTTTGAGAGCAGCGCTTGATTTAACAAAGTTAGGTGAATATACCTTGCATATAGATTGTGATGTTATCCAAGCAGATGGTGGTACACGTACTGCTTCTATTACTGGTGCATCGGTGGCTTTAGTAGATGCATTAGAAGTGATGAAGCAGCGGGGACAACTAAAGGCAGACCCATTTAAGCATTTTATTGCTGCTGTTTCAGTAGGTATTTATCAAGGTCATGCTGTTTTAGATTTAGATTATTTAGAAGACTCTAGCGCAGAAACTGATCTTAATGTAGTAATGACGGATGCTGGAGGCTTTATTGAGGTACAAGGTACGGCTGAGGGCGAGCCATTCCAGCCAGAAGAGCTAAATAGCATGTTAGTGTTAGCTAAACAAGGTATTGAACAAATTTTTGCCATTCAAAAACAAGCATTAGCTTCCAACTAATTCTGAACAGTGGGCTACTCTTAGTTTAGAGTAGTTCACTAGAAAGAAGTCTAAATATCCATTTTTATTCTAATAATCTACTATATGGTATGACAGCCCAGTTATTTTTTATTGATGGGGATAGATAGTGAGTACCACAAAAGAAGTTAAAATTTTTAAATTATCAATCAGTGTAACCTTAGTTATTGCTGCTATTGGTATACTGTTTGGTTTATTATCAGGTTCACAGTCCATTTTGTTTGATGGTATCTTCTCTACCATTGATACAGCCATGTCAATTTTATCAGTGCTTGTTATTAAGTTAATGGCAAAGGAATCAACCAGTCGTTTTCAGTTTGGTTTCTGGCACTTTGAACCAATTGTAGCAACTGTGAATGGTTCGATTATTCTGTTGCTGTGTTTATATGCACAACTTAATGCCATATTAAATATTATTGATGGTGGTCAGAGCTTAACTTTTAGTTTCGCTACGATATATGCCGTGTTAGTTTGTAGTGTTTGTTTTGGTATGTATTTTTATGAGAAAAGAGTTAATAAGCAATTAAAATCGGATTTGTTACAAATAGATGTTAATAGTTGGTTGATGTCCAGTTTAATTACTTCAGCCTTATTAGTTGCATTTATTATTGGCTTATTAATTCAAGGAACCCAATACGAATATTGGTCACCTTATATTGACTCAGTAGCTTTGCTTGTTTTAACTGTTTTCTTTATTCCTGTACCTCTAAAGATATTAAAGCAGTCATTACAAGAAATTTTCTTAGTTGCCTCAAAAGAATTGGATAATGAAGTCAATCAACTTGTTAGCGAAATTGTTAAACAACATGGATTAGTGAATTATGAGAGTTATGTGGTAAAAACAGGTCGTTTATATTCTATAGAAATTCATCTAATAACATCTGAAAGTTTTGCGAAAGAACAAGGCGTTATCGCTTTAGATAATATTAGAGAGCAAATTGCTTCACAGTTATCTATTCCCGCTCAACAAAGATGGCTAACCATTTGCTTTACGAGTAAAGAGAAATGGAGTTGTTAACTTCATTAGATGATTATTTGACATATGCCAATTTTAGATCACAAAATTAAGCACCCTCTATGCTATAATTATAAATATATATCAATAAATAATAAGTAGTATGTTGACGTATATTTAGTGGTAAAAACCACGATTAACTTTTAATCATAGACTGCTTTTTTAAGTGGTTTAGCGTGAGAGGCTATTATGAGTACTACATTTTTTATTCCTGCTGTAAATGTTATGGGTGATGGTGCGTTAGCGGATGCAGTTGGATTACTGAAAGGTTATGGTTTCAAACAAGCATTAATAGTGACAGATGATTTTTTAAATAAATCAGGAGTTGTCAAACAATTAACAGACTTATTAGATAAAGAAAATATTAAAGCAGCCGTTTATGCTGGCACTAAGCCAAACCCTACCACTAAAAATGTACAAGAAGGTTTGGATTTATTAAAAGCAAATAACTGTGATTTCGTAATCTCTTTGGGTGGTGGTTCTCCTCATGATTGTGCAAAGGGCATTGCGCTATGCGCTACCAATGGTGGTCATATTAGTGATTATGAAGGTCTAGATCGTTCTGCTAAACCACAATTACCACTTGTAGCAATTAATACGACAGCTGGTACAGCCAGCGAAATGACTCGTTTCTGTATTATTACAGATGAAGAGCGTCATATAAAAATGGCCATTGTTGATCGTAATACAACACCTATTTTATCAGTGAATGATCCCCAATTAATGCACGGTAAACCACCAGCTTTAACAGCTGCAACAGGTATGGATGCGTTAACACATGCTGTTGAAGCTTATGTTTCCATTGCGGCTAACCCAATTACAGATGCTTGTGCGTTGAAAGCAGTTACCTTAATTGCAGAAAACTTACGTACTGCTGTTAAAGAAGGTACTAATGCAGTAGCCCGTGAAAACATGGCTTATGCGCAATTCTTAGCAGGTATGGCGTTCAATAATGCTTCTTTAGGTTATGTACATGCGATGGCTCACCAATTAGGTGGCTTCTATGACTTGCCTCATGGAGTTTGTAATGCAGTATTATTACCTCATGTTCAAGAGTATAACTTACCTTCATGCGCACCACGTTTAAAAGACGTTGCGGCTGCTATGGGTGTTGATGTTAAAGATATGACTGATGAGCAAGGGGCTAAAGCTTGTGTTGCTGAAATTAAAAAATTAGCAAAAGATGTAGGTATTCCTGCTAACTTAACAGCACTTAATGCCAAAGCAGAAGATATTCCTACATTAGCTGCTAATGCATTAAAAGATGCTTGTGCAATTACTAATCCTCGTCAAGGTAATCAAGCAGAAGTTGAAGGAATCTTCAAAGCTGCTATGTAATCTCTGTTAAGTAACAGGTCGTTCGGCCTGTTACTTATTTGAAAATATAAAAACCATAAAAATTAAATAAGATAATTGTCCTAGTATAGGATTATAGCGGCTCATTTATGCGCTAAATAAAATATCCTAAATACAACTTTACAATACTATGATTAAAAGTATTTTTGTTTCTCTAACAATTATGAAGATAATACTTAGCCTACAAATAAAGTATTTATAAAAAAAATGATTTTGATTTATTATCAGTTATGATGATAAATAAGAGGTGTTACGTTAAATAGATAAGGGAGTTATTTTGAAATATATTATTATTGTGATAATAGTATTAGTAGCAGGCTATTTTATTTTGGAAAATAAAAAGCCTCAAGAAGAACCCGTGCGCCTGACAAATGAAGATATAAATAATTTCTTTACAGGGGGTGAAAATGTTGGTCAAAATAATGCGCAAGATACTATTCACCTTTATTCCACGGCATGGTGTGGCTACTGCAAAAAAGCAAGAAATATACTTATACAAAGCGGTGTTCGTTATAAAGAATATGATATTGAAAAAGATGCTATGGCATATGAGAGGCATAAAAAGTTAGGTGGTCGTGGAGTTCCTTTGATAGAAGCAAATGGCAAACTTATTAAAGGCTATAATGAACAGATTTTAAAAGAATTAGTTGCAGATAAACGTTATCAACCTTAAGAGAATATAAATATCAATGAACTTAGTAAAACATAGCATAATAATTCTTTTAGTAATTATGCTAGGTGCTTGTGGTAAATCAGAAGTTCAGTATGACGCTATTAGCTCAGGTACCACTGTAGTTGCATTTGGTGATAGTGTTACTTATGGCTATGGTGTTTCTAAAGAACAAAATTACCCCACTCGATTAGCAGTGATTACAGGTTGGAATATTATTAATGCTGGTGTTTCTGGTGAACGTGCAGATCAGGCAAAAAATAGAATTTCATCGGTATTAAAACAATACCAACCAAAATTGGTATTGATTGAAATAGGTGGTAATGATTTTTTAAAGCGACGTAAAGAGCAAGCAGTAAAAGAGGATATCAGATCTATTATTAATACTGTTAAGGCAGAAAATGCTATTCCTGTATTAATAGCTGTTCCTGCATTATCTCCTATAGCGATGATTGGGTTGCCTTCAGATTCATCAATTTATAAAGAGTTAGCTAAAGAAGAAAATATCATATTAATTGATTCTGTTTTTTCTAATGTTTTAAGGGATGAAAAATTAAGACTAGACAATATCCATCCTAATGCACAGGGCTATCAGCAAATGGTAGGGGGTATCGTAGAGCAGTTAAGAAGTAATGGTTTATTATAGTTAGATGAACTAATGATGAAAAAAATGGTTTAATGGTTGACTGTTAATTTAAGATAATTTAAATTGCGCACAAAATTTCAATTCAACTACTGCAAAGGAGATTAATTATGCTTGTTACTACAATCCTTTGCAGGTCATTCCAAGGTTAATAATACCTTTCTTGCCTTGGTTTAGGCCTGCCAATTCTACAAATGAGTAATAGTGCTATTCTATAAAGAATAGAGTTTGCTATTGCCTAAAATTTTTAAATATATAATTAATGGAATTGGTCTATGGGCAATTTTATTCGTACTTTGTCTGAAGGTGTTTCGTTAGTCGCCTCAGATGATACGTGGATTGAAGGAAATGCAATCCAACAATTACAAACAACTGCAAAACTAACAGGTATGCTGAAAGTAATAGGCATGCCAGATTTACATCCAGGACGTGGTTATCCTATTGGTGCTGCTTTCTTCTCGGTAGGGCGTTTTTATCCTGCCTTAGTGGGTGGAGATATTGGTTGTGGTATGTCTCTTTGGCAAACAACTATTAATGCAGTAGGTTTAAATTTAGATAAACTGGAGAAACGTTTAGGTAGTATTGATGCGCCATTAGAAAATGAAGAGAAACAACAGTTATTAGATGAAGTTGAATCTTTATCTAGCAATGCACCTGGTACTATTGGTTCAGGTAACCATTTTGCAGAGTTGCAACAGCTAGAGACTATTTATGATGAAGCGATAACTACTAGCTTGCAGTTGGATAAAAAGAACTTACAGCTATTAGTACATAGTGGTTCAAGGGGTTTGGGTGGGAATATTTTACGTAGTCATGTAGAGCGTTTTAACCATAATGGCTTATTAGAGAACACTATAGAAGCAACAGATTATTTAACTCAACATAATCAGGCATTGCTTTTTGCTATTGAAAATAGAGAACTAATAGCTAGGCGCATACTAAAACGTTTACGAGGTAAAGGGCATAAATTATTAGATATTAGCCATAACCTAGTTACTCCAGTAATCATTGCAGGCAAACAAGGTTGGTTACATCGTAAAGGTGCCGCTCCTGCGGATAAGGGGTTAGTTGTTATTCCAGGTTCTCGAGGTGATTATAGTTACCTAGTAGCGCCCGTTGATACTGAGCAAGGTTTGCTTTCATTGGCACATGGTGCAGGCCGTAAATGGATGCGTTCGGAATGTAAAGGGCGATTAGTTAATCGCTATACGGCCGCCCAGTTAACGCGAACAAAACTGGGTAGTCGAGTGGTTTGTTGTGATCGTGAGTTACTTTATGAAGAAGCACCACAGGCTTATAAGTCAATTGATACAGTAATTGAGGCAATGTTAGGGGCAGGGCTTATTAAGTTAGTAGCACGTTTTAAACCTGTTCTTACTTATAAAACCCAGAAGGAGGATAATTAATGTTATTACTTCAATTATCTTCTGCACAAGGGCCTGAAGAATGTTGTTTAGCTGTCGCTAAGGCATTGCAAAAACTATATAAAGAAGCAGAGCAAGCCAAGGTTAAGCTAGCCATTATTGAACAAGAAAAGGGACGTAATACTAATACATTACGTTCTGTGCTTGTCACTTTAGATGGTGAGCAAGAGCAAGTTATTGCAGAGCAATGGATAGGTTCTATTCAGTGGATTTGTCCTAGTCCTTATCGTCCTAATCATGGTCGTAAAAATTGGTTTATAGGTGTAGCTTGTTTTGATACACCTGATGTGCCTCATGAGAGTGAGATTAAGTTTGAAACGATGCGCTCATCAGGTGCTGGCGGTCAGCATGTTAATAAAACAGATTCAGCAGTAAGAGCCACGCATGTAGCTACGGGGATTACGGTTAAAGTACAAAGTGAACGTAGTCAACATGCTAATAAGCGTTTAGCTTTATTGTTGATAAGTCAAAAATTAGCTGAGAAAAAGCAGTTAATCGAGGGAGAACACAAAGCTGAGCGACGGTTATTTCACCATCATATTGAACGAGGCAATGCTAAGCGTGTTTTTAAAGGTATGAACTTTATAGAGTAAAATATAGCCACTGAGAATCAGTGGCTATGTAATGCGTCATAAATTTGTTCTGCTAATTTACGGCTGATACCTGACACTTTGGCGATTTCATCAAGACTTGCTCTACTAATTTCTTGTAAGCCGCCAAAGTGCTTTAATAAATCTCTACGGCGTTTCGCGCCTACTCCTGCTATTCCTTCTAATTTAGAGGTGCGACGTGCTTTATCACGTCGATTACGATGGCCTGTAATAGCGAATCGATGAGACTCATCCCTAATCTGTTGAATTAAGTGAAGTGCAGGGGAGTGTGTTGGCAGAGTAAACTCATGCTCAGCATCATTTAGATAAAGGGTTTCTAATCCGGGTTTACGGGTTACACCTTTAGCAACACCTAATAGTGTTAGATTAAGTTGTAACTCTTCCATCACTTGTTGAGCCATACTCAGTTGCCCTTTACCACCATCGATTAACAGCATATCGGGTAGTTTCCCTTCACCTTCTTTGGCTCTTTTAAAGCGTCTAGTTAATGCTTGGTGCATAGCAGCATAATCATCACCGGCAGTGATACCCTCGATATTAAAACGACGGTAGTCAGATTTAATAGCACCTTCTTGACCAAATACCACACAAGAAGCAACAGTGGCTTCACCGCTGGAATGGCTAATATCAAAACATTCTAGGCGTTCAGGTACTTCACTTAATTGTAATGCCTCAGCTAGCGCCTCAAAACGAGCTGCCATATGCAAACGATTAGTTAAACGTGCAGTTAATGCTTGTGTAGCATTAGTAAGGGTAAGCTGTTGCCATTTAGCTCTGGTTCCTCTGACACGTTGGCTAATTATTAATTCATGGTTTGTCTTTTGTGCAATGGCGCCAATCAATAAAGGAAAGTCATCATGTAATGCATTAACAATTAATTCATTAGGAAAATCACGATCAGGATTACCTAAATAATATTGACTAATAAAAGCATAAAGTACGGTTTGAGTATCTTCTTCTATTGAAACTTGTGGGAAGAAGTTTTTGCTACCTAATACACGGCCATTACGTACTGTCATTAAACTAACACAAGCACCGCCAGGATTAACAACAGCAGCAATAATATCTACATTACCTGTGCCACCTTCCATACTTTGTTGATCTTGAACGCGTCGTATTAACGATATTTGATCGCGTAATTCAGCCGCTACTTCAAAATTTAAACTTTCAGCAGCCTGCTCCATTTGTTCAGTTAATTCTTTTGTTAGCTCTTGGTTGCGGCCTTCTAAAAATAAAGTAGAACGTCGTACATCTTCACCATATTCTTGATGAGTTACTAAGTTGACACAAGGTGCTTTGCAACGTTTAATTTGGTGTTGCAAACAAGGACGGGTACGGTTTTTAAAGTAACTGTTTTCACACTGTCTTACTTTAAATGTTTTTTGTAGTAAATTTAAGCTTTCACGTATAGCACCAACGCTAGGGTATGGGCCAAAATAGCGACCTTTTTGTTTTTTATTTCCTCGGTGAATACTAAATCTTGGAAATTCATCTTCAGTAGATAAAAACACATAGGGATAAGACTTATCATCTCTGAGTAAAATATTGTAAGGTGGGCGATATTCCTTAATCAATGTTTGCTCAAGCAGCAATGCTTCGGTTTCATTGGCTGTAATGGTGATTTCAATGCGAGCAATTTTACTGACTAAAGCTGCTGTTTTTGGTGCTAAACCTGTTTGTCGAAAGTAACTGGCAAGACGTTTTTTTAGGTTTTTTGCTTTTCCTACATAAAGTAATTCATCCTGAGTATCGAACATACGATATACACCAGGATGAACACTACAGGTACTTAAAAAGGCTTTTGCATCAAATAGTTCAGACATAAATTATGGTTGTCTTGCTGTATGCCAGAGCCGAGCAATATCACTGGCTCGTTTCATTAGTAGATTATTAGCTTCAAATTTAGCTTCTGCCAAAGACATAGGAGAGCCTATAAGACTAAAGGCAGCATCAATTCCCTCTTGATAGACAACATCATATTCTTTACCAAGAGTTCCTGCTATAGCAATAACAGGAATATTTTGTTTTTTAGCTAGTTTAGCAACACCAATAGGAGTTTTGCCCATCACTGACTGTTTATCAATTTGACCTTCACCCGTAATAACCAAATCGGCATTTTGCATATTTTTTTCTAATTGAGTGATTTGTGCTATTAATTCAACGCCTGGTTTAAAGTCAGCATTTAAGAAAAGTTTTGCAGCAAAACCTAGGCCACCAGCTGCTCCTGCACCTGCAAAACTTCGTTCATCGCGAAAGTATTTATTTTGGCATACTGTAGCAAAATGACCTAAAGCAGCATCTAAGATTGCAACTTGTTGTTCTGTTGCCCCTTTTTGTGGCCCAAATATAACAGAAGCCCCTTTTTTGCCACAAAGAGGATTGTTTACATCAGAGGCTACTATAAATTTAGTTTGAGCTATTTGGGGATGTAATAATGTATCATCAATGGTTACTACTTGGCTTAATGCGGCTCCACCTGCGGCAATAGGTTGTCCCTGTGCATTTAATAATTTTAAGCCTAGAGCTGCCATCATTCCTGCGCCAGCATCATTAGTAGCACTGCCACCAATAGTAAGAATAATAACTCTTGCTCCTTTATCAAGGGCTTTTAGAATCAGTTGGCCTGTACCGTAACTAGAGGCTACGATTGGGTTTCGCTCATTGGGAGCTAAACATTGTAAGCCACTAGCCTCCGCCATTTCAATGATAGCTGATTTGTTTTGGGGAAACCATGCCCAATGCGCTTTTACAGGGCGTCCTAATGGGTCATTAACCTCATCAATACAAAAATCACCTTTTAAAACATGCAAAATAGCATTGATAGAACCTTCTCCTCCATCAGCCATTGGATGGCAAACTACTTCATCGTGAGGAAAAATATCCTTCCAACCCTTAGCAATAGCTGCTGCTACATCACTAGCAGCTAGGCATTCTTTAAATGAATCAGGAGCAATAACAACTTTCATAATACACCATATATTTTATTAGGATTGTTTAGGGCGGTAGGCGCAATGATTAGCTCTAGGTCCTATTTGTGGATGATTCCTACAAGTATTAGGTCTTTTTTCATAAACACTACAAAGCCTTGTTTTTTTGTTTAAAAAATAGCAATCATTATTAGCCATTCGAGTTAATGTAAAAAGCTCTTTTTTTTGATTAAAGTGTTCTACAATTCCTTGCTTTTTTAATTGCTTGGCAATATTTTTTAAAGGTTCTTCTCGCTCAAATTCATCGACTATCTCTAGTCGAATCAAATCATCTAATTTAACTTCAACAGGAAGTTGACAACAACTTGCTGCACAACTTTCACAAAGCCCTTTACGATATTTTATCCATGTTTCTAATCGATCAGGATCTGCAGCACTTATTAAATTATAACTCATAAGTGTTAACTATTATTTTACCTCAGATGGTGGATTTAAGTGTTGATCTGTTTCGGTAGTTTCTTCATCTACATTAGTTATTTCGTCTGACCTGCCAATGGTTGGTGGAGCATCTATAATTAATTCTTCAGGAATTTCATCAATGCGTGGATCAAGAGTGGCGCCTACTGTAGAAATAGTTGTAGTAACAACAACATGCTGTAAAGGACCATCTTCTGCATATTTGACTTTGTTAGGTTTTACCCATATTGCAATAAGTAATGCTGCAATTGAGCTAGCGATATAGTATGCGCTAGGTCGAAAATATTCCATTAATGTACCAATAAGAATAGGCCCGATACTTGCACCTATACCATAGGCAGATAGCAATAAGGCGCTTAATGCTACACGTTTTGATTGTTCAACATTATCATTAGCAAAAGCAATAGCTAAGGGATAGAAGGTAAATAAAAATATACCGCCAATAAATCCACAAGCCATCATTAGTAAAGTAGGAAGCTCAATAAAACCCCATAAAGGAATAGTAGAAATTGCAAAAAGTAAAGCATTAATACGGATCAGTTTAGCGCGGTTAAAATGGTCAGATAACCAACCAATAGGCCATTGTGCTAAGAAGCCTGCACCAATACAGACCATCACAAATAAACTAGCATTAGAAGTATCTAGGCCACTCTTTTTAGCATAAACAGCAGCTAAGCCATAGAAAGAGCCTACCATGATTCCTACTAAAAAAATCATAATTAGCGCTTGTGGAACTTTTTGCCAGAAGAAACCAATCTCTAATGGCGCAGTGGCTAGTTTTGCAGGGTGAACACGGCGTGTCATTGCAATGGGAATTAAACAGGCAGCGAATAGCATTGCAATCATAATAAGTGGTTTAAAATCTAGAGTAGGAAATTGATGTAGATAAGCTTGACCTAACATTAATCCTAAATCAGTGGCAATCATATAACCAGCAAAAGCAATACCCCGTTGGTTTTCCTCTGCTTGTTCGTTAAGCCAACTTTCTAAAACCATGTATTGGTTCATCATTACAATACCGATAATAAAACGTAGTGCTACCCATACAGTAATATTCTCAATTAATACATAAGCTAATGTTGCAATTGTTGCTAAGCCTGCACAGGCTACATAGGAGCGGATATGTCCAAAACTAGCAATAAGTCTATGACCTATTTTGGCGCCTACTACCAAGCCTGCATAAAAAGCAGTGGTTAAACTGCCAATAAGCATTTCACTGACACCTTCGGATGTAAGTCTTAACCCAAGATAAGTAGTAAAAAGGCCAGAGCCTGCAAGCATTAAAATAGTGGCTAAATAAATGGCAGGGAAAGTGTAAATAGGGTTGTTAGTCATATCATTGATAGCTGTAGTTTTATTGAAAAGAAGTTCTGATTATAGAGGGGTAGTTTTAAACATACTATTCTACAATAGGTAAAATCAGCTTAGTATGTATTTTTTATTGTTATAATAAATATTTTGTAATAGAGCGTTAGGAGTATTGGATCGTGGCTACTGAATTGATAATAAGGAATGCTAAATCTAGCGATGCGGCAACTATTTTATCGTTAATAACAGAGTTAGCTATTTATGAGAAGGCAGAGCATGAGGTATTAGCAACAGAAGAAACTATTAAATCATCTTTATTTTCTGACGACTCAACTGCTGAAGCGTTAGTTTGTGAAAATGACCAAGGTGAAATAGTGGCTTATGCTATTTATTTTTATAACTATTCGACATGGTTAGCTAAAAAAGGGCTGTATTTAGAAGATTTGTATGTGAAAGAAAGTGAAAGAGGTAAGGGGATTGGTAAACAGTTGCTATTGCATTTAGCAAAAATGGCGGTGGAGCAGGGATGTGGTCGTTTTGAGTGGAGTGTGCTTGATTGGAATACGCCAGCTATTGAATTTTATGAGTCGTTAGGTGCTAAACCACAAGATGAGTGGACTGTGTATAGGCTAACTGAGAGTACGTTAAAAAAATTAGTCAGTTAAGATGGGATGATGTTTAAAAAGTCCTGAGTACTTTTGGTAGTGAGGATGAAGTACTCAGGCAATGGGCTACTTTTATAAATACAATACTATTTACTAACTAAATATCGAGATCGAAATTATCTGTCCAGCTTACTTTTTGCCATATTCCTTTATTAAACTTACCCTTAGCATCAGGAACAAATGGATCTTTATCTTTCCCTTTAGGTAAAGGATTATCCTCTGATAAGAGTCCTAG
The DNA here is from genome assembly GCF_025985425.1 of Entomomonas sp. E2T0. Taxonomy (GTDB): domain Bacteria; phylum Pseudomonadota; class Gammaproteobacteria; order Pseudomonadales; family Pseudomonadaceae; genus Entomomonas. The sequence continues at coordinate 1,129,208 of NZ_CP094972.1, forward strand.
TCCAGGAGCAATGGTACAGAAATTACCATTACAGTAGGCAGTTACATCTGGAGGTAAAGTAGAAACACTAGTTTCTAAATAAGCTTCTGTTAATAAAGATATTCCTGTTGCTATATCAAAGTTATAAGTCCGTTGTGTGCCTGAACCAGGAACACAGTTTTTTGTGACTGTTTTAGTAGGAGTATAGGTATTAAAAACTATACGTTCAAAGTCAGCATATGCGGCAGAAACAACCTTTTCTCCAGCTGAATTAGCAGATGTACCTAGCCTAATAACAAAACCATTTTTTAGTTTGTCTTCATTAGTTAATGTTTGACCATCTAATGAGGTAACAGCTAAATTATCTTCTGTAATCACTGTACCAGTAGGTGAGTCAACTAGTTTTGGAAGACGTAAGGAATAGATTCTATCTTCTGTATCTGTTGATAAGGGGTGAGCTCTATAGCCAGAGCCTATGCTAACAGACAATGTGTTTTTGAGATTTTCTGATGAAAACTCAGTAATTACAGGAGCATAATAAAATCTACGGGAGCCTTTCAGATCATCAGTAGCAAATTTGGCTACAATACCATTCTCTCCTCCCCCTGAGGTTATTAAATTACTTAAGGCATTACCATTATTGACTTTAAAGCGCCATAATTGTCCACCCATATCGCCAAAAAAGAGATCTGTAATTAAATTATCAGTTGCACTAGATGTATCAATAGTATCTGTAACCACTGCAACAGGGCTTGGAATACTATAACTCATATTCGATGAGGTAGACCAGATTAGCTTACCGTCTTTGGCATTAACAATATATAAAGCATTACCTACAGTGTCTGCATGACGAACTGGATTATCATCTTGTGATTTATCATAGCCGCCACCAAAGATAAGTACAGGAGTTATTGTTCCCTCTATATCTATTTTACCTAATACAGGTGTAGACCATGTATCACCTAATTTAGTAAAACCAGCTGTTGTATTATTAATCATCCAAGCCAGTTTAGGCGAGTTTTTATTGCTAATATTAAGTGCGTATAAGTAAGGACCACCGCGTCCAGAGACTACATAAGCAAAAGCATCTTCACCTGTATTAATATATCCATCACTGTTCTTATCATCATGATAAATAATAATATTACCATCCATACCATAATTTCTAACTTCATTGATGAATAAAGTTTTTCTTGCTTGTAAATGTTGGATGATAGGCAACATCTCTTTAGGCATATACTCATACAAAGCTTGCCCAGAAGTCACATCAAATCCTCTGATAAAACCATCATTACCAGCCAACAACGCAACTTGGTTTAAGTCAGCAAAATCACATTCAAGTATAGTTTCTCCAGAGGCACAACCATAAGTAGCAAGATTTACTCCACTTTTAGCTGAGTCACCTATTTTCTTAGTATTTTCCTCTGTGCTACCACCTGCAAAATATTTATAGCCACGAATAAAGTCTAATAACCCTTTACGAACATTATCTTGATTATCACCAGATAATGCTAAATCAGTATTGGTTAAGCTAGAGGAGGCTCTTAATTCTTCAGTAGTTGTTCCATTTATAGTGAATACATTTCTTAATGCAGGAGTTTTTAACTGAGCTACAACACCACCTTGGTCAACATTACCACCATCTGCTGTAGACCAACGGCTGGAAGCTGTATTTTTTATTGAGCCATCTGCGTTAAGAGCTGAGGCGCCTTTGGTATCATAGAGAACTGCACGTTGTCCTATTTCTCCACCAGTTAATGTGGCTTCTATATATTTCATTTGAAAGCTTTTCATATTACCAGGCCAGTAATCATAGTTTTCAGATTTATAAAGTGCGTAATATACTTCATTACGTTGCTTATACTTAGTCTGAGGACTCATAGTTACTTGACCACTAGTACTAGGGCTATCTACAAGTAATGCACCACTAACAATATCTTTAAATGCTTCAGTTAGTTCAGATGCATTACTAGCATTATAAGATTTACCCATGCCATATGATGCAAGGTCATTAATAAATTTTTGGGCGTTACTAGTACTAGATAATGTAAAACCAATAGCATGGGTTCTAATATAATTACCACCCTCTAAATCAGATTGACTCTGCCTTGCCATCCAAGAGGTTAACGCTCGTCCACATCTTTCGTATGTGGTTGCATAATGATCGGCAATAGTTGCGCCTTCACTATCGGTATATATTGGGCAAGACCCAGATGCTCCAGTCATGTAATAGCCCGTATTAACATAGCCCGCATAGTTTGCCTCACCATCTGTCATAAGAACTAAATGAGTTAGCTGACATCCTTCTTGTAAAGGACTTGTACCATATGCAGGAACATGATAAGGCCCTTTAGTCGCTGTGCTATACGTTTTAGTAATATTGCTTACATATTTTGCAACATTAAGTATGGATTCAACAATTTGGGTACTGCCCGTTGTAAAAAGTCCGAAGGTGGTATACAACAAATCATCTCGATAAGTTTTGCTATTATCTGCTACCAAAGAATTTTCTACTTCAATTTCTAGTGTAGGACGATAAGCTGCAGTAGTACTCGTACTAAAATACATAGTCGTCGTTATGGATGGTCTGAGATAAAAGGCAATAGCATTACCATCTTGCCAGTCTGCTTGGCTAATTTTATTTCTGACAGCATCCGTTACATCGCAGGTAACATATTGGCTTCCTGTTCCTGATGAAGTAGTGCAAGTAATAGCTGAACCACTTGAATCAACTCTACCTCTAAAATAATTGGTAAAAGGTCTAAATTGTGGAGCATTTATTTCAGGATCTGTCCAGATAGAAAAATTAATAGCAGTCGTAGTTGTTCTATAAAATTTGAGTTGAGCTTTTTTTATAGCTGTAGTTGAGGTAATACCAGCAGTAGTTGCATTTTTGACTAAGATATTATTAAAACGATAGCCAATAGTTGTGGTATTTGATGTTGCATAAGATTGAGTCGATGTTCCATTAAAGGCATTCCTGAGGGCAAGAACAGCTTTATTTGTAGTAGGTGATAATTGGTAGCCATTATCTAAGCCATTTATTATTGGCTGAGTTAATATAGTATAACCTGAATTACTTGATGTTGTTTTGGTCACAACGTCCTTTGATGTATCAATACTATCAAGATCAACAACTTGATAGTTTTGATAAAAGCCTGTAGCAAAACTCATTATACCAATACGAAGACCTTTAATATCGTCACTGGTTAATATATTTTCCATAGATTCTTTTAGAACATCTAGTCTAGTTTTATTAGTGCCTAACACGCTAGTCATGGAACCTGAGATATCCAATAGGAAAATAATATTCGGTTTAGTGGTAGATAGATCTTTGCTGAAGAATATTTCAGAGTCATCTGAATGGCTAATTGTAGAGCAACTAATTAATGAGCAAGCTAGTAGTGCTTTTATATGGCGTCTGTCCATGTCTAAATCCTTCTTAATATGTATTGTTATAAAACGTTTGTTTCACAACAACACTCAAGGCCCATAAATCTTGGCCGTATTACCTTTTTGCAAAATAGTTACTGTTATAAACGAAATTTTTCTTTAAAAATAACATTAAGTCACTGTTTGTTAGACTTTAGCATAGTTTTTAAAAAAAAACACATGTGAAGGGTAACTTTTTTTTTAAAATTCATATGTTATAAATATGTTTTGTGATGGGGATAACGATTCTTTATAAGAAAATACAATTGGATAATTAGGAAAAATATATTAGCCAGCCATTATGCTATATAAGTATATTAAGCTTTATCATACAAAGAGATAGGTATCAAATTAATTTCTTAAAGATATAAAATATAACCATAAACAATTGTTTATAAAAACTTTAGCACAACTTTCTAAAAAAATAACATGTATATGGTAATATTTATTTAAAAAAAGATACTTTATAGGTGGTTTTTTATGGTTGTGATAACGTTCCATAATTAAAAAGCCTAATTTAATTAATTAAATGCTTGTATAAAATGTATTTATTAGTAAATAAATTACATAGGTAAATTAAAAATATTGTTTAAGAACTTGTAATTAATAATGTAGGTATTAACTTTAAATTGTTCGGGTGTATAGAAAACATTAATCGTTTTTGGTAGTAGATATTTCATAAAAGTCATCTGTTAAAATTTCAAAAATCAATTAAGGTTTTTGATTTGGTAAAAGGGGGAATAAAGGAAAGGTTTGGCAAGAGGATACCAATGATTTCCTAATTTAGAAAAATACTGGGCTTATTTAAATGGTTAACATATTAGATGTCGGCCAACAAATACGTCGTATAAGAAAGTTAAAGTTACTTTCACAAGAATCGTTATCTGAAAAAATAGGTATCGATCCCAAGTCTCTTGGGCGTATAGAAAAAGGCGACTATTATCCTGCAATGGATACCTTATACAGGTTATCTGTTGCATTGAAAGTGCCTATTCAGGATTTGTTTCCTGATATAGGGGGAAATAAAGAAATTTCTGTAACAGAAGATATCAGACATTTCCTTGTTGATTTCATATATTCTGCTAGTGAGCAGCAATTAGTTAAGCTATATAAAGCGGCTTTAAAACTAAAAGATTAATTAGTATTAAAGTTAGATAAAGAGGGGTTTTCACCTGTGAAGTTTTAAGCGGTTTTTTGATAGAAAAGATTAATAAAATTATTATATTTTGAAGATCAAAAACCAATTTTGGTTTATAGCTGTTTACTTAGAAGTGTCTAGTTTTATTAAGTATGAAGACATGAATTTATCAGAAATTTTCTAATCAACTTGAGTTGAATAGGGTATTACTTGATATTTTAAGTAAAGATAGTTGATATATAGCTACCAACTTGAGGAGTTAACTTCTCAAGTTGGCATGGGGGACTTTTATCTCTAAAACTATATAAATTTAGAATATAAATAGATTGATTATTTATAACGTAATTGTTTTATATAACATATTCTTTAATTTTGAGGAGGGCTTGCAGAGACATTTTAGAGAATGGAAGGAATAGTAAAAATATTATTACTAAAATAAGTAATAATATTTTTAGGTAATATAAAACTATTTTTAAGTTTGAAATAAATGAATGTCTTAGCAAAGATTTTCTTTATGAAATATTAAATGGCTTTGAATAAAGCTAGCAATAAAGTAATAACTATGATCATATCCCTGTTGTAACCTGAGTGTTAAAGGCCATTCTCGGTTTATAGCAATTTTTTCAAAAGCTTCGGGTTGTAACTGCTCAAGCATAAAGTTATCTGCTGTTCCTTGGTCGATTAAGATAGGAAAAGGCTCAGCTTGATAGTGCTCAAGTAAGAAACAACTATCATAGTTTTGCCAAACTTTTTGATCATTACCTAAATAATGGCTAAATGCTTTTTGTCCCCAAGGAACTTGACTAGGATTTACAATAGGTGCAAAAGCAGAAGCAGAGCAATAATGATCAGGATGACGCAATGCTAGCATTAATGCTCCATGACCACCCATTGAATGACCTGCAATAGACTGTTTACCATTAGTATTAAAATGATTATCGATTAAATCAATCAGCTCTACACTGATATAATCAAACATTTGGTAGTTCTGTTGCCAAGGCTGCTCAGTTGCGTTGATATAAAAACCAGCACCTTGCCCTAAATCATAGGCATCATTATTAGCAACTTGCTCACCACGAGGACTTGTATCGGGCATAACTAAAATAAGCCCTAAGTCAGCGGCATAAGCTTGAGCACCAGCTTTAGTGGTAAAGTTTTCATCAGTACAGGTTAGCCCAGAAAGCCAATAAAGAACAGGTAATGGTTGTGTTTTATATTGTGGGGGCAAGTAGATAGAAAAATTCATGTCACAGTTTAATGTGGAGGAAAAATGTTTAAATCTTTTTTGTTCACCGCCAAAAGATAAATGGCTTTCTAGTTCTGTTAGGCTCATTGGGGCATTCCTATTCTTTAATAACGAATTACTGTACGAATTGATTTTCCTTCATGCATGAGATCAAAAGCTTTATTGATTTCATCTAGTGGTAATTCATAGGTGATAAAGTCATCTAAATCAAATTGTCCTTGCATATAATTATCAACAATACTTGGTAATTGTGAACGGCCTTTTACTCCACCAAAAGCAGAGCCACGCCATACACGGCCAGTCACTAGCTGGAATGGTCGAGTTGCAATTTCTTCACCTGCACCTGCTACACCAATAATAACGGACTCTCCCCAGCCTTTGTGGCAGCACTCTAATGCAGAACGCATTACGTTTACATTGCCAATACACTCAAAAGAGAAATCAACACCACCATCTGTCATTTCTACAATAACATCTTGAATTGGTTTGTCATAATCTTTGGGATTAATGCAATCTGTAGCCCCCAGTTTTTTGGCTAATTCAAACTTACTAGGGTTAAGATCAATAGCAATAATACGGCTGGCACCTACTGTTTTAGCAGCCATAATTACTGCCAAGCCAATGCCCCCTAAACCAAATACAGCTACTGTGTCGCCTGCTTTAACTTTTGCTGTATTAGTTACTGCTCCCATACCTGTAGTAATACCACAGCCTAATAAGCAAACTTTTTCTAAAGGTGCATCTTTGCTAATTTTTGCTACTGCAATTTCAGGTACTACCGTGTATTCTGAGAAGGTAGATGTTCCCATATAATGGAAAATAGGTTTACCATCTTTAAAGAAACGGGTAGTGCCATCAGGCATTAAACCTTTGCCTTGTGTACTACGGATAGCCTGACAAAGATTAGTTTTACCAGAAAGACAAAACTTACATTTACCACACTCTGGGGTGTAAAGAGGAATAACATGGTCTCCCACTGCTAAACTAGTAACACCTTCACCTACTGCTTCAATAATACCCGCTCCTTCATGTCCTAAAATAGCAGGAAATATTCCTTCCGGATCAGAGCCAGATAAAGTATAAGCATCGGTATGACAAACACCTGTTGCCATAATACGAATAAGTACTTCACCTTTTTGAGGAGGCATTAAATCTACTTCTTCAATAGATAAGGGCTGGTTGGGAGCCCATGCTACAGCCGCACGAGTTTTAATCATATTCATGTTATCTCTCCTCAGATTACTTGTTCTAAAAGTATTTATTCTAATCTATTTAATAAAAGTAACGCTATGATTAACAAGTTAATGGTATATAACGATTATTAAGTTTGGTATGTGAGATATTAGAAGAGAGCTAATGGGTAAAGTTAGTTGCTAACTTTACCCATCATTTTTGTTAGTTGATTTTGTCTTGTTTTTGTTGTTTTATAGATAACAGCCCAATTGTTGTAATCTGTTGAGTAGTAGTTTGATAGGTCGTTAGTAACCATTGCTCCATATGTTGTTTTAGAGCGAGGCCTAGTTGAATATCTTCTCGAAGTCCACGAACCTTAGTCATTTATTGTTTCCTCTTTTGCTAATGGATGAGTTTTGTTAACTTTGGGTAGGCTGGCTACTTTGTACCAATCAAGATTACGGGTAATAATCATCGCTATACTTAAGATACTGAACACTAAAATAGTACCCATGATTAAGCTATAATCTTCTGCATTGAGCAGTACATAAAGCATGATATAGAGGAGTGTTAATGAAACTGTAAAGATTAGCCCTTGTTTTATATTGTTGAGAATACTTGTTACATAGAATCCAATAACTGCTATACAGGAAATGGCTGAACATAAGTAAGCTAAAGCAAAACCTATATGTTCTGATAGTGAAAGTAATAATAAAAAGAATAAAGCCAGTGATATTCCCACAAAAGAATATTGAATAGGGTGGATAGCAAGCCTTTTAATAATTTCAAAAAGAAAGAAACCAAAGAATGTTAAACCAATAAATAAAATGGCATATTTAATTGCACGACTACTTTTTAGATATTGATCAACAGGGTCTATTAAACTAACACCAAAATTATTATTGGAAAATTGATGGCAGTTATTTTTAACTAAACAATCTTTAAACTTACTTTCCATATCACTAGCAAAAAAGTTGGTTTGCCAATCTGCGGTAAAGCCTTTTTTAGCAACATCTCTTTTAATAGGTAAAAAATTACCATCAAAACTAGGGTGAGGCCAATTACTAGTTAGTGTTACATTAGTTTCCTTACCAATGGGTGAAACATTGAAGCTAGACGTTCCTTGCAGGCTGAGTTGAATAGCATAGCTATAATCGCCCCCTTTTTGCAAAGAGGTGGAGTCTAGTTTGCCATTGATTCCAGAACCTAATTTGGAGTTTTCTGTGCCAGGATTAATAGCTAATGTTTGTTTATTAAAGATAAACTTAGAATTATTACTAATACCTCTAATATCACTAATACCTACAGCAATAATAGGTTGTTCAAATTGATAATTTTCTAAATTACTTTCTATACCGAAATTTTCAGGAATTTTAAAATTGCCTGTTATCTCATTATTTAGTTGATAGAGTCTAGCTTCATAAATACCACGTTTACGTTTTTCCACATTTAAGTCTCCTGTTAAGTTAAAAGACTCAGGAAAGAAATAAAGTGTTCCTCGCTGCTGATGGTATTGTTTATCATTATTGACATAATAAGTTTTAGTATAGGGAACAATTATCAAAGGCCCTGTAATTGTCTGACTCAGTGCCGAACTTTGGGCTATTTCATTAACTACTTTATTGCGTAATGACATGCGCTCATTAATAAGCCCATAAATCATGGTGATCGGAATAAGTAGTAAACCGATTAACAGTAAAATGGTAATAATCTTGAAAGCCAGCTGCCGCTGCATATGCATAATAGAACTCCTTTAGTAATGTTTAATAACAGTATCTACAGTCGTTATGGAGTTTGTATGAAAAGAATATGGGGTTTTTGTGGAAATTGTATGGGGGGTTATTTATGATAAAAGCAGTTAATTTTAATCATTAAAGAATCTATACAATGAACAAGTTATTTTTTTGCATTATATTTTTATTTATACAAGTCAGTTATGGCAAAAGTTGGCAAGATAATAGTGAGATAGAAAGGTTATTTGTTGATAATAATGTGGTAGGTACTTTTGTACTCTATGACGTTCAGCAAGACCAACTGATTGGCTGTAATCAAATTCGTGCTAATACACGTTTTATTCCTGCCTCTACCTTTAAAATAATAAATAGTTTAATTGGTTTAGCAACTAAAACAGTGAAGGATATTGATGAAAAATTACCCTATGGTGGTAAGCCTCAACCCATTAAAACATGGCAACAAGATATGGGTTTAAGGGAGGCTATAAAAGTATCTAATGTCCCTATTTATCAGGAATTAGCAAGAAGGATAGGCATTGCAAAGATGCAGGCAAATATTAAGCTATTAAATTATGGTAATACGAATATAGGGCAAGTAGTGGATAATTTCTGGCTAGTTGGACCTTTAAAAATTAGTGCGGTGGAACAAGCTATTTTTTTAGCTGAGTTAGCACAACAAAAATTGCCGTATGATAAAAAAGTACAGCAAGCTGTTCATGAAATTACATTATTAGATCAAGGGGAAAACTGGCAACTACATGGCAAAACAGGTTGGGCAGATAATCATCAACCTGATATAGGTTGGTTTGTCGGTTGGGTAGAAAAAGAAGGGAAAATTTATAGCTTTGCATTAAATATAGATATGCTAGAGCCTAAAAAGGATATTAGTAAGCGCATAGCTATAGTTAAACAATCGCTTAAGCTATTAGGTATTTTATAAGTTTATTTTTAAATATAGTTATTGCGCAATATTTTTATACGTCGTTGAATGACGTTGTCGTACTAATTGTACTGTCTTCAGTCATTCGCCTTGTCTAAAATTATATAGAAATAGCTATAGGAAAAGATAAGGTGACTAAAACACCCTCTTGATAGTTTGTAATAGAAAGTTGTCCTTTATGTAAAAGTACCACTTCTTGTACAAAGTTTAAGCCTAGCCCTGTGCTTTTACGCCCAGTTTTTGGGCGAGCTAAAGAATAAAAACGTTCACATAAGCGATTAAGAGCATAGTCTGGAATACTAGCACCTTGATTATAAAAATTAATTGCAAGTTGTTGATTAGTTATCTTGCTATTAATCTTTAACAGTCCTTGATCAGCAATAAAGTCTAATGCATTATCCAATATATTAGATAATGCTTGTTCTAATAAAAATACTTCCCCTTGAAGGGTTAATTGCTCATCAATATTCACTTCTACATTAAGCTGTTGTTGAGCAATACGTGAAGACTTACTGGCTAATAGTTTTTGTATCAGTGGTAGTATAGGGATAGTGTTAATTTCTTCCAAAGTTTGACGTTGTTCAACCATACTGAGATTCAGTAAACGGTCGGCTAGTTTTTGTAAGCGTTCACTTTCACTATCGATATTCTTTAGAAAGAGAGTTCTTTTCTCAATCGGCATATCTTGTTGTAATAACTCTGTAGCACCACGAATGGCTGCTAAGGGGCTTTTTAACTCATGGGTTAGGGTATGCACATAACGTTCTACATAGTTTTTACCATCAAGTTCGCCACGCATTTTATCTAGTGCTTTAGCTAGTTGAGTCAATTCTCCGCCATAGAACTGTGGCGCTTTAATTCGTTCCCCCTTACTAATGGCGTTTGCATAAAGTGTGAAACGGTGAAGTGAAGCACCAAGCCACCATGATAATAGGGCACCTACAGCTAGACTAGCGATAAGTAAGATAACACCAAAAAAGATTAACCTTGATTCAGCTTTATTGATATAGGGACTAACCGTGATATTTGGTTTTCCTACCGTGAGTACACCAATAATTTTATTTTCATACTTAATAGGTGCGGCAACATACATAATGGTTGATTTATCATCTTTAGGATTTTCTTGGGTAGTTCGTGCTCCATAGGCACCATGTAAGGTTAAATAGACATCACGCCAACGTGAATAGTCTTTGCCAACCTCTTTACCCGTTGAGTCGAATAGCACAATGCCTTTATCGTTGGTAATATAAATGCGCATAGCTACTGAATTTTTGGCTATTCCCCAAATAGAAGCATTAGGATCACGTTTTTGATAAGCAGCTAAGCGGTGTTGTAGATAATATTGGTTGATTTTACCTTGTTGCAGATCGTCACTAACGATTTCTGCTAATAAATTGGCCGTATCTACTAAGGTTTCTTCAGTGGTTTGGCGAATGCTAGGATAAATTTGATTAGAAAATAAATTCACCATAAAGTAACCACAAAGCGCTACAAACAAGAAATAGAATAGAAATATACGTTTTGCTAATGCCATTTTATCTTTACTGTATTAATAATTAGTTTGGGTCATAGCTGTAGCCAAAGCCGCGATGAGTACGAATAACATCTAAGTTGCTATCTATTTCCCTTATTTTGGCTCTAAGTGTTTTAATATGGCTATCAATATTGCGTTCATATCCAGCATCAACGGCAATACCCAACGCATCTAGTAATTGCTCTCTACTAAAAACACGTTTGGGTTGAGAGAGTAGATAGCGGAATAAGTTAAATTCATGGCGAGTTAAATTGATTGGCTGTTGTTGTAAATAGATAGTGTAAGCGCTTTCATCAACAGAAAATAATTTATCATCTGTAGTAGGGCTATTTGTTTTTTGAGAGGTATTGGTAGTTCTTTTTAAAATAGCACGTACTCTTGCGGCTACTTCACGTGGGCTAAAAGGTTTAACGACATAATCATCAGCACCTATTTCTAAGCCAACCACTCGATCAATCTCACTATCCCTCGCTGTTAAAAATATAACAGGTACTTCTGAGAAGCGTCGTAATTGACGACAAACCTCAAAACCATTAAGGTCTGGTAGTCCTACATCTAATATCCACAAATCAGCAGGCGTTTGTTTGTGTTGCTCTAGTGCTTTATTGCCAAGTGTTAACCATGTGCATTCAAAGCCCTCACTTTGTAAAGCATATAATAATGTATCAGCAATTGCTGCTTCATCTTCTATGATTAAGATATGAGGCATTGGATATATCCGTTATGTTTATTAGCAAAGCTAAATAGGTTTGATAGTAAGTTTAACATAATAGCTTTATTGTTTTACTGTGTTAAGTTAAAGAAATGAAACGTAATAACTGATTGATTTCTTATGAAATGGTCTTATATAACCTTAATAGTTTTAGTATTAATAGGCTATTAAATTTAGTAATGCAACGCTATGTTATAATCTATAGCCTATAGTAGTTTTTAAAATAACAAGGCTGATGCTTTGTTATTTAGTAGTAGCTGAAAGTTACTGCACAAAATATGGAGAGTATATGAGTGATCTTTTAAAGGCAGTTAGTCAGCAATTATTAATACCTAATGGTTTGGATATTGAAACCCTGCCAAGTATTTTATCAGTAGCAGTAGGTAAAGGTATTGATACCGCAGATTTATATTTTCAACATGCTATTATCGAAAGTTGGGCGTTAGAAGATGGTATTGTTAAACAAGGCACTTTCAATGTTGATCAAGGTGTGGGTATTCGCTCGCAAGCAATGGAAAAAACAGGGTTTGCTTTTAGTAATACATTAACAAAAGAAGCTTTGATACAAGCAGCTACTGCGGCTAAATCAATTGTTAACAGTGGTCAAACTGGTCGTGTACAAACTTTTGCTAAAGTTGCCCCTAGTTCACTTTATATTGCTGAAAACCCGTTAGAAGCCGTAGCAAGAGAAGAAAAAGTAGCATTATTAAAGAGTATTGATCAAGCCATAAGAGCTTTGGATTCTCGTATACAACAAGTAACGGTTAGCTTAACAGGCGTTTGGGAACATATTTTAGTGGCTTCTTCTGATGGTGATTTAGCGGCTGATATCCGTCCATTAGTGCGCTTTAATGTCAGTATAGTGGTTGAACAAAACGGCCGTAGAGAAAGTGGTAGTCACGGTGGTGGTGGGCGTAGAGATTATAGTTACTTTTTAACTGAGGATCGGGCTATGAGCTATGCTAAAGAGGCATTACGTCAAGCACTGGTTAACTTAGAGGCAGTGCCAGCACCTGCTGGAACACTGCCTGTGGTATTAGGCTCTGGTTGGTCTGGAGTGTTGCTGCATGAGGCTGTGGGACACGGTTTGGAAGGTGATTTTAACCGTAAAGGTAGTTCTGCTTATAGTGGTCGTATTGGTGAGAAAGTAGCTTCCTCACTGTGTACCATAGTGGATGACGGTACTTTAGCCGATAGACGAGGCTCTTTAACTGTAGATGATGAAGGTACGCCTACCGAGTGTACGACCTTAATTGAGAATGGTATTTTAAAAGGTTATATACACGATAAGCTAAATGCTCGCTTGATGAAACAAAAACCTACAGGTAATGGTCGTAGAGAGTCTTATGCCTATTTACCAATGCCACGTATGACCAATACCTATATGTTAGCAGGTGAAAGTGATCCAGAAGAGATTATCCAATCAGTTAAATATGGTATTTATTGTGCAAGTTTAGGTGGTGGGCAAGTAGATATTACCAGCGGTAAGTTTGTGTTCTCCACCAGTGAGGCATATTTAATTGAGAATGGTAAATTAACCTCGCCTATTAAAGGTGCTATGTTAATTGGTAATGGGCCAGATGTAATGAATCAAGTATCTATGGTAGGTAATGACTTGGCTTTAGATAGTGGTATTGGAACTTGTGGTAAAGATGGTCAATCAGTTCCTGTAGGGGTGGGGCAACCAACCTTAAAAATAGATGCAATAACAGTGGGTGGAACGGGTATATGATAGTAGCAGTAGCTACTATCGCAAACCTCGCTGGATTTCATCCAACTCACGGATATATTTAAAGATTTTACGAGCAGCCGCAGGTGGTTTTTCTTTTGCAGCTTCTTGTTGGGCTTGGCGAATAAGTTGTCGTAAGTGCTGTCGGTCAGCTTCTGGATATTGACTAACAAAGTTTTCTAGAGCTGTATCACCCTCAGTAGCTAAGCGATCTCGCCATTGCTCAAGAGCGTGGAAACGCTCATTGTATTCACGGCTTGAGCTATCGATTTGTTCAAGAAAAGATTGAATAAAGTCGATATCTTGGTCACGTAATAATTTACCCACATATTGCATATGACGTTTATTAGCAATATTGGATTTATGTTTAGGCGCATCAGCCAATGCTTTGCGGAGCATATCGGTTAAAGGTAATAAAGCCAACTGATCTTGTTTAAGAGTGGTTAGTTTTCTACCCAAATCGACTAAGGCGTGCATTTCACGTTTTACTTGGGATTTGCTCTTTTCTTCATAAAGGGCATCATCAGAAGTATCAGACATAGTTATAAACTCATAATAAATAATGGTGAGTATGATAACAGATAGCTTGTTTATTATGAGAGTTTTTAAATGAGGAATAGTATGAATAGTGAAAATGGTGTAGGACCAGCAACTGTACCTGTTTTAGAAAAACAGGTAGAGCAAATTCTAGCAGAAGCTAAAAAACAAGGTGCCACAGCATGTGAGGTAGCAGTTTCTACTAGCCAGAGTTTAGCTGTTACTGTTCGTCAAAAAGAAGTGGAAACATTAGAGTTTAATAGAGATCAAGGTTTCGGTATTACTTTGTATGTAGGACAAAGAAAAGCTTCAGCAAGTACTACGGCTACTGATGCTAAAGCCATTCAAGAGACTGTAGCTGCTGCATTAGAAATTGCTAAGCATACTTCTGAAGATGATTGTGCAGGACTTGCAGAACCTGAGCAAATGGCAAAAGATTTACCTGATTTAGAGCTTTTTTACCCTTGGGATATCACACCAGAACAAGCGATTAATACATTACTTGAGTGTGAAGCGGCAGCATTCACTACAGATAAACGTATTACTAATGCTGATGGTACATCATTGAATACATGGAATGGTTGTAGAGTTTACGGAAATAGTAATGGTTTTATCGGTGGTTATGCCTCCACTAATCATAGTATAAGCTGTGTCATGATTGGTGAAGAGAATGGCCAAATGCAAAGGGATTATTGGTATGACGTTAAATTAGCAGGTGAACAACTAGAGTCTGCTACTGCTATAGGTAAAAAAGCAGCACACCGTACAATAGAACGACTAGGTGCTCGTACTATACCTACTTGTGAAGTGCCTGTAATTTTTGCAGCAGAAGTGGCCTCAGGGTTATTTGGTCATTTATTAGGGGCTATTTCTGGGGGGAGTATTTATCGTAAAACTTCTTTCTTAGAAGGTGCGATAGGAAAACAATTATTTCCTAGTTGGCTATCTATTACAGAAAAACCTCGTTTAAAAGCAACTTTAAATAGCACTAGTTTCGATGGCGATGGATTAGCCACGTATGACAAGTTGATTATTGATAAAGGTCAGTTGATGACTTATTTATTAAGTGTTTATTCTGGTCGTAAATTGGGCTTGCCTAGTACCGCAAATGCTGGCGGTTGCCATAATTTGTTTGTTTCGCATGGTGCAGATAATTTAATAGCATTGCTAAAACAAATGGGTAAAGGATTGTTAGTGACCGAATTAATGGGCAGTGGTATTAATATGGTGACAGGTGATTACTCACGAGGTGCTGCAGGTTTTTGGGTTGAAAATGGTGAAATTCAGTTTCCTGTACAAGAAGTAACTGTAGCCGGAAACTTAAAAGATATGTTTACCAAAATAGTAGCTATAGGTAACGATATAGACCCCCGCCGTAATATTAAAACAGGTTCTGTATTAATAGAAAAAATGGCTGTAGCTGGTAGTTAAACAAAATAAATAATTAATAAAATAGGTCAATAGAAATTGTAACTTATCTATTGTAAATCTTATATTTACAATAGATAATAATCTTATATGGATATCTGGTTTGGTGTTTTAAACCAAAGTTGTACAGTATTAATATTTTATGCAAATGTTTGCCTAGAGGGTGTTTGGAAGTTTAGGCGGTTTTTAAAAGGATGGTACTAAGGAAGTTCTGCATAAGATACCTTTAATCAAAAATTATATTTTTTTAAGAAGATATAAAAACTTTTAGAAAATTTTCCCTGTACCTATTTATACACTCTCTAGTCTAATTATTAATAATTTCTTGAAATGTTAAAGAAATATAGCTTATTAGCTGTGTAATGGATAAAGAGGCAATAAAATGAAGTTAAGAACTCTATGTATTGTTATTAATAGCTTGATTTTTTCTACAGGAAGTTATGCAACTGATTATACAACAAACACAACATTATCAAATAAATCTACAGATACAACAATAAATATTTCTAATGGTGCTCAGGTCAATATTGCAGGCAATGGTTCTGTTGAGGTTAATAATACAGATGTTAGTGGATCAGGTGCGGCAGATACTATTTTAATTGATAATGGTGGTATTAATTTAGGTACTGGCTCTAGTATTGGTGCTGATATCACTGCAACTACGCCAAATGATAATACGAACTTTTATAATAGAACAGTGGGTATCTATGTTCGATCAGACAGTGGTATGCAAACTACTAATACAGTAACTGCTGATGAGTTAACTATTACTATGGATGCCTCTAATAATGCAAATAGAACAGCTGCTGTTTATGGAATTTATACCGATAGAAATAATAATGGTAGTACCATAGAGTATAATTTGACAGGTGAAACAAGAATAGAGATTAAGAATAATAACACTTTTTCAGGAAATTCTGGTCAGTTAAATGGGATTGGTTTAACTAATAGTGCCAACGGAACAATAGATTTTTCAGCAGAACATTTAACAATTAATATCGATGACAATCATGACTCTGGCAATTATGTGGGTATGAAGTTTAAAAATAATACTTCTGCTGCAACGTCAAGTCTACATGCTGAATACAATATGGCAATGATTGAGATTAATGCGGATAATCAAATTGTTAATGGATTAGGTGTTTTTGTAAAAAATGCGGAAATAGAAAATTCAGCTGGAACACAAATTACCTTTAATTCTAAAGGGGATATTGCAACTACTACTAACTCATCTTTAAGTGATGATGAAGGTGTTCATGGTATTAAAGTGAATAATACAGGTAGTTTTGCAGGAAGTAATATAAGGGTCGATTTTTTAGCCGATGGTAATATAGGTGGTGGTACAACAGATACTATTGTTAATGGGGTCAATATTAATAATAACTCAACATTAACTAGTAATGATTTAAAGGTTAGTTTTAATGCACAACAGGCAATTTCCTCTGCTATTGGTATTAACGTGGATTCAGGCTCTGAATTAATAAATACAGGACTGATAACTATAACAATGGATGCAGCCAGTGAGCTTGTTGCTAAGGCCATTAATGTTGATGCTGGATCATTAGCTACTCGGGATACCATTATTCAAATAACAAGTGATACTAGCAATAGTAATGGGTTTAGCAAAGGGGTAAAAGGGATTGCTATAGATAATACAGGAAAAGTGGAGTTAGATGGATATACATCTATTACACTAGAACAACAAGCTAATAATAGTTCCATGGTCGGTGTGGATATTGCTGGGGCTGATAGTACATTAATTGGCAAAGACTATATATCTATTGAGTTGAAGAGCCAAACGAATACAGAAGAGGTGGTGGGTATTAATGTATCAGCTACTTCTTCTTCATCTACTATTAAGAACCTTGATTTAGATTTGAATGTTTTAGCAATTAGTTCCTCAGGTGAAGATGCAACAGGTGCTTATATTAGAACTACGGATGGATTATCAGATATTAAGACACAAAGTTTGCTGTTAAATTCTTCTTCTCCTCTGGGTAATGATGTACTAGCTATTGATGCCACTGGTGGTAAATTAGCCATTAATGTGGCAAATGATAGTCATGTTATTGGTGATATGAATGTTGCTAATATTGGAACGATAGTTGATTTTACTTCAAGCGGCATTACATATATTGAAAGTAATATTACAGCAGCCAATAGTGGTGAAATTAATTTAGATTTACAAAATGGCCAGCTAATAGGCAGTGCTTCAAATAGCTCAGGAGCAGGTAATATAGGATTAACATTATCTAATAATATGACTTGGGATATGACAGCAAGCTCTCAAGTTACAGATTTAGATTTATCTGATAGTACAATTAATTTTGTTCCTACGCTAGATAGCACCCTTATCACTAACTCGCTTCAATCAACTAATGGTGGTGGAAGTTTTAAGATGCATGTTGATATGGGAGCGCAAACAGGTGATAAGATAATTATAGGTGATTCTAGCTCACCGCTTACACAAGGTTCTTCAGATGGCGCGTATTCATTAGTTTTGACTAATAATGGTGCAGCGGCAACAACTGGTAATGAACTTTATGATGTAGTAGAAGATTACAGCCCAACAGCAAATGCAAACGCAACTTTTACTTCAAATACTGTTGAGCAGGGTGGTTTTCAATATGGTTTACGCACAACCGTAAATGGCCAAGGTGCTAAAGTTCACCAATTATATGCTCTAAATAGAAAATCTAGTTCAGCAGATGCGGCTATAAGCTTTTTAAATACTAATTATTTATTATCTTATATTGATTTACAAACTTTGTTCCAGCGAATGGGGGAGCTAAGAAGTAACCAAGGGCAAGAGGGTAATTTGTGGATTAGAAGTTATGCAGGTAAATTAAATTCATTTTCTACTAACCATGGATTACGTGGTTTTCATATGAACTATTCAGGTCTGCAATTAGGTATTGATAAACTGATTACTGGTAATAACGGTGATACATATGTTGGTTTAATGGCAGGCTATAGTGATGCAGACCCTCGTTATAGAAATAATGGTTCTGGTGGTGTTAGGGGTATCAATTTTGGTATGTATGGAACCTATATTGCTAATAATGGTTTTTATGTGGATGCTGTTGCAAAATATCATCGAATGAAAAATAACTTCTCAGTAAAAGATAGTTTGGGGGATAGTGTTAAAGGTAAAAGTAAGAGTGATGGTTACAGCCTTTCTCTAGAAGCAGGTAAGCGTTTTAATATTGAACAGACAGCTTTTTACTTAGAGCCTCAGGCACAGGTTGTTTATAGTCATCAACAAGGTGATAAAGTGAATGCGAGTAATGGCTTACGAGTAAAGTTAGGCAGTTATGACTCATTAATTGGTAGCACAAGGTTAGCGGTTGGTTATAATCTTGTAAAAGGGGATAGCCCAATTGATTTACAAGTAAAGAGCGGCTATGTGAGGGAGTTTAAAGGTAATACATCCTATCATTTGAATACTTATAAAGAAGACTATAAGTTTAGAGGTGGTTGGGTTGAAACCAGTGTTGGTGTATCAGCACAGCTTAATAAGCAACATAATATTTATGGTGAAGTAAGTTATGCTAATGGAAGTCGCTTTGATAAACGCCAAATTAATTTAGGTTATCGTTTCCAATTTTAATATTATTAAAAGGGAAGAGATTAAATATCTTCCCTTTTTTCTGTAAAGCTTATTTCTTCTCAGCCGCCAGTGCTGTTTTTACAGAAGGGCGTTCTTCCATATTTTTAATAAAATGGGTTAGATTGGCTAATGATGCCATTTCTAGATTCATTTTTTTAGCCCATGTAAGAATGGTATATAAATAGAAATCCGCAACATTGATTTGCTCACCTAGTAAAAAATCTTTATGGTTCAACTGGCTGTCAACATAAGCCAATTTCTTTTCTAATTGTTTACGGGTAGCTTGTTTTAAATCCTCTGGAAATTTTGGATTAAATAATGGGCTAAAGCCTTTATGTAATTCAGTAGCAATATAGTTAAGCCACTCTAAAGCTTCATAATATTTGAAATCAGTCTGTGGGGGCATTAAATGTTTGCTAGATGCATGGTTAGCTATATATTGAACAATCACAGCCCCTTCAGTTAATAAATTACCATTATCTAATAAAAGTGCAGGAACTTGTCCTTTAGGGTTAACTTTTAAATAGTCATCACCTTGCTCAGTTTTTTTAGTAGCGAGATCCACTCTTTCTAAATCAAAGTGAACTCCCGCTTCACAAAGTACCATATGAGGTGATAATGAGCAGGCACCTGGAGCATAAAAAAGTTTCATAATGTATTCCTTATATTTAAATATTAGAGACTGTTTTCACTATCTTGTTAAAATCAACTTAACATAAGGGAGCTTTTGATAAAAATAGCAAATTCGTCTTAGTGTAATAATAGATCAATTATAAGACGGGTTAGTTCCAGCAAATTGTAAATAGATATGATAATTACAAAACAATGGTTGGATAAGCTTGTTATCTTTGATACTTGGTGAGAAACAAAGTTATATGGAATTAATTTACCTTAATAGATAAGAGAGAGGTAAAATAGCTTCTTTTTAGTATTACTTAGGTTTATAGATAATGGCTGTTTCTTTCGTTCATTTACGTGTTCACACTGAATATTCACTGGTTGATGGTTTAGTAAGAGTGAAGCCACTGATTAAAGCAGCAACTGCCGCTAATATGCCAGCAGTAGCAGTAACTGATCAGAATAATTTATGCGCCTTAATTAAATTTTATAAAACTGCCAATAGTTCAGGGATTAAACCTATCTGTGGAGCTGACTTATGGGTAGCCAGTCGTTTTCCTGATGGGCCTGTGAGCCGTTTAACTTTATTGGTAATGAATGAGCAAGGCTATCGTAATTTAACAGAGCTTATTTCAAAAGGCTTTGAACAAGGCCAAAGTGAAGGAATGATCATAGTCGAGCGAGACTGGGTAAAGGTCGCAGCAGAAGGCTTAATTGCTTTATCAGGTGCAAGGGAAGGGGAAATAGGACAAGCTTTGTTATCTAATAACCCTAATGATGCCGATGAGTTATTAAAAGAATGGCTTAATTATTTTAAAGATAGTTTTTATTTAGAAGTACAACGTACTAATAGACCACAAGAAGAAGAATACCTCCATGCAGCGGTGGCTCTAGCTTCTCGACATGATGTGCCTTTGGTTGCTACCAATGATGTACGTTTTTTAACTGAAGAAGAGTTTGAAGCACATGAAACAAGAGTTTGTATTGGTGAGGGAAGGGTATTAGATGATTCAAAGCGACCACGTTTTTATAGTAATCAGCAATATTTAAAAACACCAGAGGAGATGGCTGAGTTATTTAGTGACTTGCCAGAGGCTTTAGAAAATACAGTTGAAATTGCCAAGCGTTGTAATATTAAAGTACAGTTAGGCAAGTATTTCTTACCTAATTATCCTGTGCCTGAAGGCATGACCATGGATGATTTTTTCCGTAAAGAGTCTTTGGATGGTTTAGAAGAAAGGTTAACGCATACCTTACCTAAAGATACACCTGATTACGATGCAAAAAAACAAGTGTATTTAGACCGTTTGAAATTTGAGTTAGATATTATTATTCAAATGGGTTTCCCTGGTTACTTCCTTATTGTGATGGACTTTATTAAATGGGCCAAGAATAATGGTGTGCCTGTAGGACCGGGTCGTGGTTCTGGGGCGGGTTCCTTAGTAGCGTATTCTTTAAAAATTACTGACCTTGACCCACTAGCGTATGATTTACTGTTTGAACGTTTTTTAAATCCAGAGCGGATCTCCATGCCTGACTTTGACGTGGATTTCTGTATGGATGGTCGTGACCGAGTGATTGACTATGTGGCTGAAACCTATGGTCGTAACGCAGTTAGTCAAATTATTACCTTTGGTACAATGGCTGCTAAGGGGGTTGTACGAGATGTGGCACGCGTGCAGGGTAAATCATATGGTTTAGCCGATCGATTATCAAAAATGATTCCTTTTGAAATAGGGATGACTTTACAGAAAGCTTATGAGCAAGAAGAAAACTTAAGGGATTTTCTGAAAAATGATGATGAAGCTGCCGAAATTTGGGAAATGTCCTTAAAGTTAGAAGGTATTACTCGTAATACAGGTAAGCATGCGGGAGGGGTGGTTATTGCACCTACTAAGTTAACGGATTTTTCTCCTGTACAATGTGATGAAGATGGCCATAATTTAGTCACGCAATATGATAAAGATGATGTTGAAGCAGCCGGTCTAGTCAAATTTGACTTTTTAGGGCTTAGAACATTAACCATTATTGATTGGGCAATAGCAACTATTAATCGTGAGCGTGCTAAGCAGGAGGAGCCTCCTCTAGATATCAACTTTATTCCTCTGGATGATGATAAAACCTATAAACTCTTACAACGAGCAGAAACAACAGCAGTGTTCCAGCTAGAGTCTAGAGGAATGAAAGAGCTGATTAAAAAGCTTAAACCTGACTGTTTAGAAGATATTATCGCATTGGTAGCATTATTTCGGCCTGGGCCATTGCAATCAGGAATGGTGGATGATTTTATAAACCGTAAACATGGTCGTGCAGAATTAGCTTTTCCCCATCCTGATTATCAATTGGAGAGCTTAAGATCTGTATTATCACCTACTTATGGCATTATCTTGTATCAAGAACAAGTAATGCAAATTGCACAAGTAATGGCAGGTTATACCCTTGGTGGTGCGGATATGTTGCGTCGAGCCATGGGTAAAAAGAAACCTGAAGAAATGGCAAAGCAACGCTCTGTTTTTTTAGAGGGTTCTGAGAAAAATGGTATTGATCAGGATTTGGCAGGCAATATTTTTGATTTGGTAGAAAAATTTGCTGGTTATGGCTTTAATAAGTCTCACTCTGCTGCTTATGGCCTAGTTTCCTACCAAACAGCTTGGTTAAAAACTCATTACCCTGCACCTTTTATGGCGGCTGTACTTTCTGCTGATATGCATAACACAGATAAAGTAGTTACGCTTATTGAAGAATGCCGCAGCATGAAGTTGCGTATAGATGCTCCAGATGTAAATGCTTCTGAATTTAAATTTACAGTAGGTGATGATCAGCGAATTATTTATGGCTTAGGTGCGATTAAAGGGGTTGGTGAAGGGCCTGTTGAAGCTATTGTAGAGGCTCGTCAAGCAGGACCATTTAAAGACTTATTTGATTTCTGTAAGCGGGTAGATTTAAAACGTATTAATAAACGTACCTTAGAAGCATTGATTCGCTCTGGAGCTTTAGATCGTTTAGGCCCTCATTACCATGATGAATTAAAGGCATATAAAGCCACGGTTGATAGAAATCGTGCAGTATTAGCTGCTGCAATGGATGATGCTATTCAAGCTGCTGAACAACAGGCAAGAAGTAAAGACAGCGGTCATATTGATTTATTTGCTGATTTATTTGTGGATGAGTCAACAGGGGATGTATATCAAGCCTACAAAAAAATTCGTGAACTATCGATTAAAGATCGTCTAAAAGGGGAGAAAGAAACTCTTGGTCTCTATTTAACAGGACACCCTATTGACGAGTATGAAGTAGAAGTACGTCGCTTTGCGAAACAGCGTATTGTTGACCTCAAACCCTCAAGAGATAGTCAAACTATTGCTGGACTTATTGTTAGCATGCGAGTGATGAAAAATAAGAAAGGCGATAAAATGGGTTTTATCGTACTAGATGATCGTTCAGGACGTATTGAAGCATCCTTATTTGCAGATGTTTTTAGTGAGTTTCAGGCTTTATTACAAACAGATGCTATGGTTGTTGTAGAGGGTGAAGTTAGTCATGATGATTTTTCTGGTGGACTAAGATTACGCGTTAAAAAAGTTCATAGTTTATTGGATGCACGAGTAAGTTTAGCAGAGAGTTTACGTATCTGTGTTAAACCAGAACAGTTAGCTATCGATAAACTAAATTGGTTAACCAGTTTATTACAACAACATAAAGGTAGTTGCCCAATCAGTTTAGATTATCAAAATGAGCAAGCAACAGCGTTATTAAAGTTAGGCAATGAGTGGCAAATTAAACCAGCTGATCAATTGATTCAGTTGCTAAGAGATCAATTTGGTAGAGATAATGTCTATTTGAATTATCGTTAATTAGTAGTGTTCAATCAGTAGGTTTTTTTATTTGTGAAATAGTGATGTGTGTAGGGATAATGTAGTGGAATTTTTTAAACGGCTAGATTGGTTTAATAAAGATAATATTGTAAAAGCTTTTCTTATTGGAATACTTTTACCAAATACTTTAATTTACCTTGTTGTTATTTTTATTGATATCAACATTACAAGATATCCTATAAATATAGACTATTTTTTACCTGTCATCTTATTAGCCTGTGCTAATAGGTATTTTAAAATTTTGGGTGGAATAACATTTATACTTTTCTTTTGTATAGATGCACTATTTATAATTTTACGATGTATTCCTTATCAAATTACACTGCCAGACTTTTTTTATTTATTGGCTTCTTTATTTAATGGCCCTCCAATTTTTAAGTATTATGCAGCTGGTGTATTAGTATTAGCTTTATTTCAGTTAGTTTTATTATGTTATTTCTCCACAAAAGCTAATATTAAATCATTATTTCTTATAATGTCCCTGTCATTCATATTAGGTATAGTGGTATCGCTATCTCTATATGTAAATATAATTAGCAGTCAGTCTTTTTACTTTATAAAGAATTATGAAAAAGTAATGAAGTTATCAGATGATGTTGTGTTACATCCAACAGACTTTGATAATGCTTCTAAGCCTTGGTTTGATAAACTTAGTAAAAATGAAAAATTAAGTCCTAAGTTATTGTTGGTGGTCAATGAGTCATGGGGGGTGCCTAAAAATTTAGAAGTACAACAAGATATATTGGCTAAATTAAAAGCCAAAAAGGATATTTTTGATTTCTTTAATGAAGGGGCTAGCTTGGCAGGAGATAATACAAGCTCTGGTGAGTTAAGAGAGCTTTGTGAGTCAAAAGTTTTCGGTTTAAGTAGCTTATTTGCAGCACATATATCCTATGGATATAAAAAGTGTTTGCCAAATCAATTAGTTAAGCAGGGGTATAATACAATATCACTACATGCATTATCTGATATTTTGTATGATCGTAAGCATTGGTACCCAATTGTTGGATTTAATGAAATTTATTTTGGGGGAGATATCGATTTACCAAAAGATAGTTTTGAGAATAGGGCTATTTTTGATCCAAGTTTAGTTCCATTTATTGCTGAAAAATTTGGGGATAATAAAAAGATATTTTTATATTGGCTAACATTAACAACACATTATAATTATCCAGAGAAAGAAATTAAAAATCATAGGTTTTCCTGTGAGAAATTTAATATCCCACGTGATATTGATACATGTCGTAATTTGATGTTACAAGCACAGTATTTTGATGCTCTTGCAGATTTGGTAAGTAAGCCCGAAATGGCAGGGGCTGAGGTGGTAGTAATAGGTGATCATAATCCATCATTCTTTATAGATAAGAATGGACAAAATATGAGTTATTTTGTTGAAAAAGAAGTGTATTGGATTCATTTTAAAGTAAAAGATAAAAAACAGTAATTATTTCATTATATTAATTAAGCGTTTATTGAAAATTTTTGTTAGCTAGCCAAGTTTTATATTTGGCTAGTTAATTATTACCATGATCCACTAGCGCCACCGCCACCAGATCGTCCACCACCAAAGCCTCCTCTTTTCTTATTGCCACTTAGTAGCAATTTGATAACAATTAATATTAAAAACCCTGCGATTGTAAAAAATATCCATCCCCACCCTTTTTTACCTGAGCGCATACAAGATATTGCTGCACCAATACAAAGAATAGCTAAAGCCGTTAATCCTAACTCCCAACGATAGAAGTAAAACCATGAAACTTGCTTAGTGACATTATTAATAACTGCTTGTGTTCCTTCATAAATACCTCTGCTATAGTCACCTGTTTTAAAAAAAGGTAGCATTTTTTCATCAATAACATCTTTCATTAATCCATTGTATTTAGAGGAATAGCCTAAGCCTAGCTCAATTCTTACCTTTCTATCTTGTTTAGAGACTAAAATCATTATGCCATCATTAGTCTCTTTATGGCCTACACCCCAAGTATTAAAAAAGTCAGTGGCAAATGGTTCAATAGTTGTGCCTGTATAGCCATAGTCAGCCATTGCATTAATAGTAACGACTACAATTTCTATGCCTGTTTGTTCTTCGACAGTTTCTAGTTGTCTTAATAAATTACTTTTATCTGTGGGATGGACTATATTGGCAAAATCATTAACATAATCATTGTTTGGTGATGGATATACTGTTTCAGCATAAACTGTTATATGGCAGAAAAGGGAACTAAAAATAATAATAAATAGTGGGCGAAGTAAATAGTTCATAAATTTCCTTGTTAAATGGTTATTCCATGACGAACTTATGATTTATGTATATAATCTATCATAATATAAATTTAATTGTTAATTAGCTGTTTAAGAGATGAAAAGTTATAATGGCTAATTAATTATGGTATTATTTTAACTAAGCGGGATGGTTATGAACCCAAATTTTCTTGACTTTGAACAGCCTATTGCCGATTTGATTGCTAAAATAGATGAATTACGTTTGGCACAAGATGGCAACTCTCAAAATATATCAGAAGCTATCGCCAATCTAGAAAAAGAAAAGCAAGAAAAAACAGTTAGCTTATTTAATAATTTGACCAGTTGGCAGATTACTCAGTTATCTCGTCATCCTAAACGTCCCTATACATTAGACTATATAAATCATTTATTTACTGAGTTTGAAGAGTTGCATGGTGATCGCCATTATGCAGATGATGAAGCAATTGTAGGTGGTGTGGCTCGTTTTGATGATAAGCCTATTGTGATAATAGGGCATCAAAAAGGACGTGACGTTAAAGAGAAGGTACGCCGTAACTTTGGTATGCCTCGTCCAGAAGGTTATCGTAAAGCATGTCGTTTAATGGAGCTGGCTGAGCGTTTTAAAATGCCTATTCTAACCTTTATTGATACACCAGGTGCTTATCCAGGCATTGGTGCAGAAGAACGTGGTCAAAGTGAAGCGATTGCTTGGAACTTACGAGTTATGTCACGTTTAAAAACACCTATTATTGCTACGGTAATTGGTGAGGGTGGTTCTGGTGGTGCTTTAGCCATTGGTGTGGGTGATCGTTTAAATATGTTGCAATACTCTATTTATTCAGTGATTTCACCAGAGGGTTGTGCCTCTATTCTTTGGAAAACAGCTGAAAAAGCACCTGATGCGGCTGAAGCTATGGGTGTAACTGCTGAGCGCTTAAAAGGCTTAAATATTGTTGATCAAGTAATTGCAGAGCCATTAGGTGGTGCGCACAGAGATTATGATATAACCGCTACTAATATTCGAACTGTATTAGCCAAACAATTGGCAGATTTGCAGAAGTTAACCACAGATGAGTTATTAGAGCAGCGCTATAAGCGCTTAATGGGATATGGTTTAGCTTAATTAAATTTGATTACTAAGTTAAGGGAATAAGTAAAAAAACAATAATTTTTTTTAAAAAATACTTGACAGCGACGGCATTTACAAGCAAAATGCCGCCTCACTTTGGAGGGGTTCCCGAGCGGCCAAAGGGATCAGACTGTAAATCTGACGTTTTCAACTTCGAAGGTTCGAATCCTTCCCCCTCCACCAGATTACTTTTGACAAGTAAGCGGGCATAGTTTAGTGGTAGAACCTCAGCCTTCCAAGCTGATGATGCGGGTTCGATTCCCGCTGCCCGCTCCATCTTTTATAATCTTGCTCATGTAGCTCAGTTGGTAGAGCACACCCTTGGTAAGGGTGAGGTCAGCGGTTCAAATCCGCTCATGAGCTCCATTGTGTAAGGATAAAACCTTTTCTGTTTCAACAAATATTTAATAAGAGAAAAATATTTTGGAAGGGGTTGCTTTTTGTTGGTTAAAGTAAGTATAATGTCCGGCCTTTTATTAGGCCAGTAGCTCAATTGGCAGAGCGACGGTCTCCAAAACCGTAGGTTGGGGGTTCGATTCCCTCCTGGCCTGCCAGTTTCCTAAATGATATAGGAACTGGTAATTTATTCTTACTTAAGGATCTTTTTAGATGAGTACCAAGGTTGAAACCCAAAGCTATCGTCTTGATCCCCTGAAATGGATCATTGTTACTATTCTCGTAGTGGCTGGTGTTGCGGGGAATTGGTATCTTGCATCTATTGATATATCTATATTTTATCGAGTTGTCGGTTTATTAGTTTTAGCAGCGTTAGCTATCTTTATTGGGTTGAAAACTCAAAAAGGTCAGATATTTTTTGGCTTGCTAAAATCAGCTCGTGCAGAAATTCGTAAAGTGGTTTGGCCTACCCGTCAAGAAACTAAGCAAACTACATTAATTGTAGTCGTGGTAGTGATTATTACTGCTTTAATATTGTGGGGTTTAGATACTCTATTTGGTTGGTTAGTTTCTTTAATTGTAGGGTAATGATTCATGGCTAAACGTTGGTATGTGGTACACGCCTATTCTGGCTATGAAAAGCATGTAATGCGTTCATTACAAGAGCGTGTTAAATTAGCTGGTAAAGAAGAAGAATTTGGTGAAATCTTAGTACCTACTGAAGAAGTAGTGGAAATGCGTAGTGGTCAAAAACGCAAAAGTGAGCGCAAATTCTTTCCAGGTTATGTTCTAGTGCAAATGGAAATGAATGATAGTACATGGCACTTAGTGAAAGATACACCTCGCGTGATGGGCTTTATTGGTGGTACAGCTGATAAACCAGCACCTATCACTGAAAGAGAGGCAGAAGCTATTTTGCAGCGTGTAGCTAATACAGGTGATAAGCCTAAACCAAGAACATTGTTTGAACCAGGTGAAACAGTTCGTGTGACTGATGGACCATTTGCTGATTTCAATGGTACTGTAGAAGAAGTAAACTACGAAAAAAGCCGTGTGCAAGTGGCTGTTTCTATTTTTGGGCGTTTAACGCCAGTTGAACTTGAGTTTGGTCAAGTCGAAAAAGTTTGATATTTAAAAATCTCTGTCCCCTTTATGGGGATAGAGTTGTTTGTAACGGGGAGCTCTTGGAGCGTTAATACCCATCATTGGAGCATATAATGGCTAAGAAAATAACGGCATATATTAAATTGCAAGTAAAAGCCGGTCAGGCTAACCCTAGCCCACCAGTTGGTCCTGCATTAGGTCAACATGGTGTAAACATCATGGAATTCTGTAAAGCGTTCAATGCTAAAACACAAGGCATGGAACCAGGTCTTCCTACACCAGTTATCATTACTGTATACGCAGACCGTAGTTTCACTTTTGAAACTAAGAGTACTCCTGCTGCTGTATTATTAAGAAAAGCGGCTGGTATTAAAAGTGGTTCTGCTAAGCCTAATACACAAAAAGTGGGTACTGTAACTCGTGCTCAACTAGAAGAAATTGTTAAAGCTAAACAAGCTGATTTAACAGCTGCTGATTTAGACGCTGCTTTGCGCACCATCGCTGGTTCTGCTCGTAGCATGGGCTTAAATGTGGAGGGTGTATAATGGCTAAGTTAACTAAGCGTCAAAAAGCTATCGCTGAAAAAGTTGAAGCAAATAAAGTTTACGCAATTGAAGATGCAGCTAAATTATTAGCTGAATTATCAACTGTCAAATTTAAAGAATCAGTTGATATTGCTGTTAATTTAGGCGTTGACCCTCGTAAGTCAGATCAAGTAGTACGTGGTGCTGCTGATATGCCTAATGGTACAGGTAAAACTGTACGTGTTGCTGTATTCACTCAAGGTGCTGCTGCTGAAGCTGCCTTAGCTGCTGGTGCAGATAAGGTGGGTATGGATGAATTAGCTGCTGAAATGAAAGCGGGTGATTTAAACTATGACGTAGTAATCGCTTCTCCTGATGCAATGCGTGTGGTTGGTCAATTAGGTCAAGTATTAGGTCCTCGTGGTTTAATGCCTAACCCTAAAGTGGGTACTGTAACTCCAGATGTTGCTACTGCTGTTAAAAGTGCTAAAGCTGGTCAAGTTCGTTTCCGTACTAATAAAGAAGGTATTATCCATGCCTCTATTGGTAAAGTTGACTTTGAACCAGTTAAATTAAAAGAAAACTTAGAAGCGTTACTAACTGAAATTAAACGTTTAAAACCTTCTACTTCAAAAGGTGTTTACTTGAAGCGTGTTACTCTTAGCTCAACAATGGGTCCAGGGTTACAAATCGATCAGGCATCTTTAAATATTTAAGAATTATTGCATCATTGATAAATGATGCTAACTAGATTGGGGTCCCTGCCTGGCGGGGGCTATCCAAGACCGTAGGTGGTTAACCTTAATCTTATAGGCCTACGCAGATGGTGCTCCCGATTCCAATGAATCAGACACCAAAACCGCTTAATAGATAACTATTAAGTTTAATGGAACATCCAGGAGTAAACCCGTGGCAATTAAACTCGAAGACAAAAAAGCGATTGTTGCTGAAGTCAGCGAGGCTGCTAAAAGCGCTTTATCCGCCGTTGTTGTTGATGCACGTGGCGTGACTGTAAGTGCTATGACTGGACTTCGTAAACAGGCTCGTGAATCTGGTGTATATATGCGCGTTGTGCGTAATACACTACTTCGCCGTGTAGTAGAAGGTACTCCATTTGAAGTACTTACTGATACATTTAAAGGCCCTACCTTAATTGCTTTCTCTAATGAACATCCAGGCGCTGCTGCCCGTATTTTCAAAGATTTTGCAAAAGGTCAAGAGAAGTTCGAAATCAAAGCTGCCGCTTTTGAAGGCAATTTGATTGCAGCTGATGCTTTAGCAAGCTTACCAACATACGACGAAGCTATTTCACAATTGATGAGTGTTATTCAAGGTGCAACTAGCAAGTTTGTTCGTACATTGGCCGCTATCCAAGCACAAAAAGAAGCTTCTGCAGCTTAATTTTTCTGCGAAAGTTTATTGGTTTAACAAGTTATTTAATGGTTTTTTAACCATTTCAATTATATAGGAATTTAGAGTTATGGCTCTTACTAACGAAGATATCATCAATGCAGTTTCTGAAATGTCAGTAATGCAAGTTGTTGAATTAATTAAAGCAATGGAAGAAAAATTTGGTGTTTCTGCTGCTGCTGCTGTAGTTGCTGGTCCTGCTGGTGCTGGTGCTGAAGCTGCTGAAGAGAAAACTGAATTCACTATCTTCTTAGCTGAAGCTGGTGATAAGAAAGTTAACGTAATTAAAGCAGTACGTGAAATCACTGGTTTAGGTCTTAAAGAAGCTAAAGCAGTTGTTGATGGTGCTCCAGGTGTTGTTAAAGAAGGCGCTACTAAAGACGAAGCTGAAGCAGCTAAGAAAGCACTTGAAGAAGCTGGTGCTAAGGTTGAACTTAAGTAAGTTTAGCTTAATGTTGGCAGCTCCAACATTAAAATAGAGCTGATGGCTGGTGGCTTTTGCCACCGGCCTTTTTCCGTTATAGCTTAGGGCTATAATTGAGGAGTTAACTCCTTGAAATTAAAGATTTTTTCAGGCTCATTTATATTGAATGAGTTTAACCAGATTACCACTGGGGCGCACGATGGCTTACTCTTATACTGAAAAAAAACGTATCCGCAAAGATTTTAGTAAGTTGCCGGATGTTATGGATGTACCCTATTTACTAGCGATTCAGTTAGATTCTTATAAAGAATTTTTACAGAAAGGCGTTAGTAAAGAGCAACTCCGTGATAAAGGGTTACATGCAGCTTTTAAATCCGTCTTTCCAATTCTTAGCAATTCAGGCAGTGCTGCCCTAGAATATGTGGGCTACCGCTTTAGCGAGCCGGCATTTGATGTTAAAGAATGTATTTTACGTGGCATTACCTATGCAGTACCTTTACGCGTTAAGGTTCGTTTAATTATTTTTGATCGTGAGTCATCTAATAAAGCGATTAAAGATATTAAAGAACAAGAAGTCTATATGGGCGAAGTACCTTTAATGACTGATAATGGTACTTTTATTATTAATGGTACTGAGCGGGTAATTGTATCTCAATTACATCGTAGTCCAGGTGTGTTCTTTGACCATGATCGTGGCAAAACACATAGTTCAGGTAAGCTGTTATATTCAGCGCGTATTATTCCTTACCGTGGCTCATGGTTAGATTTTGAATTTGACCCTAAAGATCAAGTGTTCGTACGTATTGATCGCCGTCGTAAACTACCTGTTTCTGTATTATTACGTGCTTTAAACTATACTACAGAAGAAATTCTGAACGAATTCTATGATACTAATATCTTTAATGTTAAAGATGATCATTTAACTTTAGAATTAGTGGCATCCCGTTTACGTGGTGAAATTGCTGCTTTTGATATTCGTGATGAGAAAGGCAAAGTAATTGTTGAACAAGGTCGTCGGATTACTGCTCGTCATATTAATTTATTAGAAAAGGCAGGTATTACAGAGCTTGAAGTAGGGCTAGACTATATTTTAGGCCGTACTTTAGCGCATGATGTGGCTGATCCAGCAACTGGTGAAATCATTGCTGGATGTAATACAGAGATTACTACTGAATTATTAGCAAAATTAGTAAAGGCTGGTGTAAAACGTATCGAAACGATTTATACCAATGATATTGATTGTGGTCCATTTATTTCTGATACCTTGAAAAATGATAGCACTAGCAATCAATTAGAAGCCTTAGTTGAAATTTACCGTATGATGCGTCCTGGCGAGCCTCCAACCAAGGATGCGGCTGAGAATTTATTTGGTAATTTATTCTTCTCAGCAGAACGTTACGATTTATCAACGGTAGGTCGTATGAAGTTTAATCGCCGTATTGGTCGTGAAGAAATTGAAGGTTCTGGCGTATTAAGTAAAGAAGATATTATTGATGTTCTAAAAACTTTAGTGGCTATTCGTAATGGTAAAGGTACAGTGGATGATATTGACCACTTAGGTAACCGCCGTGTACGTTGCGTTGGTGAAATGGCTGAAAACCAATTCCGTGTTGGTTTAGTGCGTGTTGAGCGTGCGGTTAAAGAACGTTTATCAATGGCGGAAAGCGAAGGTTTAATGCCACAAGATTTAATTAATGCTAAACCAGTAGCTGCTGCTATCAAAGAATTCTTTGGTGCTAGTCAGTTATCACAGTTTATGGATCAAAATAATCCATTATCTGAGATCACTCATAAACGTCGTGTTTCAGCATTAGGCCCAGGTGGTTTAACTCGCGAGCGTGCTGGTTTTGAGGTGCGTGACGTACATCCAACTCATTATGGTCGTGTATGTCCAATTGAAACGCCTGAAGGTCCAAATATTGGTTTGATTAACTCATTAGCTGCTTATGCGCGTACTAATGAATATGGTTTCTTAGAAAGCCCATATCGTGTCGTTAAAAATACAAAAGTAACTGATGAGATAGTTTACTTATCAGCTATTGAAGAAGCTGATCATGTAATTGCACAGGCCAGTGCTAAGTTAGAAAAAGGTAAATTGGTTGAAGAGTTAGTAGCCGTTCGTCATATGAACGAATTCACTGTTAAGGCACCAGAAGATGTGACCTTAATGGATGTATCTCCTAAACAAGTTGTGTCAGTAGCTGCTTCATTAATTCCATTCTTGGAGCATGACGATGCGAACCGTGCTTTGATGGGTTCAAACATGCAACGTCAAGCAGTGCCTACCTTATTAGCGGATAAACCGTTAGTAGGTACGGGTATGGAGCGTTATGTGGCTCGTGACTCTGGTGTGTGCGTGGTTGCAACCCGTGGCGGTGTGATCGATTCAGTGGACGCTAGTAGTATCGTGGTACGTGTTGCCGATGATGAGGTTGAAACAGGTGAAGCTGGGGTTGATATTTACAACCTAACTAAATATACCCGTTCTAACCAAAACACTTGTATTAACCAAACACCTTTAGTACAAAAAGGCGATGTGGTTGCCCGTGGCGATATTTTAGCAGATGGTCCTTCTACCGATATGGGTGAATTGGCACTTGGTCAAAATATGCGGGTTGCGTTTATGCCTTGGAATGGTTATAACTTCGAAGACTCGATTTTATTATCTGAGCGTGTAGTGCAAGAAGATCGTTTTACTACTATCCATATTCAAGAATTAACTTGTGTATCCCGTGATACTAAACTTGGCCCAGAAGAAATTACCTCAGATATTCCTAACGTAGGTGAGATGGCTCTTAATAAGTTAGATGAGTCAGGTATTGTTTACGTAGGTGCTGAAGTTCAACCGGGTGATATTTTAGTGGGTAAAGTAACCCCTAAAGGTGAAACACAATTAACACCAGAAGAAAAGCTATTACGTGCTATCTTTGGTGAAAAAGCCAGTGATGTAAAAGATACTTCACTACGTGTGCCTACTGCAACGAAAGGTACAGTAATTGATGTTCAAGTGTTTACACGTGAAGGTGTAGAGCGTGATGCGCGTGCTTTAGCTATTGAGAAATCTCAGTTAGATGCGATTCGTAAAGACTTAAACGAAGAGTTCCGTATCGTTGAAACGGCTACCTTCGAGCGTTTAAGTGCAGCCTTAGTAGGTAATAAAGCGGATGGTGGTGCAGGCCTTAAGAAAGGTACAGCATTAACCCAAGAGATTCTTGATGATATTGAACATGGTCAATGGTTCAAGATTCGTATGACTGATGATGCACTTAATGATCAGTTGGAAAAAGCACAAGCTTATCTTGCTGATCGTCGTAAGTTATTGGATGAGAAGTTCGAAGATAAGAAACGTAAGCTGCAACAAGGTGATGATTTAGCACCTGGTGTTCTAAAAATTGTTAAAGTTTACTTAGCGGTTAAACGTCGTATTCAGCCGGGTGATAAGATGGCTGGTCGTCATGGTAACAAAGGTGTGGTATCAGTGATCATGCCTGTGGAAGATATGCCATATGATGAAAACGGCGAGCCAGTAGATATTGTATTAAATCCATTGGGCGTACCATCACGTATGAACGTGGGACAAATTCTAGAAACCCATTTAGGTTTGGCTGCAAAAGGTTTAGGCGTTAAGATCAATCGTATGTTAGAAGAACAGCGTAAAGTAGCTGAAATGCGTGAGTTCTTAAATGAGATTTATAATGAGATTGGTGGTCGTCAAGAAAATATTGATGAATTAACAGATCAAGAAGTTATTAATCTAGCTAATAACCTACGTAAAGGTGTTCCTATGGCTACCGCTGTATTCGATGGTGCTAAGGAAACAGAAATCAAGGCAATGCTAAAACTAGCAGATATGCCTGAGTCTGGTCAAATGCGTTTATATAATGGCCGTACAGGTGATGCTTTCGAGCGTCCAGTAACTGTAGGTTATATGTACATGTTGAAACTTAACCACTTAGTGGATGATAAGATGCATGCTCGTTCTACAGGTTCTTATAGCCTTGTAACGCAACAACCTTTAGGTGGTAAAGCACAATTTGGTGGTCAGCGGTTCGGTGAGATGGAAGTGTGGGCGCTAGAAGCATATGGTGCAGCTTACACCTTACAAGAAATGTTGACTGTGAAGTCGGATGATGTGAACGGCCGTACTAAGATGTATAAAAACATCGTGGATGGTAATCATACAATGGAAGCTGGTATGCCAGAATCCTTTAACGTATTGATTAAAGAAATCCGTTCACTTGGTATCGATATCGAACTGGAAACTGAATAACACGTGTTTAGCAGTGGAACAGACAATAATGTGCTGTTCCTGCTCCGTTAGGAGGAAAAGCTTTGAAAGATTTGCTTAATTTATTGAAAAATCAAGGTCAATCCGGTGAATTCGATGCGATCCGCATTGGTTTGGCTTCGCCTGAAATGATTCGTTCATGGTCTTTTGGTGAAGTTAAAAAGCCAGAAACCATTAACTATCGTACCTTTAAACCTGAGCGTGATGGTTTATTCTGTGCCAAAATCTTTGGTCCAGTAAAAGACTATGAATGTTTATGTGGAAAATATAAACGTTTAAAGCACCGTGGTGTGATCTGTGAAAAATGTGGTGTTGAAGTTGCCTTAACGAAAGTACGTCGTGAGCGTATGGGGCATATTGAGTTAGCTTCACCTACAGCACATATTTGGTTCTTAAAATCATTACCATCACGTATTGGCTTATTATTAGATATGACGCTTCGTGATATTGAGCGTGTGCTCTATTTCGAAAGCTATGTAGTAATTGATCCAGGTATGACTACCTTAGAGAAAGGTCAATTATTAAATGATGAACAATACTTTGAAGCCTTAGAAGAGTTTGCTGATGAGTTTGATGCACGGATGGGTGCTGAAGCAATTCGTGAATTATTAATGCAAATTGATTTAGAGTTTGAAATTAATCGTTTACGTGAAGAAATTCCACAAACGAATTCAGAAACTAAGATCAAAAAGCTATCTAAGCGCTTAAAACTAATGGAAGCTTTCAAAAACTCAGGTAATAAACCTGAGTGGATGATTTTAACTGTATTACCAGTACTTCCACCTGATTTAAGACCATTAGTACCATTAGATGGCGGTCGTTTTGCAACATCTGATCTAAATGACTTATACCGTCGTGTTATTAACCGTAATAATCGTCTAAAACGTTTATTGGATTTAGCAGCACCAGATATTATTGTACGTAACGAAAAACGTATGTTACAAGAGTCTGTGGATGCGCTATTAGATAATGGTCGTCGCGGTCGTGCTATTACTGGTTCTAACAAACGTCCTTTAAAATCTTTGGCTGATATGATCAAAGGTAAACAAGGTCGTTTCCGTCAGAACTTATTAGGTAAACGTGTGGACTACTCTGGTCGTTCAGTAATTACCGTAGGTCCTACTTTACGTTTACACCAATGTGGTTTACCTAAGAAAATGGCGCTTGAGTTATTCAAACCATTTATTTTTGGTAAATTAGAAGCACGTGGTATTGCAACTACTATTAAAGCCGCTAAGAAAATGGTGGAGCGTGAATTACCTGAAGTATGGGACGTTCTAGCTGATGTGATTCGCGAACATCCAGTATTATTAAACCGTGCACCAACCCTGCACCGTTTAGGTATTCAAGCGTTTGAACCTGTATTAATTGAAGGTAAAGCTATTCAGTTACACCCGTTAGTATGTGCGGCTTATAACGCTGACTTCGACGGTGACCAAATGGCAGTACACGTACCATTAACCATTGAAGCTCAATTAGAAGCTCGTGCGTTAATGATGTCTACTAATAACGTATTATCACCTGCTAACGGTGAACCTATTATCGTACCTTCACAAGACGTGGTACTAGGTCTTTATTATATGACCCGTGAAGCAGTAAACGCTAAAGGTGAAGGTCGTGCCTTTGCTGATTTGCAAGAAGTGGATCGTGCTTACCGTTCAGGCGAAGCAGCTTTACATGCGAAAGTAAAAGTGCGTATTAATGAAGTAGTTAAAGATCGTGATACAGGTGAAATTACTAAAAATACTCGTATTGTAGATACTACTATTGGTCGTGCACTATTATTCCAAATTGTACCAGATGGCTTATCTTTTGATGTGGTTAATCAACCTATGAAGAAGAAAGCAATTTCTAAGCTAATTAACCAAGCTTATCGTACAGTGGGTTTAAAAGACACCGTAATTTTTGCTGACCAATTAATGTATACAGGTTTTGCATACTCTACCTTATCAGGTGTATCTATTGGCGTGAATGACTTTGTTATTCCTGATGAGAAAAGACGTATTATTGAAAGTGCTACTCGTGAAGTGAAAGAGATTGAAAGCCAATATGCTTCTGGTCTGGTAACACAAGGTGAGAAGTACAATAAGGTAATCGATCTTTGGTCAAAAGCGAA
Organism: Entomomonas sp. E2T0; assembly: GCF_025985425.1. Lineage (GTDB taxonomy): Bacteria > Pseudomonadota > Gammaproteobacteria > Pseudomonadales > Pseudomonadaceae > Entomomonas. The sequence continues at coordinate 1,166,527 of NZ_CP094972.1, forward strand.
CGATGAAGTATCAAAAGCAATGATGGCTAACCTTTCTAAAGAAAAGGTTATTGATCGTGAAGGTAAAGAAGTTGAGCAAGAGTCTTTCAATTCTATGTATATGATGGCTGACTCAGGTGCGCGGGGTTCTGCAGCACAGATTCGTCAGTTAGCTGGTATGCGTGGTTTGATGGCGAAACCAGATGGCTCTATTATTGAAACACCAATTATTGCGAACTTCCGTGAAGGCCTAAACGTATTACAGTACTTTATTTCTACCCACGGTGCTCGTAAAGGTCTAGCAGATACCGCATTAAAAACAGCTAACTCTGGTTACTTAACCCGTCGTTTAGTAGACGTAGCACAAGACTTAGTAGTAAATGAGCGTGATTGTGGTACAGATCAAGGCTTGTTGATGACTGCCTATATTGAAGGCGGTGAAGTGGTTGAGCCATTGGCTGAACGTGTATTAGGTCGTGTCGTTGCAAATGATGTTATTAAACCAGGTAGCAAGAATGAAGTAATCATCCCAGCAGGTACTTTACTTGACGAGAAATGGGTTGAGTTTGTTGAACAAATGAATGTTGACGAAATATTTGTACGTTCGCCAATTACCTGTGAGTCACGTTATGGTTTATGTGCTCAATGCTATGGTCGTGATTTAGCACGTGGTCACCTTGTAAATATGGGTGAGTCAGTAGGTGTTATTGCTGCTCAGTCAATTGGTGAACCAGGTACTCAGTTAACCATGCGTACTTTCCATATTGGTGGTGCAGCAAGCCGAAGTGCAGCAGCTGATAGCGTTCAAGTTAAAAATGGTGGTACAGTTCGTTTACACAACTTAAAACATGTAGTACGTGCTGATGGTGCCCTAGTAGCTGTATCTCGTTCTGGTGAGTTAGCCGTTGCTGATGAGTTTGGCCGTGAGCGTGAGCGTTATAAATTACCTTATGGTGCTGTAATCACTATTAATGATGGTGACAAAGTAGCTCCAGGTGCAGTAATTGCTAAGTGGGATCCAAGTACTCACCCGATTGTTTCTGAAGTTGAAGGTATGGTTTCTTTCGTAGGTATGGAGGAAGGCATTACCATTAAGCGTCAAGCGGATGAATTAACGGGTTTAACCAATATTCAGGTAATGGATCCTAAAGATCGTCCAGTGGCGGGTAAAGATATTCGTCCAGCAGTTAAATTAATTGATGCAAAAGGTAAGGATTTATTATTACCAGGTACTGATGTGCCAGCGCAATACTTATTACCTGCTAACGCCTTAGTAAACATTACTGATGGTGCGAAGATTGGTATCGGTGAAGTTATTGCCCGTATCCCAACAGAAACTGTTAAAACTCGTGATATTACGGGTGGTCTACCTCGAGTGGCCGATCTGTTTGAAGCACGTCGTCCGAAAGAGCCTGCAATTCTTGCAGAAATTAGTGGTACGATTTCTTTCGGTAAAGAAACTAAAGGTAAACGTCGTTTAGTGATTACTCCAACTGATGGTGCAGAGCCATATGAAGAGTTAATTCCAAAATGGCGTCACCTTAACGTGTTTGAGGGTGAGCAAGTAAGCCGTGGTGAAGTAATTTCAGATGGCCCTAGCAATCCACATGATATTTTACGTTTATTAGGCGTTTCTGCTTTAGCACATTATATCGTGCAAGAGATTCAAGAAGTTTATCGTTTACAAGGTGTGAAGATTAATGATAAGCATATTGAAACGATCTTACGCCAAATGTTACGTAAAGTAGAAGTTTCTGAAACAGGTGATTCAAGCTTAATCAAAGGTGATCAGGCGGAATTAACTAAAGTACTTGAAGAAAATGAAGAGCTAGTAGCAGCTAATAAATTCCCAGCAAAATATGAGCGGATTTTATTAGGTATTACTAAAGCATCATTATCTACAGAGTCCTTTATCTCTGCGGCTTCATTCCAAGAAACTACCCGTGTTCTTACTGAGGCAGCGGTAACAGGTAAACGTGATTATTTACGTGGACTTAAAGAAAACGTTGTGGTGGGTCGTTTGATACCAGCAGGTACTGGTTTGACTTACCATAATGAACGCAAACAAAAACGTGATATTGATCCAAATGCGCAAGTGAGTGCTGATGAAGTGGAAGCAGCATTAACAGAAGCATTAAACTTAACAGAAAATTAAGTTATATTGACAAAATATCATTGTTTGCTTGACGTGGGGATTGATTGTCTTTAGACTTTATATCCCTAAATTTGGCGGGGTTTTGCCTCGCCATTTTTATTATGTTGTAAAAATGTTTCGTGGAGCGATAGATGGCAACAATTAATCAATTGGTGCGCAAGCCTCGCAAGCGTCTCGTCGAAAAAAGTGACGTGCCAGCTTTGCAGCGCTGCCCCCAACGTCGTGGAGTTTGTGTACGTGTTTACACAACTACACCTAAAAAACCAAACTCGGCTATGCGTAAAGTATGTCGTGTGCGTTTAACTAATGGTTACGAAGTGACTTCCTACATCGGTGGTGAAGGTCATAACTTGCAAGAGCATAGTGTTGTGCTTATCCGTGGTGGTCGTGTTAAAGACTTACCAGGTGTGCGTTACCACACTGTGCGTGGTTCTTTAGACACTACTGGTGTTAAAGACCGTAAGCAAGCTCGTTCAAAATATGGCGCGAAGCGTCCTAAGTAATTTTTAATTTTTTATTGAGTCGATAAGAGTAAGGACGGGGTTATCCCGAACTAACCTGAAGACCGTTTTAGAGGGCTTATCCAATGCCAAGACGTCGTGTCGCAGCGAAGCGTGAAATTCTTGATGATCCTAAGTATGGAAGTCAAATTCTCGCTAAGTTTATCAATCACGTGATGGAAAGTGGTAAAAAAGCAGTCGCCGAACGTATCGTTTACGGTGCACTTGAAACCATTAAACAGCGTAAAAATACCGAGCAACCTTTAGAGTTCTTCGAAAAAGCACTTGAGGCTATCGCTCCCTTAGTAGAAGTAAAGTCACGCCGTGTAGGTGGTGCAACTTATCAGGTGCCGGTAGAAGTACGCCCATCACGCCGTAATGCGCTAGCAATGCGCTGGTTAGTAGATGCTTCCCGTAAGCGCGGTGAAAAATCTATGGCGCTAAGACTAGCGGGTGAATTATTAGATGCTTCTGAAGGCAAAGGAGCAGCAGTTAAGAAGCGTGAAGACGTGCATCGTATGGCTGAAGCCAACAAAGCATTCTCTCACTATCGCTTTTAACTGTTAACTATACAACGAGGACCTTATGGCTCGTACAACTCCTATTAATCGTTATCGTAATATTGGTATCTGTGCTCACGTTGATGCTGGTAAAACTACCACTACAGAGCGTATTCTGTTCTATACGGGTGTAAATCACAAGTTAGGTGAAGTTCATGATGGTGCTGCTACCATGGACTGGATGGAACAAGAGCAAGAGCGCGGTATTACTATTACTTCTGCTGCAACAACAGCATTTTGGTCTGGCTCAAATAAGCAGTTTGATAATTATCGTGTTAACGTAATTGATACTCCTGGTCACGTTGACTTTACTATTGAAGTAGAGCGTTCACTACGTGTACTTGATGGTGCCGTAGTAGTATTTTGTGGTACTTCTGGTGTTGAACCACAATCTGAAACTGTATGGCGTCAAGCAAATAAGTATTGCGTACCTCGTGTTGTGTACGTTAATAAAATGGACCGTGCAGGTGCTAACTTCTTACGTGTTGTTGACCAAATCAAAAATCGTTTAGGTCATACACCTGTACCTATTCAACTTCCAATTGGTGCTGAAGATAACTTCCAAGGCCAAATAGATTTGTTAAAAATGAAAGCAATCTATTGGAATGAAGATGATAAAGGTGTAACTTATCGCGAAGAAGAAATTCCTGCAGAGCTACAAGCACAAGCTGAAGAATACCGTTCTAGTATGGTTGAAGCAGCTGCTGAAGCTAATGAAGAGTTAATGAATAAATACTTAGAAGAAGGTGACTTATCTTATGATGATATCGTTGCTGGTCTACGTATTCGTACATTAGCTAATGAAATTGTGCCTGCTGTTTGTGGTTCTTCCTTTAAAAATAAAGGTGTACCATTAGTATTGGACGCAGTTATTCAATTCTTACCAGCACCTGATGAAATTCCTGCTATTAAAGGAACTGATCCAGATGATGAAGAGAAACATGATGAGCGTCATGCTGATGATAATGAACCATTCTCAGCATTAGCATTTAAAATTGCTTCTGATAAATTCGTAGGAACTTTAACTTTCGTACGTGTTTATTCAGGTGTATTAAAATCAGGCGACTCTGTAATTAACTCTGTAAAGGGTAAAAAAGAGCGTGTTGGTCGTATGGTGCAAATGCACGCTAACGATCGTAAAGAAATTGATGAAGTACGTGCAGGTGATATTGCTGCGCTTATCGGTATGAAAGATGTTACTACAGGTGATACTTTATGCGATAACGACAAGCAAATTATCCTTGAGCGTATGGACTTCCCAGAGCCAGTGATTTCGGTAGCTGTTGAGCCAAAAACTAAAGCTGACCAAGAAAAAATGGGTCTTGCTTTAAGTAAATTAGCTCAAGAAGATCCTTCATTCCGTGTAAAAACTGATGAAGAATCAGGCCAAACCATTATTTCTGGTATGGGTGAGTTGCACTTAGACATCATCGTTGATCGTATGAAACGCGAATTTGGTGTTGAGGCTAATATTGGTAAACCACAAGTTGCTTACCGTGAAGCGATTCGTAATACCTGTGAAGTTGAAGGTAAATATGTTCGCCAATCAGGTGGTCGTGGTCAATATGGTCATTGTTGGATTCGTTTTGCTCCTGCTGATGAAGGGCAAGAAGGTTTAGTATTTATTAACGAAATCGTTGGTGGTGCTATTCCTAAAGAATATATTCCAGCTATCCAGAAGGGTATTGAAGAACAGATGAAAAACGGTGTTGTTGCCGGTTATCCTCTGTTAGGTTTAAAAGCAACAGTATTTGATGGTTCATACCATGATGTTGACTCTTCCGAGATGGCATTTAAATTTGCTGCTTCAATGGCAACTAAACAACTTTCTACCAAAGGTGGAGCTGTGTTGTTAGAGCCTATTATGAAAGTTGAAGTAGTAACTCCTGAAGACTACATGGGCGATGTAATGGGTGACCTTAACCGCCGTCGTGGTATGATTCAGGGTATGGAAGATTCTGTTTCTGGTACCGTTATTAGAGCAGAAGTTCCATTGGGTGAAATGTTCGGTTATGCTACTGATGTTCGCTCAATGTCTCAGGGTCGTGCAAGTTACTCTATGGAGTTCTTGAAATATGCTGAGGCACCATCAAATATTGCTGAAGCAATTAGTAAAAAACAAGGTTAATATTTCCATTTGATTTGATAAGAGGTTTATTCTCGTGGCTAAGGAAAAATTTGAACGTAACAAACCCCACGTAAACGTAGGTACAATCGGTCACGTGGACCATGGTAAAACTACTCTAACAGCAGCATTAACTAAAGTGTGCTCTGATACTTGGGGTGGTTCTGCTAAAGCATTCGACCAAATCGATAATGCTCCAGAAGAAAAGGCGCGTGGTATTACTATTAATACATCTCACGTAGAGTACGACTCTCCAGCTCGTCACTACGCACACGTTGACTGCCCAGGCCATGCTGACTATGTTAAAAACATGATCACTGGTGCTGCACAAATGGATGGTGCTATCCTTGTTTGTTCAGCTGCTGATGGTCCTATGCCACAAACTCGTGAGCACATCTTATTGTCTCGTCAAGTAGGTGTACCTTACATTGTGGTATTCTTAAACAAAGCAGATATGGTTGATGATGCTGAGTTGATCGAATTAGTAGAAATGGAAGTTCGTGACTTATTAAATAGTTATGATTTCCCTGGTGATGATACGCCTATCATTATCGGTTCTGCATTAATGGCATTAGAAGGTAAAGATGATAATGGTATCGGTGTTTCTGCTGTACAAAAATTAGTTGAAACTTTAGATTCCTATATTCCTGAGCCTGTACGTGCTATTGATCAACCATTCTTAATGCCAATCGAAGACGTATTCTCAATCTCTGGTCGTGGTACTGTGGTAACTGGTCGTGTTGAGCGTGGTATTGTTAAGACTGGTGAAGAAATTGAAATCGTTGGTTTACGTCCAACTACTAAAACTACTTGTACTGGTGTTGAAATGTTCCGTAAATTGCTAGACGAAGGTCGTGCAGGTGAGAACATTGGTGCATTATTACGTGGTACTAAGCGTGAAGACGTTGAGCGTGGTCAAGTATTAGCTAAACCAGGTTCTATCACTCCTCACACTGAGTTTGAATGTGAAGTGTACATTTTGTCAAAAGAAGAAGGTGGTCGTCACACTCCTTTCTTCAAAGGCTACCGTCCACAATTCTACTTCCGTACTACTGACGTAACTGGTTCTTGTGAATTACCAGAAGGTACTGAAATGGTTATGCCAGGTGATAACGTGAAAATGGTTGTTACTTTAATTAACCCAATCGCGATGGAAGACGGTTTACGTTTTGCTATTCGTGAAGGTGGTCGTACAGTAGGTGCAGGTGTTGTATCTAAAATCCTTAAATAATTAGGATTTACCTGTTAAAAAGCCCAACTTATGTTGGGCTTTTTTATTGTTAATAGTTTATAAAAATACAATAAGCAACTAATTTAGTTTTTGGATTAAGATTACTAATTTCATCATTTCTCGGGTAAATTGTTTTACAATTATTTTGTGGAATCTTGTATTATTAACTGTTAGATTCTACATTTACCCCATTAATCTCTACTTATACGGTGTTATTTTACTGTTCTTTTAACACATTTTAACTTATTAGATCTCTCTGTATTGTCAAAGGATTATTAAATGCTCACCAAACTAAATAACTGTATTAATATCGTTAATAAAGTGGTCTTAGGAAAAGACTTACAAGTTCGGTTAGCGGTTACCTGTTTACTGGCAAAAGGCCATCTATTATTAGAAGATTTACCTGGAATGGGTAAAACAACATTAAGCCAAGCATTGGCTAGAGTGATGGGACTCTCCTTTCAACGTATTCAATTTACTTCTGATTTATTACCTGGTGATATTTTAGGGACTTCAGTTTTTGATAAAAATAGTGGTGAGTTTATTTTCCATCCTGGTCCTATTTTTGTTGAGTTAGTGTTAGCAGATGAAATCAATCGAGCTACACCTAAGAGTCAAAGTGCTTTATTAGAAGCCATGGAGGAGGGACAAGTAACAATTGAGGGAATGACTAGACTGTTGCCTGATCCTTTTTTTGTAATTGCTACGCAAAATCCTTCTAATCAGGGAGGCACTTTTGCACTCCCTGATTCGCAATTAGACCGTTTTCTAATGCGTTTATCTTTAGGTTATCCTGCACAAGCTGCAGAAAAAGCCTTATTAATGGGTCAAGCAAGGCGTAGTATCTTGCCAAATATAGAGCCCATTTTAACACATCAAGAGTTAAAACAAGCACAAGCAATCATTCCTCAAATAAAAACCAGTGAAGCTATTATTGATTATATTTTAAGGATAGTGACATTATCTCGTGTGGAGGATGGTTTTGGTGAAGGGTTGTCTCCCCGAGCCAGTTTAGGGTTATTAGCGGCTGCTAGGTCATGGGCCTATTTAGCAGGTCGTGATTATGTAATTCCTGAGGATGTGCAAGCAGTTTTGCCAGCAGTTGTGGGGCATCGTCTACATGATCAAATAGGGCAGCAAGGTGGGGCGTTGGTTCAACAATTGTTAACGAAAGTTCCTGTTATCTAATGGCTATTTTCAGTAAGCAATTTGAAAAATGGGTCGATAAGCGAATGCTTGTTGGTCGAGAGATATCGCTTAATAGTAAACGGGTATATGTACTGCCTACTAAGGCAGGTTTAGCCTTTATGCTATTACTATTTATTATTTTATTGGTAGGCATTAATTATCAAAATAACCTAGCTTATGGGCTTTGTTTTTTATTAAGTGCCGTTATGTTCCTTACCATTATTCATACTTGCCGGAACTTATCAGGGATTAAACTGATCAATGCTGGAGCAGAACCTGTTTTTGCAGGTGATTTGGCTAATTTTAGAATGCGCCTTGAAGTTACTAAAGGAGCAACAAGACAAGCGATAGCAGTTATTTGGAATGATGACCGAAAAAAGCAAGAGGACAATAATTTACAGCTAATAGATATTGAGAAGTTAGCAGGTGCTGAATTACTATTGGCTAAATTAGCTAAAAAGCGTGGTATCTTTTCTCCAGGAAAAGTCCATTTAGAAACTCAATTTCCATTAGGATTATTTGTTACTTGGGTGCAGATTGACCTATTATTTAAAGTGGTTGTTTATCCTAAGCCTATTGAGGGGGTGATTTCGACGCTTGGTCATACAGGTAGTGAAGAAGAAGGGCTACATGCTCATGGTAAAGGTGTCGATGATTTTCAAGGATTACGTACTTATCAACCTGGTGATTCTATGCGCTTGGTTAACTGGAAATCTTTTTCTAAAGGACAGGGACTGTTTGTAAGAGATTTTTCAGCGTTAGCGGGTAAGGAGCCTTGGTTGGATTTTGATCAAGTAGATGGCAGTGTTGAGCATCGTTTATCTGTACTTTGTTTTTGGGTATTGAAAATGGAGCAAGAGCAACAACCTTACGGAGTGAGGTTGCCTGGATTAGAGTTAACTCCGTCTATAGGTGATAAACATAAATTAGCAGCATTATATGCTTTAGCCATGCATGGAGTAACATAATGACAGGAAATACTGCATTAGTTACTCGTAATGGTTTAACTTGGTTATTGATTGCTCAAGCATTAGCTATTTTCCCTTTATTATTTTATTTACCTTGGTGGACTTTAGGTCTTTGGTTAGGGTGTGCTTTATGGCGCATCCAAATTTACCGAATGAAATTTAATTACCCCAATAAAATTATCAAAGTTGGTTTGGTTGTTGTTATTGGTGTTGGTATTTATTTGACGCGTGGTACTGTTTTAGGATTAGAAGGTGGGCTTGCGTTACTTGTTGCTGCTTTTTCATTAAAGTTAATAGAACTAAAGACTAAACGAGATGCATTAGTTATTCTTTATATAGGTTTTTTAGTAGTAACTACACTTTATCTTTATGATAATAGTTTTGCTTGGGTAAGTTACTCATTATTGCCCATAGTGACCTTAATAGCTGCACTAATAGGACTTAACCAAATAAAATTGGCTACGCATTCATTTGCTACAGTGAAGTTAGCAAGTATTTTATTATTGCAAGCATTGCCATTAATGCTCGTTTTATTTTTCTTTTTCCCAAGGCTAGATCCTTTATGGACATTGCCTATGCCTAAAAAACAGCAAGTTACAGGGGTCTCAAATAAGATGACACCTGGTGAAATTGCTAATATGGCAAAATCTTCAGAATTAGTATTGCGTGCTACTTTTACAGATGGCAATATTCCGGCACGAAATAAATTATATTGGCGGGCTTTAACTTTAGAAACTTATAATGGTCGTACTTGGACGCAAGCATGGGATGTTGAATACCATATAGGTAAAGAACCAATTTGGCGCGCAGTACCAAATAATAGAGATCAAACAAGTTATAGTATTATTATGCAACCTAGCTCACAGACTTGGGTTATAGCATTAGATACTGCCCAAACTTTACCTAATCATGTGGTTCGTTCAGCAGATTTCCATTTAGAACGTAATAAACCAATAGATACAGTTTATTCATATCAGTTAACCTCAACACTTAATGCATTAAAGGAACCTAATCAAACACCTCGTGTTAATATTAATCAACAGCTGCCCGTTAATAATAGTGATCCTCGTGCTAGAGCATTTGGTGAAGAGTTAAGAAAAACTTATCAAGGAAACACTAGTCAGATTGTAGATGCATTATTAAAGCGTTTTCATAATGAGCCCTACCACTATACATTGAATACACCAGATTTAGGACAAAATAGTGTTGATGCTTTCTTTTTTGATACCAAAAGAGGATTTTGTGAACATTATGCCAGTGCTACTACTTTTATTTTAAGGGCAGCAGGAATTCCAGCTAGGGTCATACTAGGTTACCAAGGAGGTGAAATAAATACAGCAGGTAATTTTGTACAAGTTCGGCAGTTTGATGCACATGCGTGGGTTGAGTATTGGGAGCAAGGAAAGGGCTGGGTAACGATTGACCCTACTTTTCAAGTAGCGCCAAGCCGTATCGAAGCGGGATTAAATGAAGCATTGTCAGAAGATGAACAAACACAAGCAGGTAATAATGCTTTGATTGGATATGGTACAGATAGTATTTTTACTAAGTTACGTATGAGTTGGGAAAACTTTAATAATGAATGGGATATTTTTATCTCAGGTTATAATACGGATCAACAACGTGGTATCTTACAAAAGATCTTTGGTAAAACAAATCTTACTTATTTAGGAATATTATTAGTAATAGGTATTGTTGTAATCACAGTAATATGGATGCTGCTATTATTAAAACCATGGAAACGTGAAAAAGATCCAGTGCTTAGATATTATCAACAGTTTGAGAGGTTGCTTGCTGTACAAGGTATTAGACGAGAGTTAGGCGAGGGGCCAAATGATTTTGCATTAAGGGCTATGCAAGCGCTACCTAGCTATCAAGAGCAAATTAAAGCATTTAATGAAGCGTTTATTGCTCAACAGTATGCAGGACAAAATTCTTTACATACATTAAAGCAAGCATTGGAAAACTTTAGAAAAGCGTTACCATGGAAGAAAAAAATGAGAGGATAATAGGGCTATTATTAAGATAGCCCTATTATGATTATTCGTTGTTGGTTTTGTGTTGCAGGGCAATAGCTAAAATATCACAAGGAGCGTTTTGTAATAAATCCTTGGTAGTTGAACCTAATAATAAAGCAAGTCCATGACGACCGTGACTGCCTACTACAATAAGATCACAATCATTTTCTTGGGCTACCCGATGAATTTCTTGACGAGCTTGGCCATAGCATAAGAAGCATTGCTCGCTTGTTAAGGTAGGATAATCAGTTATATAAGTATCTAATCTTTCCCGAGCGTGTTGCATTTGCTCTTGTTGCAAGGTAGACAAATCCATTGGTACATCACCACCAAAGGCGAGTGAAACGGGTTCTAAAATATGAATTAATGAAACTTTAGCTTGGTATAGGTTTGCTAGTTCAGTAGCTTGTTGTATAACGTGTGGACTTTCTTCAGTTAGGTCAATTGCAACAAGTAGATGTTTATAAGCCATAAGAATATCCTTCAGTTTTTGAATTAATTATTATTATAATTAGTTTATAGCAGATTGAATCATTTATTACGACATGAATCAATCTGCGCTTATTATCTATTAGTAGAATGCCTGAAGACCAGTTTGGGCACGACCAAGAATTAACGCATGGATATCATGGGTTCCTTCATAGGTATTAACTACTTCTAGATTTACTAAATGACGAGCAATACTGAATTCATCACTAATGCCATTCCCACCTAGCATATCACGTGCTAAACGGGCTATATCTAATGCTTTACCACATGAGTTACGCTTCATAATAGAAGTGATTTCAACAGCTGCGGTACCTTCATCCTTCATACGTGCTAAACGTAAACAGCCTTGTAGGCCTAAGGTAATTTCAGTTTGCATATCTGCTAGTTTCTTTTGGATAAGCTGATTAGCAGCTAGAGGACGACCAAATTGTTTACGGTCTAGTACATATTGGCGAGCTACATGCCAGCAGTCTTCTGCAGCACCTAGAGCACCCCATGCAATACCGAAGCGTGCTGAGTTTAAGCAAGTGAAAGGACCTTTTAAGCCTCTAACATCTGGGAAAGCATTTTCTTCAGGTACAAATACGCTATCCATTACAATTTCACCTGTAATAGATGCTTTTAAGCCTACTTTGCCATGAATAGCAGGTGCAGAAAGACCTTTCCAGCCCTTCTCAAGAATAAAACCACGGATCTTACCTTCATCATCTTTCGCCCATACTACAAATACATCAGCAATAGGACTATTAGTGATCCACATTTTATTACCTGATAATTGGTAACCACCATCTACTTTACGAGCACGAGTTTCCATTCCACCTGGGTCTGAACCATGATTAGGTTCAGTTAGGCCAAAGCAACCGATCCATTCACCAGTGGCTAATTTAGGAAGATATTTTTGTTTTTGTGCTTCAGTACCAAATTCATTAATAGGTACCATTACTAATGAGGATTGCACACTCATCATAGAACGGTAGCCAGAGTCAACACGTTCAACTTCACGAGCGATAAGGCCGTAGCAAACATAATTTAAACCGCTGCCACCATAGGCTTCAGGAATCGTACAACCAAGTAAACCAGTTTCTCCCATTTCACGGAAAATATTGGGGTCGGTTGTTTCATTACGGAATGCATTGGAAACGCGGGGAGCTAATTTATCTTGGGCAAACTGTTGAGCGGTATTACGTACCATACGCTCTTCTTCTGTTAATTGCTGGTCCAACAGTAATGGGTCATCCCAAACGAAGCTCGCTTTATTAGTCATATATTAATCCTCGAGAATTTATTAATTATTTTTCAAGTCACCTAATTAAGGTTAGATACTTAAGCTTAGATTAAGTATAGGTTGTTATTGTCTAATTTGTTACTTGATAGTGCAAGCTAAGTTTTTATTTTGTAACCAAGCTGTTGCCATACCTGATAGCTTGCAATTGCTACTGTATTAGATAAATTTAAGCTACGGCTATTGGGTTGCATGGGGAGTTTTACTTTTTGTTGATCATTTAGGCTATTTAAAATTTCCATGGGTAAGCCACGAGTTTCTGGTCCAAAAAGTAAAGCATCACCTAATTGATACTGTACATCGCTATAAATATGGGTTGCTTTAGTGGTAAAAGCAAAAAGTCTAGGATAATCTAGTATTTGCAAACAATCTTGTAAGCTATCATATTGTTTTACTTGTGCAAATTCATGATAGTCTAATCCTGCACGACGTAATCTTTTATCATCTAAAATAAAGCCTAAAGGTTTTATTAGATGTAACTGACAACCTATATTGGCACAAAGACGAATGATATTTCCTGTATTGGGCGGAATTTCAGGTTGAAATAAAATGATATGAAACATAAGTTATAAAGATAATTTTTTAGATGTAATGCATTATTATAGCATTAACCTATTTTTTATTTAGAATGCTTTTAGCCAAAAATGTAAAAGATTTGTTAGGAAAATGATAAGCACATTTTAATAATTTATAATAGGACTATTATGAAAATATTAGTTATTGAAGATAATAAAGATATTCTAATTAATGTGGTTGATTACCTTTCAATTAAAGGGTATGACGTTGATTGTGCACAAAATGGTATAACAGGCCTTAATCTGGCTACTGAAAATTTTTATGATCTAATCGTATTAGATATTATGTTACCAGGGATGGATGGTTTAGAGGTTTGTAAACTATTACGTTCAGATCCTCGTAAAACTGTGCCAATTATAATGTTAACTGCGCGAGACTCCATAGATGACCGAATAGCAGGTTTTAAAACAGGAGCGGATGATTATTTGATAAAACCTTTTGCTTTAGCAGAGTTGGTTGCTCGAATAGAAGCAGTAATTAGACGAAGTCAAGGCGTTGGCCAGTATTTATTACAAGTAGATGATTTAATTTATAACTTAGATACTTTTGTGGTACAGCGAGCAGGTGTTACTCTTAAGCTAACGCCATTAGCGCTTAAACTACTAGAAGTATTAATGAAAAAAAGCCCTAATGTTGTTCGTCGAGAAATTTTAGAGCAACAAGTATGGGGAGATGAAATACCTGATACAGATATACTTCGGAGTCATATTCATCAATTAAGACAAATTATTGATAAACCGTTTGATAAACCATTACTCCATACTATACCTAAGTTAGGTTATAAATTAGCAGAGTCTGTTGATGCGTCTTAAACAACCTTTAAAAAAGCGTATAGTTATTGCTTTCTTCTTAATGACATTGATTGTTGCAGGTGTCTCATCTATCAGTATCTTTCTTATTGTTCATACTCTAGAAGAGCATTTTGTATCACAAGGCTTAAGTGATAACCTTGAAGAAATATTGAATAGTCAGATGTCACGAGAAAGGATTCAGAAGCTTAGTCAAGATACAGACTTTTACACAACGGATTCGCAAGTAAGTTATCCTATTCCAGAGCAATTTAAGAACATAAAAGATGGATTTTCAGAGGTTATCTTAAGAGAAGGTGCTGCCTATTATGTGTATAAAGAAACAATTGATCAGCAAAGTTATTTGATTGTTAAAGACCAAACTGAGTTTGAAATCCGTGAACAGATGCTCCTTTTAGTAGTTTTTTTAGGGTTTATAGGGTCATTAATTGTTTCATTGATTTTAGGGAAGTTATTAGCTAATCATATTCTTGCACCTATTATTAAATTGGCAGATCAGGTTGATAAAATCAGTTGTTCAGAAAATAAAGTAATTAATGTGACACTTAATAACCAGTATGCACATGATGAAGTGGGGCAATTAGCAGCTGCATTTGATAGGGCGTTTGGTGAGTTACAGTCTGCATTAGAAAGAGAGCGTTTGTTTACCAGTGATGTGAGCCATGAGTTAAGAACACCATTAATGGTAATAGCAACAAGCTGTGAATTACTGTTATTGGAGGCTAAAGAGCTTTCCTCAGTGCAATCTCAACAGATTAATAGAATTAGTGCCGCTAATAAAGATATGAATGAGTTGGTACAAACATTCTTAATGTTAGCACGTATCGAAAATAATCCAATTGTAGGGGATCAAATAACATTACTAAATTTAGCTAAACAGCTAGCAGAAGTTTGGTCAGCAAAATTTAAAGAAAAGGGAATAACATTTATTTTTGAGGTTAAATCTTCTACTACTAACACTTACAATAAGACGTTATTAAAAACAGTGATATCCAACTTATTACGAAATGCTTGGCATTATACGGAACAGGGAGAAGTAAGGTTGGTGATTGATGATGATAGTTTTTTTGTTCAAGATACAGGAATTGGTGTGCCTCAGGACAAACAACAAGCTATTTTTCAAGCTTTTGTAAGAGGGAGTAATCGAGGTGAAGGTTTAGGTCTAGGTTTATCCTTAGTAAAACGAATTTGTACCCACCAACATTGGCAAGTGTATGTTATTTCTAGTGAGGAAAGCGGTAGTATTTTTTCTGTTACATTAAGTATTGATTAGTTTGAAAACAATTTATATCTCTAGGGGTTATAAGGTGCGTAATTTTGTTTCTGGTGGTATTCTTAAGAAACGTTATAATAACCAACTGTTTCAGTAAAAGATGAATGACATCTTGTCTATTTTAAGTGATAATTCTTATCATTAACTATATTTATAATCGTTATATTGTTTGTACAAGAGAGCTAAATAATTATGAAGCGTTTAACAATTGCACTATGGGTTATTTTGGTTGTTGGTTTTACCACACAATGTTTTGCGCTCTATATGATTAGGTCTTCTTGTTATAACCAAACAATTGCTCAAGAAACTAAGCAAGAAATTAGTTTAAAAAGAGGCGTTTGTGAACCAAAATTAGAATTATCATTAAAAACAAAACAAATGGCCTTTCATTATTACATGAGCCTAATTTATATTTTACCCGCATTATTTTTTATCTGTGTAGTACTTACCTTTAAACTACGTGCTCAGAGAAGAAATAAAGAAGCTGATACCTCACAAGATAGTTTAGACTCTTAATAAATAATTAGATGGAGATCAAATAATGGATGATTGCTTATTCTGTAAAATTATTAAGGGTGAGATACCCTCTAAATTGATTTATGAAGATGAACAGGTTTATGCGTTTCATGATATTGATCCAAAAGCCCCAGTTCATTTTTTAGTTATTCCTAAAAAGCATATTGCGACACTTGATGATTTACAAGAAGAAGATAAACTAGTAGCAGGGCACATATTATTGACCGCTCAGCGTTTAGCTAAAGAACTAGGGTGTGAAGAAGGATTCAGAGTAGTAATGAACTGCAATGAATTAGGTGGGCAAACTGTTTATCACATCCATATGCATGTTTTAGGGCAGCGTCAATTAGATTGGCCACCAGGTTAGTAGTTTAATTTTATTAGATTTTACAACGAGGTTTCCATGGCAAATCAACGTCATTACACACCTGCAGATAAGTTACTAATGCAAGTGAATTCGGCTTTACGTACTTTGCTACCATTTTCAGGGTCGCCTTATCGTGTTTCTCCTGCTAAAACCTTTGCTGATGCTGAGTTAACAGAGCAAGAAAGTAAGCATGTGGCTGGTTTAATGCGAATTAATCATACGGGCGAAGTCTGTGCTCAAGCTTTATATCAAGGCCAAGCATTAACAGCAAAATTACCTGAAGTTAGAGAAGCCATGGAAAAGGCTGCTGAAGAAGAAATTGATCATTTAGCATGGTGTGAAGAACGAGTAAGAGAGTTAGGCCAAAAACCGAGTATTTTAAATCCGCTATTTTATGGCTTGTCATTTGGTATGGGCGCTGCAGCTGGTTTAATTAGTGATCGTTTAAGTTTGGGATTTGTAGCAGCAGTTGAAGACCAAGTGTGTAGGCATCTGGATGAACATTTAGAACAGTTACCTACCGATGATGAAAAATCACGAGCTATTCTAGAACAAATGCGTGTAGATGAAGAAAAGCATTCTACTAATGCTATAGCGGCAGGTGGTTTTAAGTTTCCAACGCCTGTGAAGATGGGTATGACATTGCTTTCTAAAGTAATGACTAAAACTACTTATCGTATTTAAATAAAATAAAAAACCCAATTTAATCATTAAATTGGGTTTTTTATGGTTTGCTAATTAGAAATTTTATTTTTAGGTATATTACGGCCGTAGAAAATTTCTAACATTTCATGGCGTAAGCTGGCGCTTACTTTTTCTCGTTGTTGATCAGATAAATTATTAGTGGCATCGCCAAATAAGTAATTTTCCAACACAAAATCTTTCAATAGCATTTTGGTATGAAATAAATTCTCTTGATAAACATTTACATCCATCATCTGGTAATTAGTGCGTGTATCTTTAGAAAGATAATTTTGAATAGAATTGATTTCATGATCAATAAATAATTTTTTGCCTTCAACATCACGCGTAAATCCACGTACACGATAGTCAACCGTTACAATGTCAGAATCAAACTGATGGATAAGATAGTTCAGTGCTTTTAACGGAGAGATAACACCACAGGTTGATACATCTATATCTACACGAAAGGTAGCGATGCCTTCAACAGGATGAACTTCTGGGTAGGTATGAACGGTTATATGGCTTTTATCAAGGTGGGCTAGTATTGTGTCGCGTAAGGGGCCTGGTGATTCAGTATCGTAATCAACATCAGTCTCTGCGACTGGCTGCTCTGAGATTAAGATAGTTACACTAGCCCCCTGTGGATCATAATCTTGACGCGCAATATTAAGGATATTAGCCCCAATGATATCAACAACTGCTGTTAGTATCTGAGTTA
Source organism: Entomomonas sp. E2T0 (assembly GCF_025985425.1). Lineage (GTDB taxonomy): Bacteria > Pseudomonadota > Gammaproteobacteria > Pseudomonadales > Pseudomonadaceae > Entomomonas. Next base: position 1,183,965 of record NZ_CP094972.1, read on the forward strand.
GACGCTCAGCATCGTATACTTCATCAATGTAACGAATATAGGCTTGTTGGTCTTCATGGGTTTCAGCATAGCTGATATCATAGATATTAAAGCTTAAGGTCTTGGTTAGATTATTGAATCCATATAATTTAAGTTTGCTATTCACTTATTGGTTAGACTCCTCTACAAAGCCAGAGTGTTTTACTTAGCTAAGTTAATTATATTGTATTATCTAGATAGGTTAGAACTATTTTTAATGGAAATATTGATTAAAGTATGCATTATGCAAATCTAATCTTATATTTCAAGCCGTTTTTTAATGATAGACTGTTAATTGTGATTATTTGTAGATAGATTAATGAACCGTTTACTTTATAGTGTATTATTTTATATGGCGCTACCTGTTATTACAGGGCGTTTATTTTGGCGTGCTAGAAAAGCTCCAGCTTATAAACAACGTATTGCTGAGCGATTTGCCTTTAAATTAAAAAGTTTAAAACCTCATGGTATTTGGATTCATGCGGTGTCAGTGGGTGAAAGCATTGCTGCTGCTCCGATGATTAATGCATTATTGGATGAGCATCCTGATTTACCTATTACTATCACATGCATGACACCTACTGGTTCAGAACGTATAAAGTCATTATTTGGTGATAGAGTACAGCATTGTTATATGCCTTATGATGCTCCCTGTATTGCTAAACGTTTTCTTAAAAAGTTACAACCTAAAGTAGCTATTATTATGGAAACTGAGCTTTGGCCTAATCATATCTATTATTGTCATCAAATGAATACTCCTGTGGTTTTGGCCAATGCAAGACTCTCAGAGAGGTCAGCAAAAGGCTATGCTAAATTCCATAAAGTAACACGCCCAATGTTTGCTTCTATTAATTGGATTGCTGTGCAAACCCAGCTAGAAGCAGATCGTTTTATTGAGCTAGGTGCTGTACCAGAAAATGTTGCTGTGATTGGCTCTATTAAATTTGATATTAATATTGAATCAGAGTTAATAAAAAGTGCCGATGAGTTACGTAAAAAGTGGCAAAGTACTGATCGTCCCACATGGATTGCAGCCAGCACTCATGCGGGTGAAGATGAAATAGTTTTAGAGGCTCATCGGCAACTATTAGCACAACATCCTGATGGTTTGCTTATTTTAGTACCTCGTCATCCAGAACGATTTAATGATGTATTTGAATTAACAGCCAAACATTTTAATACCATTAAACGTTCTGAGCAGGCATTGGTAACTAGCCAAACACAGGTATTAGTGGGTGATACTATGGGCGAGTTACTTTTTCTGTATGCGTTAGCTGATATAGCTTTTGTAGGTGGAAGTCTTGTCGATAATGGTGGTCATAATGTACTAGAACCAGTGGCTTTACATAAACCCGTTATTTGTGGCCCACATTTATATAATTTTCAGGAAATTACCAATCAACTGAAAGATGCTCATGCATTAGCCGTAGTGAATAACTCTCAAGAACTTTTTTTACAGCTTAAGCGATTATTTGAAAATGATGCTTTGATAGAGCAGATGGTGCAAGGTGGCAATCAGATTATGCAACATAATCAAGGGGCATTAGAGCGATTAGTACAAGGAATTGATCAACAATTGGTGAGTTAAAACAGGATGTTCAAGCTGTTTTTTAAAAAGAAAAAATTATTAATTTTTACTATATTAAGCATATTTTTAGTAGTGGTTGGTTATGTTACTGTTACTAAAGCTAATATCAATCCTAATAGGCAAGTTGGTGATATTGTAGATAGTTTTAATGATGTTAAAGTCTACTACAATGGAGGAGTCAGTCATGTTGAAGGACGTAATTTAACCGCAGATGGTTATAATTTAGGTTTAAAATATCAATGTGTAGAGTTTATTAAGCGTTATTATTACCAGCGTTTTCAACATAAAATGCCAGACTCTTATGGGCATGCAAAAAGCTTTTTTAACTCATCTGTTGCGTCTGGTACATTAAATTCTCAAAGAAACCTTAAACAATTTAGTAATGGTAGTGTGAAACCACAGGTAGAAGATATTTTAGTATTTGATGGCACTTTAACTAATCGTTATGGGCATGTAGCCATTATTTCTAGAGTCACTGAGGACTCAATAGAGATTATTCAGCAAAACCCAGGTCCTTTTGCTAGTAGCCGAGAAACCATTATATTAAAAAAAGTAAATAATGGTTCTTGGACTATAGAAAAGCCTAATGTATTAGGCTTTTTACGTAGGCCTTAAGGTTTTAATTGAATTTTGGGTGCCCATTTTAACCATTGCTCTTTAGGTTCATCATATAGCATAAAGAATCTGCCTGCTGTTGCAGGCTCACCCATGTTGGTTTCAGGTGTTGCGAAAGCAATGCCGCCTGCCATGATAGTTTGTAATGATTCAGTACGTACTTTCACCCCTTTAAACAAGCCCGCATCAATACCAATGCCACTGGTATTCCAGAACTGGGAATTAGCTTTTACAAGTGGTGCATATTTAGGTTCAATTAAGATATCGATAAACACTCGATCAGCTTGGGGAGATAATTTAAAGTTAGTTACTTTACCAACAGGTATTTCTCTATAAGTAACAGGTACACCAATATTTAATGATCCTCTACGTGATGCGGTTAATACTAAATACAAGCCTTTTTCTTGTTGCGCTTTTACGGTAGGTGGCTCTGATCGTACTTGGAAAGTAGTTTGCTTACGGGCAGAGGTAGTGCCTGGGAGCACCTCAAGATAGGCACCTGTAATAAGTGTTCCTAAGTTTGCCGTTTTTAATAAACCAAGTTCAGGTTTAACAACCCAAAATATACTATTACTGCGGCTGATAAGATCATTACCTTGAGTTATACGGGCTGTTGCAGTAATGCCTGATAAGTCTTTAGTTAATGACATGCTTTCAATTGTACCTATCTCTAAACCTCTAACACGAATAGGTGTTCCTTCAGAAATACCTTCTGTGGTATCCAATTGTAGAGTTATTATTGTGCCTGCTGTTTTTGCTTTTTCTTCGTTGGCATAAAGGGGGAATGCTTTGACAGTTGTGACAGGTGTTGCTTTGGGGTTAGGTGTGTCAAAGGCTATACCTCCCGCTAATAAAGTAAGTAATGATTCACTTTTTACTTCAATACCCGACATACCGCCTTTTAAAGAAATACCACTTACATTCCAGAAACGAGTAGAGTTATTCACAAGTTGTGCATATTCTGGTTCTATATGGATGCCAATAATAACCTTTTGTTTATCACGAGAGAGTTGGTAGCTTTGCACGGAGCCTACTTTCAATTGTTTATAAAGAATAGGGCTACCAATGTCTAAGGAGCCTAGTTGTTGGGTTTTTAGAACAAGGTGTAAACCAGGTGCATCTGTATTTAATGGTGGTGCTTTACGACGGATAGTGAATTCTCTAGTAGGTTCACCCTTTTTAGAAAAACGCACTTCAATATAGTTTCCTCTTACAATGGTCTCTAAACCAGAAATACCTGTTAGAGAAATAGAAGGTTTTACTACCCAAAACTCAGTACCTTCATGCAGTAAGCCTTCGGTACGTGGATCTAAACTTAGCTCCGCAGTAGCACCTGTATAATCTTTATCAATTTTTATTTTACGCAAAATACCAACTTGTACACCTTGATTCATGATGGTAGTTTTGTCTTCTGTTAAGCCTGATAATTCATGTAACTTAAGCTCAACTTTAATACCAGACTGAGCTGCTACATAATCTTCATAGAGTTTAAAAGGCTTATCTATATCTAGAGGGGTATCTTTCTTGTCTAGATCCTCTTGAGTTTCAAAGGAAATACCACCTGATACAAGGCTCACAAGTGAGTCTGCATGAACTTTAAATCCAGCAAAGCCACCAGTTACTGTAATACCACTGGCATTCCAAAAGCGAGTTTGTTGATTCACTAAGTGTTCGTATGGTTTATAAATAAGGACATTAACTTTAATTGATTTTTGATCATCATCCAGTTGGTAGTTTTTAACTTCACCTACTTGTAGTTGCTTATAGTAAATGGGGCTGCCTTTATCTAATGAGCCTAATTTGTTTGCTTTTAAGGTGAGATGTAGTCCTGGTGCATGATCTAAAAGAGATGGAGCTTCTTTTAGTGCTACAAACTTATGACCAAGTTCACCTTCAACGGGTTCAACAGAGATATAAACACCTGAAACAATCGTTTCTAAACCAGTAACTCCACCTAGAGAAACTTTTGGGCTGACTAGCCAAAATAATGACTTTTTGCCTAAATAGGGAGCTGCTTCTTTTTCAATTTCAAGGGTTGCAATTACTTTACGTGTATCCGTATCAATGGTTAGATCGCTTACCTTACCAATGGCAATACCTTTATACATAACACTGGTTTTATTAGCCTGTATGCCACTGCCATTTTCGAACTCAACCGTAACAGTGATACCTTGATTTTGATAAGACTGCCAACCTAGCCATAATGTGACAGCTAAGGCAACAATGGGTAGTAGCCAAAAAGCAGATAGATTAGTTTCCTTTGATTTTTTGGCGTTTTCTAGTTTACTCATTCAGTGTTTTCTCATCATTTTCAATTTTTTCAACATGATCCCAAATTAAGCGTGGATCAAAGGAAATGGCAGCAAGCATAGTAATAATCACTACACTGCCGAAAGCTAATGCTCCCCAATCAGCAGTAATAGTAGAAAGATTACCAAAGTTAACTAAGGCAACCATAATTGCAATCACAAAAATATCTAACATTGACCAACGGCCAATCCATTCTATAAAACGAAACATTATCGTACAGATTTTAGGTGATAGGTGTCGGCCACGTTGTACATAAATTAATAATACAGTGAGGCCTAATAGTTTCATTGAAGGAACTAATATACTGGCTGTAAATACTACACTACCTACAAACCAATCACCCATGTTAATAAAGGTAATTACACCTTCCATAATAGTTGATGGTGTAGACATTCCCAGATAATTAACCGTCATAATCGGTAGTAAATTAGCAGGAATATATAAAATAGTGGCAGTGATTAATAATAACCACGTTTTCATAATTGACTGTGGGCGTCTAGCATGTAATGTTGAACCACAACGTTCACAAGGAGTATTGATCTCATCGATACTCGCTAAGTTATGACAGCTATGGCAGGTAATAATACCCTTATCAATCGCTCTTGTTGCTATCATTCATTCCTTCCAATAATACCCATGTTTGTGGTTGATTCATTACAATCTCTAGCCATACTTGGACAAACAACAGCATGATAAAACAAGCCAGTCCTATACCGATATGTAATTCAGCCATACCATGTAATTTAACAATTGAAACTAATATACCTAATAAATAAATTTCTAACATACCCCACTCTTTAAGTTGCTGATATGTTTTAAAGAAGGTAATAGCTAGTACTTTACCTCTATTAGTGTAAATCGCTAATAAGACATAAAGCTGACAAAGAAGTTTACAGAGAGGAATAGCAAAACCACACATTAATACTAATACTGAAATTGCTACCATACCAGAATGATAAAGCCCTAATACACTGTCCCAAACAGAAGCTTGTTGACTTTGACCTAAAATATTAATTTTTAGAATAGGTACAAAACTAGCAGGAATAAATAAAATAAGTGCTGTTAAAACAAGAGATAATGCCCTTGTTGCCATATTGCGTCGATAAATTTTTAATTTAGCCCCACAGCGGCTACAAGTAATACGCTCATCATCTTGCAAATGATCACAAGCCATTAAGAGATCACATTCTGGACAAGCAATTAAATTACTTAAAGAAAGATCTGTATTTTGTTCGCTATGAGTATTAGGCATATTAAAATTAACTAACAATGTTGTATGTATAATAGCATTGTGTATGAATTAGTTAATAATATTATTTGTATTAGACAGCATTAGTTTATGAGGATTTGTTACCATTATTTTTTCTTTGGTCTATAAACTTTTTTGCTTGCTGGATAGCCTGATCTTTTAAGTAATTTTCTGTACCTTCTACTAAATTACCACCTTTAACAATAATAGCACTTAGTTTTTTACTAATAAAATGAGTTATTAGGGCTACAACAATACCAATTATACTAAGTAAGATACCGCCAATAATAGCGATCCAATAATTATTAAACCAAACAGCTAAGAAGATACCTAACAGGGTAAAAACAATTCCTCCCCACTTAAATAGTGCTATTAGGAGTAGGTAACTGCCAACTTTATTGTCATAAAGATTTTTTAATGTGAAATTAAACATAGCTTATTGTTAATACTATCCTTATTGATACTTAATAATTTATTAAACAATGCTTAAATAAAAATTAATTCTAACCCTATTTAAGGTTATTTTAAGCTATTTCATTATATAGTAATAGATAGTAAATCAGCTTACTAAAGGAATGAAAAATGTCAGGCTCACAAAAAAGTAAAAGTAATATATTAATGGCTGCTTGTGTCATTGTTGGTACAATAGCTGGTATTACTATCTCCAGTGTGGATTTGGGTGAAGCTAACAAATTCGTTTGGATAGCTTGTGGTATTATTTTTATAGGTGCTATGCTGTTTGTGGCATGGGTTATATTTAATGCTGCACGTAATGTTCAAAAAGCGCCTATAGAAGAGGATCGTTTAGCTAAAAATTTTACGCCAGTGGCTGATAAGGGGGTAGTTTATATTTTTAGGGATCAGTTTATTGGTATGCTAAAGGCATTACCTATTAATGTGTCTGATCAGCAAGTTGGTTGGATAAAAGGTAAGAATTTTATTCGTTTAGAATTACCAGCAGGGGAATATACATTAGGTGGTAATAAAACTTGTAAACAACCTACTATTTTTCAAATAGCTAATGGTGAAATACTGTATTTTGAACAAGAAATAGTAGCAGGCATGGTAAGTAGTAGTTATATTTATAATAAAATTGATGATAGTAACCAAGCTCAATCTAAAATTAAGCTCTGTAGCTTAATAAAGAATAAAGTTTAATAGATTATGGATCCCTTTAAAGGATCCATAAGACATTGTTTAGTTAGATAGTTCTACTATTTCGTAATCATGCGTAACTTCAACACCAGCGCGTCCAAGCATGATAGAAGCAGAGCAATATTTTTCTGCTGATAAATCAATGGCACGTTTAACTTGTGTCTCTTTTAAGTTATGGCCTTTAACTACAAAGTGTAAATGTATTTTAGTAAATACTTTGGGTTCTTCATCAGCACGTTCTGCCTCTAAAAAAACCTCACAGCTTTCTACTGCTTGACGTGCTTTTTCTAAGATATTGATTACATCAAAGTTACTACAGCCACCTAAGCCAAGTAATAACATTTCCATAGGGCGGATGCCAATATTGCGCCCACCATGTTCGGGAGGGCCATCCATCACTACTGTATGACCACTACCAGATTCAGCTACAAATTGCCTTTCACCAACCCAACGTACTCTACCTTTCATCATTGCACCTAATACAAAATAAACTGTTACTAATTACTATAAATTATCCTAAAGGATAACATAAATCTACCCTTGAACTTTGCTATAAATGCCCTTATCTAATACTACATACTGCAAGTTGTATTAATTATAGCTATTCCCCCAGTTATTTATACTTTGTTGAATGGCTTAGCCGTTTTGTACTGTCTTCAGCCATCCGACTCGTCTAAAAAACTAGGAAAACAGCTATAAAAGGATACAGCTTAGCCTCTAAGTTTAAGGAGCGTCATTATTATGCGTATAGACCGCTTTACCAGTAAATTACAAGCTGCATTAGCAGATGCACAATCATTAGCGATAGGACAAGATAATCCTAATATCGAACCATTGCATTTATTTTCTGCTTTGTTGAATCAACAAGGTGGTTCAATTAAACCATTATTAAGCCAAGTAGGCTTTAATGTAAACCAGTTAAGTAGTGTTTTAGATAAAGCCATTGCTGATTTACCAAAAATTCAGAATCCAACAGGTGATATTAGTATCTCTAATGATATGTCTCGCCTATTGAATCAAGCAGATCGTTTGGCTCAGCAAAAAGGTGATCAATTTATCTCCAGTGAGTTAGTATTATTAGCTGCACTAGATAATGGTACTACCCTTGGTAAATTATTATTAGGACAAGGTGTTAGTAAGCAAGCGTTAGAAAATGCTATTGAAAACCTACGTGGTGGACAAAGTGTTAACGATGCGGATTCTGAAGATAAACGCCAAGCGCTTAGCAAATACACAGTGGATCTGACCAAACGTGCTGAAGAGGGTAAGTTAGACCCTGTAATTGGTCGTGATGATGAAATTCGTCGTACCATTCAAGTGCTACAACGTCGTACCAAAAATAACCCTGTGTTAATTGGTGAGCCAGGTGTTGGTAAAACGGCTATTGTAGAGGGATTAGCACAACGTATTATTAATGGCGAAGTACCTGACGGGTTAAAAGATAAACGTCTATTAGCCTTAGATATGGGCGCACTAATTGCTGGCGCTAAATTCCGGGGTGAGTTTGAAGAACGTTTAAAAGCAGTGCTTAATGAGCTTGCTAAACAAGAAGGCAGAATTATTCTGTTTATTGATGAAATTCATACTATGGTGGGCGCAGGTAAAGCTGATGGTGCGATGGATGCAGGTAATATGCTAAAACCTGCACTTGCGCGTGGTGAGTTACACTGCGTGGGAGCTACTACCTTAGATGAGTATCGCCAATATATTGAGAAAGATGCAGCCTTAGAGCGTCGTTTCCAGAAAGTGTTAGTGGATGAGCCTACAGAAGAAGATACTATTGCTATCTTACGTGGTCTAAAAGAGCGTTATGAAGTACATCATGGGGTATCCATTACTGATAGTGCGATTATTGCGGCAGCTAAATTATCACAACGTTATATTACTGATCGTCAACTACCCGATAAAGCTATTGACTTAATTGATGAAGCAGCTAGCCGTATTCGGATGGAAATCGATTCTAAACCAGAGGCATTAGATCGTTTAGAACGTCGTTTAATTCAATTGAAAATTGAGCGTGAAGCACTTAAGAAAGAGCAAGACGAGCCTGCTAAACAACGCCTTGAAAAGTTAGAAAGTGATATTAGCTACCTTGAAAAAGAATATGCTGATCTGGAGGAAGTGTGGAAATCTGAAAAAGCAGGCGTACAAGATACTGCACAGATTCAACAACAAATCGAACAAGCTCGTACCGAGCTAGAAAATGCGCGTCGTAAAGGCGATCTTAATAAAATGGCAGAATTACAGTATGGCACTATTCCAGACCTTGAAAAGAAATTGGATGAAGCGGTTAAAAATACTGAAAATCAGCCAGAAAATCGCTTACTACGCAATAAGGTAACTGAAGAGGAAATTGCTGAAGTCATTTCTAAATGGACAGGTATTCCTGTATCTAAGATGATGGAAGGCGAACGTGAAAAATTGCTGCATATGGAAGATGACTTACATAGACGGGTGATAGGTCAATATACTGCTGTAGTAGCTGTATCCAATGCGGTAAGACGTGCTAGAGCAGGGTTGTCTGACCCTAATCGCCCCAGTGGTTCATTTTTATTTTTAGGACCAACAGGGGTAGGTAAAACCGAGCTTTGTAAAGCCTTAGCAGCATTCTTATTTGATACAGAAGATGCCATGGTACGGATAGATATGTCCGAATTTATGGAAAAACATTCTGTTTCACGCTTAATAGGTGCGCCTCCAGGTTATGTAGGCTATGAGGAGGGTGGTTACTTAACTGAGGCCGTACGTCGTCGCCCTTACTCTGTGATATTGATGGATGAAGTGGAAAAAGCCCATCCTGATGTATTTAATATCTTATTGCAGGTACTAGAAGATGGTCGTTTAACTGACAGCCAAGGTCGTACCGTAGACTTCCGTAATACCGTTGTGGTAATGACTTCTAACCTTGGTTCTTCGCAGATTCAAGAGCTAGTAGGTGATAAAGAAGCGCAAAATGCAGCGGTAATGGATGCGGTAAATGCTCACTTTAGACCAGAGTTTATTAACCGTATTGATGAGGTGGTGATTTTTGACCCACTAGCAAGAGAGCAGATTGCAGGTATTGCTGAAATTCAATTAAGCCGCTTACGTAGTCGTCTAGCAGAGCGTGATTTAGATTTAGAATTAGATCAAGCCGCTATGGATAAGTTAATTGCCGTAGGTTTTGACCCCGTGTATGGCGCGCGCCCATTAAAACGTGCCATCCAACGTTGGATAGAAAACCCATTAGCACAACAAATCTTAGCAGGTAAATTTATGCCAAAATCTACTATTCATGCAACGGTTAAGGATGATGAAATAGTATTTGAATAAGAAAGTAAATATTTATAAAAAAGCGTTACTTTTAAGTAACGCTTTTTATTTATAAGGTATTAATAGCTTGCCATTTAATATTGTCTAAGTGTTTCTTTAATATTACTTTTAACTCAGCTTCAGCATCATTAGCTAAATCTTTAGGTGACTTTAAAGAGTTATCCCAGTTAGCGTTGGATTTTTCATATTTCTCACGTTTCCAACTTGGATAGTTTCCTTGATAAAAAGTACGAGTTATTGATGATTGTATAGGTATAGAAAAGTCATAGCTATAATTCATTTTTCCACCCACACGAATAGAAGTTTTTAGCACATAGTTTCTTTGAATAAGTTCTTTAATCTCTTTGTATTTAAAATTTGTGTCTATATGATCTTCTACAGAAAGTATTTTCTGATGATCATTAGCATGTTCAGTGTAAGTAACGCTTATAAAGAAATCACCATGATTATTATCAGCTTGTTTAAAGTCTTTTGAACGGAGAATGGCGTTTACTTCATTATCAATAAGATTATTTAACCAATAGTTTTTACCACTATCATTGGATTTGTAATAGACATATATATAGCCTAAACTAGCTTCTTTTTGAGCAAGTGCTAAGCTGTTATTGTAATTTGAGTATTCTCTTGATAATGCAGTAAAAGCCTCTGCTGCTTTACGGTGATCTGATCGGGTTGTTGCATTATCGGCTAATTTTTTAGCTTTATCAAATAACTCATTAGCATGTTGAGTTGTCCACAGTTGATTATATTTATTGGCAAGAACTTTGCTATCTTTATAACTACCATAACGGCTATAAATATCACTAGCTGCGTGATAAAGACCAGCAATTTCTTTGTAGTCTTGATAAGTTTTTGCTGTTTTAACAAGTTGAGAGGCTTTACTATAATTTTGGGTTGCTTTTTCTTTACGCCAAATAGGGTCATATTTAGCAAATAGTTTATCTTCATCTTTATAACGACCATAGCGCTCAAAATGTTTTATAGTTTTCTTAAAATGTTCGCAGGCTTCTTCATAATCCTTTTCAGATAAAGCTTTTTTGCCTTTGTTATAGCTAGACTCAGCCATCATAGTTGCATAAGTTTTTTTACTTTTCGCTAAATCTTCTCTCAAATCAATATTGCCAAAATCTAAGCGTATCCCCGTTTCAAATATTTTTATCTGCTGTTGATATTCTGCAGGCGTGGAGGGCATGATATCTAGCCCTTTAAGGTGATGTTCTTGTGCAATAAGTTTGGCTAATTGTTCAGGGTCTATATTGTTAGTTACATTTTTATAAGGCGTTTTTGCCGTAAGATTACGGATTTCCCACAGTTTTTTATAATCTTCTATTCGATCGTTATAGCGACCACGAGGGTATTGTTTAATTCGATCTTGTAAATGTTGTATTGAGTTTTTAATAATATCGATTTTTTCTTCTGAGGGTGGATTATTGGTATCAGCAGTGATAGTTTTTACAGCATTTACATAATCGGCAGAATTATAATAGTTTTGAGCCGTTTTATAGGTGGTATTACAAGCAGTTAAAAAAAAGGTAAGAAGGATTAGGCTAAATAAATTAATAGTTTTCATTTTATAATCAATTTGCTGGTTGTATTTAGTTTTTATTATGGTAAATAACAAGCTTTCTTTTGTCTATTAAATGTTTTTATTGGGGAATGATAGTTTTTATGGAAGAAAGTTTTGTGAGGTAAAAGTGCTATACTTTAAAAACAGTAAATAAAGTAAGCACTTTTTTTGTATGATTAAGATAATTGGCCTAAATAATATCTTTTAGTAATTTAACTCAGTAAATGGATAATACAGCGAATTACCCCTACAGGGAAAAATAGAATATCAAGAATTGCCCAAATGATTTTGCTAGCTTGAATATCTTTTACACAAGCATAAATACACATAATAATACCAATAACAGCAAAAATAGAACCACCCATAAACATAATAATTACCTCTTTATAATAGTTATAGTTAGTTTAAGGGTGAAAATCGTGTCTGAAAATTGGCAATAGGTAGCATCTAGGATGCTGAAATAGTTTGAGTTAGATAATTTATATGCTGATTAGTTGTTTTAAAAGGAAAAATATTATGACGAATACGATAGCAGTCTCAGGTAATTGTTTATGTGGTGCGGTAAAAGTGCACACAATTATTTCTAATCAACTAGGTGCATGCCATTGTGGCTTTTGTAAACATTGGGGAGGTGGCCCATTATTATGTGTAGATTCAGTGAAAACACCTCAATTTGAGGGGGAGGAAAATATTACTGTTTACTCCTCTTCAGAGTGGGCTGAAAGAGCGTTTTGTAAATGTTGTGGTAGTCATCTGTATTATCGGTTAAAAAGCGAGAAAGTCCATTATAGTCTGTCTGTTGGTATATTTGATGATTTACAGGATATCGAGTTTGTCTCACAAATCTATATTGATAAAAAGCCTAGTTATTATACCTTTGAAGATAAAACTGAAAATTTAACAGAGGCACAAGTAATAGATTTATATTTTCCAAAGAACTAAAAATTATTAAAAGAGACTTTTTAAACAGTCTCTTTTAAATATAAATAATTCGAAATTGTTACTTATCATAGAGAAGTTCTACCTTTTTCCATAACCTGCTACAATATATCGTTTCTAATCCGTGAATTAAATATTGAATGATGAATACTTCTAAAGCTGAGTTACTTTGTCCAGCAGGTACACTTAAAGCCATGCGCTATGCTTTTGCGTATGGTGCAGATGCAGTTTATGCAGGGCAGCCACGTTATAGTTTACGGGTGCGTAACAATGAGTTTGACCACAAAAATTTAAAAGTGGGTATTGATGAGGCTCATGCTCAGGGAAAGAAATTTTATGTGGTGGTTAATATTGCACCCCATAATGCCAAATTAAAAACCTTTATTAAAGATTTAGAACCAGTGGTAGCAATGGGACCTGATGCCCTTATTATGTCCGATCCTGGTTTAATTATGATGGTGCGTGAGCGTTTCCCTGAAATAGCTATCCACCTATCAGTGCAAGCCAATGCGGTAAACTGGGCGGCAGTTAAATTTTGGCATCAAATGGGATTGACCCGTGTTATTTTATCCCGTGAGTTATCACTGGAGGAAGTAGAGGAAATTCGCCAACAAGTACCTGCTATGGAAGTGGAAGTATTTGTGCATGGTGCGCTATGTATGGCGTATTCAGGTCGTTGTTTGCTTTCTGGTTATATGAACCACCGTGACCCTAATCAAGGCACTTGCACTAATGCTTGCCGTTGGCAATATGGTGTAGAGCAAGGTAAAGAAAACGAATTAGGGGAAATTGTTAGCGATAAAAAGATTGATGCAGTCAATATTGTGGAACCTACCTTAGGTGAAGGTAAAACTACGGATGAAGTCTTTATCTTACGTGAAAAAACACGTCCTGAAGAAGAAATGACAGCTTTTGAAGATGAGCATGGCACCTATATTATGAACTCCAAAGACCTCCGCGCAGTACAGCATGTGGAGCGTTTAGTAAAAATGGGTGTGCATTCTTTAAAAATTGAAGGTCGTACTAAATCCCATTATTACTGTGCCCGTACTGCGCAAGTGTATCGTAAAGCTATTGATGATGCAGAGGCTGGGCGTCCATTTGATAAATCACTCATGGATACTCTAGAGTCGTTAGCCCATCGTGGTTATACTGAAGGCTTTTTACGCCGCCATGTGCATGATGAGTATCAAAACTATGAACGTGGTACTTCGGTTTCAGAAAACCAACAATTTGTTGGGGAGTTTACTGGCGCGCGTCGTGGCAATCTAGCAGAGGTATTGGTAAAGAATCGCTTTGCTGTAGGTGATAAAGTAGAAATGATGACTCCACAGGGTAATTTACACTTTACCCTAGAACAAATGGAAAACACCAAAGGTGAAACTATTGAAGTGGCACCGGGGGATGGACATATTGTTTATTTGCCCATTCCAGAAGCAGTTGCATTAGAATATGCGTTATTAATGCGTTATTTAGATAATGGTAATACCAAAGGTTTGCCTGCAAAAAATGAAGTGGCGGCTAGCTAATAAATAACGTTATTGAGATAAATTAAGATGATGAGGTAATACGGTGACATTAACAGTTCTTGGCCTATCTGGGGCGGTAAACCATGACCCTTCTGCAGCGCTTTATATTGATGGTAAGTTAGTAGCAGCAGTAGAAGAAGAACGTTTTGTTCGTGATAAACATGCAAAAAGTCGTATGCCTTATGAATCGGCTAAATTCTGCTTACAACAAGCAGGCATTACCCCTGCAGATGTGGATGTGGTTGCTATTCCTTTTGCACCTATTAGTATCTTTGATAAAGCACGTTGGCACTATGCCAAACGCTACTGGTATGCCCCCGATCGTGCCTTAGATGCGATTCTAAATGGCAACCGTCGTTATCGTCGTTACTACAAGCATATTCAATGGTGTTTGGTACAACTAGGGTTTGATCTTAAGAAAACTAAGATTCAACCTGTAGAACACCATTTAGCCCATGCTTCCAGTGCTTACCATTGCTCAGGCTTTCAAGAAAAAACCGCTATTTTAGGGATTGATGGTAAAGGTGAATATGCCACTACCTTTTTCGGTTATGGTGAAAATGGCAAAATCCATAAGATTAAAGAATTTTATGATCCAGATTCGTTAGGTGGCCTCTATGGTGCACTTACCGAATACCTAGGCTTCGATATGCTAGATGGTGAGTTTAAAGTGATGGGTATGGCACCCTATGGTGACGCCAGTAAATACGACTTCTCCCGTTTAGCGAAATTTGAAAATGGCGAATTAACCATTAATACCGATTACGTTAATGTGATTGGATTCCGCCGTTATAAAGAAAAAGGCAAAGGCTATTATTTCTCACCGAAATTAATTGAATGGCTTGGCCCTAAGCGCGAAGGCGATATTGCCGATGATCCCTATGTGCATTATGCGGCTAGTATCCAAGCGTTATTTGAAAAACTATCCCTAGAAATGATGGATTACTATCTAGGGGATATTATTAAAGAAACAGGTAAAATTGCTTTTGCTGGTGGTTGTGCATTAAATGTAAAACTAAACCAAAAGATTATCGAACGCCCCGAAGTAAAAGAGCTATTTGTCCAACCTGCTTCCAGTGATGCAGGTACTGCCATAGGTGCGGCGGCTTATGTATCTACCCAAATGGGTAAACCTGTAGAAAAAATGGAACATGTTTACTTAGGCCCATCCTACAGCAATGAAGAAGTTATTGCTGCTTGTGCTGCACATCCAAATAAACCTGTTTGGAAAAAAATCGATAATGTGTGCGAGCGTATTGCTAAAATTTTAGCTGATGGTAATCCAGTATCATGGATGCAAGGTCGGATGGAGTTTGGTCCTCGTGCTTTAGGTGCTCGCTCAATCCTAGGCTGTCCCAGTGTGCCAGGCGTGGCTGATAAGATTAATGAGCAAATTAAATTCCGTGAAAGATGGCGCCCATTCTGCCCCTCTATGCTTGATACCGTAGCACCACAGATGTTTAAAATTGACCATCCTGCACCTTTTATGACTTTTACTTTTGAAGTTAATGAAGAGTGGAAAACGCGTGTGCCTGAAGTAGTTCATGAAGACGGCACTTCCCGTGCCCAAGCCCTAAAACGTGAATTTAACCCACGCTACTACGATATGATGAAAGAAATAGAAAAACTAACAGGCAACGGTGTAGTACTCAATACCTCTCTTAACCGTAGAGGCGAGCCAATGGTTTGCTCACCCACAGATGCCCTAAATATGTTCTATGGCTCCGACCTACGTTATTTAATTATGGAAGATATCTTAGTGGTTAAAGAAGGCATGGATTGGTACGATAATATTTAGTTTTAAACAGGCCGCATTTGTATGTTAAATACAAATGTGGCTATATGGATTATAAGTTTTAAAAATGAAATTTTTTTTCAATAGCATTAAAATAGTAGATATTGTTAAGGCAGTTTTACTCTCTATTATTATTCCTAATATTGCAATATGGATAATGATCTATCTTCTTGAGCCACCTATCACTAGGGCTTTTATAAATATTGATTATTTACTACCTTTCATTCTTTTTGTTATTCCTAAAAAAACTATTAAAATTTTAGCCAGTGTATTGTTTATTGCTATTTATTTTATTGATATGTTAGTTATAACAATACAATGTTTGCCTTATGATGTGGCTGCTATAAACTTTTTCTTTCTCTTACAAGATATAACTAAAGGACCTCCTATTTATAGGTATTTACTTTATCTAGTACTTTGCATTGGTTGTATACAACTTTTCTTATTTATTAAATTTTCAAAGAAAACAAATTTAAAAAGCTATATTTTATTATTAATAATTCTTGGTATTACAGTACCTATCTTGCCAAAAATTTCAAATAGTCAAACTCCTTTTTTTATAAATAATGTTATTAAAGGAGTATCAGTTTCTCAAGATGCATTGGGTTTAAAACCTACAAAATTCATTAATGTGACAGAGCCTTGGCATACGGCATTAAAAAATGGCCAATCAATAAACAACCAAGTTTTATTTATCTTGGCTGAAGCATGGGGATATAGCAATGAAGCTATTTTAGAAGAGCAGTTAAAGGTTTTAAAATTACATTCAGATAAGTTTGAATATTTTAGGCAAGGTGCTAATAATTCAAAATTAATGACTGGTATTGCCGAGTTAAGTGAGCTTTGCAATGGGACTACGGACAATATTCGTTTTCTATCTATAGTAAACAAAACTAATGGTTTTGATAATTGCTTACCAAATCTACTAAACAAGTCAGGTTACAAAACCATATCATTACACTCAAATGTTGGCATACTTTATAACCGAGATCATTGGTATCCTTTAACGGGTTTTCAGAAAATATTATTTGGTAATGATGTGGATTTACCTAAAAATAGCATGGATGGTTCCGCAATTTTTGATTTAGATTTAATACCTGAAGTAGCTCAAGCATTTAAAAACAAGAATCAAAAAGTATTCTATTATTGGTTAACTTACGCAACACATCAGCCATATTCTAGTGATGAGATAAAAAATCATCGTTTTTCCTGTGAAAAATTCAATATTAAAACTGGTACTGATGCTTGTCGTAGTATGGTATTAAATAGCCAATTTAATGATGGTCTGGCCGATTTAATTAATATGCCTGAAATGAAGGGCGTTGAAATTATTGTTGTTGGGGATCATAGCCCAATGTTTTTAAAATATGGTGAAAACTCTAAATATTTTGATATGTCCAAAGTTTCATGGGTACATTTTAAGATCAAAAATAAATGATATAAATTCAGAATAATTATTTTTATATCTTATTAAGTATATTCATATCTTTTATAAACATTATTATAAATAAATGTAGTTGATTGATAAGTAGTTAGATGATTCAAGGAATAGAAAATGTTTAATAGGAAGATAATGGCTAACTTTATTGTTAAAAGTATAGTAATAGTTAGTTTATTGAATATTTCAGTATCACTTGTTATGGCTGCTTGTGCTCCAATAGTAAGGCAACCAGTTGATCCAAAATGGCTTAATTATGTGGCAAGTTTGAAAAAACAAGGTGAAGCTGATAACGGTGAGGCATATTATCAACTTTATTTACTATTGCCTTGGGAGGTTATTCATAGAAATTATTGTGCAGGATTTAATTATAATAAGTTTGATGCATTAAAAGCAGCTGCGCAAATGGGACATGTTTTAGCACAGTATGAACTTGGTAATTTTTACCAATACCATAATTTCTTTTTGATTAGTAGATATCACATATTTTCTAGGGAACTATGGGATGAATATAAAGAACCCCAATTACCTGATATTAAACAGGGTGAGTCATGGCAAGAATATAAAGAACGAAATAATGAAATATTTATTGCAATAGATCAGCATCCTTATAAAAAAATAGATGAACGTAGTGATGCAATAACTTGGTATAAAAAATCGATAGAGCAAGGTTATGTGCCAGCTATTTATCAGTTAGGTAAGTTTTATACGAGTAGAAATCCTGAAGAAGCACTAAGTTTATTAGCTAAAGCAGTTGAGCAGGGAAGTGAAGAAGCTAAACAAGAACTCATAAAGATTAAGAAAGGTGATATTAAGCTCTCTTATCAAGATGATGAGGAAAAAACATTTAAATGGCTTTGGCAGCAATCTCAGAAAGATAATTTGTATGCTGTATCACAACTTATAACTTTTCAGAAAACTGATAAAATCGTTCAAATATGGTTAAAAGAACAAACAACAAAAAACAATGAGTATGTTATAAGCCATCTTGCTGAGTCTTTAATAAAAGAAGAGTATTTCAACATTGATTTTGCTTATTTGGCTCCTTTTATTTATAAACTAGCTATAAATGATAATGATTTGGCGCAGTTATGGATGGCTAATTATTATGAAAAAGCTAGAGATGACAGAATCATTTCGCTGAAATGGCTAAAAAAAGCTATAGCACTAGGTAATGAAAAAGCTCTGAAAGAATATGACAAATATAACCGAGTTAGAGCAGTTATGTCTGAAAGTATAGTGTTAAGTGGTAGCCAGAAAAGATCTATAGATGACTTTTATGGTGAGGATTCTAATACTAAATCTCCAGAGATAGCTAAGGATCGAAACTATAGAATAGTTTATTATGATGAACAGCTAGTTATTGATGCGGTAAAAGGTAATATGGATGCTGAGTATCAGTTGGGCCTAGCCTATGAGATAGGCGAGTGGGTTAAAGAAGATGAGCAACAGGCTATATATTGGTATAAAAAAGCAGCAGAACAAGGAAACAGAAAAGCCATATTTAGACTAGTATCATCATTTTATGATAACCCATTTAGTAGTTTTTATAATAATAGAGAGGCTACTATTTGGATAGAAAAAAGAAAGTTACTTAAAGAAGAGTAGAAATAGAACAATTATTTTTCTGTATAGTTCAGTAAGTAAGAATACTGGATAGTTATAATCAGATATAAATTTTACATTAAACTTTTATATATAAATAAGTTCCAAAATAATAAATAGTATCTTACTTAAATTACAAGAGGTATAAAGTTATGATCTTTACAAATAAAGTAGCCATCGTAACAGGTGGTGCTAGTGGTATTGGTGCGGCAACTGTTAGAAAGTTTTGTAATAATGGTGCGAGTGTAGTTATTGCTGACCTTAGTGATAAAGGCCAAACCTTAGCAGATGAGTTAATGAAAGCAGGACATAAAGTGGCTTTCTTTAAAATAGACGTTACCAGTGAAGAACAAAATAAAGCCTTAATAGAGTTCGCTGTAAAACAATTGGATGGATTAGATATAGTATTTGCTAATGCAGGTATTGCTAATGATGGTTCTATTGACCAATTAAGTTTTGATAAATGGCAAAAAACTATTGATATTAATTTAACGGCGGTTTATCTATTAGATAAATATGCTATTGAGTATTGGTTAAAGAACAATACAAAAGGTGTCATTGTTAACTGTGGTTCTATTCATAGTTGGGTAGGCAAGCATAGTGTTACTGCCTATGCAGCATCCAAAGGTGGAGTTAAGTTATTAACTCAGACCTTAGCGATAGATTATGCTGCTAAAGGTATTCGAGTGAATGCAGTATGCCCTGGTTATATTAATACTCCGTTATTAGATCATATTGGCGAAAAAGGTAAGAAATCTTTAGAAAAACTTCATCCGATTGGACGTTTGGGTAAACCTGAGGAAGTAGCTAATGTAGTATCATTTTTAGCTAGTGATGAAGCTTCTTTTGTGAATGGTGCTGCTATTTTGGTAGATGGTGGCTATGTTGCACAATAATTATTAAACTAAGCTGAATATATATATATAATTTTTCAGTTTAGTTTACTTATATTCCCAAAATAAAAGTGTTTGTCAGAAAGAGTTAAGTTAATTTATTAAAGCATCATTTACTATATTATGAATAGTTAGTTTGGTTTGTTGAGGTAGTTTTTCAAATTTCATAATTATATCTGCCAAAAAGTCATCATTTGTATAGAAAAAGGCTAAAGGAACATCTAATACGATGGCTAAGCGATGTGTTGTTTCAATATCAGCTTCATGAACTCCTTTTTCATATCTGTTGACTCTGGTACTTGCGACAAACTCGTCAATTCCTGCATGTATTCCTAGTATTTTTTGTGACAGTCCTTTGGCCTGTCTAGCTTGTTTCAAGCGATAGCAAAATATTTCTCTGTAACTATTCGCCATGATAGCCTCCCCCGTAAATGTATAGGCTATGATATTCGTAATTTTTATTAATATGGTACACTACGTTTTACGTAGTATTTTTGAAAAAAAAGTAATCTAAGTAGTAACTATCTTGTTTTTACTTATTAATTAATTTTCATTTAATACAGATGTGGAGAATATATGTCTCCTTTATCGGTCGTTGTATTAGTAGTTTTGAAGTAGGATGTATAGGGAATAAGTGATGCAATATGTAAAGATTAAACAAAACCAAAAAACTTTAGTGTTAACTATAAGTGTTCTTTTGGGAGTATATGGAACTACAGCATTAGCAACGGAGTATGGTGCTTTAAGTGGTAATGTTGTTTTAAATGATGGTGATATTGTAAAAGTTGATACAAGCCAAACTACTCCAGTTGCGAGGGCGATAGGTATAAATAGTACTGCTCAAGGGGATAAGGTTACTATCAATGGAGCAGTAACTATTGATATTAAGGCAGGAAGCGCAAACCCTGGTGGTATAGGTATTAATTTAGAAAATGGCAATACTAATAATCTTGGTTCTGGTACAGAAATTAAAGCTAGTCAAAGTGGAACATCAAGCATTGTAGGCTTACAAGTTGATAATCAGACAAGTGTTATTGCCGATAATTTAAATGTAAATATTGATAACCAATATAATGCTACAGGAATATCTGTATCAGGCCAAAGTAAAGTGGATTTAGGACAGGGAGGTCAGATAAATATGCAAAATACTGGCATCGCCATGGAGGTTAAAGAAGGCAGTATAGTTAAAGCAGATGGTATAACAATTAATACAGGGATTGTTAATACTACTAGAAATGCTATAGATGTAGAGGGTGGATCATTAGATTTAGGTAATAACTCCACAATCAATATCATAAATAATACAGGGAATGGTAATAGTGCTTTATATGTCCGTAAATCAAGTACAGTAGCTTCAGGTACAGTCAATGCTAATCAGTTAACAATAATTGCAAACAATGCATATGGTGTTAATGTACAAGATGGTGGAGATGTTAATCTTGGCTCAAATAGCTCCATTAAAACAACGGGTAGTAATAATAGAGGGGTATGGGCTGTAGGAACTGGAGCCCATTTTGAAGCCGACAGGCTTAATGTAGAAACAACAGGATCACTAGCGCAGGGGCTATTGGCACAAAATGGTGGAGTGATAGATATTGGTGCAGGGAGTCATGTTACTACACAACAAGGAATTGGAGTAGCAGGTTATCTGGGAACTGTTAACTTTAAAGGTGATG
Source organism: Entomomonas sp. E2T0 (assembly GCF_025985425.1). Taxonomy (GTDB): domain Bacteria; phylum Pseudomonadota; class Gammaproteobacteria; order Pseudomonadales; family Pseudomonadaceae; genus Entomomonas. The sequence continues at coordinate 1,205,654 of NZ_CP094972.1, forward strand.
TAGCAAATCGTAATAGTATAACCATACAAAGTCAGATTGGTGCGCAGGCACAAGGGAGTACAGGATTAGTTAATTTAGCCAATACAGATATTATTGTTAATTCTAGTGGTGGTTTAGCTATAGGTGTGCGTGCAGTAAGTGGAGGCGTTATTAATGGCGAAAATATATCATTTAAAATGTCAGAGGGTAGTACTCTTGCAGTCGTTGCACAGCAGGGCGGTAAAGTTACTTTAACAGGAGAAACTAATATTGATGCAGCTTCAAATAGCCAATCAGCTTTCTATACCCAAGATGCAAACTCAAATATAAAGCTAACAGGTAAAGCTAATATAAAAGGTAATATTGCAGCATCAGGCAATGGTTCATTGATAGATCTTAATATGGATGCAGGTTCTATTCTTACAGGAACATCAGCAATAGATACATCAACCACTGCCAAAGTTAATTTAGCGATGACGGGTAGCACTTGGAATATGATAGATAGTTCAGATGTTACTAATTTAACGCTCAATAACTCAACAGTTAATTTTACTAATAGCAACTTTACAACATTAACAACGGATAGTTTGCAGGGTAATGGCTTATTTAATATCCATACCGATATAGTAGGACAAACAGGCGATTTAATTGTAGTGAACGGTACAGCGACGGGGAATCATCGACTAAATGTGGTTAATAATGGTTCAGCGGCTACGGATGGTACTGAAACATTAACAGTGGTTAGTACAGGTTTAAATCAAGCGAGTTTTAGCTTGGCTAACAAAGTTGAATTAGGGGCTTATGAGTATGGTTTAAGAGCTTCACCTACCGCAGCTAATGATGTGGAATTATATTCAACAGGTCAGCGTTCGTTAACTACAACAGCTCAGGCAGCTGGAAGTTTTTTAAATATAGGCTACTTAACCAACTACATCGAAAACCAAACCTTATTACAAAGATTAGGTGATCTACGTAATAACGAAGCGATGAGTGTGAAAACAGGTGGATTATGGTTGAAAAGCTTTGGTGGTAAGTTATCTTCCTTCTCTGGTACTGCACTAGATGGTTTTGATATGAGTTATATGGGCACTCAAGGTGGTATTGATAAACAATTAGATGTTGCTAATGGCAATCTAGTAGTAGGTGCAATGGCTGGTTTTACCAGAACTAACCCAAATTATAGGGGAGGAGATGGTAATGGTAAAAACTATATTGCAGGATTATATGCTACTTATTTTTTGGATAATGGTTTATATGTTGATACAGTGTTGAAATACAATAGTATGAGAAATCATTTTAATGTAAAAGATACTGCAGGTACGGGTATAAAAGGGACAGGTAAAACCAGTGGAGTGAACTTATCAACTGAAGTAGGAAAGCGTTTTTGGCTAGGAGAGAGAAATACAAGTTTTTATATTGAACCACAAGCTCAATTAACCTATGGCTATCAGGATGGTGATACGGTCCACGCTAGTAATGGCTTAAAAGTAGGGCTAAGTCATTACAACAGTATATTGGGGCGTGTTAGTGGTGTGATTGGTTATCAAGTACAAGGTGAAAACCCAGTTAATGTTTACTTAAAGTCTGGCATAGTTAGAGAAATGAGTGGTGGCGCTACTTATAAATTTAATGATAGTAGCAAACAAGATCACTCTTTCCGCTCTAGCTGGTTTGACAATGGTATAGGCATCAATATGAACCTTAATAAGCAACATAATATTTATGCCGAGTTTGACTATGCTAAAGGCAATCACTTTGATAAAAAACAATTGGACGTTGGTTACCGTTATAGTTTCTAAAAAGAGTGACTCCTAGTAAGTGATTGCTAGGAGTATTTTATTACTTGTCTAAAAAAAATTATGTAAAGTACTATCAGTTCTTTTTTAAGAAAGGTATTAACAGAGGTAAAATTTCTTCAGGACATTCTTCAGGAGAAAAGTGGCCACAATTTTTTAATATGGCAGATGTTAAGTTCTCAGTAATAGGCTTCATCATTGTCTCTCCATGATTATTGAGGCTATGGTCTGCTCCTAATATTAATACTGGCATAGTTAATTTATGTTTAGCTCGTTGTTTATTTTGTTTAATCGTGGTGGGAAGGGCACGATAATAGGCCATTTGGCTACGTATACTACCTGGTGTTTTATAGATTTTAGTGTATTCATCAAGCGCAATTTTTTCTGGGTGAATTGACCAAGTTGAAAATATATAAGATAAATATTCCCGTTCTTTTCCTTGGATTAATAATTCAGGTAAATCAGGCTGTTGGTTAAAGAGAAAATGCCAGAAGAAAGCACTGTCTTTTTGATCCATAAAAACTATAGGTTCAGGAATTAGAATGCCTGGTATTTTAGCTTCTATTATAGCTAATTTAGAAATATTTTGAGGGTAGTCACTGGCCATAGCATAGCCAATCCACATACCTATGTCATGACCAACTATATCATATTTTTGATAATCTAACTGTTGCATGAGCTTGTTTAAATCATTGGCAACTTGTGTCATATCATAACCATTTAGAGGCTTTGAAGAATACCCCATCCCTCTTGGGTCAACTGCCACTACTTTAAAACCATTATTGGCTAACTCAGGAATTATAAAGCGCCACGTGTACCAAGTTTGCATCCAACCGGGAATAAGAAGTACAGGTTTACCTTCACCAGTAGTTACATAGTGCAGTTTGATATCATTAATATCAATGTAATGTTCTGTAAGGGTTGGTGACTTTATTGGTTTTGCTTGTATGTTCGAAGTAATACTTGTTAATAAAACTAAGCAAATGATAGTTATTAGTTTTTTGTAGAACATAAATATTTTTTTCATTAGCATCCCTATTGTTTGTTGATCAACAAATAATAGAGGGGGTAAACTTATTTGTCAATTATTTGTTAATCATTAAAGAATTAATATGGCCGGAAGACCTCGAGAATTTGATATTGAAAAAGTGTTAGTAAAAGCAAGAGACGCTTTTTGGAAAAATGGTTATGAAGGCATTTCTATGTCTGATTTAGTCACTTTATTAGGTATTGCTTCAGCACGTATTTATGCTGCTTTTGGTTCTAAAGAAGGATTATTCAGAAAAGCTGTAGAGTTTTATATGGAGCATGAGGGCGGTTTTGTTAGTAAAGCATTGCTTGAAACTAATACAGTTAAGGAGTTTGTACAGCAAATATTATTAGATGCAGTTGAGTTGTATACTGATAATAGTAAGCCAAAAGGGTGTATGGTGGTTTTATCAGCTATTAATTGTACTGAAGCTAATAATAATATTAGATTATGGTTAGAGGAATTGAGACATAAGCAATCGATACTTATTACAAAAAGAATAGAACAAGCAATTATCAATAATGAATTACCAGCTGTCAGTGATAGTCAATTACTAGGTGATTATGTGGTGAATGTATTAAATGGTTTAGCTATTCAAGGTAGGGATGGTGTTCCAAAAGAACGTCTAATAAAAATGATTAATTTTTGTATGAGATTGTTTCCTTAATAGATCTCAGTTAATTAATTATATTCTGCGGTATACTTGTTTTGTTAACAACAAAATAAGGATTAGTAATGACACTGGCCATTACCTATAGTCGAGCGCAGGTTGGTATTAATGCACCTTGTGTAACAGTAGAAAGTCACTTATCTAATGGATTGCCTTCCTTAACGTTAGTAGGTTTACCAGAAACAGCGGTACGTGAGGCCAAGGATAGAGTAAGAAGTGCCATTATTAATTCACAATTTGAATTTCCTGCTAGGCGGATTACATTAAACCTAGCCCCTGCTGATTTACCTAAAGAGGGTGGAAGGTTCGATTTAGCTATTGCCTTAGGTGTTTTAGCTTCTAGTGGACAGATTCCAGCAGAACCATTAAAAGAAATAGAATGTTTAGGTGAGTTAGCATTATCAGGTCATATACGCCCTGTTCGAGGCGTGTTATCTGCTGCATTATCAGCAAGAGATGCAGGGAGAGCTTTATTTGTACCTCAAGAAAATGCCGAAGAGGCTTGCTTAGCGACAGGTTTGATAGTTTATGCTGTGGATCATTTACTAGAAGTAGCTGCTCACTTTTCAGGTCAGGCTGTATTAGAGCCTTATCAATCTAAAGGGCTATTGAGACAAGTTGAGCCTTATCCAGATTTAGCAGATGTTCAGGGACAAATAGCAGCAAAAAGAGCCTTGTTAATTGCTGCTAGTGGTGGGCATAACTTACTTTTTACAGGCCCACCTGGCACTGGAAAAACTTTATTGGCTAGCCGTTTACCGGGTATTTTACCTATGCTCATAGAGCAGGAAGCATTAGAGGTGGCAGCTATTTATTCAATTGCTGATATAAAACCTCTAACACATTGGCCACAACGACCTTTTAGGGCACCCCATCACACTTCTTCAGCAGCGGCTTTAGTGGGGGGTGGCAGTAAACCTCAGCCTGGTGAAGTAACTTTAGCACATCAAGGGGTATTATTTTTAGATGAGTTCACAGAGTTTGATAGGCGAGTATTAGAAGTTTTAAGAGAGCCATTAGAAAGCCACGAAATAATGGTAGCAAGGGCAAGGGAAAAAGTGTTATTTCCTGCTAAATTTCAATTAATAGCGGCTATGAATCCTTGTCCTTGCGGTTACTTAGGAGATACAACAAAAACTTGTCGTTGTACACCTGAGCAGGTACAACGTTATCGTGGTAAATTATCAGGACCATTATTGGATAGAATAGATCTGCATATTACGGTAGGTAGAGAGTCATTAACATTATCTGCTAATAATGGTAACCAACTAACCAGTGCTGAAGCTGCAAAGCAAGTGGCGGAGGCAAGAGATATACAGCAAAAAAGACAAGGTTGCCCTAATGCCTATTTAGATATTGCAACACTGCAACAAGTTTGCCAGTTATCTAAAGAAGATCAACAGTGGTTTGAACAGGCAGGAGAAAAGTTAGGGCTTTCTTTAAGGGCGTTACATCGTTGTTTGAAAGTGGCAAGAACTTTAGCAGATATGCAAGGAGAGAAAGCAGTAAAACGTTCTCATCTTGCAGAGGTTTTTCATTATAGGCCTTCTAGTTAATCTATATAAGTTAATACTAATAATTTTTATGATACGATTTATTGGGCTCAAAATTGGATTTTATAAATTTAATAGTTAGCTAGTTTAGCTGATTAAAATAAATCAGCTAATTTAAAACTGATAGCTATTTTCTATATTAACCTTCAACCCAAGTTCGATAGCAATTTCATGGGCAGAGCCTCTTAAGCCTTTTAGTTGACCGTTCAGTACCTGATAAACTTTATTAACAGAATATCCATTTGCTTTAGCCCAGTCTGAGATTGGAATACCTGATTGTCGAAAAAAGTTTTTTACTTGTTCTGGCGTATAGGGTTGTGTATTAGGTATTGGATATGGCGTATTCATAGCTTCTTCCTTTAATTCTAATTAAATACTATTAATTATGGAATACATATGCATTATGTAAATAATAAATCACTTTGTCAATAAAAAAGTGATTTATAGATCATCTTTTGGGTCAGGTTTTTTCAACAGCATATGGGTTTTAGTGGTGTTTTCGTCACAAATCATTGATATTTAAATATATATATAGCTGTAGGCTAGCATTGCCAATGGTTGATAAATAAGTAATGAATTATTATTTAAATTCGATTTAATTATGATTATTATATGCTGATATAGGGATAAAATTAATAATTAAAGAGAAGCGTATGATGGCTACTAATTCTTTGTCGATGCGATTAAAAGAAGAACGGAAACGGCTAGGCATGACCCAGCAGGAGATTGCTGATAAAGTGTCTATTACAAGAGAAACATGGAGTAGATATGAGTCAGCTAAGATTGCACCAGGATCAGAAGTATTATTAAAGTTGGTTAACTTGGGAGTAGATACCAATTATATTTTAACGGGCGACAGAATTATACCTATACATAGTGTGAGCAGTTCATCAGCAGTGACTACTGCCGAAGAAACAGGGAATTACAAGGCAGGCCTTCAACTAACTCAACAGGAACTTGAGCTAATTCATTGTTATCGAAAAGTCAGCGAAGATGGTAAAAAATCTATAGAAGATATTGCTAAATTACTGGCAACGCAACAAGCTAAATAATAAAGCATACCGATATAAATTAGCGTAAAGATTTGTGTAAAAGTATTTACTCAAAAGGGTGTTTATTAGCTTAAAATTTGTATTTTTACATTAAAATAATGTAATAGTGTACATAAATAGACTTCAACCTTATAGGGTCTCCCTGCTATACTGAGCAACTTTCCATTTAAAATAAATTTTACCTGTTTGGTTTAAACAGGTAATTAGACTGATATTACTCATAGGTAACTCAAGTGACGACAAAGGTATCGACTGTTCGTACATTTCAGGATTTGATTCTTGCTTTGCAACAATACTGGGCGGAGCAAGGCTGTGTAGTATTGCAACCTTATGATATGGAGATGGGGGCAGGGACTTTTCATACAGCAACCTTCTTACGCGCAATAGGGCCAGAAAGATGGAATGCAGCCTATGTGCAACCCTCTAGAAGACCTACTGATGGACGTTATGGTGAAAATCCTAATCGCTTGCAGCATTATTATCAGTTTCAGGTAGTACTCAAACCTAATCCAGATAACTTACAAGAACTTTATTTAGGTTCTTTAAAGCATATTGGTCTTGATCCACTTATCCATGATATTCGCTTTGTGGAAGATAATTGGGAGTCTCCCACATTAGGTGCTTGGGGATTAGGTTGGGAAGTTTGGTTAAATGGTATGGAAGTAACCCAGTTCACTTATTTTCAACAGGTGGGTGGTATCGAATGTTACCCTGTAACCGGTGAAATTACTTATGGCCTTGAACGCTTAGCTATGTATCTACAGGGTGTTGACTCTGTTTATGATCTAGTGTGGACAGATGGTCAGTTTGGCAAAGTGACTTATGGTGATGTATTCCATCAAAATGAAGTTGAACAATCTACTTATAATTTTGAACATGCCAATATTGAAAAACTATTTGGTTTATTTGATTTCTATGAGAGTGAAGCAAATCGTCTAATTGAGTTACAACTTCCATTACCGACTTATGAAATGGTACTTAAAGCCTCACATACCTTTAACTTACTGGATGCTCGACGAGCCATTTCAGTGACTGAGCGTCAACGTTATATTCTAAGGGTTAGAACTTTAGCCCGCGCGGTTGCACAGAGTTATTTAGAAGCACGTGCTCGCTTAGGCTTCCCGATGGCTGATGAAGCATTACGTGATGAAGTATTGGCGAAAATGAAGGAGGCAGAATAATGAGTACGCAAGATTTTCTCGTTGAATTAGGTACTGAAGAGCTTCCTCCAAAAGCTTTAAAATCATTGGCAGAAGCTTTCCAAAAAGGTATTGAAAAAGGCTTAAAAGAGGCAGGGCTTAATTATCAAACAAGTCAGTACTATGCAGCGCCAAGACGTTTAGCTGTATTGGTAGAGTCTCTAGAAGAACAGCAGGCTGATCGTACAGTTAATGTAGATGGTCCACCCATACAAGCTGCTTTTACAGCAGATGGAGCGCCTACTCAAGCAGCATTGGGATTCGCACGTAAATGTGGTGTTGAATTATCAGAAATTGATCAATCAGGTCCAAAATTACGTTTTGAGCAAAAAATTAAAGGCCAAGCTACAGCTAGTTTATTACCTGATATTATACGTAATTCTTTAGATAATTTACCTATTCCTAAAAGAATGCGTTGGGCTGCTAGACGTGAAGAGTTTGTACGCCCTACCCAATGGTTGATTATGTTATTGGGTAACCAAGTTATCGATTGTGAAATTTTAGCACAGAAAGCAGGTCGTGAGTCACGAGGCCATCGTTTCCATAATCCAGAGCCCGTGTATATTGCATCACCTAAGAGTTATATAGAAGATTTACGAAGTGCCCATGTACTGGCTGATTTTGCTGAGCGTAAGAAATTAATCGCAGATAAAGTGGCAGAGCTTGCCAAACAAAATAATGGTAAAGCGATTGTGCCAGAAGGGTTGTTAGAAGAAGTAACCGCTTTAGTGGAATGGCCTGTACCTTTAGTGTGTAGTTTTGAAGAACGTTTCTTAGAAGTACCTCAAGAAGCATTAATTTCTACCATGCAAGATAATCAGAAATATTTCTGTTTATTGGATGAGCAAGGCAAATTATTACCGCTCTTTATAACCGTTGCTAATGTGGATAGTAAAGATCCATCACAAGTGATAGCGGGTAATGAAAAAGTGGTACGGCCACGTTTAACAGATGCTGAGTTCTTTTTTAAACAAGATCTTAAACAACCACTTGAACAGTTTAATGAGCGTTTAAAAAATGTAGTATTCCAGGCTAAATTGGGAACTGTTTATGATAAAGCTGTACGTGTTAGTAAATTAGCTGGTTATGTAGCTGAAAAGCAAGGAACGAATGTAGAGCAAGCTAGACGTGCAGGACTATTATCGAAAACTGATTTAGCCACTGAAATGGTTGGCGAGTTTCCAGAAATGCAAGGTATTGCAGGCTATTACTATGCATTGGCAGGTGGTGAAGCTAAAGATGTAGCATTGGCGCTAAATGAACAATACATGCCACGCAATATGGGTGGTGAGCTACCTACTACACTGGTAGGGTGTAGTGTGGCGATAGCTGATAAATTAGATACCTTGGTAGGTATTTTTGGTATTGGTATGTTGCCAACAGGTAGTAAAGATCCTTACGCCTTACGTCGTGCCGCTTTGGGTATCTTACGTATTCTATTAGAAAAACGCTTAGAACTTAATCTAGCTGAAATGGTACAGCGTGCAGTTGATCTCTATGGCTATCAAGTAGAACCTAAAGGTTTGGCAGAACAAGTTTTAGATTTTATTTTTGATAGATTACGTGCTCGTTATGAAGATGAAGGCATTAATATCACGACTTATCAAGCAGTTCGTGCTTTAAAACCAATGTCACCATTAGATTTTGATCAGCGTGTACAAGCAGTAGAGCATTTCCGTAAGCTACCTGAAGCTCAAGCGTTATCTTTTGCAAATAAACGAGTTTATAGTATTTTAGAAAAAACTACACAGCAGGAAATTGCTACAGAAATTAATCCAGTACTATTGTTAGAAAAGCAAGAGAATGCGTTAGCTACAGCTATTAAACATCTAGAAGAGAGTGTGCCTAAATTAAGTGCTGCTCGTGACTATAGTAAAGCGTTAGATCAATTAGCCTCATTACAAACGTTGTTAGATGATTTCTTTGAACATGTTTTTGTAAACGTTGAAGATAGTCAAGTACGTGCTAATCGTTATGCGTTATTGGCACGTATTCGCCAATTGTTCTTAGGGATTGCTGATATATCGTTGTTAGATTAATGAAGTTAATTATTCTTGATCGAGATGGAGTCATTAACCATGATTCTGATGACTACATTAAAACAGTAGCGGAATGGATTCCTATTGGTGGTGCTATTGACGCGATTGCTAGACTAAGTAAAGCGGGTTGGACTATAACAGTTGCTACTAATCAATCTGGTATAGCACGTGGTTATTATGATTTAGCAACGTTAGAAGCCATGCATAATAAGCTACGTACTTTAGTAGCAGATGCTGGTGGAAAAATGGGGATAATTGTATATTGTCCTCATGGGCCTAATGATGGCTGCGATTGTCGTAAACCGAAGCCTGGTCTTTTACAGCAAATTTCCAAGTATTATCAAGTACCTTTACAGGGTGTATGGTTTGTTGGAGACTCAGCAAGTGATTTAAAAGCTGCGCAAGCAATAGGTTGCCAGCAGGTATTAGTGAAAACAGGTAAAGGATTGCGTACATTAGAAAAAGGAATTGATGAACAAGTTTTAGTGTTTGATGATTTAGTGGCAGTTGCTGATTATTTATTACAATAGTTTGTGACTCACTTAATAGGTGATTGATAGGTTCTAAATAATGAAGAAAAAAATATCATTCCTACAAATTCTACGTACCATAGCTTTCTATTTGGTTCTGGCGGCGAGTGTGCTAATTTGGGGTATCGTTTGTTTAACGGTATTCTTATTTATTCCCTATCGTTGGTTGATGAAAGGGTTTATTCAACCGTGGTGTCGCTTTGTGATTAATTCAGCAAGTGTTATTGCGGGTATTAAATATAAAATCACTGGACTTGAGAATCTGCCTAACACCCCTTGTGTTATTGTTTCTAAGCATCAAAGTACTTGGGAAACTATATTTTTTACAGCTCAAATTTATCCATTGAGTAATGTATTAAAGCGAGAGTTGCAATTTATTCCTTTCTTTGGTTGGATGCTCGCTTTAAGTAGACAAGTGGCCATAAATAGAGGTACACCAAAAGAGGCTTTTAAGCAGTTACTTGATAAAGGTAGCAAGTTATTAAAAGCAGGTCATTACATTCTTATTTTTCCAGAGGGGACTCGGACTCAGCCCGGGCAGAATGGTCGCTTTACCCGTGGTGGTATTACTTTAGCAGCTACGGCAGGTGTGGGAGCAGTGCCAGTGGCACACAATGCGGGTGAGTTTTGGCCAAAATATGGCTGGGCTAAATATCCAGGTACAATAGAGGTAGTTATTGGTCAGCCAATAAAATCTATAAGCACAGATCCAGAGCAAATAATACAAGCGAATAAGCAGGCAGAAAACTGGATTATTGAAACAATGCAGAAAATAACGGCAACTGACTTTTTAGAGGTTGCAAAAAAAGCACCTAAAAACCCTAAAGAACAAGATTAATCGAAGATAAATCGCTATAATATAACTATATCCGTTAGTTAGATAGGATGGGCAAAATGGAACGTGGAACTCTTTATGTTATTTCTGCACCTTCTGGGGCAGGAAAAACCAGTTTAGTTAAAGCTTTATTAGAGCGTCAACCAGAGCTAAAAGTAGCGGTTTCTCATACTACAAGAGCTCCACGTGCAGATGAGCAGGAAGGTGTAAATTATTTCTTTGTAACAAAAGAAAAGTTTGTCGAAATGCTTGAGGAAAGTGCTTTTTTAGAGCACGCCCTTGTTTTTGAAAACTATTATGGTACGGCTTCTTATTGGGTAGATGAGTGTTTGAATAAGGGACAAGATCTTCTGCTTGAGATTGATTGGCAAGGTGCGCAACAAGTTCGTCGATTAATGCCAGAAGCAAAGTGTATTTTTATTTTACCTCCTTCAAGAGGGACTTTGCGCAAGCGATTAGTGCAACGTGGACAAGACTCAGGTGCTGTCATTGAGCATCGAATGTCGCAAGCTATTAATGAAATTAGCCATTATCCTGAGTTTGATTATTTAATTGTGAATGATGACTTTGAAACGGCATTACACGATTTAGAGTCTATTATTATTACACACCGTTTAAAATGTTTAAGGCAGACTGAAAAATTAGGATCTTTATTAAAAGATCTCTTGTCATAATCAAGAGATACTTTTAAACTGAAAGATTCGAATTGAAGACGCAATAGCTGATAGTTAGTTGATGATTTTTAGAGGAATATTATGGCTCGTATAACAGTAGAAGATTGTTTAGATAATGTGGAAAATCGCTTTGAATTGGTGATGTTAGCTGGTAAGCGTGCTCGACAATTAGCAAACGGTGGACGTGAACCTCTAGTTGCTTGGGATAATGACAAACCAACCGTTGTTGCCTTACGTGAAATTGCTGAAGGCCTAATTGATAAAGAATTTGTGGCACAAGAGGCTATGGTTCGTGAAGAGCCTTTATTTACAGCATTTGATGACGGACAAATGGATAGTTTTAGAGGCTAGTTTATTTGTTTTATGCCTCGCCTAGTAGCTGCATGCCTTATCAGCGAGGGGGTGATTTGTGCCAACCATAGATGACCTTGCTCAACGCCTTACTGAATACTTAACACCAGAGCAGGTGAACTGTGTTCGGCGTGCTTACTATTATGCCTCGCAAGCCCATGATGGGCAGCGTCGTCGTAGTGGTGAAAAGTATGTAACACATCCTTTGGCCGTAGCCAGAATTCTCGCTGAAATGCATATGGATCATCAAAGCCTGATGGCTGCGATGTTACATGATGTTATTGAAGACACAGGTATTCCTAAAGAAGCATTAGCCGAACAATTTGGCGATGCTGTTGCTGATCTAGTTGATGGGGTTAGTAAATTAACCCAAATCTCCTTTGATAGTAAAGAACAAGCTCAAGCTGAAAACTTCCAAAAAATGGCCATGGCTATGGCTCGAGATATTCGAGTTATTATTGTTAAGTTGGCCGACCGTCTACATAATATGCGTACTTTGGAGGTGATGTCACCTCCTAAACGTCGTCGTATTGCAAAAGAAACCCTAGAGATTTATGCACCGATTGCTAATCGTCTAGGGATGCGTGATGTGCGTGTTTCTTTAGAAGATCTTAGTTTTAAAGCTATGTATCCAATGCGATCAGCTTTAATTGACAAGGCAGTTCAAAAGGTTAGTGGTCATCGTCGAGAAGTGGTTGCTAAATTTCAATCAGCGATTGAAGCCTGTTTGCAAAGAGAAAATTTACATGGCCAAGTAAGTGGTCGAGAAAAGCATTTTTACAGTATCTATAAGAAAATGAAGGATAAGAAAAAATCCTTTAATGAAATTATGGATATTTACGCTTTTCGCATTGTTGTTGATTCAGTTGATATGTGTTATCGCGTATTAGGTGCGGTGCATAACTTATTTAAACCCGTTCCCGGTCGTTTTAAAGACTATATAGCTATTCCCAAAGCGAATGGCTATCAATCATTACATACCTCTTTATTTGGTATGAATGGTATTCCTATTGAAATTCAAATTCGTACTAAAGAAATGGATGAAATGGCCAGTTATGGTATTGCTGCCCACTGGCTATATAAATCAGGTAGTGATGAAGTAAATCAATCACGTGTTAAGCGTTGGGTGAAAAATTTATTAGAGCTACAGCAGCGTGCAGGTAGTTCTTTAGAGTTCGTAGAAAACGTTAAAACTGATTTATTCCCTGATGAAGTGTATGTATTTACACCTAAAGGCCGTATTATGGAGCTGGTGAAGGGTTCCACAGCAGTTGACTTTGCGTATGCTGTTCATACTGATGTAGGTAATACTTGCATTGCTTGTCGAATAGACCGTCACTTAGCGCCTTTATCACAAGTATTAGAAAGTGGTTCTACAGTAGAGGTTGTTTGTTCTCCTAACGCTAGACCAAACCCTGCATGGTTAAATTTCGTAGCAACAGGTAGAGCCAGAACAAATATTCGACACGCCTTAAAACAACAAAAACAATTAGAGTCAGTTACATTAGGTGAGAACTTACTAAATAAAGAGTTAGCGAGTGTTGATTCATACCTAGATAAAATACCTGCTGAACAATTAGAGGCAGTATTAAAAGAGTATAAATTAGCTACTCCAGAAGCATTATTTGAAGAAATTGGTTTAGGTAATCGTGTTGCTTATATTGTGGCACAGCAGTTGGTCAAAGGATTAGACAGAACATCTATTGGTAAGAAACCTTTAGAAATACATGGCACCGAAGGTTTAGTGATTACTTATGCTAAATGCTGTTATCCTATTCCCCGTGACCCTATTATTGGTCACTTATCTACAGGTAAAGGTATTGTCGTTCATATAGAGAATTGTAAGCGAGTTGCTGATATTTCTAATACCGATAAATGTGTTCCTTTGCAGTGGGCTAAAGACATAAAAGGTGAGTTTGAAGTCCAATTAAATGTAGAGTTGGAGCAACAGCGTGGTTTAATTGCGTCATTGGCCGAAGCTGTCAATTTAGCAGATGCTAATATTGAAAAAATTGCAGTAGATGAACGTGATGGTAGAACCTGTATAGTGAATATGGTAGTTACTGTACATAATCGAATTCATCTATCTAAAGTGATTAAGAAGTTACGACTTATTAATGGTATTATAAAAATCGCAAGAACAGGACATTAATAGATTATTAGGAGTTTACTTCATGAAAAAAGAAGTGATCAACACTGAAAAAGCACCCGCAGCAATTGGTACTTACTCTCAAGCTGTCAAAGCAGGTGATACTGTATACTTATCAGGACAAATCCCTTTAAACCCAGCAACTATGCAGTTAGTTGAGGGCGGTTTTGAAGCACAAACAGTACAGGTATTTGAAAATTTAAAATCTGTGGCAGAAGCAGCAGGCGGTGGTTTAAAAGATATTGTTAAACTAAATATTTATTTAACAGATTTAGCTAATTTTGCTAAGGTAAACGAAGTAATGGGGCGTTATTTTGCAGAACCTTATCCTGCTCGTGCAGCAATTGGTATTAATGCATTGCCTAAAGATTCGCTAGTAGAAATGGATGCTATTTTAGTTTTAGGATAGTCACCCTCAGCTCAGAAGGATTAAATATATGACTCTCACAGAACTTCGTTATATTGTGATTTTGGCACAAGAAAAGCATTTTGGTAAGGCAGCTGATCGTTGTCATGTTAGTCAACCAACGTTATCTGTGGGGGTTAAAAAAATTGAGAAAGAGCTGGGTGTTTATATTTTTGAACGGAGTAAAAACTCTGTTCGTTTAACACCTGTTGGTGAAAGTATTGTAGAACAGGCTAAAAAAGTATTAGAGCAAACACAAGTTATTCGTGAATTAGCTCAAGTAGGTAAGGATCAACTTGCTGCACCTCTCCGTATAGGCGCTATTTACACCATTGGCCCTTATTTATTTCCTCATCTTATTCCTGAGCTACATAAAGTAGCACCTAATATGCCATTGTATATAGAAGAAAACTTCACGCATGTCCTTAAAGAAAAACTGCGCTCAGGCGATTTGGACGCTATTATCGTAGCGTTACCTTTTAGTGATGTGGATATAGTAGCTAAACCTTTATACGAAGAACATTTTGATGTCTTATTACCTGCTAATCATCCTTGGACAAAACGTAAAGAAATCAAATCAGATGAGCTGTCAGGTAAAACACTCCTCTTGTTAGGCGAAGGACATTGTTTTAGAGATCAAGTGTTAGAGGCCTGTCCAACCACCAAAGAAGGTGGCACTGAAGATGAGTATACAGAGGTCGAGTCTACTTCATTAGAAACCATACGCCATATGGTTGCATCTGGTTTAGGTATTTCTGTGTTACCTCATTCAGCTATCCATAGTCCTTATTATGCTGAAGGTGTTGTTGAGGTAAGACCTTTTGCAGATCCAGTTCCTACTAGAACGGTAGCAATTGCTTGGCGGATGAGTTTTCCAAGAGCAAAAGCAATTGATGTTTTAGTAGATGCTATTAAACATAGTGCAGCATCTATTATTTAAAAGTTGAGTAGCGTATGGCTAGCTTAGACCATACACCTATTACCCATTTAAAGGGAGTAGGTAGTGCATTAGCTGAAAAATTAGCAAAGCTTTGTATTATAACAATTCAAGATTTATTGTTTCACTTACCTATTCGTTACCAAGATAGAACGCGAATAACGCCAATTGGTTCTTTATTTACTGGGCAAGATGCAGTGATTGAAGGTACAGTTGTTTCATCAGCTGTTCTGATGGGACGTCGTCGTAGCTTATTGGTAAAGTTACGGGATAGTAGCGGTACTATTGGTTTAAGATTTTATTATTTCAATCAAAGTCAGAAAAGCTCGTTCCAAAATGGTGCGCGTGTGCGCTGTTTTGGTGATGTTCGTGTGGGGGCATCGGGATTTGAAATATATCATCCAGAATATAGAATAATTGCCGTCGATAAAATAATGCCTGTCGAGCAAACCTTAACTCCTATTTATCCTATGACAGAAGGGTTAACACAACAACGATTAAGGCAATTAGTGGAGCAAGCACTGCAATTATTAACGAGTTATAGTTTGCCTGATTATTTACCTACTGCTCTTATTGAAAAGTATCAGTTGGGCAGTTTATTAGAGGCAGTGCGTTATTTGCATCACCCGCCACCAGATGCAGACAGTCAATTATTATTAGAAGGTAAACATTGGGCACAAAAACGCTTAGTATTTGAAGAGCTTCTGACTCATCAATTATCACTACAGCGATTAAGGGAGCAGATTCGTAGCCAAGTAGCCGCTGCTTTACCACTATCAAAGCAATTAGTGCCTGCTTATTTACAACAATTACCTTTTCGACCAACTAATGCACAGCAAAGGGTTGTGCAAGAAATCAATTATGACCTTGCTCAGCCAGTCCCCATGTTACGTTTGGTTCAGGGGGATGTAGGTGCAGGTAAAACGGTAGTCGCTGCATTGGCTGCTTTACAAGCTTTGGAGGCGGGTTATCAAGTTGCATTAATGGCACCTACAGAGATTTTAGCAGAACAGCATTTTTTAACGTTTAAACGTTGGTTTGAGCCTTTAGGTATTCAGGTTGAATGGTTAGCTGGTAAGCTTAAGGGAAAAGCAAGGCAAGCAGCTTTACAGAATATCGCAGAGGGTTGCCCAATGGTTGTTGGAACACATGCGCTATTTCAAGCAGAAGTGTCTTTTAAAAATCTAGCTTTAATTATTATTGATGAGCAACATAGGTTTGGTGTGGAGCAACGTTTGGCGTTGAGAGATAAAGGTGGTGAAGCTGGTCTACTTCCTCATCAATTAATTATGACCGCTACCCCCATTCCTCGAACGCTAGCCATGAGCATGTATGCTGATTTAGATACATCGGTTTTAGATGAGTTACCACCAGGGCGCACCCCTGTGGCCACCGTGGTGATTGCTGATATTCGAAGAGTAGAAGTAATAGAACGCGTAAGACAAGCTTGTTTAGTAGGTAAGCAAGCTTATTGGGTTT
This sequence comes from Entomomonas sp. E2T0, assembly GCF_025985425.1. Lineage (GTDB taxonomy): Bacteria > Pseudomonadota > Gammaproteobacteria > Pseudomonadales > Pseudomonadaceae > Entomomonas. The sequence goes on from NZ_CP094972.1 coordinate 1,222,333, forward strand.
GTACGCTGATTGAGGAGTCAGAAGAGTTAACTTGCCAAGCAGCAGAAACTACTTTTGCTGAGTTATCTGAAGTATTAACTGGGTTAAATGTGGGGTTAATTCATGGACGTATGAAGCCAGCTGAAAAGGCACAATTAATGCAACAATTTAAAGCTGGAGAGTTGCAGTTACTAGTAGCTACTACTGTAATAGAGGTAGGGGTGGATGTCCCTAACGCGAGTTTAATGATTATTGAAAACCCTGAGCGTTTAGGATTAGCCCAGTTGCACCAACTACGTGGTCGGGTAGGGCGCGGTAGTACAGAAAGTTTTTGTTTATTACTTTACCATCCACCTTTATCTAGAGTAGCGCAAGAACGCTTGGCTATTATGCGAGAAACTAATGATGGCTTTGTGATTGCTGAGAAAGATTTAGAAATCAGAGGACCTGGTGAGGTATTAGGAACTCGTCAAACGGGCTTATTACAATTTAAAGTAGCGGATTTAATGAGGGATAGTGACTTATTGCCAGATGTTCGAGAAGCTACACAACAATTAGTGATTAAACATAAAGAGTATATAGAACCATTACTTAATCGTTGGATAGCTAATCGCCAGCGTTATGGCCAAGTATAATATTTAGTGACTATCCTTTAATTTTACATAGTGCTCAGAACCATAGCGCAATAGTTCTTTTTCACTTTCAATTAAAGGGCGTACTTGTCTAGCAGGATTACCCACATATAAGTAACCACCATTTAATTGTTTACCTTGAGGAACTACTGTTCCGGCACCAATAATCACATCACTACCTATTACCGCATTATCAAGAATAATACTACCAATTCCAATAAGTACACGGTCACTAATTGTACAGCCATGTAATACAGCTTTGTGTCCTATTGTTACATCTTCGCCAATAACAAGGCCACTACCTAGTTTATTCACTTCTGGATTGACATGAGAAACATGCAGTACACAACCATCTTGTATATTAGTGCGAGCACCGATACGTATTTTATGCACATCACCACGAATTACAGCGTAAGGCCATACTGAACATTGATCACCAAGTACAACATCACCAATAATAATGGCCGTTTCATCAATAAATACTTCTTTTCCTAAGGATGGTGTTTTACCTTTGTAGGGGCGGATAGGCATAATAACTCCATGGTAAGCTACATCAATGTATATTAAATTTAATTATGAAGCCTCTAGTATAACATATGACAATTGGTAGACAATGTTAGGGGGGAGCAACAACAATTTTATTTTATATTGAAAAAATAAATTGGATACCCTAATAATTCTCTACTAACAGAGTAAAAATCTCGCCATGAACTATAGGTTGGTGAACCAGAACCAATTTGTTTAATACCTTCATGTTTAAAAGCGAGTTTAATTCTTGCAATATGATAGTATTGGGAAATAATAATAACAGACTTTAATTGCTGCTGCTGCATGTATTGGTAAGTGTTTTTAGCTGTAGCTCTGGTATTAATGCCTTGTCCATCTTTAATAATAGCGTTAGCTGGAACTCCTCTTGCTATTAAAAAGTTAGCCATAGCTATTGACTCGTCATAGCCTTCTTTGCCAGTACCGCCACTTACTAGGATTTTAGGGGCATACCCTTGTTGATAAATTTCAATCGCTTTGTTTAGGCGTGCAGCAAGTCCTGGGCTAGGTATACCTTCAGGTGAAACCTTAGTGCCGAGAACGACAATAAGATCGGTCTTGAATAAATTATCTTTTAAGCCTGATGCTACAATGCTTAGTACTGTTACAAAATAAATTAAAATAATAGCAACAAAAATCATTTTCTTTTTACGATTGAGAATCCATTTCATTTTATATAATGCTTATAACCATATAGTTTCAATTAGACATAATTATATAATTAATTAATTGCTATGAGTAAAATATTAATCTTATTTAGGGGGTATGCTTGGGAAGGATTTTGCGCTATCCTTAAACCGTTATCTTAGAGATAAGTACATTTATACCAATGTAATTCTTTAATAACACTAAAAATAATAGTATCTGTATAGTTTAGATCAATTATTAATAAATACAGTAAATTAATTAGATTTTATAGTTTTGCTGCTACTGGCAGTGTTTTCGTTTTATAAGTTGTTTGACCGGTGCTTATATCAAATAGTCAATTTTCAGGTATCAGATTAAATGTGGAATGGAATTTGCAATTTAAGGATTCTTAAGTAAGTTCTATTAGTCTCTAGAATTTATTTGACTATATTTATAGGCTAATGAATAACTTGTCGAAGGAGTTCAAATTTTGAGTGAAACAAAAAGTGTAAATAAAAAAGGCCATAATACAGAATTAAAAGGTGGTCTAAAGTCTCGTCATCTTACGATGATGTCTATTGCAGGTGTTATTGGTGCTGCTTTATTCGTTGGATCAGGTAAAACAATTGCTATGGCTGGCCCTGCGGTTATTCTTGCTTACATTGGCGGTGGTATCCTAGTTATTTTAGCCATGAGAATGTTAGGCGAAATGGCGGTAGCACAACCAGACACGGGTTCTTTCTCTACTTACGCTGATCGTGCTATTGGCCGTTGGGCAGGCTTTACGATTGGTTGGCTATATTGGTATTTCTGGGCTTTATTAATGGGTTGGGAAGCCTTTGTGGCAGGAACTATTCTAAATAGTTGGTTCCCCATGATACCTATTTGGGGATTTGCACTGATTGTTACAATAGCTTTAATTATTGTTAACTTTATGAACGTACGTAGTTACGGTGAATTTGAGTTCTGGTTTGCATTAATTAAGGTTGTTGCGATTGTTATCTTTATTATTATTGGCTGTCTAGCAATAGTCCATTTATGGCCTTGGGGTACAACCGGGGGTATCTCTCACCTAACTTCTACGGGTGGGTTTATGCCTAATGGTGGGCAGGCTGTTATTGTTGCCTTACTAGGCGTGATGTTTGCTTTCCTAGGCGCTGAAATTGTTACTGTAGCAGCGGCTGAATCAGCTAACCCAAGTAAAGAAATTATTAAAACAACTAAATCAGTAGTATGGCGGATTTGTTTATTCTATGTGGGTTCTATCTTTATCGTAGTGGCATTAGTACCATGGAATGATCCTCGTTTAGGAGACCCTACTTGGGGTTCTTATCGTGTAACTTTAGATGCATTAGGTATTCCTTATACGGGCTTTATTGTTAATTTTATTGTATTAACCTCTGTATGTAGCTGTTTTAACTCAGCGTTGTATACCGCCTCACGTATGTTATTCTCTTTATCTAAACGTGGTGATGCTCATAAAGTTATGCAGATTACAGGCAATAAAACAGGTACACCTTGGGTGGGCGTATTAATTTCTAGTTTCTTTGCATTTGTAGCTATTTTCTTTGCAGCCTTTCATTTAATGGATGTATATGACGTATTAATGCAGGCAACAGGTACTATTGCATTGTTAGTTTATCTTGTAGTGGCCTGCTCACAATTACGTATGCGTCGTAAATTAGAGGCTGAAGGTAAAGAAATTAAATTAAAAGTATGGTTCTTCCCATGGCTTACTTATGCCGTTATTGTATTTATTATTGGTGCATTTATTGTGATGGTGTATGAAGGTACTTATTTCTATGAAGTAGTTTATACATTACTATTAGCCGCAGTAATTGTAACAATGGGGATTGTGGCGCAGATCTTTGGTATTGGCACTAAAGATAAAGCTAAGCAATAGCTCATAAAAGAATTGCAGTTAAAAATTAAGCCCCTATTTAGGGGCTTAATTTTTTATAGGCATTATTCTTTATCTTGTTCTTTTTTCTCTGGAAATACAAAACTTGCCAAAATACCTAGTGCTAATACAACAAGCACTACATATAAGCTAATGGTTGGTTTAATTTCATACCCTAAATGCCAAATATGGTTTACTGCATTAAAACCTAATTTAAAGGCGATAAAAAATAGTAAAAATACCACTGCCTTTTCAAGATGAACTAAATATTGACGTAACGCTTCTAGTACAAAATAGAGTGTTCTTAAACCCAAGATGGCAAACATCATGGCTGAGTAAACAATTAATGGTTCACGGCTAACAGCGATAATGGCAGGTACACTATCAAAAGCAAACATAACATCAGAAAGCTCAACCACTGCTACGCAAAGTAACAAAGGAGTAGCGTAGAGAGTACCTTTTTTAACATTAATTCGTAGGTTGTGGTTTTCTGGTTTTAATAACTCTTCTGACACCTGTTTACTGCTGAGAAAAAATTTGTGACCTACAATTTTAGGAAAAACAGGAAAAATACGACGAATCAGACGGTTAGCTAAATGGTCTGAGTAATCCTTGATCTCTTCCTCGTCATCTTTACTTTTCAGCATCATAATGGCTGTCCAGCCTACAATGATAGCAAATACCATTTCAACCCAAGGGCCTAATGCTAATAGACCTGTACCAATGGCAACAAAAATACCCCTAAAGATAATAGCACCAATAACGCCTAAATAGAGAATGCGGTGGCGGTACATATCAGGAATTTTAAACCAAGCAAAAATGGCCATGATTACAAATAGGTTGTCTACTGACAGTATTTTTTCTAGGGCATAACCTGTAATAAACAGAGTGGCCACTTCTGCATTGTGATGAATATAAAGGTAGCCTGCAAAACCTAAGGAAATAAGTACCCAAAAAATTGACCATATAGCAGCACTTTTTAAACCAATAGGCTTATCACTGCGATGAGCGAATAAATCTATTAATAGTGCTACAACTGCAAGTGTAATAAAAACAGCTAGAGTTTCAGGGGGGAAGCCAAGATGAGACTGGGTTTGTTCCATAAATTTGTAAACCTGTTTAACAATGTTTAATAATTATAAATATTTTATTGGATCTCTATATACAGTATAAGGTGTAAAAAAAATGTCGTTTTACTAAGGTAATTTGTATCAAGAAAATAATCTGTTGATATATAATATTTTATATGAAGTTTAAAAGTAATTACTAATTATTATGATAAGACATTGTTGAGAATTGCTTAGATTAACTTCAAGTAGTTTAAAAGTTGTAAAAACTGCCTAAATAATTAAAAATTTCTATTATATTATTCAGTTAGAATTCATATTTATGTTTATAACTAAGTTTAGTATTTATAAGCATATACTTTTGTCTAATATTAATATTCGATTAATATAACTTCCTTACTATGGGCACGATCTATATTCGTTGGCTTTATTTTTCTTAATTAATTCATGTGGATATATTTAATCTACAATATAAGTTAGTGGTTTTGAGTTAAACATTATGTTAAAGAAGTTTTCAGTTATTACATTACTTGGTATAGCTTATAATTCTAATATACTAGCAGCAGAAATTAAGTATGGTTATCAGTTACAACCTAATCAAAACCTTCCTTTAGACAGTAGTCAATATAATATTAGCTCAGACATTGATACAAAGAGTTTATATGGTATTTATTATAACGGTTCTAGCCAGGTAGAACTAAATGCTAATCCTCTTAATATGCAAGTAGTTAATAATAATACAGGAACAAGTAGTGATAGATACATCGCTTCTGTCATTAATATTACTGGACAGAGTACTATGGCAAAAGCATTAATCAATTTAGGAGATGGTGGTCAACTTAGAGCACAGGGAGACACGGTGTATGCTATCAATCTAAAAAACAGTAATTTATCAGCTAGTAATATTAATATAGAGGCAAGTGGTAAATATTCAGCGTCAGGTCTAATATTAAACAGCACTGAGGTCAACTTAACTGGAAACAATAAGGTTACTGTTGAGAGTGATAGTTCGGCTATAGGTATATCTATTTCGAATAATACCTCATTTAAAGTAGACCAAATAACCATTGATGTAACCTCTACGGGTTCGGGTATTCAATTAGCGACTGGATTACAAGTACAAAATAATGCAAACCACATAGTTGATTTAGGTGTGGGATCAGTAATTAATGTTGACAGTACTGGTGGTGGAAAGGGAATCAGTATTAATGATGGCACTGTTATTGCCCAAGACTTTTCTATTACAGCGAAAGGCAGTAATAGTTATGGAGTCGTTTTATACAATGGTTCTTTTACTATGATAGGTGGTACTGTTATCTCTGATAATAATGGTATAGTCATTGGAAGTGTGCAGCCGAAACCACCTAACTATAATCATATAATTAATTTAACTGATGTAAATATTTCTGCTAACAATACAGCATTGAGTATGGGTGATGGCACAATGACTTTAAATAAAGTAACAGCTATTTCTACCAGTAGTAATGCGACAGTAATGGATGTTGGTACTAATGGTGTAGTTAATGCAACTGATGTTACTTTGCATGGTAAGTATAAGGTAGTGAGCGCTTCTGCTGGAGATGTGATTTTCTCAGGAAATACTGAAATTATTGGAACCGCCACCAATAATAGTGATACGTTATATGTTTCAAATGGTGGCTCTATTAAAACAGGCACTAATGGCAGTAAAATGAAAATAGTGGGAAATTTATATACCTCTCAATTTGGCAACAATAACCTAATTGATTTAAAAATGAATAGTGGTTCTGAGTTAACAGGGAAATCTACCATCTATGATATTAATAAAGGTACTATTAACTTGGATATGACAGGTAGTATATGGAATATGACAAATAATTCTAGTATTACACAGCTCGCTTTAAATAACAGTCAGGTTGATTTTATAAATCCAACTTTTACTATGCTTACTACTCAACAGTTATCAGGGAATGGCACATTTAGTATGAAAACTGATATAGCTGCAGGACAAGGTGATTTAGTTAAAGTTACTGGTCAAACAGCAGGAAGCCATCGTCTGAATATAACTAATCAAGGCGCATCAGCAACTGATGGCAATGAAACATTAACTGTAGTTGAAACCAGTGATGGTTCAGGACGGTTTAGTTTAACTAACCGTGTTGAGGCAGGTGGTTATCTCTATGACTTAAGAAAGGCTAGTAATGGAGCTGATTGGGAGTTATATGGGGCTAGAGGTGAACAAAGCTCTTCAGCTTTAGCTGGAGCTAGTTTTTTAAATACTAGCTATTTACTGAACTATATAGATAACCAAACGTTATTACAACGCTTAGGGGATTTAAGATTAGTAACTGACGATAAAACTTCTGATGGTTTTTGGATGAGATCATTTGGTGGAAAATTGTCTTCTTTTGCTGGCTCTAATTTATCAGGATTTGATATGCCTTATTGGGGAACTCAATTAGGTATTGATAAAGGTATCAATCTCTCATCAGGTAAATTATTAGTGGGAACAATGGTGGGGCTTACTCAGGGTAATCCTAATTATAAGGAAGGAGATGGTACAGCTAAGAATTATAGCTTAGGTCTCTATACTACCTATCTTCATGATAATGGGCTATATGTTGATGGCTTATTAAAATATAACAATATTCATAATCAATTTAATGTTAAAGATACTGCTGGAGATTCAGTAAAGGGTAAAGGAAGAACTCAAGGAGGTAGTGCTTCAATTGAAGTGGGTAATCGTTTTTGGCTTAATTCACAACAAGCTGGAATTTATATAGAACCACAGGCGCAGCTAACCCTAGCTATTCAAGGCGGTGATACAGTTAAGGCAAGTAATGGTTTAAAAATAAAATTGGATGCATATAACTCGGTATTAGGCCGTACTAGTGCTGTTATTGGTTATCAAACACAAGGTGATAATCCAATAAATGTTTATTTCAAAACAGGTTATGTGCGTGAGTTTAGTGGTAATACTAGTTATCATTTAAATGGTAATAAAGAAAAGCATAGTTTCCGAGGAGGGTGGCTAGATAATGGAATAGGTATCTCAGCTAATATAAATAAAGTCCATAATATTTATATGGATGCTAACTATGCTACAGGTAATCGATTTGATCAAAAGCAGTTAAATATAGGTTACCGATATAATTTCTAAGTCTCCCTATAAAAAGTGATATTAATAATATCTCTTTTTTATCCTCGTTCTAAGAATAAAAAGATTATTAATAAAGCTATTTGTTTTATATAAGTGCTGATAATTTGCATTAACTCATTGTGTGTATGCTATTGAAGACTCTATTTTTATAACAAATTTGTGGAACATAGTAGTAAGATAAATGTTCTATAAAATAAATTTATGTTTTTGTAGTATTATGTGTTCACTTTTTGAATCAGTTATAGGCCATTTACTGTGACTCAGCAACAAAGCAATGATAATGAAACGTTAAATCGTCATCTAAGTAATAGACATATTCAATTAATTGCCATTGGTGGAGCTATTGGTACTGGCCTATTTATGGGCTCAGGAAAAACTATTAGTTTGGCAGGTCCATCGATTCTATTAGTTTATATCATCATTGGTGTGATGTTATTTTTTGTAATGCGAGCGATGGGCGAGTTATTACTCTCTAATTTAAACTACAAATCTTTTATTGATTTTACAACTGATTTATTAGGCCCTATGGCGGGCTTTTATATTGGTTGGACGTATTGGTTTTGTTGGATTGTAACAGGTATTGCGGATTTAATTGCGATTGCTGGCTACGTTGAATATTTTGCACCTAATTTAGCCGCATGGATTCCAGCTATCTTTTGTATTCTAGTATTTTTGATATTAAATTTACTTACTGTGAAGCTATTTGGTGAGCTGGAGTTTTGGTTCGCTATAATCAAAATTGTAGCTATTGTGGCCTTAATTTTAGTAGGGTTTGGTTTTATTGTTTATGGATTTAATACACCATCAGGCACAGTGACTTCCCTTTCTAATATTTGGAATGATGGTGGCTTTTTTCCCACAGGTGGCTGGGGATTTATAGCGGGCTTTCAAATAGCTGCGTTTGCTTTTGTGGGGGTTGAATTAGTGGGAACGGCTGCTGCAGAAGCAAGTAATCCAACCAAGACACTACCCCGTGCAATTAATGCTATTCCTGTGCGGATTATCTTATTCTATGTATTGGCTTTGGCAGTGATTATGTCGGTAATGCCGTGGCGAAGTATAGCACCAGATAAGAGTCCATTTATTACTTTGTTTACTTTTGCTGGCCTTCCAGCAGCAGCTGCAGTGATTTATTTTGTGGTACTGACTTCAGCGGCATCTTCTGCCAATAGTGGCATTTTTTCAACCAGTCGTATGTTATTTGGACTGGCTTTAACCCGTAAAGCTCCTCGTGCTTTTGCTCGGCTATCAAAATCATCAGTTCCTGCTAAAGGCCTATTGTTCTCCTGTGCTTGTTTGCTACCTGGGGCTGTATTGCTGTATTTTAATAACCAGAATATTATCCATGCGTTTACATTAGTAACTACTTTATCGACTATCTTATTTATTTTTGTATGGACATTAATTATTTTCTCTTATATTGCTTATCGTAAAAAAAGGCCAGAACTACATTTAAAATCCAGTTATAAGATGCCTGGTGGTTTATTAATGTGTTATGCCTGTTTAGCTTTTATGATCTTTTTATTAACAGCTTTAGCCTTTAGAGAAGATACTCGCCAAGCATTAATGGCGAGCCCTATTTGGTTTATTATTTTAGGTATTGGTTATTATTTAATTCCTAAATCGGTTAAATCAGAATGGAAAAAGTTGACTGAAGAAGCTTTAGGAACTAATCAAAATTAATTATAAAAACTCACAGGATAAGTTTACTCTGTGAGTTCTTAGTTGTTTAAGGGATTAATACTGCGCGACCTTTAATTTTACCTTGCTCTAGTTTTTCATAAACTTCTAGCGCTTTACTGAGGGGATATTCCTCAATTTCCACGTGAATAACACCTCGTTTAGCTAAATCAATCACTTCCATTAACTCAGTTCTAGCACCCCAATAAGGAATGGTAATGGAGCAACCATAAGGTAGATTGTCAGCTCTAGCTTCTGTTGTGCCAGCAGTTAATTGATAATGTCCACCACCTAAGCCAACGATAGTCCAATGGCTATCTAAACCAATAATTTTTGAACCTAGTTTAATGGTTGGGTTAATACCAACAAAATCAAACACAACAGCACATTTCTTAGAACCAGTTAGTTTAATAATTTGTTCTGCTACATTATCTTGTGTTGTATTAAAGGTGTAATCAGCCCCATGTTTTTTAGCTAGTGCGAGTTTGTCGTTACTTACATCACAAGCAATAATAGTTGAGGCACAGGTAGCTTTTAGAATTTGAATAGCCATATGGCCTAATCCACCGATTCCAATAACTACTACAAAATTTGAAGAAGTTAGTTTACTAGCTGATCGTTTAATAGCATGATAGGGGGTAAGTCCTGCATCTGTTAATGGAGCCGCTTGGCGAGGAGAAAGGTCACCCAAAGGAATGAGTAAACGTGCGGAGGGGACGATCATATATTCTGCCATACCACCATCAAAGCCAATACCGCCACCTAAGCCACCTATTTCTGCTTGGTGGTCACAGTAGTTTTCTTTGGACTCTTGGCAGGGATGACAATGACCACAACCCCAAGGGCCAAAAACTGCCACTGCATCACCAACAGAGTAGCCAGTGACACCTTCACCAAGCTCTTCGATCCAACCTGCGTTTTCGTGTCCTAGAGTAAAAGATGCTTGAGGAAATTTTAGACCATCGTGAATAACATGCAAATCAGAATGGCAAACACCTGCTCCACCAATTTTGATTAAAACCTCACCAGTTTTTGGCTTAGGTTTTTCTATATCAACAATACGGACATCGTTTTTACCATAATATCTAACGGCTTTCATAAGTATCTCCTTACTTTCTTATTGTGGTTATAAATTGCCTATCTCTGGTATTGTAAGGCAGTATGATTTAATAAAAGGGGATAAATGGATACAAGATATTGCCATTTAATGGAAGTAACAGGTATTACTCGAGTTTTATAAATTAGACAAGCATAAAAAAAGCACCCATAAAGGGTGCTTTTGATAACTGCAAAACAGCTTAACGTTTTGAGTATTGTGGACGTTTACGTGCTTTACGTAGACCCACTTTCTTACGTTCAACTTCACGAGCATCACGAGTAACATAACCTGCTTTACGTAATGCACTACGTAAAGTTTCATCGTACTCGATTAATGCACGAGTAATACCATGACGAATAGCACCTGCTTGACCGCTTACACCACCACCAATAACAGTGATGAATAGATCAAAGTTTTCAGTGTTCTCAGTTAACTCTAATGGTTGACGAACTACCATGCGAGCAGTTTCACGACCAAAGAAGTTATCAAGGTCACGATTGTTGATAGAGATTTTACCTGTGCCTTTGCGTAAAAATACACGTGCAACGGCAGTTTTGCGACGACCTGTACCGTAATTTTGAGCTGACATAATCAATCCTGCCTATTAAATTTTCAATTCTTGTGGTTGTTGAGCTGTATGTGGGTGTTCTGCACCTTTATACACTTTCAGCTTACGATACATAGCACGACCTAAAGGGTTTTTAGGTAACATACCTTTAACAGCTGTTTCGATAATACGCTCAGGCGCTCTAATAACTAATTTATCAAAACTGATTTCTTTGATTCCACCAGGGAAACCAGAGTGAGAATAGTATTTCTTATCAGTTGTTTTGTTACCAGTAACTTTAACTTGTTCAGCATTGATAACGACGATGTAATCACCTGTATCAACGTGAGGTGTGTATTCTGGCTTGTGTTTGCCACGTAGGCGTGATGCGATTTCAGTCGCTAAACGACCCAATGTTTGCCCTGCAGCGTCAATAACAAACCAGTCACGTTTAACTGTTTCTGGCTTTGCACTAAAAGTTTTCATTCTTTATAGCCTCAAGACCGCATAATTTAAGCGGCGGATATTAAAAAATATGTGTTTTATAAGTAATAGCCACCATTTCTAACACTATGTGGGGTCGGGGTAATAGTGTGATTTGGAAGCAATTAATCATTCTTTGTTGAAGTAAAGCTAGGCTCAATACTTCAAATTTAGCGGATAATTATCATATCCACAAAAATAGTCGTGTAATTATCCAGATTATCAGCAAAATATCAAGGGGATTTTGCAAAAACTTAATAAAAAGCCTTTGTGTTAGGCTTTTTATTAATAGAGAAATTAGCTAGCTGCCTTATAAAAACGTTGTGAAACTTCTGGAGAACTATCATAAACAGTTTGTAATTTAGGACAGAACCATAAACTAGCAGGTGTTACAGTTTTTCTTTGCCAAGGGATTTTACCAAAGAACCATAATTTCCAAAATGTTAAGTTAGCATTAGGATTGGTTTTTAATAAATCGTTAAAGGTTTCTATTTTACCTAATTCTAGTTGTAAGGCATCTCTGTAAATTTCATACACAAACTTTGAGCAAAACTGTAGTTTTGAGTCAAATTTAAAACCAGTATGGTACAAAATATTCAAACGTTGTGGCACTTGGCTGCAAATAGCTAATTTTTGTTGATCTGATAAAGGCGTTGTTAAACGTCTTATAGCATAGTGTTTATGGTGAGAGCGTTTAACGAATTTAGTTAAAGTGGTAGTTTTTGAAATGGGTACACAACTTTCAGCCACCAAATAGTCATTACCATCATGGCCAATAATGATACCAACGTGATTGCTCCAACAAAGAGATGCTTTGGAGATACTCTGGAATAAATAAGCGGCAACACAGGTAAAGACAATATCCCCTACTTCTAGTGAAGGCACATTCTGATTTGTTGATAACATAACTATTCCTTTATTTGTTTTCTGCCTATATAGTAGAAGTATGCAATGATTTATATTTTTATACAATTGTTAGAAATATTCTGAAATCATACGTTGCTGCATGTAAAATAATCAATTAATACTCATTGGAATCAGCACTATGTATATCTATCGGCTAGTATTATTGTTGATGGTCATTATTTATTTGCTTTCACCCAGTATATTAGATTGGTGGGTGTCAGGTGATAGTGTTTGGTATAAGCCTTATCTGTTTTGGTTAGTAGCTATTGTGGCAACATTGTTATTGCAAGGAAAACATGATGTCGATGAACTTTAGTGTTAGCTACCTTGCACTTATTAGCGTTATTTACTTATTAGTATTATTTGGTATTGCTTGGGTTTCAGAACATAATAAAGTAGCCAGTAAACTAATCAGTCATCCTATTATTTATATATTGTCTTTAGGCGTTTATAACAGTGCATTAACTTTTTATGGCCTAGTTGCATTGGCTATGCATTATGGTTATGGCTATTTGGCTATTGGTTTAGGATTTACAGGAGCATTTCTATTAGTACCTGTACTGCTATTTCCTATTTTAAAGCTTACTCAAAATTATCAACTTTCTTCTTTGGCCGATTTATTTGCTTTTAGATTCCGTAGTCGTTGGGCAGGTATTTTAACCTGTGTCTTTATGTTGATTGGTATGTTGCCCTTAATTGCTTTACAAATTAAAGCAATTACCCAATCAGTAACCATCTTGACTCATCAGACTACTTCACATTGGGTTTCTTTTATTTTTTGTACCTTATTAATCGTTTTTGCTGTGTTGTTTGGTTCAAGGCAGGTTTCGATTCGTGAGAAGCGAGTAGGGTTGGTGGTTGCTGTAGCATTTGAATCGATCGTTAAATTATTGGCTTTTCTAATTATTGCTGGTTATGTGCTATATGGTATTTTTGGTGGTTTTGGTGGCCTAAATGAATGGTTAGTACAAAATAAAGAAGCCTTAGTTAGTTTACATTTACCTTTGCAAGAGGGGCCTTGGCGTGCCTTGTTGCTATCATTTTTTGCGGCAACAATTGTGGCGCCTCATATGTTCCATTTAACTTTTACAGAAAATGTAACACCAAAAGCATTAATGTTTGCTAGCTGGGGAACCCCTCTCTATTTATTAGCGATGGCTTTTTGTGTACCTCTTATTCTTTGGGGAGGACTTGTCCAAAATTTATCCATTGATCCTGAGTATTATATTTTAGGTATCGGAATGCATAATGATAATAACTGGTTATCACTTATTGCTTATGTTGGAGGATTAGCAGCAGGTAGTGGCTTAATTATCGTATCAACTATTGCATTATCAGGGATGTTACTGAATCATGTGGTTTTACCCATGTATACACCATCAGCAAACACCAATATCTATCGTTGGCTGAAATGGCTTCGTCGAACATTAATAGTTATTATTATTTTATTAGGCTATATTTTTTATTTATTAATCCAATCAGATTATACCAACAATGAAATTGGTATAACGGCTTTTATAGCAACCTTACAATTTTTCCCTGGTGTATTGGTTTTACTCTATTGGAAGTTGGGTAATAAAAAAGGCTTTATTGCTGGGCTATTAGCTGGTATGGGAAGTTGGTTTGTGATTATGTTAATACCATTAATCACCTCCATTGACTATATCTCTATTCCTTTTTTAGGCCGTTTTAAGTTATTAGGTGCTAGTGACTGGCATGTCACCAGTATGATTTCGTTGTCGATCAATGTTGCAATATTTTTTGTAGTATCTTTAATTACCAAACGCTCTGAAGAAGAAAAATATGCTGCTGATTTATGTGCAGTAAATACTACTCAGTATGTGCAACGTAAAGAAATGACATTAAGTTCACCACAGGAGTTCGTTAAGGCATTAGAAGTGCCGCTAGGCTATAAAACAGCCCGTAAGGAAGTTGAGAGGGCATTGGATGATTTAGGGTTTACTATTGATGAACAACGTTCTTATGCTTTGCGCCGTTTAAGAGAGCAGATAGAGGTCAATCTGTCAGGATTAATGGGGCCTCACCTTTCGCAGCAAATAGTTGATAAATTTTTAAGTTATGAGTCAGAGCAATTAATTGCCCAAAATGAAGATATTTATTTTATGGAAAGCCATTTGGAAAGCTATGAAACACGCTTAACAGGCTTGGCTGCTGAGTTAGATTCTTTGCGTCGTTACCATCGTTTAACCTTACAAACTTTACCCATTGGTGTTTGCTCTGTTTCTAGAAGTCAGGATATCTTGCTGTGGAATCGAGCTATGGAAGAGTTAACAGGATTAACAGCAGATAATATTGTGGGGGCAAATTTACATTATATAAAAGGTGCTTGGCGTGAGCTATTAATTAGTTGTATGGAGTCTGAGGGTGATCATCTTTATAAGCAACGTATTGATATTAATGGACATAGTCGTTGGTATAATCTGCATAAAGCTACTATTAGTGACACTATTTTAATCAATAGTGGTGGTATGGTTATTCTGATTGAAGATATTACAGACACTTATTTATTAGAAGATCAACTCATTCACTCTGAACGTTTAGCTTCCATTGGTCGATTAGCTGCTGGTGTTGCCCATGAAATTGGTAATCCTGTAACAGGTATTGCTTGTTTGGCGCAAATCATGAGAGATGAGTGGGCTGATAATAAAGAAGTGACAGAAATGTCAGCACAAATTATTGAACAAACTAAACGCATTTCTCGTATTGTCCATTCATTAATGAACTTTGCTCATGCTGGAGGGCAAATTCAAGCAAGTGCGCCCGTTTCATTGTATGAAATTATACAAGAGACCATTCATTTATTGGTGCTTAATAAAGAGAAAAAAGATGTGCAGTTCAATAATTTCTGTAACCCTAAGCATCAAGTTTTAGGTAACTCACAACGACTAACGCAAGTACTTATTAATCTGTTAGATAATGCAAGAGATGCTTCAATAGAAAATGGCATAATTGCTATATCTAGTTATGAGCATGAAAATACCATAGAACTTTGGATTGAAGATGAGGGTGAAGGTATTACAGATGAGATTAAGGATCAAGTGTTTGAACCATTTTTTACCACAAAAGAACCAGGGGTAGGAACGGGGCTTGGGTTATCTTTGGTCTATTCGATTATAGAGGATCATCATGGCAAAATCACCATTAAGAGCCCAGTAAATTTAGATACAAAAAAGGGAACACGTTTTTCTATAATATTACCTAAATATACTGACCATACTATGGTATAGTTGTAGGATTAAGAGTCAGTAAAAAAGTTGTGGAATTTCTATGTCACATATACTACTTGTAGAAGATGAAGTAATTATACGCACCTCTTTAAAGCGCTTATTAGAACGTCATCAATATCAGGTGAGCGAAGCAGGTTCTGTGGCAGAGGCACAAGAGAACTATAAGATTGCTAGTTTTGATTTAGTGATTACTGATTTGCGTTTACCAGGCGCACCTGGTACCGATATGATTAATTTGGCACAAGGCGTGCCAGTATTGATTATGACCAGTTATGCTAGTTTACGTTCAGCCATTGATTCGATGAAGATGGGGGCAGTAGAGTATATTGCTAAGCCTTTTGATCATGATGATATGTTAAGAGCGGTGGCTGAGTCACTGGCTAAAAAACAAGTTAATTCAGATAAGCCTGCTGAAGGTAAACGAGAAACTACTGCTAAAGCAAAAAATAATACAAAAGGGACAGATATAATAGGTTCTAGTCCTTTAATGCAAAAACTGTTTGAAAAAATAGAAAAAGTAGCACCTACTAATTCGACAGTACTTATTTTAGGTGAGTCAGGTACAGGTAAAGAACTGGTTGCGCGTACACTTCATGAGCAATCGCCACGTTTTAAAGCCCCTTTGATTTCAGTAAACTGTGCAGCCATTCCTGAGACTTTAATAGAGTCAGAACTATTTGGTCATGAAAAAGGTGCATTCACAGGAGCAACCAGTAGTAGAACTGGTCTGATTGAAGCTGCGAACGGTGGTACTTTATTTCTTGATGAAATTGGTGAATTACCTCTTGAAGCACAAGCAAGATTGTTGAGAGTTTTGCAAGAGGGCGAAATTAGAAGAGTGGGTTCAGTTGCTTCACAAAAAGTGGATGTTAGATTAATTGCTGCAACCCATCGTGATTTAAAAACCTTGGCAGCAACAGGCGAATTTCGTAGTGATTTATTCTATCGGCTAAATGTGATTAGTTTACAATTACCTGCTTTACGTGATCGCGGCAAGGATATTTTAAAAATTGCACAAAGTTTTTTAGAGCGACAAATGAATGTAATGGGTAAAACTGATCTAGTATTTACTCCAGAAGCAGAACAAGCTATTTTAACTTATACTTGGCCTGGTAATGTGCGTGAGCTTGAAAACGCTGTAGAGCGCGCAGTTATTCTTTGTGAAAGTAATAATATTACTATCGATAATTTAGGCTTAGAGCCTGAGGTTTATGGTTTAGCTAGTTTGGGTGAAGATGAGTTAACCAATATTTTTAAAAAACCTCATGAAGGGGCTATTAATAATAAAGATCCTAAAGAAGGCTTATCTTTAGAAGATTATTTTCAACGTTTTGTATTAGAAAACCAAGATAAAATGACTGAAACAGAGCTGGCGCGTAAGTTGGGAGTTAGTCGTAAATGTCTATGGGAACGTCGTCAGAAATTGGGTATTCCAAGGAAGAAATAAATATGAATAGGTTTACTACATATCATCTGTTGTAGGTAATAAAAAAAATCCCTGTTAGGAACTAACAGGGTGCAAAAAGGTTCTTTGATTCTTTTTAAAATGGGCAGGAAACCAATTCCATGACTCGTGGTTTTAGCATTTTGGCATTAGTGGAGTAGCTAACAGGTTTTCCAGCTCTTTTGCCATGTTGAAACTTAAGTGTATCGCCTGCTAAGTAAATGCAGAGTTTATTTTGTTGTTGAGAGTTAGCAGTCTTATAAGCTTGTACTAGCTGTGATAATTGTGCTTGGACATCATCATCAATCACGATGTTGTAGAGTTGTACATATTCTCGTAAGTTATAATCATATGCAGTCCTGCTGTTGTAAACATTCAGATTAGGATGTTTTTGTTTAATGATCGTTGCATCTTTTATAGGGATAGCAGTAATGAATCCATTTGAAACAGAATCATCTTTTTTGATGTCTAGGTTTATCAATAAATAACTGTCACTTACATATTTTTCTTTTAGGAAGAATAAATTAATCTCAGCATTTGAATCTGTGATGTTAATAACATCTCCTGATTCATGAATTATTTTAGTATTTGAAGGTTTACTTTTTCCCATAAAGAGAAAAAATATAATAATAGCAGCGATAAGAGCAATGGGAATTAATTTGTTCATTCAATATTTTCTCTCTTATTTTGTTATATGTAATGATTACATGTAAGTTTACATGTGAAAAAATATTTATGCAATATATAGAAGTAATATATTTATCAAATTTCTGTAAAATATATACAAGGCTTTGTTTTTAATAATATTATTATTTGTTCTAGATTAGGTGGGCCAATACCAAGCTGGAGTGTCTAACATTCTTTGACCTTTAATTGTGGTTTGTCCCAATACTTTTTCTAGTTCGATGGTATTGCAGTCACTTTGTTGCTCTAGTGCATTAATCAGTCTTTTTGAGTGACTAATAATCCAAATTTGTGAATGTTTACTGGCGTTTATAATAAGTCTTGCTAATGCAGGTAATAAATCGGAATGTAAGCTGTTTTCAGGCTCATTAAGTATCATTAATGAAGGTGGGCGAGGGGTAAGTAAAGCAGCCGTTAATAATAAATAACGTAGAGTACCATCGGATAATTCTTGTGCAGCGAGTGGGCGTAAAATGCCTAGCTGCTGAAGCATAACAGTAAAAAAGCCATCCTTTCTGATTATAAGAGATGAATCAGGAAATGCATCATGGATAGTTTGAGCAAGTAAGTCAGCATCTCCCACCTCTTGAATTGTTTGTAAAGCAGCCGCTAAATCATGACCATCATGGTGAAGTACAGGAGTTCGAGTGCCTAGTTGAGGTTTTCGAGCTGGAGCTTCTTGATCTGTGCGGAAATAGTCATAAAATCGCCAGTTTCTAATGATTTCTCTTAAACGAAATACTTCAGGACAATCACTATGTAACGCTACTTGTCCAAACAGCCCTTCATAATTAGGTGTATGTTGTGTTAAGACTTGCGTTTGGTGTCCATCCTTTACTTGAATAAGGGGACCTTTGCGTTCTACTAGTGTTCGAGTAGGTTTATACCATTCGCCAGCCCAAATCGTTTCATTTTTAATTTCGGGATCTTGGGCAAAAGCTGTTCCTCCAGGAATAGGCTCTGGTAGTCCAAGTGAAATGCTGTATCCTAAATCATCTTCAGTAAAACCTAAGTGGAGCCTGATAGCATTTTGTCGTTTAGTACCTTGAATGGGTACTTCACCCCGTTGCATATTACGACTAATTTTTTCTGGCCCTGCCCATAATACGGATTCCAAGCCACCTTCTTTAGCAATAGCACTAATTACATTGCCTTGAGCAGTTTCTGCTAATAATCGTAAAGCTTTATAGAGATTTGATTTGCCACAGCCATTGGCACCCGTAATTACATTTAGTTGGGAAAGTGGAAATACTAGATTATTGATGGAGCGAAAATTGGCTATAGCTAAGGTTTTGATCATAACGATTTTATATAGGTGAAAGTTTTTGAATATTATACGCGTTATGCAGGATAGATAGCGCCTAATATTCTTAAACCTTTAGCGCCTGTAACAGCAGGGCGATTGGCAGGGATTTTCTCTAAGCAACAGTAAGCAAGCCAGGCGAAGGCCATTGCTTCAATCCATTCTGGAGGAATGTCATAATCTTGAGTTGTTTGTACCTTAGTATTGGTAAGGTTGTGTTGTAAGCGATTGAGTAATTCATTGTTAAAAGCACCTCCACCACAAACAATTAGCTCATCAGTAATGGGTTGGGCTTGTTTAAGTGATTGTACAATGCTTTGTACAGTCAGTTCTAATAAGGTAGATTGCACTACTTCATCTGCTATAGATTGGTTAAACTGAGTTAATTTATTATTTAACCAATCAAAGTTAAATAATTCTCGGCCTGTACTTTTAGGGCCTGTTTTACTAAAAAAATTATCAGCTAAAAATAGCTTAAGTAGTGCCTGATTAGGTTTTGCACTAGCAGCCCAAGCACCTTTATCATCATAGTGTTTATTAAGTTTATAAGAAATCCATGTGTCTAATAAAACATTGCCAGGTCCACAATCAAAACCATGGGTAGTTTGATTGGGTGATAATAAACTTAAATTACTAAAGCCACCTACATTTAGAATAGCACGATATTTGTTGTCATCTTTAAATAGCGCTTCATGATAGGCTGGTACTAGTGGAGCACCTTGTCCAGCTGCTGCAACATCACGTCTACGGAAATCTGTTACTACTGTAATATTGGTAAGTTCAGCTAAGAGTGCACCATTACTAATTTGTATGGTAAAACCACGTTCAGGTTCATGTCTAACTGTCTGCCCATGACTACCAATAGCTACAATATCGCTGCTAGTTAGTTGCTGTTGTGCTAATAAATGATTAATTCCTTCAGCCGCTAGCTGCGCCCATTGTTGTTCGGCAATGGCCGCTTTCGCTAGCTCATCATTACCACTGCTACATAATATAAGTAAATCATCACGCAATTGCTCAGGCATAGTGATGTAATGATTGGCAATAAGTTGGCTAGGTAAATGGGGCTGTTGGTCAATAAGAACAATATCTAGTCCATCTAAACTAGTGCCAGACATTATTCCTATATAGTAAGCCATAGATTACTCAGATGAGGTTTGAGATTGTTCTGTTGTCTGTGCTTTGGCTAACATAACAGTTTTCTTTTTGCGCATTTCAGCCATTAACGGTTGGCTAAGCGCAAGAAAACGAGTCTTTTCTTTTTCAGGTAATGGATCAGCCATTGGCAGTTTTACACTAAGTGGGTCAACGTGCTTGCCATTTACGCGGAATTCATAATGTAAGTGAGGGCCAGTTGCTAGACCTGTCATGCCTACATAGCCAATAGTTTGACTTTGTTTAACATGACTACCTACTTTTAAACCAGGAGCAAAGCGGCTCATATGTCCATAAAGTGTGCTGTAAGTTTTACCATGTTGGATAACAATGGCATTACCATAACCACCTTTCCAACCACGTTCAACAATACGACCATCGCCAGAAGCTCTAATAGCTGTTCCTGTAGGTGCTGCATAATCTACACCTTTATGCGCACGAATTTTATTTAACACAGGATGGAATCGCCCCATGGTGAATTTTGAGCTAATGCGTGTAAAATCAACAGGTGTACGGATAAAAGCACGACGCATACTGGTGGCATCTGCACGATAATAAGCGGCAATACCTTTTTTGTTGGTATAACGAATAGCTGTATATTCTTTGCCACGATTTATAAAGCGTGCAGCCAGTAAATTACCTGTGCCGACCATTTTGCCATTTACTAGTTTTTGTTCAAAAATAGCTTCAAATTCATCGCCTTGGCGAAGATCTAAAGCAAAATCGATATCGTAACCAAAGGCATTGGCAATTTCTAAAATCATACTATGGGGAACATCAGCTTTATCGGCTGCTGCAAATAGAGAACTAGTAATTATTCCATAAGCATAAACTTGCTTATAAGTAGGTTCAATTGCATTGTGGTCAAATACATAACCGTCATCTTGTTTAGTAAGGCTATAAGTATTTAACAGATTAGGCTTAGTCACTAAAGAGAGTAAATCACCAGCTTCATTGAGTGTAAACTCAAAAGATTGCCCAATATTTAAGCGAGTAAAATATTTTTTAGCATCAGCGTTACTTTCTATCGCCTTATACATAGTATTTACAGATAATCCTGCTTTATTAAATAAAGTAGAAAGTGTGTCACCTTTTTCTACTTTAAACACTAATATTGTATTGCGCTCAGGAATTACAATTAATGGGCCATCGCCAACTACCATATTAGATTGGGCAACATCTGCTGTTGGTATATCGTTTAATTGAGTTGGTAATAGAGGGATAGTAGGCGGTGTTTGTAAACTTCTAGCAAAAATATCAGCAATTACTTCTGGAACAACAATAGGTGTGGTTGGCTCAGGTGCAATAGGTGTATTGGTAATCTCTGTATTTTGAGGCTTTTCAGATGAAGGATAAAACAGAATACCCAATCCCAATAGAATAGCTATTACAATTAATATAATTAATGAGTTAAACGAGCGCTTTCTTGTTGATGTATTCTGTATCATGGCTTAAATAGAGTTAACTACCAAATAACTAGATAAATTAGTGATGTAAAATATAAGTAAAACCAAATTTGCGCAACTGTAAATTACAAAAAAATACCAATTAAAATGTAACAGAAAACTTTATTTTACAGTATAGTTATCTATTGTCATTTGATAAATGACATCGATTAGTTAATTGGTTAAATATTAATTTAGAGAAGGAAACGATGAAATCTATTGAAGAACAGCTAGCATTAATCAAGCGAGGCACAGAAGAAATTCTAGTTGAAGATGAGTTAGTTGAGAAGTTAAAACAAGGTAAGATATTGCGAGTTAAAGCAGGTTTTGACCCTACCGCCCCAGATCTTCATTTAGGTCATACTGTACTTATTAATAAATTACGTCATTTTCAGACCTTAGGCCATAAAGTTATCTTTTTAATTGGTGACTTTACAGGTATGATCGGTGATCCAAGTGGTAAAAATACTACACGCCCACCTTTGACGAGAGAACAAGTTTTAGCCAATGCTGAGACTTATAAAGAACAAGTGTTCAAAATTTTAGATCCAGCATTAACCGAAGTAGCGTTTAACTCTACTTGGATGGATCAAATGAAACCTGCTGATTTTATCCGTTTAGCCTCTCAATATACTGTTGCACGCATGCTTGAGCGTGATGACTTTGAAAATCGATATAAAAGCCAACAACCAATCGCTATTCATGAATTCTTATATCCACTGATCCAAGGTTATGACTCTGTAGCATTAGAGTGTGATGTTGAAATGGGTGGTACTGACCAACGTTTTAATTTATTAATGGGACGTGAGTTATTACGTTCTTACGGTAAATCGCCACAATGTACTATTACTGTACCTTTATTAGAAGGTTTAGACGGTGTTAAAAAGATGTCTAAATCGTTAGGTAACTATGTGGGTATTGATGAGCCACCAGGAGTAATGTACAACAAATTAGTTTCAATGCCAGATACATTGATTTGGCGTTATTTTGAATTGTTAAGTTTCCGTGACTTAGAGGAAATTGAACAGTTTAAGAAGGGTGTAGAAAATGGAGCTAATCCTCGTGATATTAAAATTAAATTAGCTGAAGAATTAATTGCTCGTTTCCATGGTGAGGAAGCCGCTGCTAATGCCCATAAGTCAGCAGGTAATCGTCTAAAAGAGGGTGAACTACCAGAAGACTTACCAGAGATTACGTTAAAAGCAGCAACCGATTTACCTGTTGCAGCAGTACTTAATCAAGCTAAGCTAGTTAAAAACTCTGCAGCGGCTAGAGATTTACTACAAGCGGGAAGTGTACGCATAGATGGTAATGTAGTTGATGCTAGTTTTACTTTTAAAGTAGGTGCAGAACATGTTTGCCAAGCAGGTAAGAAAAATTTTGCACGTATTAAGTTAGAGCAGGAGTAATTTATTAATGCTAGTAAGTATTTTTAACAGTACTTGCTAGCATTTTATATTGAGCTTTCCTGAACAATAATATGAATAATAAGCACACAGAAAGATAACATGTTAGAATAATGGCTTATGATGAATGGATACTATTCTTTGCTATTAGGTTAAATCATAATCAGCCTAATTAAATTACATCTGTCATGTTAAACAATCAAATTTGAATTGAGTTAAGTTAATTAGATATTTATTGAAAACTGATCAATAAATAGTTGAGAGTATTTACGTTAATGGATTCACAGTTACAACAACAGTTACATGATTTAATTGTTGAAACAATTACCGAAGGTTTTCAGCATATTCAAGGATTAATAAGTGATGAGCGCTTATACGGTTTTGCGTTACATTTAAATAAAGATGGTAGATCTTTTTATTGTGCGGCTAATACGTTAGATGGTGTAACTAAAAAGTTTACCGTTAAATTAAGAAGTATTGAGGATGTAACAGATTATCTATGGTTTTCCAGTGAGTGGGATTATACAGATATTGCTTTAAAGGAATACAGGGAAAAATTAAGTAATTTTGTTAAGCAAAGTAATCTAGCTAAACCTATTATGAATATCTGGCATGACGAATATTTTAAAATTATTCTGGAAGCTTTACAAACATGTAATAACCAAGGTTTGTTTGGAATTGGTATTCTTCGTGAAAAGATGGCTGTTTTTGTTGATTCTGAAGATAGTAATATGTTTGATTTGGCGGAAAGAACGTCTAAATTATTAAATCCTCCTTATGTTCATGATGCTTTTTTAAGGCGTTTCGAACCACATGACCCACAAGGTTTGACGTATCGATTAATTAGTGAGTTGGTGGCTGACTACTAGTACTTCAATAGTATTAAGGTCAGGATAATGCCATTTTACATTCACATCCCAAAATAGGGTGCCGTACTCTCTGGTTGGCTCTGGTTGTTGGTAAGCAGGCTTTGGGTCTTGGCTGAGGCATTGCTCAATTAGAGTTTGTAAAGGTTTTTGTAGGCGTTCTTCATGTTGTTTTGCTTGTTTTAGTGCTTGTGTTGTCCAAATAACTTGAATAGTTTTTGGTGGTTTAGGAGCTATATTATTTGTTGCTTCAGTCACTATATCAGCATAAGGTACATAGGGCTTAATATCTATAATAGGTGTGCCATCAAGTAAATCAATACCTGAGATAAAAAGCTGGTTATCAACTATTTTTTCTAATTTAACAACAGACTGGCCTATATTGTTGGGGCGGAAAGTAGAACGTGTGGCGAAAACCCCTAATGACTTATTACCACCTAAACGGGGAGGGCGCACTTTTAATCGTGGCTTATCTTGCATAGTTTGGTGAAAGATAAATAATAACCACAGATGACTGATTTGTTCTAAGCCTGCTAATGCTTCACTTTGGTTATAAGGGGCTAATAATTCAATAACACCTGTTGCTGCTGGTGCTAAAAGAGGTTGTCGAGGAATAGTAAATTTCTCTTTAAAACAAGAATGTATATAGCCGATAGGTTCTAGCTGGTACATGCTATTCCTCTTTTGATCAAGTCAACTCAGCCCACAGATCATATTCATCAGCATCAGTAATACGAACCTTAACGATATCACCTGCTTGTAATTGGTCAGTATCAATATAAACGAGGCCATCAATATCTGGTGCATCAGCCACTGAGCGAGCTACAGTGCCTTGCTCATCTATTTCATCTACAATAACTAACATTTCTTGACCAACACGTTGTTGTAAGCGAGCGGCTGAAATAGCTTGTTGGTGAGCCATAAAGCGTTCCCAACGTTGTTGCTTAACTTCTTCTGGCACATGATCAGCTAACTCATTGGCTGGTGCCCCATCAACCGCTGAATATTGGAAGCAGCCTACGCGATCTAATTGTGCCTCAGTTAACCAATCCAATAGGTATTGGAAATCTTCTTCTGTCTCACCAGGGAAACCAACAATAAAAGTAGAGCGAATAATTAACTCTGGGCACTGCTCGCGCCATTTTTTAATACGGGCTAAGGTTTTATCTTCAAAAGCAGGGCGTTTCATTGCTTTCAGAACTTTAGGGCTAGCATGTTGGAAAGGAATATCCAAATAAGGTAAGATTTTGCCTGCTACCATTAATGGAATCACATCATCTACGTTAGGGTATGGATAGACATAATGTAATCTTACCCATGCACCAAGTTGGCTTAAGGCCTCACAGAGGTCTACCATTTTAGTTTTAACAGGTTGACCATTCCAGAATGCTGTTTTGTACTTTAAGTCTACGCCATAAGCACTGGTATCTTGTGAGATAACTAATAGTTCTTTAACCCCGGCTTTTACGAGTCGCTCTGCTTCTTCAAGCACTTCATTAACAGGACGGCTGACTAATTTACCACGCAGATCTGGAATAATACAGAAGCTGCAAGTATGGTTACAGCCTTCTGATATTTTTAAATAAGCGTAATGGCGAGGTGTTAATTTAACACCTTGTGGCGGTACCAGATCAATATGGGGATTATGATCTTTTTTGGGAGGGACTACCTCATGCACTGCTTGTACCACTTGCTCATATTGTTGTGGACCTGTAACAGCTAATACATTGGGATGAACATCACGAATCGCTCCTTCGGTTACACCCATACAGCCCGTCACAATAACTCGACCATTTTCTGCTAATGCTTCACCAATAGCATCCAGTGACTCAGCTTTAGCACTATCAATAAAGCCACAGGTATTAACTACAACGACATCAGCTTCATCATAAGAAGGTACAATTTGATAACCCTCCATCCGCAATTGCGTCAAAATACGTTCTGAATCAACTGTGGCTTTAGGACACCCTAGGCTTACAAAACCTACTTTAGGGGTGGAAGAATGGGACATGCAAACCTCAACAGGAAAAATACTTAATATAATTGGCGAATTTTAATAGGGATAAGATAGAAAAACTAGCGAAATAGCTATACTCAGTCATAAATGCAGTAAAAATACCAACATTATTGTCCTAGTAATTAAATATTCAGCAAATATATTATTATTATTTGTAACAAACGTTGCTGAATCATTTAAAATATGCCGAAATTTTTTTAGTTAAGAGGTTTTATTATGCAATATCTACCAGGGCAGCGTTGGATTAGTGACAGCGAGGCTGAGCTTGGGTTAGGAACTATCATTTCACAAGAAGGACGTTTACTAACTATTTTATTCCCTGCTACTGGTGAAACAAGGCAATATGCAATTAATAATGCTTCATTAACAAGAGTGCAATATACCATTGGCGATAAAATTACTCATATAGATGGTTGGCAAATCGTAGTCGATGAAGTAATGGAGATTGAAGGTTTACTTGTGTACATGGGGATAGATGAACATAATAAAAAACGCACTATTTCTGAAACGCAATTATCTAATTTTATTCAATTTCGCTCTGCAGCAGATCGTTTATTCGCGGGGCAAATTGATTCTTTATCTTGGTTTACATTGCGTTATCAAACATTAGAGCATGCCAGTAATTTACAACAATCAAAACTATTAGGGTTAGCTGGCGCTAGAGTGCAGCCCATTGCCCATCAAATGCATATAGCTCGAGAAGTGGCTGATCGAATAGCACCTCGTGTGTTATTAGCTGATGAGGTGGGTTTAGGTAAAACCATTGAAGCAGGTCTTATTATTCATCGCCAAGTATTGTCTGGTAGAGCAAGCCGAGTATTAATTGTTGTTCCTGAGAACCTACAACATCAATGGCTAGTTGAAATGCGTCGTCGTTTCAATTTAGAAGTAACCTTATTTGATGCTGAACGTTTTGCTCAAGGGGATAGTAGTAATCCTTTTGAAGATAGTCAGTTAGTGTTAGTAGCTTTAGACTGGTTAGTCAGTGATGAACGTGTACAGGATGCGTTATTCGCTGCTGGTTGGGATATGTTGGTAGTCGATGAGGCGCACCATTTGGTTTGGGTGCCTGATTATGTAAGCCCTGAATATGCGTTAGTTGAGCAAATTGCAGAGGTAACGCCAAGCATATTATTGTTAACAGCAACGCCTGAGCAATTAGGTGTAGATAGTCATTTTGCTCGATTAAGACTGCTTGATCCTAATCGTTTTCATAGTTTAGAAGCCTTCCGTGAGGAGAGTAAGCATTATCAGCCTGTGGCAGAGGCTGTGCAAGACTTGCTAGATAAGCAAAAACTATCTAAAGAGGGCCGTAAAGTCATTGAAAGCTTTTTAGGAAAAGATGCAGAGAAATCTGTGTTAGATGCAGCAGTAAAAGGTGAAGAAGAAGCCTGTGCAAGATTGGTAAGAGAGTTATTAGATAGACATGGCACAGGGCGTTTATTATTCCGTAACACAAGGGCTGCTGTACAAGGTTTCCCAATTCGTGAATTACATCATTATCCATTACCTAATCCTGAGCAGTATTTACAGATACCTCGTGATGAGCGCCCTATACTTACCCCTGAAATAGAGTATATTGATCATCAATTAGAGACTGATAGTGAGCGTTGGTGGCATTTTGATCCAAGGGTAGATTGGTTAATTTCTACGTTGAAAATGCTTAAACGTACTAAAGTGCTTGTTATTTGTGCCCATGCAGAAACAGTGATTGATTTGGAAGAAGCTCTACGAATTAAAGAAGGTATTCCAGCTGCTGTTTTCCATGAAGGTATGACTATTATTGAGCGTGATCGTGCCGCTGCTTACTTTAGCGATGAAGAGGGTTCGCAAGTATTAGTGTGCTCGGAAATCGGTAGTGAGGGGCGTAACTTCCAATTTGCTCATCATCTAGTATTGTTTGATCTTCCACCACATCCTGACTTATTGGAACAACGTATTGGTCGTTTGGATCGTATTGGTCAGCAAAATGATGTTCAAATTCATGTGCCTTTTATTGAAGGTACTGCTCAGCAACGATTATTTGAATGGTATGATCTTGCTCTGAATGCTTTTGTAAATACCTGCCCTGCAGGTAGTAATTTGCAAACACAGTTTAGAAAGCATCTGCGTGAACAATTAGAGGGTACGGACGAGAAAGCTTGGTCTAAACTGTTAGAGGAGGCTAAACAGCTCCGTCTACAGCTAGAAGAAGAAATGCAAAAAGGCCGTGATCGTTTATTAGAATTAAACTCAGGTGGTGAGGGTGAAGGAGATAGCCTTGTTGAAGCTATCTTAGATCAAGATGATCTATATAACTTACCTATGTATGCAGAGAAGTTATTTGATGCATTTGGAATAGATGTTGAAGATCACTCTGATAATGCCTTAATTCTACGCCCTGGTGAAAAAATGCTAGATGCTGGTTTTCCATTAGGTGATGAAGAAGGGGTAACCATCACCTATGATCGATCATTAGCTTTATCCCGTGAAGATATGCAGTTTATTACTTGGGAACATCCTATGATGCAGGGTGGAATGGATTTAGTACTGTCTGGCTCAATGGGTAATACAGCTGTTGCTGTCATTGGTAATAAAGCATTAAAAACAGGCACGGTATTAGTAGAGTTTGTTTTTGTAACAGAAGTAGTAGCGCCAAAAGCGTTACAGCTAGTTCGTTACTTACCAAAAGTAGCACTACGTTGTTTATTGGATCCTAGGGGTAATGATTTAGCAGATAAAGTTTCATTCTCTACCTTAAATAAACAACTTGAAAAAGTACCTCGTGGTAGTGCTATTAAATTTGTTAAAGCACAACGTGCTGAGTTGGAAAAGCAAATTGCTATAGCTGAGCAAAAAATGCAGGCTATTTATAATGAGCGAGTAGCAGAAGCAAAACAACGTTTTACGACAGATATTGAGGAAGAGTTAACCAGATTAACAGCCTTGAAAAAGGTTAATCCAAACGTGCGTGATAGTGAGCTAGAAATATTACAAGACTATAAAAAGATAGGCTTAGAATATCTCAATAAAGCGACTTTAAGACTAGATGCTATTAGAGTGTTAGTAGCAGGATAGCTATAAAAAAAGGGTAGTTTAAACTACCCTTTTTTCTTACCAAACAACAACAGGCTTATTCAGCTGTAGATTGGTTATGATCTTCTTCTGTAACTGAGTTGTCAGTTGTTTGTTCTGTAGTTTGTGCATGACCACGCTTATAAACAATATCTTTAGTGCCACCACCACAAACGCCTACTACTTTACCATCAGCAGCAGTACCTTTTTCTACTGCGTCTAAAGTAAATTCAGCAACACCATTGGCTTTAATTTTTTCAGCTATTTGTTCTTTAACAGTTTCGCAGTTAGTTGCAAAAGCTGTGGTAGAAATAAGTAGGGTACAGCATAATATTAATAATTTTTTCATGATAGGCTCCCTGAAAAGTCTCATTGATTAGTATAAACATAATATAATTATGTTCTTTTCTTAGAAAATAAAATACTTTTTCTGAACTTTATCATAACAGGCTGTTCAATCAATAGTATTACATTAAGGTATCATTGAAATTTATTAATAGTAGATAACAGTAGGAAATTACGCTATGACAATATCTATTTTGCTCGCTTATCTTGCTTTAGGGGCGGGTGCTGGGGTGCTGGCAGGTCTGTTTGGTGTTGGGGGTGGATTAATTATTGTTCCTGTGCTGATCTTTAGTTTTCATGCGTTAGGCATATCCGATAACGTTGCAACTCATTTAGCCATTGGCACTTCGTTAGCTACCATTATTTTTACTTCTATTAGTTCTGCTCAAGCCCACCATAGTAAAGGCAATGTAGATTGGCAATTAGTAAAATGGTTAGCTTTAGGTATTATCTTTGGTAGTATTTTGGGTGGTTTTACAGCCAGTTTATTACAGGGTGTTACTTTAAAAATTATTATTGGTTGTTTCGTTATTTGTATGGCTATTCAGCTTGGTTTTAATTTAAAACCAAAAGCTTCCAAATCATTACCTAAAGCACCTGGCTTAACCATAATAGGCAGTATTATAGGATGGGCTTCTGCTATTTTTGGTATTGGTGGTGGTTCATTAACCGTGCCGTTTTTAGCATTTTGTAGTGTACCAATGCAGCGCGCGGTTGCTGTTTCAGCGGCTTGTGGTATTCCAATTGCTATCAGTGGTGCATTATCTTATATGTGGTTTGGTTGGGGCGTCGAGGGATTACCAAGCTGGAGCTTAGGATATATTTACTTACCAGCTTTGATTGGTATTACAGTTACAAGTATGGTATTTTCACGACTTGGTGCTAAACTAGCGTATCGTTTATCTGCTACTTTATTACGTAGAATGTTTGCTATTTTCCTATTTATTGTAGGTTGTAGTTTTTTCACTCAATTGTAATTATTAAGAGAGTTTTATGTTGAAATATCCTGCTATTGATCCAATAGCATTAAGTATTGGTCCTGTTGATATTCATTGGTATGGGCTAATGTATATTTTTGGGATTGCGATTGCTTGGTTTCTAGGACGTAGTCGTTTATATCGTATTCAACCTACATTAACCAAAGATGACTTATCTGATTTGGTGTTTTATTGCGCGCTAGGGGTTATTCTAGGTGGACGAATAGGTTATGTACTGTTTTATGATTTCTCCGTTTATTTAGCTGAACCAGCAAGAATATTTAAGGTATGGCAAGGTGGCATGTCATTCCATGGTGGCATGATGGGGGTAATTGTTGCTATTTGGGTATTTACCAAAAGGCGTGGTAGATCATTCTTTTCAATAGCAGATTTTGTTGCACCATTAGCACCTATCGGATTAGGTCTAGGGCGAATCGGTAACTTTATTAATGGCGAGTTATGGGGTAAGCCAACAGGCGCTGAAAATGAATGGTTAGGTATGATTTTCCCGCAAGATCCATCACAATTGGTACGCTATCCTTCACAGTTATATCAGTGCTTTTTAGAAGGGTTAGTACTCTTCTTAATTGTTTGGATTTACTCTAGAAAACCTCGTCCATCTATGGCTGTATCAGGCATGTTTTTATTCTGGTATGGTGTATTCCGTTTTGTAGTAGAGTTTGTAAGATTACCAGACTCTCAACTAGGTTATATAGCTTTCGATTGGTTAACGATGGGACAAATTCTCTGCTTGCCAATGATTGCTATCGGTTTATTATTATTGGTGCTTGGCTATCGTAATAAACCATCTACTATTAGTGCTAACGTTTAAGGTTAATCATGAAACAATATCTTGATTTAATGCGCCATGTTCGTGATAACGGAGTGTTTAAAGAAGATCGTACGGGGACAGGTACTTATAGTGTTTTTGGTTATCAAATGCGCTTTAATTTAGCAGATGGCTTTCCACTAGTAACCACTAAAAAGTGTCACTTAAAATCGATTATCCATGAGTTATTATGGTTTTTAAAAGGTGATACCAATATCCGCTATCTTAAAGAAAATGGTGTCAGTATTTGGGATGAGTGGGCGGACGAAAAGGGCAATTTAGGGCCAGTATATGGTTATCAGTGGCGCTCATGGCCTGCTCCTAATGGTGAGCATATTGATCAAATCAGTAAATTGATTGAGATGATTAATAAAAATCCAGATTCACGTCGCTTAATTGTGTCTGCATGGAATCCAGCATTGGTGGATGAAATGGCTCTGCCACCGTGTCATGCCTTATTCCAATTCTATGTGGCAGATGGTAAATTATCATGTCAGCTTTACCAACGTTCAGCGGATATTTTCTTAGGGGTGCCTTTTAATATTGCCAGTTACGCATTATTAACAATGATGGTTGCACAGGTGTGTGGTTTAGGACTAGGTGATTTTATCTGGACAGGTGGTGATAGCCATTTATACAGCAACCACTTGGAACAAACTGATCTACAGTTAACCCGTGAGCCTTATCCATTACCTACGATGAAAATAAATCCTGAAGTAAAGGATATTTTTGGCTTTACATTTGAAGATTTTGAATTACAAAATTATCAAGCACATCCTCATATTAAAGCCCCAGTTGCTGTTTAATAGCATAAAAAAAGGCGTTTTAAAAACGCCTTTTTTATTAGTTTGCTTTATAAGCTTTCTTTAGAATATCAAAATTACCGTTCATATTGACCATAATTTCAAATTCTGAAGGGGGTTGAATATCAACCTGTGCACCAGCAGCAGATTTCATGTTCATGGTATTAATCATAGCATCACTTTCAGCATAGTAGTTTCTAGGATAAATACCACCACCATCACTATTAGAAATATTTAAATTTTGCGGGGCACCAAGTTGGTAATCACCACTACTTAATGAGCGTTTAGCCTTATCTTGTAGTTTGGTTAATAGTTTGCTTTCAAGCTCTGCAATGGCTTTATTTTTCGTTTCATCCGAAACACTGTAACGAAAATCGTTGTTAACATTCATTTTAAGCTCTTGGGCTTTAGCAATAATTTTGCCTAAATCATCAAACTTATAAGCGCGGATCTTTATGGTATTTTCTACATAGTAAGTTTTAACTTCTTTAGTGGGTTGATCGGCTTCTTTATTATTGTATTTTTCGATGGCTAATTGGGTAATATCTTTGGTTTTCAATTGTCCAGCAATGGTTTGATATTTTTTCTCAGCCTGTTGCTTGGTTGTGTCATAGCTATTTGCTATTTCACTGATTACAAAACTATATACATTATCAGTATCCTTAACTTTATCAAGATTGCTAATGCCTTGTTGCTCTAGTACTTTCACAACATCATAAAATTTATTACTAGGGATAGTAACATTAACAGTTAATAAAGTTTGATATTGTTGTGCATCTGTTTTAGTTAATGGTTTTGGTGAAGTTTGTTCATAGTTTTTATAGCTAATAGTGGTTAAGTCTTGCTGTTTAACACCTAATTGCTGTAGATAGCTAGTAAATGCTTTCATATTGGTGGTATTGCGATCAGAGGCTTCGCTAGGGGTAGTGCCTTCTGTAGTGTATTTAATAGAAAATTCAGCTGTATCTGGTTTTAAAGTAAGTTTTTCGGAAACATTAACATTAATACTACCTACTGCAACAAGATCCATTCCATATTTTAATTTATTTAGCTCAATAAAAGAGTTATCAACATATTGTTGAGCAAAAGAATAAGGAGTAGCTAGTACAGCCAATCCTAAAGAGACCGCCAATAATTGTTTTTTCATGAGATACTCCGTTGATTAGAGAGACTATTTATTGTCATTAGTCTAGCATGGGATTTGCTATCGGTGTGATAGGTAAATCCCATGGGTATGTAAGTAAATATAATTAAGCCTTAAAGGTGATTCAAAGTTTTACTCTAACAATTAAGCTCTACAGGCTTATAGAATGAAAAGTTTCCTTAAAGTAATGCATTGCTATGGTAAATGATTTTGGTTATTTTACATCTACTTGTTGAATGGCTTTTTATAGTTTGTTTGAAAAACAATACCAATTAAAAAAGCCATGTTTTTACATGGCTTTTAGAGAATTATTTTTTTATATCAGCATTTTTTTTGGTTCAACAATAATATCTTTAGTTTCAGGCTTTTGAGGTTTTAGTTCAATAGGGCAATCTTTTCTTACGCCATAATCAGGTAAGTCACAAGGCTTTGTTATCCCTAATTTATCAGTTATTTTTCTTAATATTCTTGGGTCAGGCTTTGGTCTGTCTTTTAATGGACATTCAGGTCTTACACCATAGTCTTTAAATTTACATGGGCGAACACGGCGCTTATCCGCTAATGTAGTTTGTCTAATATAAAAAACTTGTTCTTTTGATTTCTTAACTACACTTTTATTAGAGTCAATGATCTCAGCTATTAACTTATGTTCTCCACGCTCTAAATTATTAATTGAAAAAGTAGGTGATGTAGATTCACTTACAGTTTTACCATCAATAACAATACGATATTTATGATCTGATGAAAGTTTTGGAGAGCTTTCAATTGTTACCATCAATTGTCCATCTGAATTAATGATAGTAGCTTCATGTTTGGGTGTAATGATAGTAAGTGATTGATAGTTTATAGATATAATCTTAAATGGAGCATTACTATCACCATTACTAGCATTTGGGATATTTATGGGTGTGGTTGGAGAAAGACGAACAGTTTTTAAATCTGATTCATCTAAAGTTTTCTCTGTCTTATTAACGGAGGGGGTGATTTTAATATCAAGATCACGTGTTTCCTGATTTTCAGGAGGATTATCTGTATAAATAGTATTTCCGTTACTGTCTACATAAGAATAAACTTGTGCGTTTAAAGAAACACAAGTGAGTAACAATGCGATAAAGGATAATTTTTTCATTGTATTCTATAAATTAGTTTGCTCTAGGTTGGGGTTTGTTCGGTCTATTCTTAGCCGGTAGTTGTTTTGAAACACGTTGAGTAGTAAATGATTGAGGATCACTACTAGCAATAACCACCCCATTATTAAGAATCTGTCCTTGTATGGTATGTTCACCACGATCGATATTGGTAAGTGTAAAGCTATTACTAGCTTGTGCAGCGCCATAAGGTTTACCATCTAATAATAGTTGATATTGATAAGATGATGGTAAAAAGCGAGCGGATGTATCAAGCACTATTGAAACAGTAAATGTTCCATTATTAGCTCTTAATGCTTCTTCATCTGGTATGCCAGTAATACCTACTTTGGTGATAGTAGGTTTTGAGTCATTAATTTTGAATCCAGGGTCTTGGCCATTAGTCGATGAATTCTGACTAGGGACGGTCTGAATTTTAGGCAACTTAACTTGTTCTGCGTTTACATTAGCAGGGGGTTGTTCATTGGTATATACTGTGTTTCCATCACTGTCTTTGTAACTGTAAACAGGCTGTGCAGCTACAGGTAATACTATTAGCAATAAGGGAAATAGAATCTTGCGCATTGCGATCTCCTAATCTTTAGCTATATTAAGCAAGTTTCGCTGCATAGCTATTATAATTAGCTTATTATAAAGCAATTTGAAGCAGGTGATATAGTTATATCGTGATACATGTCTATTTATAATAAAACTTTTAGTTAATTACAGGTTAACGGTTTATAATTTCATCATCAAATAAATTGTAATCAAATAGATCGAGTTGGGTATATTGTTTAGGTGAAGGGGTCTTTATGAAGTTACAGCAATTACGTTATATTTGGGAAGTGGTTCGCCATGATTTAAATGTCTCGGCAACCGCTCAAAGCTTGTACACCTCTCAGCCTGGTATAAGTAAGCAAATACGCTTATTAGAAGATGAGTTAGGTGTAGAGATTTTTTCCCGTAGTGGTAAACATTTAACTCAAGTAACCCCAGCAGGCGAAAGAATTATTGAAGCAGCGGTAGAAATACTGCGCAAAGCAGAAGGCATCAAGCGTATTGCACAGGAGTTTTCAAGTGAAAAAAGTGGCTCGTTAACCATTGCTACTACCCATACTCAAGCACGTTATGCTTTACCTAAAATCATTAGTGAATTTATTACCCGTTATCCTGATGTATCATTGCATATGCATCAAGGTACTCCTATCCAAATTGCCAAAATGGCGGCAGATGGTACAGCAGATTTTTCAATAGCTACTGAGGGGATGGAAGAGTTTTCTGATTTAGTGATGATGCCTTGTTATCGCTGGAATCGTTGCGTTATCGTGCCTAAATCACATCCTTTAAGTACTTTAAAAGAAATTTCATTAGAGGCTTTAGCAGAACAACCATTAGTGACTTATGTACACGGTTTTACAGGACGTTCTAAGCTAGATGCTGCATTTCATGCCAAAGGATTAGAGCCTAAAATAATCTTTACGGCAGCGGATGCCGACGTTATCAAAACTTATGTTAGGTTAGGTATGGGGGTTGGTATTATTGCCAATATGGCGTTTGATGAGCGTACTGATACTGATTTAGTAAAAATTGATACGGGCGATTTATTTGAATCGAGCATTACACGTATTGCTTTCCGTAAAGGTAGTTTTTTACGTGGCTTTATGTATGAGTTTATTGAAAGCTTTGCCCCACATTTAACTAAAAAACTGATTAATGAAGCCATTGAGCTACAGGGTAAGCCTGAGTTTGATGCTATATTTAAGACTATAAAATTACCTGTACATTAAAAAATATTTTAAAAGCCATTATAAAGTTGAGAATGCTTTATAATGGATTTTCTTTTTTAGCTAATAGAGTTTTATATGCGTATAGGTCATGGTTATGATGTACATCGTTTTGGCGATGGCAACTTTGTAACTTTAGGTGGAATACAAATTCCTTTCCATAAAGGTTTAATAGCCCATTCAGATGGCGATGTGCTAATCCATGCACTTTGTGATGCGCTATTAGGAGCCTGTGCTTTAGGTGATATAGGTCGCCATTTCCCTGATACAGATCCTCAATATAAAGGAATTGATAGTAGACAACTATTACGTCATGTTATTGCATTAGTTAATAAGCAAGGATGGCAATTAGCTAATATGGATGCCACTATTATTGCGCAAGCGCCTAAAATGGCTCCCTATATTGAACAGATGCGTGAATTATTAACCAAAGATATGCAAGTAAAACTTGAGCAAGTTAATATTAAAGCAACCACTACAGAAAAGCTTGGTTTTACTGGTCGAGAAGAAGGTATTGCAGTACATGCTGTGGTATTATTAGCGCCTTATGACAGAACTTGAATTATTAGGCCCTACCGCTTGGGGCGAGGCTTGCGGAGAGGCTCAGTTAAAAGCAATAGCTGAAGATTTTCAGGTGGATGAAGTATTAGATATTCCTTTAACCGGTGAGGGTGAGCACCTTTGGTTATGGGTTGAAAAACGCTATCTAAATACTGAAGAGGTGGCTAAACGGATAGCTAGAGCTATTCAAGTACCATTAAGGCAAGTGAGTTATGCAGGCCTAAAAGATAAGCTAGCGTTGACTAGGCAATGGTTTAGTATTCATTTGCCAGGTAAAATGGATCCTGATTTAACCACATTAGAAAGTGACCAGTTACATATTGTTAAACAAATACGTCATCAACGAAAGTTGCAACGAGGTACTCATTCGGCTAATGGCTTTATTATCCGTTTGACTCAGCTTGAAGCGGATCAAAAGCTATTAGTAGAGCGCTTGCAGTTAATAGCTAAACAAGGTGTGCCTAACTATTATGGTTTGCAACGCTTTGGTTTTGATGGGAGTAATGTTGAGCAAGCTATAGAGTGGGCAAATCAACAAGCTTATCCTGAGCAACGTAATATACGTTCTAGATTATTATCCAGTGCTAGAAGTTATTTATTTAACAAAGTGCTAGCCAGAAGAGTGAGTATGGGTACTTGGAATAACTTAATTAAAGGTGATGTATTGTCCTTTACAGATAGTCGTAGTTTCTTTCCTGCCGAACAACTGGCTGCAAATGATACTAGATTGGCTGAGTTAGATATTCATCCTACCGCTCCTCTTTGGGGAGAGGGTGAGTTAGCTACTACAGCGCAGGCACTACAACAAGAGCAAACAATATTAGCTGAATATCAGCAATTAACAACTTGGTTACAATCCGCCAATATGCGCCAAGAAAGGCGGGTGTTGAGATTACCTGTTAACGATTTAACATGGCACTTTGTAGAACCTACTATTTTACAATTAAATTTTGTATTACCAACAGGCTGTTTTGCTACCTCAGTAGTAAGAGAAATAGTGTCACTTAAAGCAACGGAAGATAAATGTACATATTAGTTTCTAATGATGATGGTGTTTCTGCACCTGGTATTAAAGCACTTTATGACGCATTGGCTGATTATGGTCAATGTCAAGTATTAGCCCCCACGAGAGATATGAGTGGCACAAGTAATTCTCTGACGCTTGATCGTCCATTATACCCACATTATTTAGAGAATGGTTTTATTGGTTTAGATGGAACACCTGCTGATTGTGTACATATGGCAATGAATGGTTTTCTTGAACATAAGCCTGAGCTAGTGGTGTCAGGTATTAATTTGGGTGCTAATTTAGGTGATGATGTACTGTATTCTGGGACAGTAGCAGCGGCTACTGAAGGGCGTTTTACGCAAGCCCCTTCGTTTGCTTTTTCATTAGTTTCTAGAGAAATAACAAACTTACCAACCGCTGCACATTTTGCCAGAAAGTTAGTAGAGAATTATGCTAAACTTGATCTGCCAAATCATACAATACTCAATGTTAATATTCCAAATTTACCTTTAGATCAGGTAAAGGGGATTAAATTAACTAGATTAGGGTATCGTAGCCATTCTTTACCGCCAGAGAAAACAGTAAATCCCAGAGGTAAAGTTGGTTATTGGATCTCTTTGACTGGTGATATAGTAGATGGTGGTGAAGGAACAGATTTTCATGCAATTGCAGAGGGATATGTTTCTGTAACTCCTTTAACAATTGATCGTAGTTGTAGGTTGGCTTTAGATTCTTTACATGCGGTGGGGAAAGTATAAATATGACTAATGGTTTGATGCGAAGTGGCATTGGAATGACTTCGCAACGGACAAGAGAGCGTTTAGTGCAACGTCTGCAAGAAGAAGGCGTGACTAATGAGCGAGTGCTAGAAGTCATTCGTAATACGCCTCGTCACTGGTTTATTGACGAGGCACTTTCACACCGTGCATATGAAGACACCGCATTGCCTATTGGGCATAATCAAACTATTTCCCAGCCACTTATTGTGGCACACATGACAGAAATATTATTAGCCGCTGGGCCATTGGATAAAGTGCTCGAAATAGGGACAGGTTCAGGCTATCAAACCGCCATTCTTGCTCAATTAGTGAACAGAGTATTTTCTGTAGAAAGAATTCAACCTTTACAGGATAAGGCTAAAGAACGATTACAAGGTTTAAAATTACGTAATATAGTATTTCGATGGGGTGATGGTTGGGAAGGTTGGAATGCTTTAGCACCTTACAATGGTATTATAGTCACTGCGGCTGCTCCTGAAATCCCACAAGCGTTATTAGACCAATTAGCAGTGGGTGGTCGTTTAGTAATGCCTGTTGGTGATAATAATAGCCAACAACTACAGCTAGTAATAAGGCAAGAGCAGGGCTTTAAACAACAAATATTGGGTAATGTACGATTTGTACCTTTACTCAATGGAACCATACGTTAATTTAATTATCATTAGGAGCTTAAAGTGGGGTTATTGAATAGAGAGTTATTACCCATTTCTTCGTTATCTATATTGATATTGCTGACTGCTTGCTCAAATGATAATGCTAGAGTTCAAGTAGTTGATAAAACAACAAACTATAATAAACAGGTTAAGGTAACAACTGTTCCTTATTCGGGAAAAGTAGTGCAGGCAGGTAGTTATACGCCTGTAACAAAAGGCCAGCATGTTGTACAAGGTGGGGAGACTTTGTATTCATTAGCGTTTAACTATGGCCGCGATTGGCGAGAGTTAGCTAATGAAAACAATATTGGTGCCCCTTATACTATTTATCCAGGACAGGTAATTTCATTATCAGGTAGAGCTAGCTCAACAACGACTACCACTACAAAAGCGCATGATTCTGGTAGTATTAAAGTGACTACAACCCAGAAACCAACGACATCAACTACCACTAAACCAACAGCTACGCAGGCGCCAACTCAAACACAGACTAAGCCTACTACTTCAGCGCCTACACCGACTACAGCTGTAGTCGGGGGGTGGACATGGCCAGCAATGGGAGCAGTCATTAGTACTTACTCTCCGACAGGTACTCTAAATAAAGGGATCGATATCGCAGCTAGTGAAGGTTCTGCTGTGATGGCAGCATCGGCAGGTACAGTGGTTTATGCAGGTAATAACCTACATGGTTATGGTAATTTATTAATTATTAAACACAATGATAGTTTTGTGAGTGCCTATGGGCATAATCGTAGTTTATTAGTTAAAGAAGGCCAGAAAGTAAGTGCAGGTCAAAAAATTGCTGAAATGGGATCAACAGGTGCTGATCGAGTCAAATTGCATTTTGAGATTAGGTTAAATGGTAAACCTGTAGATCCACTTAAATATTTGCCTAAAAAGTGAAAAATAGTTGATGAAGAAAGTACACGATTTAGAGGTTCAAGCATTTAGTCGTCAATCCAATAGCCAACGTTATAACTATTTTGTTGAGAAAGTATTTGAGTGGCAGGAAGCTTGGGGGTTAGGTGATGAAGAAGGTTGGGTTATTGCTGAAATAGGGGAAGAGATTGTTTTTCCTTTATGGCCAGCAGAGCCTTTTGCTAAGAAATGCCAAGTGGATAATTGGCAAAATACCGAAGTTAAGAAAATTTCTTTTGATGAATTATTAACAGAGGTTTTACCTAGTTTGGTAGAAGATGATGTTCAAGTTGCTGTCTTTATGGTGCCAGATAATGAGCAATGTGGTGTATTGCCTGCACAAGAGCTATTAAATGACTTTGTCACACTTAGTGAACAGAAAGATACTAGATAATAAAATGTATAAATATCGAGTTTGATGAGTAGGCTATAAACTGCTGACAGTTGTTGATGGAAGCAACTATTATAATTGCTGTTAATAAAGCAATTTGAGCATTGAATCAAAAGAAAGAAAAATAACTAAACTTATAGCGTTAGTTAATAAGTATTTTAATTAGAATTAACAATATTTTTGATAAAATATTTTGTTTTTCAATAAATCCTTATATGATGAATCAATGTAATGATAATAAGGATAATCTGTGCTTAATAACCCCTGCTATTTGCGCTTAGCTTTGCCTTCTCCGTTACGGCGATTATTTGATTATTTGCCACCAAAAGGTGTGGATGCAAGTTCTTTACAAGTGGGTATTAGGGTAAAAGTACCATTTGCTAACCGTACTTTAATTGGTGTGTTAATTGAGGTGGTTGAAGAAACCACTGTTCCAGTCGAAAAGTTAAAGAAAGCTATTGAGCTAGTAGATGAAATTCCAATAATTCCACCCTTATTACTAAAACTATGTCAGTGGACAGCACAATATTATCAACATAGCTTGGGGGATACATTATCTTGGGCGTTGCCTAATTTATTGAAGCAAGGTAAATACCCTGATGATAATCAAGAATATTTTTGGAAAGTAGAAGAGGGAAGTGATTTAGAGGATCCTAGACTTGCTAGAGCAACTCGCCAAAAACGAGCATTACAGGTATTGATGCAACATCCACATGGTGTTGCACAAAATCTGATAGGAAAATTACAGATTCAATTAGATACTTTAAAAAGACTACAAGAAAAAGGATTAGTTGTCTGTGAAATAAGAGAAATTAAGCCTATTATCCATGAGGGTAGCTGGTTAATAGAGCCTGAACTATTAGCCAATGAAGAACAAGAAAAAGTAATTA
The DNA here is from genome assembly GCF_025985425.1 of Entomomonas sp. E2T0. GTDB lineage: Bacteria > Pseudomonadota > Gammaproteobacteria > Pseudomonadales > Pseudomonadaceae > Entomomonas. Next base: position 1,263,770 of record NZ_CP094972.1, read on the forward strand.
ATATTATTAGTAGGTCGCTTGATAGTTATCAACCATTTCTACTCTATGGTGTAACAGGCAGTGGTAAGACAGAGGTTTACTTTCATTTAATTCATCAAGTATTAAAGATGAAAAAACAATCGCTTGTACTAATTCCTGAAATTAATTTAAGCCCACAAACATTGCATCGTTTTCAGAAACGGTTTAATGCCAAAATTGTTTTAATTCATTCAAACTTGACCGATAAAGAACGTTTGGAAGCATGGCAAGCCGCTAAAGAAGGGCGGGTAGATATAGTGATTGGTACTCGTTCTGCTATTTTTACACCCATGGCAAAATTAGGTTTAATTATTGTAGATGAAGAACATGATAGTTCTTATAAGCAACAAGATGGTTTGCGTTACCATGCGCGTGATTTAGCTATAGTTCGTGGCAGAATGGAGAGCGTACCTGTTGTCTTAGGCTCTGCTACACCTTCTTTAGAAAGCTTACATAATGTGACGTTAGATAGATATAGACAGCTCAATCTTACCTATCGTGCAGGCAATGCTAAACCACCTAAAATCCAATGTTTAGATGTTCGTACCCAGCCAATGGATAGTGGTATTTCTGCACAACTGCAAAGCTTAATTGAGTCCACTTTAAAAGTGGGACAACAAGTCTTAATTTTTATTAATAGACGAGGTTTTGCCCCTACCTTAATTTGTCATCATTGTGGTTGGATTTGTCATTGCCCTCATTGTGATGCCAGAATGACATTACATTTAAGAGATCATGAATTACGTTGTCATCACTGTGAGTTTCGCCAGTTACCGCCTGCTATGTGCCCACATTGTCACCATGTGGATTTAAGACCTGTAGGAGTGGGGACAGAGCGTACAGAAGAGCGTTTAAAAGTTTTATTTCCAGATTGGCCAATCTGGCGTATAGATCGTGATACTACCAGTCGTAAATTAGCTATGCAGGAAATAGTCACTGCAGTAAAAACAGGTGAGGCAGGTATTCTTGTGGGTACTCAAATGTTGGCAAAGGGGCATCACTTTCCTAATGTTACATTAGTCGCCATCCTTGATGCAGATAATGGATTATTTTCTGCTGATTTTAGGGCTTGTGAAAAAACAGCTCAGCTCATTATTCAAGTGGCAGGTCGAGCTGGACGAGCAGAACAAGAGGGGCGAGTGTTGATTCAAACTCATTTGCCTGAGCATCCACTCATTTTACAGTTAATGGACAAGGGTTATTTAGCTTTTGCTAAGCATAATTTAGAAGAAAGAAAAGAGGCCAGTTTACCGCCATTTAGTTATTTTGCACTATTAAGAGCAGAAGCTTATAAACAAGAACAGTTAGATGATTTTTTAGTACGTGCACATGCACAAGCGGAAATGTTAGCAGTACAGGTTGAAAATAAAATAATAGAAGTATTTTCTCCAGTGCCAGCACCTATGGAAAAGAGAGCAGGTCGTTACCGAGGGCAAGTTCTAGTGCAAAGTAGTATACGTCCTGTATTACACCAATTTTTAACAAGTTGGGTGCAGGCTTTAGAAGAACTGCCCAAGACTAGTCAGATTCGTTGGTCATTGGATATTGATCCTATTGATTTAAATTAATCACTTAAATCGATTATTTTATTTGATTTGTTTAGAAAACTGCCAAGGCTTATATTGATAATATAAGCCTTGGCGGTTGATTCAAAAGTTATTGAACTTTACGAGGAACAACCAGTGTTTGGTTAAAGCCGTGAGATGAAAGTTGTTTTTGTGCTTTAGTGGCATCATCTTTTGTTTTAAAAGGGCCTACCAATACTCTATACCACGTTTTGTTATTGCTGTTTGCTGTTTCTACTTTAACATCTTGGCCAAGCATTAAGATCTGCGCCCTGATACTCTCAGCACCTGTTTGAGTAGGATATGAGCCAGCTTGCAAAAAGAAATTCATGCTGGATGGTGGCGTAGGCGTTGTAACAACAGCAACTTGTGATGGTTGAGTAGTTTGTATAGGTTGGTTAACCTGTTGGGCAGGTTGTACAGGCGGTTTAACAGGCGTAGGTGGAATAACAGGTGGTGTTCTTCCCTCTAATAAAGCTGCTGCACGGTCACCGTCAAGTTTTTTACGTTGCTCTTCAGTAATGATAGGTTGATTAGGTTCTTTACCTGATAGCATTTTATCAAATTCAAACTTAAATTCGGGCTTATTATTAGTATTATTATCTTTAGGGCGTGTGGTAGGGGTGTTAGGTTTTTGGCCATTTCTAATATCTTGTTTTGGCTCTAGTTTCATTAAAAACATAATAAAACCACCAATAACAATACCTGCAACTAACCATATCCAGCCAGGTGCACCAGATTTTTTAGGTGGTGTATATTTATTAGCACCACGTGGTTTAGTTTTTGCCTTTGCCATTTTCTTACATACGCTCCAAAGGAACTAGTCCTAATAGTTCTAAGCCTTGCTTTAGAGTACGTCCAGTTAATGCAGTAAGGCGTAAACGGCTTTGTTGCTGTTGTTCATTATCTGCTTTAAGTACAGGGCACTCTTCATAAAATGTTGAGAATAGCTTAGCTAAATCATAAAGATAGCTACAGAGTAAATGGGGTAAACCTTTACTAGCTACACTATTTAAGGTTTCTGAGAATAGCATTAAATGAGCAGCTAAGTCTTTTTCTTGTTCGGCTTCTAATACTATTTTACCAGTTAGTTGCTCAATTGTTTTGTTGGCAGTACGTAATACCCCAGCAGTTCTAGTATACGCATAAAGCAAATAGGGAGCAGTATTGCCTACTAAACTTAACATATTATCAAAGCTAAATGTATAGTCACTGGTACGATGTTTAGAAAGATCAGCATATTTAACCGCGCCAATACCTATAGAGTGGGCTATTTGCTTGCATTCTTGCTCACTAATATCTGGGTTTAATTGCTTAGCTAAATCATAGGCTTTTTGTTCTGCATCATTTAGTAAATCAATTAGCTTAACAACACCGCCATCTCGCGTTTTAAAAGGTTTGCCATCTTCACCATTCATCGTGCCAAAACCCATATGCTCAAGATCTAATTCAGGGTTGGCAAAACCAGCTTGGCGGGCTGCTACATATAACATATCAAAATGCAGTGATTGGCGTTGATCTACAAAATATAAACAACGATCAGCTTTTAGCACATCATTACGATAACGAATAGCGGCTAAATCAGTGGTAGAATATAGGTAGCCACCATCTGCTTTTTGTACAATCATCCCTAATGGCTCACCTTCTTTATTTTTAAAGCCATCTAAGAAAATGCATTGTGCGCCATCGCTCTCACTCAACATGTTGTTAGCTTTTAGTGCTTCAATAATCTTGGGAAGATCATCATTATAAGCACTCTCGCCGCGAACATCTGCACGGGTTAATTTTACATCAAGACGATCGTAAACTTGTTGGCAATGGCCTAGCGAAATATCATTAAATTTTGTCCATAGCTCTAAACATTTTTTGTCACCTGCCTGTAGTTTTACTACCATCTCACGGGATTTAGTTGCAAATTCAGGAGATGCATCAAAATGTTTTTTGGCGGCACGGTAAAAGTTTTCTAGGTCAGATAGCTCGCTTTCAGCATCAGCAGGATTTTCTTCCATATAGGCTAGTAACATACCGAATTGTGTGCCCCAGTCGCCTACATGGTTTTGACGAATAACAGTATCTCCTAAAAACTCAGCAACACGCGCTACCGCATCACCAATAATGGTAGAGCGTAAATGGCCTACATGCATTTCTTTCGCTAAATTAGGTGATGAAAGATCAATTACAACACGTTGATTTTTAGTCGTTTTGCTGACCATTAGTTTAGAGTCATTTAGTGCTTCATCTAAGCGGTTAGCCAATGCTTGGGTATTTTGAAAAAAGTTTAAAAAACCAGGCCCTGCTATTTCTACTTTGCTAATTTGCTCATTAGTTGGTAGAGCAACTAAGATTTTTTCAGCTAAATCACGTGGTTTCATTTTAGCTGGTTTAGCTAGCATCATGGCGATATTGGAAGCAAAATCACCATGAGTTTTATCTTTAGTATTATCAATTTGAATGGTTACTGCTAAATCAGCAGGTAAAATATTTTCATTGATCAAAGCAGCTAATGCTTGTTCGATTAATTTAGTGATGAGTTCTTTCATTCGGCTTCTATATGCAAAAATAAAGTAATTTTATTAAATAAAGGTAAATTCTTACTATTGTATACCAAGTTGGGGGAGGGGAGGTACAGTAAGCTAAATATTCTTAAAAATCATTAACAATCGCCTATTAAAAACTAATATTTTTGAAATATTGTAAAAAGTAGTATTGAATTAAATAGAAATTGCTGTTATTTTCCTTTAACAAAAGAAGTTTATTAAAATAAGAAACTTAAACTAAAGATTAATTCACATTCGACTATTGTCGAATGCTCATTGGGTTGCTTTTAAAGGCACAATGTAAAAAACAAAAATAATTAATAAACTAGAGGTGTTAAACATGACAATAAAAATATATCCAGTAAAAAGTAATATTTTAGAGAAGACGTTAACTGATGAAGCAACATACAAAAGTATGTATCAACAATCGATTATTAATCCAGAGGGATTTTGGCGAGATCAAGCTAATCGAATAGAATGGATACAGCCTTTTACGCAGGTTAAACAAACCAGTTTTGATGATCATCGGGTAGATATTAAATGGTTTACAGATGGTACATTAAATGCCTCTTATAACTGTTTAGATCGTCATTTAGAAGAACGTGGAGATCAAGCAGCTATTATTTGGGAAGGTGATAATCCTGCAGAGTCTCGTACCATTACCTACAAACAACTGCATGCAGAGGTATGTAAATTTGCTAATGCCTTACGTGGTCAAGATATTCATCGTGGTGATGTAGTTACCATCTATATGCCCATGATTCCTGAGGCCGTGGTTGCAATGCTAGCTTGTGCCAGAATTGGTGCTATTCACTCAGTCGTTTTTGCAGGATTTTCTCCAGAATCTTTAGCTGGCCGTATAGCTGACTGTAAATCAAAAGTAGTGATTACTGCCGATCAAGGTCTACGTGCAGGTAGAGTCATTAATTTAAAAGAAAATGTTGATGAGGCATTAACCAATCCTAACACTTATAGCGTACAAAAAGTGATTGTTTGCAAACGTACTAATGGTCAAATTCGTTGGTATCCTCATCGTGATATTTGGTATGACGATCTAATGAAGGTGGCTTCAGATCGTTGTGCTGTGAAAGAAATGGGTGCTGAAGAAGCGTTATTTATTTTATATACATCGGGTTCTACGGGTAAACCTAAAGGTGTGTTGCATACCACAGGCGGTTATATGGTGTATGCATCCTTAACCCATGAGCGTATTTTTGACTATAAACCAGGTGATATTTATTGGTGTACAGCTGATGTTGGCTGGATTACAGGCCATAGTTATATCGTTTATGGTCCTTTAGCTAATGGCGCAACTACCTTATTATTTGAAGGTGTGCCTACTTACCCTGATATTAAGCGTATGGCACAGGTGGTTGATAAGCATCGAGTGAATATCCTATATACAGCACCTACCGCTATTCGTGCCATGATGGCGCATGGTAAGAAAGCGGTTGAAGGCTTTGATGGTAGTAGTTTAAGAGTATTAGGTTCAGTAGGTGAACCGATCAATCCAGAAGCATGGCAATGGTACCATGATGAAATGGGTAAACAAAAATGTGCGGTTGTCGATACCTGGTGGCAAACAGAAACTGGGGGTATTTTAATTACTCCATTACCTGGTGCAACAGAAACTAAACCTGGCTCTGCAACTAAACCATTCTTCGGTGTACAACCTGCTATTGTCGATAACTTAGGTAATTTAATTGATGGGCCTGCGGAAGGTAACCTAGTCATTATCGATTCTTGGCCAGGACAAGCCCGTAGTATTTATGGTGATCATGATCGTTTTGTAGATACTTACTTTAAAACCTTTAAAGGTATGTATTTTACAGGTGATGGTGCGCGTCGTGATGAAGATGGCTACTGGTGGATTACAGGCCGTGTTGATGACGTTCTTAATGTTTCAGGGCATCGTATTGGTACGGCTGAAGTTGAAAGCGCGATGATTGCTCATAGGAAAGTGGCAGAAGCAGCAGTAGTAGGTGTGCCACATCCTATTAAGGGGCAAGGCATTTATGTTTATGTAACGCTGGCTGAAGGTGAAGAACCTTCTGATGAGCTAATGAATGAGTTAAGGGAATGGGTTCGTCATGAAATTGGACCTATTGCTACCCCTGATTATATTCAATGGGCGCCTATGTTACCTAAAACTCGCTCAGGTAAGATTATGCGTCGTATTTTGCGTAAAATCGCAAGCTTTGAGTATGAGCAATTAGGTGATACTAGCACATTAGCTGATCCAGGTTCAGTGGATCAAATAGTGGCAGAACACAAACGCTTATATGGTGATGAACCTAAACAAGCTGTTTCAGCGTAGGTTAACGGTTTTATTTGCTTTATTGAATAATTACGTTTCACTCACAGGGTTAGTACTTCCCTTAGGCTAACCCTTTTTTTTATGCTTCTTGATTAATCCATTGATTCTGTTTAGTAATTTTCCAACTAATATAGCCCAATATAATACTGCGTAATGCCATAAAGGTTAGAAAGGTTATCCATAAGCCATTGTTAGCCAATGGCTGCAAAATAAAGCCTAACGGTAAACTAATAATAAAGGCAAGTAGCATACTATTACGCATTTCTTTAGCACGTGTTGCACTAATAAATAAACCATCCAATAAGTAACTCCAAACAGCGATTAAAGGTAAGATAGCTAAATAAGGAATAAGCGGATAAGCTTGTTCTCGAATACTTACAATGGTGGTTTGTAAGTTAATGAAATAATGCCCAAATTGTAGAAAGTTAATAGCGAATAATAAACTAGCTAGTAATGCCCACCCACAGGCCACAATTAGGGTGGTTTTAAGAGCAAGTTTGTCTTTTTCGCCAATGGCTTTGCCACATAATGCTTCAATGGCATGGGCAAAACCATCGAGGATATAAGCGGTAATGGTCAGGCCATTAATAATAATGATATTGGCACTTACAGTTTCTTCACCTAAACGTGCACCTTGAATCATTAGTAAAAAGAATACTCCTTGCAAGGTTAGGCTGCGGATAAAAATATCTCTATTAACAGTAAGCAGCGCTTTCCAAGTACTCCAATGTTTTAATGTAGATAAGAACCATTGCCCTACATATTTTTTGAGGGGAACATAAATAAAACAAAAGCCTATTAAACAGCCAGACCATTCAGCAATTACAGCAGCTTGTCCTGCACCTATAACTCCTTTATCAAGATAGAGTACAAACCAAACAGATAACACCATATTAATAATATTGGTGGTAATTAATATTATTAGTGGAATACGTGCATTTTGTGAACCTAAATACCAGCCTACTAAAGTGTAGTTAAGTAAAGCCGCGGGTAGTCCTAGAATACGCCAATTAAAAAACTGTTGAGCAGCTTCATGAAATTCTTGATTCGGTTGAATCCAATATAAAGTGAGCTGATAAAAGGGAATGGCTAAAAAAATAAGGAGTATGGATAAACTAAGTGCTAGCAATAAACTTTGCATAAGGATTTGTCTTAATGCAGATCCTTGCTGACGACCTACAGCCTGTGCTGTAAAGCCAATAGTGCCCATACGGAAAAAGCTTAAACAGCCCGCTATAAAAAGATAACTAGTGCTTCCTACGGTGACTGCTGCTAAATTATGTGCTTCTGGTAATCTACCCATTACCATAGTATCTACGAGAGATACTAATGGTACAGAAAGATTTGATAAAATCATTGGCAGGGTAAGTGCCCAGACTTTTTTATGGGTAGTAATATCTTTCCAGCTATTTAGAAACTGATTAAGTAATTGCACGTTATTTAATTTGGCCGCCTGCTTCCTGCACTTTTTCTAATATAAAGCTTTGTGCTTCAGTAGGAATAGCTTCTAAAGGGAATGTTGCATAACTAGCACGTGCTAGGAAAACCAACCATGTATCTGAGTATCGCCAAATTTCTTTGATTGCTGACCAAGGCCATTCCCCTTCACCTAGCTCTGAGGCGAGAGCAAATTTTTCATCATAAACTTTAAAGGTAACAGTAGGATTCTGTAACGCATTAAATGTACCTAAAACATGGTAGCGATTATTAAGGTAAACACTGATACCAAATAGTATGCCCGCAGTAAATATTACCGAAAAAGCACCCATCATCCATGAGGTATCGCCTTTAACTATTGCACTAATAAAACAGAAGCCAATAAATAACATTGCTATAAAATAACGCCAGCCTAGAGCTCTTATCCAATAGCGGAAAACAGATTTTTTAAGCATGGTTAATGTATATGACATATTTATTTGATAACGAATTTCTTCCATTATATTTCCCTGATATTAAACAAAGCCGACATAATGTCGGCTTTTAGTTTAATTTAATCTTCGCGATAGCGACGAAGTTTTAATGGTTTACCTGCCACTCGAGTATCTTTGAGCTTAGTTAGGATTTTATCTAATCCTTTTTCAGGAAGTTCTACTATACTGAAGCTGTCACGGATAGTAATTTTACCAATTTGATCTTTATTAATGCTGGCTTCATTAAGAATAGCACCTAATAAGTTCTTGGCAGCAACACCATCTAAACTACCAACAGGTGTACGACAACGTACTTTTCCTTCTGATACTCTATCGTTAGAGCGGCTGCTAGAACGGCCTTCACGCTCTATTCTTGGTCCGCGTTCGCTACGCTCACCGCGCTCTTTACGTTCGCCCCTTTCTTTTCTGTCGCCGCGTTCGCCACGTTCCTTACGATCACCTCTTTCCTTTCTATCACCACGTTCTTTGCGCTCTCTAGGCTCACGCTTCACATTACTGATTGGAGTTAGTTTAGGTTCGGTTCTTTCAATTTCTTCCACGGTTAATGGACGACGATTAGTAGCACGACGTAATAAGGCAACTGCTAATTCTTCTACTGAGCAAGTAAGATCAGTGGTTAATTGATTAACTAGATCAATGTAGTGTTGTTGGTTATCTTCTGGTTTGGCAAAAGGTTGTAGATTTTTAGTTAAACGTTTAATTCTAGCTACTAAAATGCTTTGTGCATTAGGTAAAGTGGCTTCGCTTACTTCTTGTTTAGTTACACGCTCAATGGTCTGTAACATACGGCGTTCACGTGGTGTCACTAATAATAAAGCTTTACCTGTACGACCGGCACGACCAGTACGGCCAATACGATGTACATATGATTCAGGATCATAAGGCATATCTACGTTAAATACGTGAGTAATACGTGGTACATCTAAACCACGAGCTGCTACGTCAGTAGCTACCACAATATCTAAACGACCATCTTTTAATGATTCAATTACTTTTTCACGTTGATTTTGTGCAATATCACCATTTAATGCTGCAACACGGTAACCTTTGATCTCTAATTCCATTGCTAAATCTAAGGTAGCTTGTTTGGTGCGAACAAACGCAATTAATGCATCAAAGTCTTCTACTTCTAATAAACGTAATACAGCTGCGTTCTTTTGATCTGGATGCACCATTAAATAGGTTTGTTCAATACTTTCAACAGTTTGTGTCTTGTTGGCTATTTTAATATGTTTTGGATCGTTTAATTGTTTTTCAGCAATAGCCTTGATAGATGCAGGTAAAGTAGCTGAAAATAAAGCGGTTTGACGTTTTTTAGGCAGTGTTTTAAAGATGCTTTCTAAATCATCCATAAAACCAAGCTTTAACATCTCATCTGCTTCATCTAAAACAAGAAATTGCACGCCTGATAAGAAATTAGCATCACGGCGTAAGTGATCACATAATCTACCAGGGGTAGCTACTAACACTTGTACACCATTACGGATTGCTTTAAGTTGTGCCCCCATAGGTGCCCCACCATAAATAGCTGCTACTTTAACAGTAGGCATTTGTTTGGCATAGCTTTCAAATGCATCTGCTACTTGTAATGCTAATTCGCGAGTAGGTGCTAATACCAATACTTGGGTATGGCGATTAGTAGGATCAATTTTACTTAAAATAGGTAATGCAAAAGCGGCTGTTTTACCTGTTCCTGTTTGTGCTTGGCCAATAATATCTTGGCCAGCTAAAATTTCTGGAATGGCTTTTGCTTGAATAGGAGATGGTTCTTCGTAACCAACAGCTGCAATGGCAGCTAAAACACTAGGATGAATGCCAAGCTCAGCAAATGAGCTGTTTTTTTTCTGGGTCATGGAAATGCCTCAATGTGCAATCGCAAGTACCCAAAAACTTAAGCTGCTTATGCCTTGTTTATTACTAACCCGAGCAGTGTAATGGTTGGGATCTGCGAAAAACTAGATAAAATTCGTAAGATTATGGAGTTATATTTCCATAATATCAGTTAAATACGCTATTATTTTTATAGCGGGGGCATATCATACTGTATTTTTTGGAAAAATGCAGAGATATTTCTGAACAAATAGCAACAAAGTGTTATTTTCTTTCTAATAAAATGCCTGTTTCCATATGATGAGTGTAGGGAAATTGATCAAATAATGCACAGCGACTAATTTGATGAGTGTCTGCTAGTTGCTTGATATTTTCTAGTAAAGTCTCTGGGTTGCAGGAGATGTAGATAATTCTTTGGAATTGGCGAACCAGCTCGCAAGTATCTTTATCCATGCCTGCTCGAGGTGGATCAACAAAAACAGTGGCGAATTGATAACTGGTTAAATCAACATTTGCCAGTCGATTAAAAGGACGTACTTGATTAAGTGCTTGGGTCAGCTCTTCAGCGGATAGCCTTACTAAACTAATATTATCTATATGGTTATCAGCAATATTCTGTAAAGCTGCTTTAACAGAGGTTTTGCTGATTTCTGTGGCTAATACTTTGCGAACTCTAGTTGACAAGGGGAGAGTAAAGTTACCATTGCCACAGTAAAGCTCTAATAGGTCATCATTACGTGTACCTAATACATCATAAGCCCAATTAAGCATTTTATTACAAACAATACCATTAGGTTGAGTAAATGCACCTTCAGGTTGTAGATAAGTAAAGATTTTACCTGCTACTGTAAATTCTTCTAAAGCATAATCTCTGCCAATCACTAAACGCTGTTTACGAGAGCGGCCAATAATATTGATATTAAGTTGTTTGGCAAGGTGTTCAGCTTCTGTTTGCCATTGCTCGTCTAAAGGGCGGTGATAGCAAAGGGTGACAACAGCATCGCCTTTAAGAGTAGTTAAAAATTCAATTTGGAAAAGTCGATTAGATAATGTTTTACTGGCTTGCCATGCTGCTTTTAATTGTGGCATTAACTCATTGATTTGTTGACTAGCAATAGCAAAACTATCTAATAAAATGGGTGTGTGTTTATCGCCTTGTTTAAACATTGCATAATCAAGTTGTTCACCTTCACGCCATAGTCTAAATTCTGCACGCATGCGATAGTATTCAGCAGGAGAGTCAAATACTTCTAAAGTAGGTGCATTAAAAGGAGCTAGTAAGTCTGTAAGATATTGCTGCTTCTCTGTTAATTGAGCATTGTACTGAGCTGGATTGGGTAATAGTGTATGCATAAATTATTCGTGTAAAAAAGCAAATTTTAAAATAAATAGAATAGAAAGTATGATTAATGCTGAGTTAACTTCTTTGGTGCGCCCAGTTAATAACTTAATAGCCGTCCAACTAATAAAGCCAAAAGCAATACCATTAGCAATTGAATAAGTAAAAGGCATGGCGATGGCAGTAATTAACACAGGTGCTGAAGTAGTGAGATCATGCCAATCAATTTCTGCTAATCCAGAGGCCATAAGAATAGCTACGAAAAGTAGTGCAGGGGCAGTAGCAAATAAAGGGACACTTTCTGCAAGCGGTGAAACAAATAAGGCTAATAAAAATAGCAGTGCTACCACACAAGCAGTAAGACCAGTACGACCACCTGCGGCAACCCCCGCTGTAGATTCTACAAAACTTGTAGTGGTAGATGTACCTAGTAATGAACCAGACATAGCGGCAGTACTGTCAGCAATTAGTACTCGCCCCATTCTTGGTAAGTAACCATCGGCACGCATAAGCCCTGCTTTCTTGGCCACACCAATTAATGTGCCTGAGTTATCAAATAGATCGACAAATAAGAACGAAAAGATAACGGCAATCATACCCACTTGAAAAGCACCTGCAATATCAAGCTGTAAAAAAGTAGGTGCAATAGAGGGCGGAGTAGAGACAATGCCTTTAAAAGGAGTAATATCCAGCACAATACTGATAATAGTAATCGTTAATATGCTAATAATTACTGAACCGGGTACTTTACGAGCCTCTAAGGCAATAAGAATAAAAAAACCTAAAATAGCCAGTAACGGTTCAGGCTTTGTAAGATCGCCGATAGTCACTAGGGTTGCAGGGTTTCCCATAATAATCCCCGCTTTTTGTAAACCGATGATAGCGAGAAATAGGCCAATACCAGCAGCGATAGCTGAACGTAATGCTAGAGGGATACTATTAATAATCCATTCACGAATTCTAAAAAGCGATAGCATAAAAAATAGCGTAGCTGAAATAAATACAGCTCCTAAAGCAACTTGCCAACTGTATCCCATAGTATGAACTACAGTGTAGGAGAAGAAAACATTAAGTCCCATGCCTGGTGCTAAAGCTAGTGGGTAGTTAGCAATCAAACCCATAGTGAGAGAGCCAATAACCGCAGCTAAACAAGTGGCTACAAATACAGCTGAGTGATCCATTCCAGCACCATTGGCATCACTTAATATATTGGGATTAATAAACAGAATATAAGCCATGGCTAGAAAGGTAGTAAAACCAGCAATTATCTCAGTTCTAATAGTGGTATTGTTGGCTTTTAATTTGAATAGCTTTTCTAGCATGATAGTGTCTCAGCTAATGAGTGGATAGAAACAGTACAAAGCAAAAAGCCTCCTAGGTAAGGAGGCTTAAGAAATTAATTTAATTACTGAAAATCGGTAAGTTGTAAAACACGTACTACCAACTTTCTAATACCTGGTGCAATATCACCAATAGATTTACCTAGCATATAGGCTGGTGTTGTAATCAGTTTATGAGCTTTATCTTCTACAATATTATCTACTGTACAATCTTGATGAATAGCCCCCATTTTTTCTATTTCAGCAGCAGTATTGGTGTCTTTACCAATAGTGCAGATAATGCCTCTACCGTATATTTTAGGGGCTAAATGTGGAGCGATACATATTAAACCAATTGGTTTTTCAGCTTTGGCAAAGGCTTGAGCAGCAGTCAATACGTCAGGATTAACCGTGCAGTCAGCACCTTTAAAAGCGAAGTCTGAAAGATTTTTAGCAGCACCAAAACCACCTGGAATAATGAGGGCGCCAAAATCATCTACATTAAGTTCAGTAATATCTTTTATATGACCACGAGCAATACGCGCAGACTCCACAAGAACATTACGCATTTCAGCAGCTTCTTGTTGAGTAACATGATTAATAACGTGTGCTTGATTAATATTAGGAGCAAAACATTGTATTTCTGCTCCTTGTTCACTTAAATAAAGTAATGTTAGAGTAGATTCATGAATTTCACTGCCATCAAAAACCCCGCAGCCTGCAAGGATTACAGCTATTTTTTTAGTAGGCATAGTAGCTCCTTTGAAATGAAGGTATGGTTGGCTTGGTGATTATTATAGCAAAAGATAACAACAGGGATTATTTAATTAGTTAATTAATTACAATACATTGTTCCAGTTTTGATTATTGTTTTATGTAAAGAAAGTATTATTATGGATATTAATGAAACTTAGGAGGTTGATATGTTAAATACTATATTACATAAAGCTAATGATCGTGGTCATGTTCAACATGGTTGGCTTGAAGCTTATCATAGTTTTAGTTTTGCTAATTATTATGATCCTGAAAAGATAAATTTTGGTGCTTTAAGGGTTATTAATGAAGATAGAGTGTTACCTAGTGAAGGATTCGGTACTCATCCCCATAATAATATGGAGATTATTACTATTCCTTTATCTGGAGCATTGGAACATAAAGATAGTATGGGGAATACCTCTGTAATTCGCTCAGGTGAAATACAGGTAATGAGTGCAGGAACAGGTATTTTGCATAGTGAATACAATGCAAGCCAAGAAGAGCTAGTGCATCTCTTACAAATTTGGGTTATTCCTAATCAAAAGAGTGTGACACCACGTTATCAACAAATTAAATTTGATGAGAAGCGTTTAAATGAGTTCCAGCAAATTGTGTCTCCAAATCCAGATGATGAAGGGGCATGGATTCACCAACAAGCATGGTTTTCTCTAGGGCATTTTAATGAGTTAAAACCTATTGAATATAAGCTGCATGATGTAAACAATGGTGTTTATGCATTTATTATTCAAGGTGAAGCAACTGTTGGTAATATCAAGCTTTTAGATCAGGATGCATTAGGTATTACAGGTGAATCTACCATTAAGATTACGCCTGAGAGGGCAGATAGTCGAATTCTGTTGATTGAAGTACCTATGTAACTCTCCATAACGCAAGGAAGCGTTATATAGCTATTACTCTACATTTTTATACGTCGTTGAATGACTTTGCCGTACTAGTTGTACTGTCTTCAGTCATTCGCCTCGTCTAAAATTGTATAGCAACAGCTATGTAGTTATTGGGGGGGTTTCCTATTCTTTATAAAACGCCTTATCCATAAGAAAAGGGCAAGAGCAACAATAGCACCTAGGAATATAAGTTCGTAATCTTTTAAATAACTCAACACAATCGTACCAAAATAATAAGCGGTACTGCCTAATACAATTGACCATATAATGGCACCTATGCCATTAAGAATTACATAGCGTTTGGGGGAGTAGCCTGAGATACCAATAGCGACAGGCATAATAGTACGTAGCCCATACATAAAGCGGAAAGTGAGAACCCATAAGTCAGGATTCTTTCTAAAATAGATTAATGCTTTATCTGCAGATTTTTGCCATTTTGGTCTTTTTTGTAAAAGGGAAATACCATAGTATCTACCTAAAAAATACCAAAGTTGATCCCCACAATAACTGCCTATAAAAGCTACAATAATAACGGTTTTTAAGTCTAGGAAATCGTGCGCTGCAGCGATTCCAGCTAATACAAGAATGGTTTCACCTTCTAAAAACGTTCCTATAAATAAAGCTAGATAGCCATAATCGTTAAGCAGTTGTTCCATCATATGATGATCTTATTGTAAATGATAATAATAGGTTATAACTTACCAGTATAAACAAAAAAGTCCTACCGTATTGTAAGATAAATCGTGACAAAATCTAACTTATTGTTCGTAAAGTATTTAAAAATATTTAATTTGCTACAGAGTACGATAGATTCAAGTAGAATAATAAGTAAGACGATTATGCATGATTTTGTTAAATTAAGCGTATAATCGAAGAAATTTAGCTTATTAGGAGGCAAAGGTGTCTTTTTCTTATTCCAACCGATTATTTCCAGCTACTAGATTACGTCGCAATCGTTTTGATGATTTTTCAAGACGCTTAGTTCGTGAGCATCAATTAACAGCGAATGATTTAATTTTGCCAGTATTTGTTACGGAAGGAAAAAGTTACCGTGAAGATGTGTCTTCTATGCCTGGTGTGCAAAGGCTATCCATTGATGAGTTATTAAAAGAAGCTGAGCAATTAGTTGCATTAGGTATTCCAGCTATCGACTTATTTCCAGTGATAGATCCTAGTAAAAAAACAGAAGATGGACGTGAGGCTTGGAATCCTGATGGGTTAATACAACGTACCATTCGTGCATTAAGAGAAAATGTACCTGAATTGGGGGTTATGACTGATGTGGCGTTAGACCCTTATACCACACATGGTCAAGATGGTATTATTGATGCAGATGGCTATGTGATTAATGATGTAACCATTGAAGCACTAGTTAAACAAAGTTTGTCTCATGCTGAGGCTGGCGCACAGATTATCTCTCCATCAGATATGATGGATGGACGCATTCAAGCAATTCGTGAAGCTTTTGAGGTGGCCGATTACCATACCACAAGATTGATGGCATACTCGGCTAAATATGCCAGTGCTTATTATGGACCATTTCGTGATGCATTAGGCTCAAGCAGTAATTTAGGAAAATCGAATAAGTTTAATTATCAAATGGACCCCGCTAATAGTGATGAAGCATTGCATGAAATTGCCCTTGATTTAGCTGAGGGTGCAGATATGGTGATGATTAAACCAGGTACGCCTTATCTTGATATTGTGTATCGGGTAAAACAAGCCTTTAAAGTGCCTACCTTTGTGTATCAAGTGAGTGGTGAATACGCCATGCAGATGGCCGCTATAAACAATGGTTGGCTTTCTGAAAGTATTATTATGGAAACATTGGTAGGCTTTAAACGAGCGGGAGCTGATGGAATTTTAACTTATTTTGCTAAATATGCAGCTCAGCAACTAAAGAATAGTTAATATTTCTGTAAAGGTTGGAAATATAGTGATGAATACAAAAGATAAAAAGAATCAGGAAATTGTGGAAGCAAACATAGTAGAGATTGTTGATGAAACAATTGAACCTATTAAACAAGACGAAACGCCCATTAATCTCGATGATTATAGTTTGTATTTAAATCGTGAGTTTTCACTGTTAGAGTTTAATATACGAGTACTTGAGCAGTCACTGGATGAATCTTATCCGCTATTAGAACGTTTAAAATTTTTATTAATTTTCTCTAGTAACTTAGATGAGTTTTTTGAGATTCGTGTGGCTGGCCTTAAAAAGCAAGTAAAGTTTTCCCGCGAACAAATTGGTGCAGATGGGTTATTGCCTCGACAAGTGCTAAAGCAATTGAATACAGTTGTACACCACCAAGTGGAACGTCAGTATCGTATTCTGAATGAGGTTTTACTACCTGCATTGGCTGAACAGAATATTCGGTTTATTCGTCGTCGCCATTGGAATCCTAAAATTAAAACATGGGCACGCAAATTTTTTAAAGAAGAGATAGCACCAATTGTCAGTCCAATAGGTTTAGATCCAACCCATCCATTTCCATTGTTAGTCAATAAAAGCCTTAATTTTATTGTTGAGTTAGAAGGTACTGATGTGTTTGGGCGTAGCTCAGGGTTAGCTATTATTCCTGCGCCTCGATCATTACCTAGAATTGTTAGGATTCCTGAACAGGTAGGTGGTGCTGGTGATAATTTTGTTTTCTTATCATCATTAATTCATGCCCATGCAGATGATTTATTTCCTGGTATGCAGGTTAAAGGCTGTTATCAATTTAGGTTAACCCGTAATGCTGATTTGTCAGTAGATGCTGAAGATGTAGAAGATTTAGCCAGAGCATTAAAAGGTGAGTTGTTTTCCCGTCGCTATGGTGATGCGGTTCGGTTAGAAGTAGTGGATGCTTGTCCAGAGCATTTATCTAATTATTTAAGCGAACAATTTAGCCTTTCTAAAGGGGAGCTATATAAAGTTAATGGACCGGTAAACTTAACGCGACTTTTTAGTATTACCAGTTTAGCAGGCCACCCAGACTTACAAAGTAAAGCTTTTTCGCCTGTGATCCCAAGAGTTTTACAGAAAAAGAAAGATAATCTATTTGCTACTCTGTCAAAAATTGATGTGTTATTACTGCATCCTTATGAGTCTTTTACACCTGTAGTTGATTTTGTAAGACAAGCAGCAAAAGACCCTAATGTGCTGGCTATTAAACAAACTTTATACCGCACAGGGGCAAATTCTGAGGTGGTAGATGGTTTGGTGGAAGCGGCCCGTAACGGTAAAGAAGTGACTGCTGTTATTGAGTTACGTGCCCGTTTTGATGAAGAATCTAACTTACAATTAGCTACTCGTTTACAGGAAGCTGGTGCTATTGTTACCTATGGCGTAGTAGGCTTTAAGACTCACGCTAAAATGTGTTTAGTGTTACGCCGTGAAGGTGATGAATTACGTCGTTATGCTCATTTAGGTACGGGCAACTATCATGCAAGTAATGCAAAATTATACACAGACTATAGTTTGTTAACAGCTGATGTGGCCTTATGTGAAGATTTACATAAGTTATTTGGTCAACTGATCGGCATGGGTAAAACACAACGGATGAAAAAATTACTTTATTCGCCATTTACCCTTAAGAAAAACTTGTTAGAAATGATTAACCGTGAAGCAGCAGCTGCTAGTAAGGGACTACCTGCTCGTATTATTTTAAAAATTAATGGGCTGACTGATACTAAGATGATTCGAGCACTTTATAAGGCTAGCCAGTCAGGAGTTAAGATAGATTTAATTATTCGTGGTAAGTGTTGTTTAAGGCCAGGTGTGGCTGGTGTTTCTGAAAATATTCAGGTACGTTCAATCATTGGTCGTTTTCTTGAACATAGCCGAGTATTTTATTTTTTGAATGGTGGTGAAGAGAAAATCTATCTATCTAGCGCTGATTGGATGGAGCGCAATTTAGATATGCGTGTAGAAACCTGTTTCCCTATTGAAGGTAAAAAACTAATTACACGGGTTAAGAAAGAGTTAGAAATTTATTTAAGTGATAATACGCATAGTTGGATTTTACAAAGTGATGGTAGTTACATTCGTTCAGTGCCAACAGGTAATCAAATACCTAAGTCAGCACAACAGATTTTATTCGAGCAGTTAACAAACCAAGGTAGTAGTTTAAATAAATTATAGGAAATAATTGGAGCACATATGCCTTATTCAATCATACCACCGCAATTATTTTCCGTAGAGGATTATGAAAAAAGTGCGGCAAAAATGATAGATCACGTCGCATGGAGTTATTTAGTAGGTGGTAGTGGTGATGAGTTAACGCTAGACTGGAATAAGCAAGCATTTCAGCGTATTCAATTGCAAGGCAGAGTATTAAGTGGTTTTGAAGGAGCTAATACTAAACTCAGTTTACTAGGTAATACGTTACCATTTCCTATTCTGTTAGCGCCTGTGGCGTGGCATAAGTTATTTCATAAAGAGGGTGAATTAGCTACAGTGCAAGCTGCTTCAGCTATAGGTGCTGGTATGGTGGTAAGTACTATGGCCAGTACTTTATTAGAAGAGGTGGCTGAACATGCGACTAAACCATTATGGTTCCAGCTTTATATTCAAGCTGATCGAATGTTTACCGCAGAATTGGTAAAACGAGCCGAGTTAGCGGGTTATAAAGCATTGGTGTTGACAGTTGATGCCCCTATTAGTGGTGTACGCAATCGTGAGCAGCGAGTTAATTTTCGATTACCGCAGGGTATTTCTTCAGTGAATTTGCAGGGAATGCAGGTTGTTAATAATACTGCTAATTTATTAGAAAGTCCGCTGTTTTCAGGGCAGTTAGCTAATGTACCTACATGGCAAGATATTGAATGGCTACAATCAATTACTTCTTTGCCAATATTGCTTAAAGGAATAACCTCTGTAGAAGATGCAGAACAAGCGATCCAGTTAGGTGTAAATGGCCTGATAATCTCTAATCATGGCGGGCGTGTATTAGATACTTTGCCTGCTGCTATTGATCTTCTCCCTAGAATTGCTGAACAAGTGGCTGGTAGGGTGCCTATATTGATGGATGGTGGTATTCGTCGTGGTACGGATATTTTAAAGGCAGTTGCTTTGGGAGCGAATGCTGTATTGATTGGTAGACCTTATATCTATGCATTAGCAGTAGCTGGTGCTGTAGGTGTTGTTCATTTATTAAATATACTGAGGGCAGAGTTAGAAGCGGCTATGGTGTTGACAGGTTGTCGTACCTTGGCGGATATTAATCCTACAGTAGTTTGGCAGTCTTAAATTTTATTTAAATTGTGGTACTGCACATTATATTGGGCTGTATTATAAAAACGGTAATTGGCTCGAGCTTTATCTTTAAGTAAAGCATCATCAATCACAAACTCGGCAATACGCGTAAATTGTTGATGATGCTTGGGTATGTCAAAACTTAGATTAATTAATAGTGGATAGTTGATAGTTTGATAATCTAACTCTTCTAGCCCTAATGTAATGGGGCTACTTGGGTTTTCTTCTAATAAATCATGTGGAATAAAGCTGTCTGGTTTAAATTGCCACAATAATTGATTTAATTGTTGACGCTGTTGTTGGTTTTGGCAGTGCACATAGATATTGCCAACCTGTAACCATGCTTTATTAATTAGCCGACAACTGAATAATAAACAGTCATCTATCGTAGAAGTGGGTAGGTTATAAAAATCTACTTTAAGCATGGTTAATAGATAAATAACAACAAGGTTGGAAGAAGGGATTGAATATAACAAATCATATTACTATATATTTTAAATAGATGCATTAAAGTTATTTTCATTATGTTGGTTGTTTCATTTTTTCAGCATGTTATTATTTGAAGAATAAAAAAACAGGCATATAATTTGCTTAAAAGTAAATAAGAGATGTTAATTTGTTATGAAGCCATCGTTAACGTTAAAGATAGGACAGCAACTGTCGATGACTCCACAGTTGCAACAAGCCATTAGGCTTTTGCAATTGTCTACTATAGATTTACAACAGGAAATTCAAGAGATTTTAGAGTCAAACTCCATGCTAGAACAACAAGAAGCAGGAGATGATTTTGATGACAGTAATTTATTAGGTGAAGAGGATATTTTAGTTAATCCTAGTAGTCAGGAAATTAGCTTTAAAGATAATAAAGAAGTGGCTATTAATGAGCCAGAAACGGATGCTGTGGCAACCGATGTAATTCCTGAAGAGCTTCCTGTAGATACTGACTGGGATGATATTTACCAAAATAATGTTAGCAATATCCATGGTGATGATGAAGAATCTGATTTTACGAATTACACCTCTGTAGGTGAAACATTACAAAGCCATTTATTATGGCAACTCAATGTTGCTCATATGAGCGATAAAGATAAAACCATTGCAGTTAATATTATTGATTGTATTAATGAGGATGGTTATTTAGAAGAATCTTTAGAAGAAATCCATCATGGCTTAGATGATTCATTGGATACTGATTTTGATGAAGTAGAAATGGTACTTCATTGTATTCAACAGTTTGACCCTATAGGTATTGCTGCTAGAGATTTAAAAGAATGTCTTTTATTGCAATTAAAAGGGTTATTTGATGACCACCCTTATTATCAGCAAGCAGTTGAGTTAGTTACAAACCATTTAGACTTATTGGGTTCTAAAGACTATAGCCAAATAATGCGCACTATGAAGATTAAAGAAGATGAATTAAAGCAAATAGTTATGCTTATTCAGCACCTTAATCCTAAACCAGGTGCACAAATTGAGTCAAAAGAGCCAGAGTATGTCATTCCTGATATTATCGTGCGTAAAGAGAGGGATCATTGGATTGTCGAACTAAACCAAGATGCGATTCCTAAGTTGAGGGTTAATCCTCAATATGCAGGTTATGTACAGCGAGCTAATACCAGTTCAGATAATACTTTTTTGAAGAATCAATTACAGGAAGCGCGTTGGTTTATAAAGAGTTTGCAAAGCCGTAATGAAACTTTAATGAAAGTAGCAACCCAAATAGTTGAACATCAACGTGGTTTTTTAGAGTATGGTGAAGAAGCGATGAAACCACTTATTCTTTCCTCAGTAGCTGATGCTGTGGAAATGCATGAGTCAACTATTTCTCGGGTAACTACTCAAAAGTATATGTATACACCGCGTGGTATTTATGAATTGAAATACTTTTTTTCAAGTCATGTTAGTACTTCTGAGGGTGGGGAGTGTTCATCAACCGCTATTCGCGCTATGATTAAGAAACTCATAGCGGCTGAGGATCCGAAAAAACCTTTAAGTGATAGTAAATTAACTACATTGCTTGAAGATCAGGGGATTCAGGTGGCTAGAAGAACTGTGGCTAAGTACCGTGAGGCTTTAGGTATTGGTTCATCTAGTGAACGTAAACGGTTAATTTAAAGAATTGCCGATCAAGGCAACTTACCTTATACCTAAAGTGGGTATAAGTAATTAAAAATGTTAAGGAGAAATTTATGCAAATTAACATTAGTGGTCACCAACTTGATGTTACCGACGCACTACGTAATTATATTGATGAAAAGTTTGCTCGTCTTGAGCGGCATTTTGATAAAATTACTAGTGCACAAGTGATTATGAGTGTTGAAAAGTTAAACCAAAAGGTTGATGCAACACTCCAGTTAGCTGGCGGTGAGGTGGTTGCTGGTGCAGAAAATACGGATATGTATGCTGCCATTGATGCTTTAGTTGATAAATTAGACCGTCAATTGATTAAATTTAAAGAAAAACACCAAAAACACTAATTTAACTTTTTGTTATTAAGGTTTGATATTTATAAACAAGAAATTGTTATAAAATCAAACCTTAATTATTTTTAATGAGACGTAACTATATACACAGTAATTATTTAATAATCTTGTTGTCTAAAGACAGACATTAAAATAGTGTAATGTTACAAATACTTAGTAAATTTATTGAAGTTTATTCTGCTATATGATGCAACTAAAAGAATTCCTAACACCATCGCAAGTGTTAGTTGATGTTAATGTAACGAGTAAAAAACGTGCATTAGAAGTAATAGCTAAAACAGTGGCTGCAGCTTGTGCTAGCCTAAATGAGCAAGAAGTTTTTGAGCATCTGATAGAGCGGGAAAGACTAGGCACTACAGGTTTTGGTAATGGCGTTGCTATTCCTCATTGCCGTATGGCAAGTTGTGAGGAGCCAATAGTAGTCATAGTGAAATTAGGTACAGCTATAGATTTTGATGCAGTTGATGAACAGCTAGTAGATATTTTAATAGGCTTGGTTGTGCCAGCAGAGGCAACTGATGAGCATTTACAGTTGCTTAAACAAATAGCTGAGTTATTAAGTGATACCGAAATATGTAAGCAGATAAGAGCTGCAACTGAGAGTCAACAGCTTTATCAAATAATTGTTAACGGGGTAAGTAATACATAGGTTAAGTTATGCGTCTTGTTATCGTTAGTGGCCGTTCAGGTTCAGGTAAAACTACAGCGCTTCATTTATTAGAAGACAATGGCTTTTATTGCATCGATAATCTACCTGCTAGTTTATTTACAACAGCTATTGAACAGGCACTATTACAAACAGAGATTATTCAACCTAAAATAGCCGTTTCTATTGATGCACGAAGTTTGCCTAGACAAATAGAAAGCTTCCCCAGTATTTTTGAGCGACTCAGTGCAAAATACATTAAGTGTGATTTAGTCTATTTAGATGCTAAAGATGAAATATTGATTAGTCGTTTTTCAGAAACACGGCGCCGTCACCCACTTACTACAGCAACACGTTCATTAGCTGAAGCGATTGATGATGAGTCTAAATTATTAGCCCCTATCATTAATTTGGCTACATTACATGTTGATACAAGCCAATTAAATGTTTATCAATTAAAAGATTTCTTAAAACTTCATTTATTAGAAGAACCTGAACTTGGCACCGCTTTTTTGATCGAATCTTTTGGTTTTAAACGAGGAATACCTATGGATGCAGATTGGGTATTCGATTTACGCTCACTCCCTAATCCTTATTGGGTTGCAGAGTTAAGAAATTTAAAAGGTACTGATCAGCCAGTTATTGATTACTTAATAGAACAGCCAGAAGTTTTAGAAATGCAAAATGATATTTTGGTGTTTTTAGAAAAATGGTTACCACGTTTTGCTGCTACTAATAGATCTTATATTACAGTAGCGGTTGGTTGTACGGGTGGGCAACATCGTTCTGTATATATGGCTGAACAAATTGGTAAAATATTAAAAACTACTTTAAAAAATGTGCAAGTCCGTCATCGTGATTTGTTGTAGGAGAAATGTTACAACATGTTGTCAAAAGAAATTGAGATCATAAATCAACTAGGTTTACATGCAAGAGCTGCCGCAAAGTTTGTCGGAACAGCAGGACGTTTTGCTTGTAGTATTAAGGTTGGGCGTACTCCTGAATCATTGGTGGATGGTAAAAGTATTATGTCGGTAATGATGTTGGCCGCTAGCAAGGGTACAATGCTGCATCTTATAACTGACGGTGATGACGAAGAGCAAGCCATGCAAGCAATGGTTGAGCTAATAGAAAACTATTTTGGTGAAGGTCGATAACTGTAAATTAGTGAGCTTACTGGGTAGTATTTTCTACCAGGTAGTAATAGCTACTTTTTAGTTATAGTCATTGTTTTAACTATAATTATCTATAAGTACAATATCCTTATATTGGTCACTATAGGTAGTAAAAATAGCTAATAAAATTAATTAGCTATTTTTACACTGGTCGCAATCAGGTAAAATGCTTTGCTTGAATACAAATAATGAAAATTTCTAATGGTTAAAACTTTTTACGATATACCGAGAGAACGCCCTGTAACCCCGTTACTCGATCGCATTGATACACCGAAACAACTTCGTTACTTAAGTGAAGCTGAATTAGTGGTGTTAGCAGATGAGCTACGTGAGTTCCTATTGTATACAGTTGGACAAACGGGTGGTCACTTTGGCGCGGGTCTTGGGGTAATCGAGTTAACCATTGCCTTACATTATGTCTATGATACACCTGATGATCATTTAATTTGGGATGTGGGGCATCAAGCCTATCCTCATAAAATCTTAACAGGCCGTCGTGAGCAAATGGCCACTTTACGACAGAAAGATGGCCTAGCTGCTTTCCCGCGTCGTGCTGAAAGTGAATATGATAGTTTTGGCGTAGGCCATTCCAGTACTTCCATTAGTGCAGCCTTAGGTATGGCTATTGCCGCAAGATTACAAAATAATCATAAAAAGAGTGTCGCCATTATTGGTGATGGTGCTTTAACAGCAGGCATGGCTTTTGAGGCTTTAAATCATGCTGCGGTAGTTGATGCTGATATGTTAGTGGTACTCAATGATAATGATATGTCTATTTCAGATAATATCGGCGGTTTATCTAATCACTTAGCTAAGATACTTTCTAGCCAAGCTTATCGCCATGTACGAGATAATAGTAAAAAGTTACTTTCCCATTTACCAGGTGCATGGACAATTGCTCGCTTAACTGAAGAATATGCTAAAGGTATTTTAGCGCCGACCACCTTATTTGAAGCATTAGGTTGGAACTACATTGGCCCAATTGATGGCCATGATTTACCTACTTTAGTGGCTACCTTACGTAATATGCGAAGTTTATCTGGGCCGCAATTTCTACATGTGGTAACCAAAAAGGGTAAAGGGTTTGCTCCTGCTGAAGAAAGTCCAACGGCTTACCATGCTATCAGTAAATTAGAACCATTGGACGCTCCCCCTAAAAAACAATCTGCACCTAAATATTCTAATATATTTGGGCAATGGCTTTGTGATATGGCTGCACAAGATGAACAATTAGTGGGTATCACCCCTGCTATGAAAGAAGGTTCTGATTTAGTGGCTTTCAGTGAACAATATCCTAAACGTTATTTTGATGTGGCTATTGCGGAGCAACATGCGGTGACTTTAGCTGCAGGTATGGCTTGTGATGGATTAAAGCCTGTAGTTGCTATTTATTCAACTTTTTTACAACGAGCTTACGATCAATTAATCCATGATGTAGCTATTCAAAATCTTGATGTATTATTTGCGCTTGATCGAGCGGGTTTAGTGGGAGAAGATGGTCCAACCCATGCAGGTAGCTTTGATTTAAGCTATTTACGTTGCATTCCTAGCATAATCATTATGACGCCTAGTGATGAAAATGAACTACGTAAACTGTTAACAACGGGTTACTTATATAACGGACCTGCCGCTGTACGTTATCCTCGGGGAGCAGGTCCTAATGTTACTGTAGAAAATGATCTATTACCTGTTGCAATAGGTAAAGCAGTGGTTCGTCGCCAAGGTGAGAAAGTGGCATTGTTAGTGTTTGGTGTGCAGTTAGCTGAGGCAATGAAAGTTGCAGAAAAACTAAATTACACAGTGGTTGATATGCGCTTTGTAAAACCTTTGGATGAAGCGGTGGTATTAGCAACAGCTAATAGTCATGAATTGTTAGTTACCATTGAAGAAAATAGTGTAATGGGTGGTGCTGGATCTGCTGTTAGTGAATTATTATTAAAAGAAAATTGTTTAAAATCAATATTACAACTAGGATTACCTGATACCTATATAGAACATGCTTCACCAGCTAGTATGTTAGCTGAGTGTGGTTTGGATGCAATAGGTATTGAAAAGGCTATCAATCATCGATTAAATCAGTTGGAAAAAAATATTAAATGAGATTATCTCGTTTTTTTGTAAATGCGCCATTACATTTAGGGGAGCATGAAGTACCAGCCTATTTGGCTCATTATATGGGACGTGTGTTACGTTTGTCCGTTAATGATCCTGTGCAGTTATTTGATGGTTCTGGTTTAGAGTTTTTAGGCACTATTAGTCAAATCACTAAAAAAAGTTTGGTAGTTAATTTAACCAAACAATTAACAGGATTAGGTGAGTCACCACTGTATACCCATTTAGGGCAAGGATTAGCTCGTGGTGAGAGAATGGATTTTGTCATACAAAAAGCCACAGAGCTTGGTGTTAACGAGATTACTCCTTTATTTACAGATCGTAGTGAAGTGCGTTTAAATGAAGATAGAACAGATAAGCGGATGGCGCATTGGCAACAGATAGCAATTAGTGCATGTGAGCAGTCAGGACGTTCTAAGCTTCCTATTATCAATCCACCGCAATCAGTAAGTGAGTGGGTGGCACATGTTCAAGCTGATCTAAAATTAATGTTGCATTTAATAGCTGAACCTATGGGAAACTATCAAAAGCCTTCTTCATTAGCTTTGTTAATTGGTCCTGAGGGTGGATTTACTGATGAAGAAATATCATTAGCTCAACAGCATGATTTTCAACAAGTGCATCTGGGGAGTAGGGTATTACGTACTGAGACAGCACCCATTGTTGCCCTTTCTATTGCGCAACAGTTGTGGGGCGACTTTAATCCTAATAATTAGTTTGTATAAGTATCTATGGAAGCGGTTTTAGTATTCTAAAACCGCTTTGTTATTAGTGTGATTTAATAACAGACATGACAGGCTGTTTATTAGGTTTAAGTGATGACACCATTGCCATAACCATAGCTGCTAAGTAAGGCAAAGACTGCACGGATAGGGTGATAATCCAAAGCAATATATCATAAGCCATTGATTGTTGAGTTAATAATATACCTGCTACAGCAATCCAAAGTAGCAACATAATAAATACTTCTTCCCGAGCTTCAGCGAAGGCAACTAAAAAACCATGGTTACTGCGCATTTTAGGTGTACGGAAGAAAGGTATATGTTTTGTGAAAAAGCCGTAAATCACTGCTTTAGCAATAGTATGAGAAAGAGAAAGCCCTGTTAATGCAGCAAAAAAAGCATCTTTATAGCTGACGCCAATAACCTTCTTATAAAGGAAAATAATTTTGCCTACTTTAAAGAAGAATAATGCTAATGGTGGCAATGCAAAAATGATTAAAGGTGGATCAAATTGCTGTGGACTAATAATCATAGCAGCAGACCATAGCAAAGAACCTAGGATAAAGAAGATATTCATGCTATCTGCAATCCAAGGTAACCAACCTGCTATAAAATGATAGCGTTGCCCTTTGCTGAGCCTTTTACCATCTTTAGTTTTGCCAAATACTAAGGTTTTAAAGTGGCGTTTAATAATTTGTATAGCACCATAGGCCCATCTGAAACGTTGTTTCTTAAAGTCGATAAAAGTGTCAGGCATTAAACCTTTACCATAACTTTGTTCACAGTAAGCGGCAGATAATCCTTTTTCAAATACTCGCAGGCCAAGTTCTGCATCTTCAGTAATACACCAGTCAGCCCATTTTAATTCATCTAGTACTGTACGACGTACCATGGTCATAGTACCGTGTTCAATAATAGCATCACGCTCATTACGGGTTATCATGCCAATATGGAAGAACCCTTTGTACTCAGCATAACAGAGCTTTTTAAATAAACTGTCGTTCTCGTCATAATAGTCTTGAGGAGACTGTACGATAGTTATTTTAGGGTCTTTAAAATGAGGCGTCATGTGTTTCAACCAATTAGGGTCAACACAGTAGTCCGCATCAATAACAGCGATTACTTCTACATCAGCAGAAACTCTCTCTAAGGCGTAATTTAAAGCGCCTGCTTTAAAGCCAGCGAGGGGGCTAACATGATAAAAATGAAAGCGTGAACCTAACTCTTTACAGTAGGCTTCAACGGGTTTCCAAATAGCTGGATCTTTGGTGTTATTATCAATAACCATGACTTCATAGTTTTGATAATCAAGTTTTGCTAATGCATCTAAAGTTTGTTTCAGCATCTCGGGTGGTTCATTGTAGCAGGGAACCTGTATGCAAACTTTGGGGTGATAGGTGCTATCCCCAGTCACTGGTGAGAATGGTCTACGTCGCTGTTTAATCCAAACAGTTTCTGCAAGTTCATGTGCTTCAGTTAGTATAACAATGGCAATACCAAGTACACCAAAGGCTAACAAAGTACCTACAATAAGGTTGAACCATGTGCTGTATTGTTGGGTATAGTCATAGCCAATCCAAACAATAGTAGAGGCACAAGCAAAGGCAATAATGGTTAAAAATATGCGACCTTTTTGTTTAAGGGCAGAGCTATCAATCATTAAGATGGATATAGATAAAAATGCTAGCATAGCAGAGATAACTGCTAGTATTTTCCATTGTGCAATCGCAATGACAGGACCCGTAAATTCAAATTTAGGTTGACGATCTAGATCATATACACCCCAATAAGCTCCTACTGCTCCTTCATCGGTCATTTTCCATGGTTGATCAAAGGCTTCAACAATAAAGTAGGAATAACCTTGTTGGTTTAAGATATTAACCAAGTTACGTAAGTAAATGGCTTGATCTGCTTGTGAAGCAGATGCTTGACCTTCCATTCTGCCATTGCTAGGCCAACCTATTTCAGAAAGAATAAGGGGTTTATTAGGATAATCTTTCTTTAACAAAGCCACTTTTTCAAAAACAAAAGGAATCGCTTTTTTTACAGGAATGTGTTCCCAGTAGGGAAGAATGTGAGCAGCTATTAAATCAACATGATCACCTAATTCAGGATATTTATCCCAAATATGCCATTGTTCTGAGGTGGTAACTGGAACTTTGACACTATCGCGCGCATAGTCTAAATAATCAATCATTTGATCAACGGTCACTTCTTCACGGAATAATGCCTCATTACCAATAACTAAACGTATTACATTACGATTTTCATTGGCTATTTCGATAGCTTTATCCAGTTCCCTTTGATTTTCTGCTAAATCGTTACTAATCCAAACCCCTAAAGTTACTTTTAGACCATAATTATCTGCTAAACGCGGGATTGTTCCGAGTGACTCTTTAACGGAATAAGTACGAATATTATTAGTCTGTGTGGCTACTAAAGCTAAATCACTACTAATTTCTTCTTCTGTGGGGTAATCTCCAGTGGCGGGATCTTCATACTCATGAAAAGGAGAAAATGAATAGCCAGATACCTGCTGTGGCCAATTAGGAGCACTAACTGGTCTGTTATATATCGCCCAAAGCCCTGTGAAAAAAGCTGTAATCAACAGAATTATAATAATATTTAGAGCATTTCTATGCTTCATGTTAAATTAACATTTCCTGTAATAGTTATTTATATATTTGCTTTAAAAAACAATGTAAAAAAATTAATTCAGATATATGATGAAGAGAAGTAAAATTAGTTCAGTAGCAAAGTAATAAAATGATTTACAAAGTTTTTCTAAATTTTAAAGAAGTGTTGAATAAAGTTACAATAGATCGCCATAACTAACTAATCATTTAAAGCCGATGCTTAAAATTACAAATTTATTAGGGACATTATTTTTATTATTATCATTAGTAGCTTGTGGTTCAAAAACCTATGTGGACAAAAAGGCAAGTTATATGATACCTGTTGAGCAAGCAACAACAAAAATTGATCGGATTGTGCAACCTTTGATTGATACACATGTAAGTCAAACAGGGTTGGTATTACTTGATGATAATCTTGAGGCATTTGCAGTAAGGGCTATGACAGCTCGCGAGGCCGGCCGTAGCTTAGATTTGCAGTATTATATTTGGCATAATGATTTAACAGGTAATTTGTTAAGTTATGAGTTACTACGTGCAGCTGATCGAGGTGTTCGTATACGCTTATTGCTAGATGATATGAATGCCCATGATAAAGATACTATATTAGCTACACTAGAACAGCATCCTAATATAGAAGTAAGGATGTTCAATCCTATTTATAGCCGTGGTAATGTCCTAAGGAAAGGGGCAGAAATGCTATTTAGGGTGGGGCGTCTCAATCGTCGTATGCACAATAAAGCATGGATTGTTGATGGTCGTATGGCGATAGTTGGGGGACGTAATATAGGGGATGAATATTATGATGCAGCAAAGCAAACTAATTTTTTTGATGTAGATGTACTGTTGATAGGCGATGCTGTATTAGAAACAGAAAATATTTTTGATCAGTTTTGGAATAGTCCTACAACCATTCCCTTAAAATCATTAGTAAAAGTAAAAAAAGGTTCACTCGCTAAGTTACGTGAATATGTGAAAGATATTGATGAAGATATTATTAAAGTTCGCAATGTTTATGTTGATCGTTTAAAAAATTCAACTACAGTGCAAGCATTATTTAATAGTGAGAAACCACTGTATTGGACTGAGCATGCACATGTCTATTCAGATCCACCTGAAAAAGCTTATGACATGAACAAAGAAGCTTGGGTAGTAAACGTATTGTCGAAGGTATGGCAGAGTGCCCAAGATCAATTGATATTAATCTCACCTTATTTTGTACCAGGTAAAGAAGGTATGGAATTATTAAAAGGGTTACGACAACGAGAGGTTGATATTGGTGTGGTAACAAACTCGTTAGCAGCCACAGATGTTATGTTGGTGCATAGTGGTTATATGCCTTATAGAGTTCCATTATTAAAGTTAGGCGTTGATTTATACGAGTTTACCCCACATGTGGAAGTAGATAAAAGTTTATTAGGTTCTAGTGGGGCTAGTTTGCATACTAAGGCATTTATTGTTGATGGTAATATTGGCTTTATTGGTTCCTTTAATTTTGACCCCCGTTCAGCACGGTTAAATACAGAAATGGGTGTGTTCTTTATTCACCCTGAGTTAACCGAAGAAATTTCTTCACTTTATGCCTATAAAATTGAGCAAAATAATAGTTATGAACTCTTTTTAGAGAATGGCAAGTTACGTTGGCGAGATGGTAGTGTCATACCACCTAAAATTTGGACACATGATCCAGAGGTAGGTTTTATAAAACGTGCTACTACTAAGGCGATCAGTTGGTTGCCTATAGAGTCACAATTATAGTGATGGGCTCATCTTAGGATTTAATACAAAAGATAATTTGTATTTATAAATCATCAATTACGTAAGGTAGTCTTATTTTACTGAATTAATCTATAGCATGTCAGGGGTTCTCCCGTTATAATTCATGACTTTGACTTTAAAAGCGTTTACGGTTATGCGGTTGGTTCGCTGTCTTCAAGACTTAAAGAATTTTAAACAAGGTTGTGTGGCTACCATTGGTAATTTTGATGGCTTACACCTCGGTCACCAAGCCATTTTAGAGCATGTCAAAACATGTGCTAAAGAGTTAGGTGTGCCTAGCTGTGCTATTATTTTTGAACCACAACCAAAAGAGTTTTTTGATCCTCAAGATGCACCTATCCGTTTAACGCGAGTGCGTGAAAAGCTAGAACTATTAAGAGATCAAGGCATTGATATTGTTTTATGCCTGCATTTTAATCAACGGTTTAGAGAAATATCGGCCGAAGATTTTATTAAAAAGATTTTAGTTGATGGTTTGCATGTAAAGCATATTGAAGTGGGTGATGATTTTCATTTTGGCGCTAAACGCAGTGGTAATTTTGCCATGCTGCAAGAGGCAGGTAAAAAATATGGTTTTACTGTACAGGATGCCAAAACAGTTTATTTAGATGAGCAGAGGATCAGTAGTACCCGTGTTCGTAATGCCCTATTAGCAGATGATTTAGAGTTGGTTGAGCGCTTATTAGGAAGACCTTTCCAACTATCAGGTAGGGTGATTCGAGGCCAGCAATTAGCCAGAAAATTAGGTTGTCCTACTGCTAATATTCAGCTTAAACGTAAACATGCACCGCTTAGAGGGGTGTTTGTAGTAAGTTGCGAGCTAGAAGGTAAAGTTTATTGTGGTGTTGCTAATATTGGTATTAGACCCACTGTACAAGGTGATGGACGTTCTCATCTGGAAGTACATTTATTAGATTATTCAGGTGATCTTTATAATCGCCATATCCGAGTTACTTTTCATCACAAGCTGCGGGATGAAAAGAAATTTAACTCACTTGATGAGTTAAAAGCAGCAATTGACAATGATGTGACCAATGCTCGTGCTTATTGGCAGGCACGTGGCCTATTAAACCGTTAGGGCTTTTATTATGAGTGACTATAAATCGACATTGAATTTACCGGAAACAGATTTCCCCATGAAGGCTAGCTTGCCTCAGCGGGAACCTAAGATGATTGAAACATGGACTACTGAGAATCTGTACCAAAAAATTCGTGAGATTAGTGAAGGTCGCCCTAAATTTTTACTACACGATGGCCCGCCATACGCCAACGGTAATATACATATTGGTCACGCAGTTAACAAAATTATTAAAGATATTATTAACCGTTCTAAAATTCTATCAGGTTATGATGTGCCCTACATTCCTGGTTGGGATTGTCACGGCTTGCCTATTGAAAACCAGATAGAAAAGAAACATGGTAAGAATATTGAAGCAGACAAAATGCGCGAACTTTGCCGAGCGTTTGCTAAGGAACAAGTAGAAGGGCAAAAGAAAGATTTTATCCGCCTTGGTGTATTAGGTGACTGGGATAATCCCTATCTAACTATGAACTTTGCTAATGAAGCAGGTGAAGTACGTGCTTTAGCAGAGATGGTTAAACATGGTTATGTGTTTAAAGGTTTAAAACCTGTTAATTGGTGTTTTGACTGTGGTTCAGCATTGGCTGAAGCTGAAGTGGAATACCAAGATAAGCAATCAGATGCGATTGATGTAGGTTTTCCTGTTGCTGAAGGTGATAAATTAGCAGCTGCTTTTGGCTTAGCTAGCTTGCCTAAAACAGCGTATGCAGTTATCTGGACTACTACACCTTGGACAATCCCTGCTAACCAAGCACTTAACTTCCATCCTGAACTTGAATACGCTCTAGTGGATGTAGGTGATAAGTTATTAGTATTAGCAGTTGATTTGGTTAATGACTGTTTAGAACGTTATAAACTTGAAGGTAAGATAATTGCTAAGGCATTGGGAGAGACGCTAGAACTTATTAAGTTTAAGCATCCATTCTACGATCGTTTATCCCCTATTTATTTAGCGGACTATGTGGAGGCTACTTCGGGTACAGGTATTGTGCATTCTGCACCTGCTTATGGTGTGGATGACTTTAATACTTGTAAACGTTATGGCATGATCAATGATGATATCTTAACGCCTGTGCAAAGTAATGGTGTTTATGCTGAAGATTTACCTTTCTTCGGTGGTCAATTTATTTGGAAAGCCAACGCTAATATTGTTGAAAAGTTAAGAGAAGTAGGCAGTTTATTAGCCTATGAAAAAATCGTTCATAGCTATATGCATTGCTGGCGCCATAAAACGCCATTAATCTATCGTGCTACAGCGCAATGGTTTGTGGGAATGGATGTACAACCTATAGATGGTAGAACTTTACGTGAGCGTTCTCTACAAGGTATTGAGCAAACACAGTTCTTCCCTGCATGGGGTAAAGAGCGTTTATACGACATGATCGCTAAACGTCCTGACTGGTGTATCTCCCGTCAACGTAATTGGGGTGTGCCAATTCCTTTCTTCTTAAATAAACAAACAGGTGAGTTACATCCTCGTACTGTAGAGTTAATGGAAGAAGTAGCAAAACGTATTGAGAAAGAAGGTATTGAGGCTTGGTTTAAGTTAAACCCAGTAGAGTTATTAGGTGCTGAGGCTGATCAATATGACAAAATCAGTGATACGTTAGATGTGTGGTTTGATTCAGGTACTACCCATTGGCATGTATTACGTGGTTCTCATCCATTAGGTCATGCTAGTGGACCTCGTGCTGATCTTTATTTAGAAGGTTCTGACCAACATCGTGGTTGGTTCCACTCATCATTATTAACTGGTTGTGCAATTGATGATCATCCTCCTTATCGTAGCCTATTAACTCATGGCTTCACAGTGGATGAGAATGGTCGCAAAATGTCTAAGTCATTAGGCAATGTGATTGCACCACAAGAAGTAACAGATAAGTTAGGGGCTGATATCTTACGCTTATGGGTATCTTCAGTAGATTACTCAGGTGAGATCGCTGCATCCCATGAAATCTTCCAACGTAATGCAGATGCCTATCGTCGTATTCGTAATACCATTCGTTACTTATTATCGAATTTATCAGGTTTTGATCCAGCCACTGATTTATTACCAACAGACAAGTTACTGACTTTAGATCGCTGGGTAATAGATGCGGCTGCACAAATGCAAAGTGAGCTGAATGACGCTTACGAACAATATAAGTTCTGGCAGGTTTATCAAAAACTACATAATTTCTGTACTCAAGAGTTAAGTAGTTTTTACTTAGACTTAATTAAAGACCGTCAATACACTACAGCTAAAGACAGTGTGGCGAGACGTTCTTGCCAAACAGCACTATATCATATCGCTGAAGCACTGGTTCGTTGGATTGCACCTATTCTACCTTTCACCGCCGAAGAAGCTTGGGGATATTTGCCAGGTAAGCGTAATCAGTCAGTGATGTTGAATACTTGGTATAACGGTTTAACAGAGTTACCAGAAGGTTTTGAATTAGATCGTGATTACTGGCAACAAATCATGGCAGTTAAAACGGCGGTTAATAAAGAAATTGAAAACCAACGTAATAACAAAGTAGTTGGTGGTAGTTTACAAGCAGAAGTAACCTTATATGCGCAGGGAGATTTATTAACTGCTCTAAATAAGCTGGATGATGAGTTACGTTTTGTATTAATTACTTCTAAAGCAGATATTTTACCTTTTGAACAAGCACCTGCCGATGCAGTAGTCACTGAATTAGCAGATTTGAAATTAACGGTTAAAAAATCTGATAATCAGAAATGTGGTCGTTGTTGGCATTATGTGGCTGATGTAGGCCAACATGCCGACCATCCTGAGCTTTGTGGGCGTTGTATTACTAATGTCTATGGTGAAGGCGAAGCGCGTCAAAATGTATAGCTATCACTCTATATGGAAACAGCTATAAACAGATAGGTTAATTAATAGAAGGGTTATCATTGATGACACGTTTTGGTAAATTATCTTGGGTTTGGGTGTCGGTACTGGTCATTATCATTGACCAGTCCACCAAATACTGGACACTAAACTATCTACCTCTTCAACAAATGGTAGAGGTTATTCCAAACTATTTGGCTTGGTTTCATACTTATAACTTTGGGGCAGCTTGGAGCTTCTTAGCCGATCATTCAGGTTGGCAAAAGTGGTTGTTTGCTGGTATTGCCTTTATTATAAGTATTGTCTTAGTGATATGGTTAACACGGCTTAAATCAAATAAAGAAACATGGTTAGCTATTGCATTAGCATTAGTTTTAGGTGGTGCTTTAGGTAATCTGTATGACCGTGTAGTATTGGGTTATGTTGTCGATTTTATTTTAGCCCATTGGCATGCTGATTATTATTTCCCCGCCTTTAATATAGCAGATACTGCTATTACAGTGGGGGCTGCGATGTTAATTATTGATATGTTGTTCTTTGCTAAAAAGAGAGAAAGTAAAAGTGAGTAGTATTAATGATAATAGTCGAGTGACACTGCATTTCACCCTTAAATTAGTTTCAGGTGAGGTGATAGATAGTACACGTGACAAACAAGCGGCTACTTTTACGATGAAGGATGGCAGTTTATTACCAGGTTTTGAACAAGTGCTTATTGGTATGAAAGCTGGTGATAAACAAGAGTTTCTTATTAAACCAGAACAAGGCTTTGGTCAGCCTAATCCACAAAATGTGCAAGTGATACCTCGCGCACATTTTAAAGAGATGGATTTGGAAGTAGGTTTAATGTTTATGTTTAAGGATGCTGCTGGTTCAGATTTACCCGGTATGGTAAGTCGTTTTGATGATAAAGAAGTAGTGATCGACTTTAATCACCCATTAGCAGGCAAAGATATCTTATTTGATGTGGAAATTATTGCTGTTGAATAGTGCCATATAGCAACAGCTATAGGTTGTTAAGATTCCAATTAAATAGTTCACAGGCATTTTGAGTAGACGCTTCAGCAAGAAGCTCTGCTGAAATGCCTTTTATTTTGGCCAGTTGTTGGCATATTTCAGGTAAAAACTCAGGGCTATTACGATTACCTAGTTGAGTAACAGGCGAGAGGTCAGGCGCATCAGTTTCTAATACAATAGCATCGAGTGGTAATTGTTCTAATACACGATGCATACGATGAGCTTGGGGATAAGTTCCTGCACCACCTAAGCCAATCTTAAAACCTAGTTTGATATATTCTTTAGCTTCTTCATAGCTACCACTAAAGGCATGAGCAATACCTCCTAGTTTAAATTTTAGCTCTTTTAAAATTTTAATAGTATCAGCATGAGCTCGTCTAACATGGAGTAATACAGGCTTTTGGAATTCTGTAGCAATCTCTAATTGGAGTTTAAATAGCTGTTGCTGCTGTTCTTGATCGTAGTTATCAATATAGTAATCTAAACCAATTTCGCCAATGGCACAAAGTTTTGCAGAGTATTCAGGTTGTCTAAAAAGTTGTGTTAATAGCTCAAGTGTTTGAGGTACTTGTGACGCTGATGGGATATACATAGGGTGTATACCACAGGCTACATAAAGTGAGGGATGTTGCTGTGCTAATTGAATAGTGTGTTGCCATTCACTAGCAAACACTCCCACCATAATTTGTTTTATAACACCTAATTTAATACTCCGTTTTAAGACTTGGTCACGATCACTATTGAAGTTATCGCAACCAAGGTGATTATGGGTATCGATTAGATACATTGCCTATTCATCGTCTGTATTCTTACGTGAAAGCAACATAGGTTTTTCACTCTTAGGAATATGGCGATTTGGCATACTATCTAATTGTTCGATAGTAGGTAGTCGATCTATCCTTGAGTGTTTACGATGAATAATGGCTGGTGTCGTTGTTGATGAGCGTCTTTGTTGTGGCTCTTTAAGCTCACTTGGAGGCGTTGCAGTCATTACTTCTCTTTTTCTATATGGTGTAGAAGAAGGAGTAGTTATCGTAGTATTGTTGGTACGGTTATTACGTCTATATAAAGAGTTTCTTGGGCGACGTTGCTCAGTTGCTTGAGCATTAGTAGTTGTTGCTTTAGGCTTTGTTGTTTTAGCTCGTTGCGGGCGGCTACTAGCAGTTGTAGTAGTACTTGCTGGTGCTGTAGTAGATGATGCGGTAGCTTTTGTAAAACGCTTAGTACGTGCATTTTTAGCTTTGTCTTGATAAGGACTTATATAATCTACACTGTTACCAAAGTTATCGTACTCATCATCACGGAATTCATCCTCTGGACGATCTGGTGGCATATCATCTAATGATACAGTACTTACAGGCGCATTTCTTCTATGCTTATTGTAAGGATTACGTGTTGTTTTAGTTTTGGTTTTGCCAAAGTTAGATTTACTAGCACGACTGGCTCTTTTCTCTGCCAAGTCATCATCCATATCTTCAGCAGGACTCTCAATTACTTCATCCGCTATAGTCGTTTTTCTTTTACGTGATTTTCTACCTACAGCAGGATGGCGGAAAATACGTCTAAAACGATCAGGATTTTCTTCGTTTGTTTCTGCATCAAACACAAAATCACTCATATCTCCATCAGCAATCTTTTGTTTGATAAAGTCTTCAATCACTAATAATAACTTTTCTTCTTCTGGACTAACAAATGAGATAGCTTCGCCAACACTATCAATGGTATTGATGCGTTGTATATAGTCATCTTCAATATAAGGTAGGTCAAAGTTAATAATGCAGGGTAATTGATTTATTTCTAAACTTTCGGTAGTAACATCGGTAGCAATTAAAATTTGTACTAAATTTTCTTTAAAATCGATGAGTGATTTATTACGTGCATTTTGGGTTTTATTACTATGGATTGTAGCTGAGTTAATGCCCTTCTTGCTGAGATAGTTTGAGAGGCGACTAGCTCCATATTTAGTACGAGTAAATATCAGTATTTGTGGCCACTGGTATTTATTTATTAAATGAACAAGTAAAGCTGCTTTTTGACGTGTTGGAATATAAAAAACGCTTTGTTTAATATGCTCTATAGATGGAGTGATATTAATTTCAATACGCTCAGGATTTTTAAGTAAAAAATGAGCCAATACAATAACATCATCAGTAAAATTGGTAGCGTAGAGTAAGTTTTGACGTTCGACTGGTAATAAGTCAATAACTTGTTTAGTGGTTGCTATGGAGTTTTCATTAGTAAGCAGTTCAGCTTCATCCAACACAAAAATTTCTACTGCTGATAAATCAACAGCCTGTTGTTCAATAAGTTCAACTAAACGAGTGGGGGAGGCTACTAATATATCAACCCCATGGCTAAGTATTTTAGTTTGCAGAGCACTATTAGTGCTATCTAATACGCAGCCAACTGTCATAGAGAAATCAAACGAATAGGCTTTAAAATATTCTGCAATCTGAATAGCTTCGTCTGATGAAGCCACTAAAATAAGTACTTTTGGCTGTTTTGAAGTAGGCGCTTTATGCTCTACATTTCCTTTTGGGAATAATTTTTCAATAATGGGGAGTACAAAACTACCGACTTTTCCTGTCTCTGCCGATGGTGTGGCAACCATTAAATCGTTATTTTGTAAAATAACGGGGATAGCCTGTTCTTGTAGAGTAGTGGGTGTTTCGTATAATGTTTTAGTTGTTTCTGATAAAAGCTCGGAAAGTCCTAGCGATGTAAAGGACATGCAAAAATCCTACTATTAAGTTAATAAATTACTATTGACATGATGTTTTTAACTATTTGCGCAGCTTCACTTCAACTTATCGATTACTGAATAGTCTGTCCTGCGCTGTACAGATATTAGTAATATGAGGAGAGTATTAAAGTTGAATATCTTATTATGCTTTTTGGGCAAAGATTAAATAGAATAATTATCCCTTATTATACCCAAAAAGCAAGTAATTACTAGTGGCGCAATATTAAATTAAATTTTTCCATACTGCAAGACTTGGTTCAGCCTGATTCAATGTATAAAAGTGCAATCCAGGAGCACCACCTGCTAATAACTGCTCACAGAGCTTGCTGATGGTTTCAGTACCAAATGATTGGATACTTTCAATATCATCTCCATAAGCTTCTAGCTGTTTTCTAATCCAGCGTGGTAGCTCTGCGCCACAGGCATCAGAGAAACGAGCTAGTTTGCTATAGTTAGTGATTGGCATAATACCCGGAATAATGGGTACATCTACGCCCATTTTTTGCACACGTTCTACAAAGTAAAAATAACAGTCTGCATTAAAGAAATATTGGGTGATAGCGCTATTAGCCCCTGCTTTAATTTTATTAACAAAATGTTTTAAATCTTGTTCCATATTCAAAGCTTGAGGGTGTACTTCTGGGTAAGCAGCTACTTCAATATGAAAATGATCTGCTGTTTCTTCACGAATAAAACTAACGAGGTCAGATGCATAACGTAAATCACCTGCATCCATACCCATACCTGATGGTAAATCACCACGTAAAGCAACAATACGTTTTATGCCTACTTCTTGGTAACGTTTTAATAGGGTGCGTAATGATTCTTTAGAGTCACCCACACAAGATAAGTGAGGGGCTGTAGCGACTTGGGTAGTATTACTTAATTGTAATACCGTATCAAAGGTTCTATCTCTTGTTGAACCGCCTGCACCATAGGTGCAAGAAAAGAAAGCTGGTTTGCAAGTAGTGGTCAGTTGTTGTGCATGGTTTAAAAGTTTTTCCATTCCTACGTCTGTTTTTGTAGGAAAAAACTCAAAACTGAATAAAGGATTTATCTTGTTCATTGTTATCATCACAAACCCTCCTTAGTGATAAGGAGGGTAAGCCAAAAGGTTAATTAATAACGGTAAGTATCTGGTTTGAATGGCCCTTCAACAGGAACATCAATATACTCAGCTTGTTTAGGGGTTAATTTAGTAATTACACCACCGAAGCCTTTAACCATTTCAGCGGCTACCTCTTCGTCAAGTTTCTTAGGTAATACTTCTACTCTTAATAATTCAGCTTTTTTCTCAGCTGTTTGCTCAGCAAACTTTTGTTGGAATAAGTGAATTTGTGCTAGTGCTTGGTTAGCGAATGAACCATCCATAATACGGCTAGGATGGCCTGTTGCGTTACCTAAATTTACTAGGCGTCCTTCAGATAATAAAATTAAGTAGTTATCATTATCTGCAGCAAAGTTATCTTTACCTGTTCTATGTACTTTATGAACCTGTGGTTTAACTTCTTCCCACGCCCAGTTTGCACGCATAAAGGCAGTATCGATTTCATTATCAAAGTGGCCGATATTACATACCACGGCACGTTTTTTAAGTGCTTTTAACATGCTTGCATCACAAACATTGACATTACCTGTGGTAGTAACAATAAGGTCTATTTTTTGTAATAAGTCAGTATTAACATTATTATCTGAGCCATTATTGACCCCATTTTTATAAGGTGAAACAACTTCAAAACCATCCATACAGGCTTGCATAGCACAGATTGGATCAACTTCTGAAATACGTACAATCATACCTTCTTGACGTAATGATTGGGCGGAACCTTTACCTACATCACCATAACCAATAACAAGCGCTTGCTTACCTGATAGTAAGTGATCAGTGGCACGTTTAATAGCATCATTTAAACTGTGGCGACAACCGTATTTATTGTCATTTTTACTTTTAGTCACTGAGTCATTTACATTGATAGCAGGTACTTTTAAAGTACCTTTTTTCCACATTTCAAGTAAACGATGTACACCAGTGGTAGTTTCCTCAGTAATACCATGAATCTTGTCAAGCATTGCTGGGTATTTAGTATGAAGGATAGCCGTTAAGTCACCACCATCATCTAATACCATATTAGCGTCCCAAGGTTGGCCATCCTTCAAGATAGTTTGTTCGATACACCACTCATATTCTTGTTCAGTTTCACCTTTCCAAGCAAATACTGGAACCCCTGCCGCAGCAATAGCAGCGGCAGCTTGGTCTTGAGTAGAGAAAATATTACAAGATGACCAACGTACTTCTGCACCTAGTACCACTAAGGTTTCGATGAGTACAGCAGTTTGGATAGTCATATGGATGCAACCAAGAATTTTGGCGCCTTGCAAAGGTTTTTCATTAGCATATTTGTGGCGTAATGCCATTAATGCAGGCATTTCTGACTCTGCAATAATAATTTCACGGCGGCCCCAATCAGCCAAAGAAATGTCAGCTACTTTATAATCAGTAAAGTTACTCATGCTCATATCTCCATTCTAAAAGAAGAAGCTTTTATTTGATTTAGTAAAATCTAATCAAAATAAAAGTTTTTAGTATATATGAGCGCCGTTTGGAA
The DNA here is from genome assembly GCF_025985425.1 of Entomomonas sp. E2T0. Lineage (GTDB taxonomy): Bacteria > Pseudomonadota > Gammaproteobacteria > Pseudomonadales > Pseudomonadaceae > Entomomonas. Next base: position 1,305,356 of record NZ_CP094972.1, read on the forward strand.
AGTTTTATTGGTGGTATATGTCTACCACTAATCGAGCCTGACAACTTGCTTGTTGCTGCAGCGCTCCTCGATCAGGAATAAAACGGAGCATATTATAATCATTTTTTTTTGTTATCCCAAGAGGTAACAGAAAAATAGCTTAGCTTTTTAACGGGGGAGGTGTGGGGAGGGTAGTTATTCTTGAGTACTCCCTTATAGGAATACTCAAGAGAAGAAGAAAATTATACGTTTTCTTCTAACATAGGTAATTGCATACGTGCTTTAGTTAAAGCCATACCTAAGTTTGCACTCTTACGGCAAACGAAACAAATAATGTAATCTGGATAACGCTTACCACGCATAAAGATGTGAAGTAAGTTTTCACTGTTTACAATAATTTCTTGGAAGTAGTGATGGTTAGCATCAGGTGGTAAGCCACGAGCTTTTCTGAATAATTGCTCAATCATTGAAACGTTAGGACCTTGGAAAATATCCGATGTTGCAGCAGCAACAAGGTCTAATACTTCTCTTGGATGAGAGTCAATAGTTTTTACAGAAAGAAGCATACCTGATGATACGTCTACATATCCAGCAGCAAGACATTCAGGAATTGCACCAATCGCGGTTTGGATAGCTTGATCTAAATTAGCCATTATATTTTCCTTTACTTTATATGCTCTTAGGCATTTATTGATTTTTGTCAAAAAAGTTTATATTTGACATGGTATTATAAAAGGTTGCTATTTTACGTTTGTTTTTAGTAAAAGCAACCAGTTAATTGTAAAACTATGAAGATTCTCTTATTAAGTCGCTCTAATAAGAATATTCTCTTCTAATGCATAGAGAAGATCTTCTTGCTCTTTAGACTGTACATAACCTGCATCAATTTGACGTAACCGTTTTAATGTTTCTTCAGCTGTTAAACCTTTCTTAATTAACCAAGCTCCTAGTACAGTACCTGTTCGACCAAGACCAGCTAAACAATGCACAGCAAGTACATCACCATTTGCTAATAGTTTATCCAATTGTACTAATAGCATTTTTATCCACATAACAGGAGGGGCACGGCGGTCTTCAATTTTAAATTGAACACTACGAATACCATATTGTGCAAGTATTTCTTCTGGCAGTTCACGATCTGTTAAGTTAACCAATACAGTCACACCCACGTCTCTTAATGCGGATAGATCATATTCTAAAGGGGCAACAATACCTGGCATTGGACAACCTGCTAATTGGTCTGGAGCAATCCAATGGAAACCATTAGGGCCGCGGAATTTACTGCGAGATGCATTTTTTACCGCTAAGTTAGTTGTCACTGAAGCAATAGGTGTTGATTCTGTCATTTCAGAAGAGCTGAGTTGAGGCTCTTTGTTAGGTTGTTCAACAACTGATGAAGAAGGAGTTTTTACTTCCTCTTTAGGCATTACTAAATCATTATTTGCTTTAGGAATGACAGTTTGTGGTTTAGGAGCGGCAGCTTTTAGTGCTTCAATTATTTTGATAGCTTCTTCTGGTAATGGTGGTGGTTTTGGAATACTTTCATCTAGAGTATTCACATCTGCATCTGGGGCAGGAATATTACAACTACCAGAACGTAAGAATTGGGCAACAACATCATTTTTTGATTTGTTGTTAAAGAAATCATCTTTGGTTTCGTAAGCTTGAACACGTCCACCCGCTAGAAGTAAGATTTGATCGCCTACTTCTTTTGCTTGCATTTGATTATGTAGAATAATCATGCAAACGCGTTCTTCACCTAATTTCTTCGTTAATTTAAGTAGCATACTCGCACCTACTTCAGTCATACCTGTAGTAGGTTCATCTAATAGTAGAATAGGTTCCTTAGAAAAGGCTTCTCTTAGCATGTTGACAGCTCTTGCATGTTCAACAGGAAGTTGAATCATTGGCTGGTCTAGATACTGAATCATCGAAGGGATTTCTAAGCGCTCTAATTCACTAACAATATATGCACGCATTTCGGCAGGGCTTAGTGACTTTTCCGAAGATTGGCGAATCTTCTCAGCAAAACTTTCAATAACAGGTAGTCCCATCGCTTTGGCATTTTGTTGAACAAGCTGAGGAACATTTTGTTGATCGATAGGTTGGTCTTTGTATAAGATTTGACCCCATTCATGAGCATTACTAGAGCGCTTATTAATACCTGCAAGAGAGCGCATAAGTGTGGATTTCCCTGTTCCACCAGGGCCCATAACGACAATGACGCCTTTATCAGATTGAATAGAAAAGCTTACATCAGCTAAAATGACTCTAGTGCCAAATGCAATGCCATATGATTTAACGTCAAGTAACATTCCTGAAAATCCTTTGTATGGTAAAAGCAAAAAAAACGATAACTTCTTTTATATACATTTAATATACAATAATATCTCTATTATAACTGTTGGTTGGCTATAACACACCATTTTATTATAGCGAATAATTTAGTAGTCTACTTAATAGCGTTAGGTAGTAGAACGATATTTCTCAACTATTTTAGCATATTTTAAGAAGTTCTATTAGTTTAATAGTGGCTTTTGATAGTGTTCGTTCACTATGATAAAGGTAACCAAGTTGTCTGGAAAGTGTTACATCTTTAACATTAAGTTTTATTAAACTGGCATCAAGCATAGTACTTGGCAGAACACTCCAAGCGATGCCTATGGAAACTAACATCTTTATAGTTTCCATATAGTTTGTACTCATTGTTATATGAGGCGTTAGTTTAGTCTGTAAGAAACAATTTTTTATAATATCGTGGGTAAAAGTGCCAATACCAGGAAAAATAGCAGGATGTTTGGCTAAAGTTGCTAGATCTATCTGTTTGAGCTGACTTAACGGATTATCTTGAGAGCATACAAAGTCTAAAGAGTCGTTCCAGATCGGTATTGCAGTTAGTGGAGCATAAGTTGTGGCAGCTAAGGTAATAATAGCCAATTCTACATGACCATGTAAAACAGCATCATAGGCTTTCTCAGAATCTAGAAAATGGATATTTAAATTAACTTCTGGATAACTTTTAGTAAAGCTACGCAGTATAGGTGGCAGTCTGTGTAGTCCTATATGATGACTGGTGGCAATATTAAGTTGCCCTTTTACTTCCGTTTCCAAATTGGATAACTTACGGCCAGCGTCATTAATTTCTGTAAGAATATGATAGGCATGTGGTAATAATGCTTTGCCTGCTTCCGTTAATTGTACGGTACGTCCAATGCGGTCAAATAGTTTAGTATTTAGTGACTGCTCAAGGGTAGAAATACGTTTACTAATCGCAGGTTGAGTAAGAAATAGGCGATCAGCGGCTAATGAAAAACTGGTTGTTTCAGCCACAGCAATAAAAGCAGTTAAATTAGCAATATCCATTATTATGGACAATCCATTAATCAATACCTAATTTTTTTAATCGATAACGCATAGAGCGAAAAGATAAACCTAAGCGTTCAGCTGCGGCCGTTCTATTCCAACGGTTTTCTTCAAGTGCTTGTGTTAAGATTTTTCTTTCCACCGCTTCAAGGTATTCTTCTAAGTTTCCAATATCTACTAAATTAGGTAGTGTATCATTTGCTACTGAGTTAACTTGAGGTTGTGATGGTGTTGATTGAGCAATTGGCTCGTTAATAGCTACAGTAGAAATAGCTGATGAATCACTTGGCAACATACTAGCAAAACGGAGGTCGTCAGGCCTAATTACACCCTGTTCACAGAGTGTATAAGCTCGCTCAAGTATATTTTCGAGTTCTCGAACATTACCTGGAAATTCATATGTTAGCAGTTTTTCAATGGCTTCATCAGATAGCTTAACATCGTAGTTAGCACGTTTTAACAGTGCTTCAGCCAAGAGTGGAATATCTTCTTTGTGAGCACGTAATGGTGGAATTTTTAATTCGATAACATTAAGGCGATAATAAAGGTCTTGTCTAAACTTACCTTCTACAACTCTGGCAGCTAAGTCTGCATGAGTAGCACAAAGAATACGTACATCAGTAGGTTGTTCTTGTTGATCACCAATGGCACGAATAGATTTTTCTTGAATAGCACGCAATAGTTTAACTTGCATACTCAATGGTAAATCCGCCACCTCATCTAAAAATAATGTTCCACCTTGTGCCGCTTGGAATAGGCCTATTTTATCTTGGTTGGCACCTGTAAAGCTACCTTTGCGATGACCAAAGAATTCACTTTCCATTAACTCTGAGGGAATGGCGCCACAGTTGATGGCAATAAAAGGTTGTTTTGCTCTAGATCCTTGTAAATGAACAAGTCGAGCTATTACTTCTTTACCTGTTCCAGACTCACCATTAATATAAACAGGTGCTTGGCTACGTGCTACTTTATTTACTTGGTTACGTAGTGCTTGAACAAGAGGAGATTCGCCAAGGAATTGTTGTTCAAAAGGGATATTATCGACTTTGGCTGTAGTCAGATTAAGTGCTGATTTAATAATTTCCCGTAAATGGTTTAAATCAATAGGTTTTGTTAAATAATCAAATGCCCCAGTTTTTAACGCGATAATAGCCGTGTCCATACTGCCATGTGCTGTAATCATAGCAATAGGCATTTGTGGATAATGTTGCTGAGTATACTCAATAAAATCGAGGCCATCACCATCAGGTAATTTCATATCTGTTAGGCAAAGATCAAATGTTTCTTTCTTTAGCATTTCAGTTGCGTCTTTTAGAGTGCCTACTGATTGTGTAGCTAATTTTAGTCGACCTAAAGTAATTTCAAGTAGTTCTCGAATATCAGGTTCATCATCAATAATTAAAATTTTTGATTGTGTCATTATGATTTTTCCTAAAGTATCGGAGTGGCCGAGCAAAATGTTACACGAAAACAACTTCCTCCACCTTTTCTTGGTACATAAACTAATTGTGCTTGATTACTCTCACACAATTCTTTAGTAACAAATAATCCTAAACCTGTACCTGTGCCATCATTACTGGTTGTAAAGAATGGTTCAAAAAGTTTGTCTTCAAACTCTATGGGAACACCTTCCCCATTATCTAATATATCTAGTTGAGGAAGTTGGCTAGCGTTGTCAATATATAACATTAGCCATATTTGTGCTATGCCATTTTCTTCTTTTGTATGACGAAAAGCATTATTAACTAAGTTAGTAACGATTTGGTGTAGTTGTGAAGGAATAATATGGGTAAAAAGTGGCCTAACAGCTATATCTAATTCAATTTTTTGTTCTGGTTTAAGCGTTTCTTGAAATTCTACTACAAAATTTTCTAGCCAAGAGGTTAGTTCAAGGGGTTTCATTTCATAGTTAAAACTATGGCCTTGTTTTTTCTTAGAAAGTTGTAATACATTACTAATAATATTATTAACTCGATCAGAATTATTTAGAATAATTTGTAATAAACGCTGATCTTGTTGATCCATATTTTCAGATTCTTTTAATAGCTGTACAGCATGACTTAAGGCACCTAAAGGATTGCGTATTTCATGAGCAATACTTGCTGTTAAATGACCAAGTGAAGCTAATTTAATTTGCTGTACCTGTTTGGCAATTACATCAGTACTTTCTAAGAAGACAAGTATCACTAATTGATTACTGTGTTTAGAACGAATTAATGTTGGTCGTAACTTACTAACGTGTTTTTTGGAAGGTTGTAATGGTTGAAGTTCTAGTTTAGGGTTATTTAACCATTGTTTTATTGCAGTAAAAAGTTCTGGAAAAATATGTGCCACTAGTAATCCATTAAGTAGTGGTTCATCTAATAAATGGTGTGCTTCATTATTTGCCATAATAATTTGCCCTGTTTTATTAACTAACAGAGCTCCTGCTGGCATTTGTTCTACAATTAGGCTATTAAGAATCTGTAAGTTGGCTACATCAGATGCTTTTTGTTTAGCTAATGCTTCGCTGGTTTTCATACGCGCCACTAAGCTTTGAATTAGCATTGCACTAATAAAGCATAAAGCACCTAATGTACCTGCTTGTATATATTCGCTGACAGTGATACTTGTTACAAAAGATAAGAAAGTAGTAATAACTACAATAATAATGCTACAAACAGCAGCAATTAATAAGCCTATTTGCCCTCTAAATAGGGTATTGGCAATGGCTACAGTAACAATTAATAAGTTGCCTATACCACTTGAAGGGCCTTCCGCTGCATAGAATAAAATTGAAAGAATAATAATATCAAAAAAGATGAGGGAAAGTGTTAGTGAGGCATTAGTTGATAATGAAAAAAATAAGGAAATAAGATTACATATAAAATAAATCCAACAGGTAATATAAAAAATTTGTCGGTTTTCTACTGTTAGTATAGATTGATCTAAACCTAGAGAGATAATAAGAATAAGGACTACGCTTAGACTAACTCGGTAGAGTTGATATAAAAATAGAATACGTTTAGTAGCATGATAAGCGTTTTCTAGTTGAAAAATCACCTTACTTCTCCGCTTTTCGTGCGTGCTCTGTACAACAGTACCATTGATTATTTGAACCTTTTATCGCATTTTTCTGTGGTGAATAAATATCACAATAGCTACATTTTACCATAGGCTCGGTATCATCAGTAGGTGTTTGATTAGCTTGTTTTTTTATTTTCTGAATATGTAACCACAGAAAATAAATGCCAAAACCAACAGCTAAAAAGAACAAAAGTCTTAACATAAGGTAAACCTATCAAGAAATAATTAATATTGGACATTGTACTAAATGGGGATATTTATTCTTTAATACAAGACAGTAAAACTAATAGTAAAGTTTAGTTAAAAAAGCGACAACAGCTGTTTCAACACGTAGAACTCGTGTACCTAGTTGTACAGCAGTAAAGCCTATTTGTTGTAATTTGTCTACCTCATAATCAATCCAACCTCCTTCTGGTCCTATAGCTAGAGTTGTAGGTTGATTAGGAAGTTGGGAGCATAGAGGATAATTACCAAGGTGGGCAATTAAATTATGAGTATCTTTTATTAGATGCGGAAGTTCATCTTCTACAAATGGCTTAAAGCGTTTTACAAGTTGAACTTCAGGTAAAACAGTATCTTTAGCTTGTTCTAAGCCCAATAATAATTGTTGTTGAATATTGTCTGGCATTAAGAAAGGTGTTTGCCAAAAGCTTTTTTCAACTTTATAGCTGTTAATTAAAATTAGTTTATTTACACCCATGGTTGCTATTGTTTGCAAGATTCTTCTTAACATTTTTGGGCGGGGTAGTGCTAGTAAAAGGGTAACAGGTAGTTTAGGGGGAGGAGGGGTATCAAGTTGAAAGTTGATAATAGCTTCTTCAGTGGTTAACTTAGTTATGCAACCTTTACCTAATCTACCGTTTATGATTCCTATTGATAAAGAGTCACCCTCTTGGCTACGATGGACTTGTTGGATATGTTGTAATTGTCTTTCCTTAATAAGCGCTTGATTATCATTAATAAGATCATTGGGAGAAAGTAGTAACAAGTTCATGAAAAGTAAAGCTATTCTTTAGTTCGTGAAGCTTTTTCTTCATGGCCTGATAAACCAAAACGACGATCTAACTCATCTAACACTCGTTGAGGTTCAATGTTTAAGGCGGATAACATCACTAAACTATGGAACCATAAATCAGCTGTTTCATAAATGACATCATCAGAGTTGCCTGTTGTTACAGCATCTTTTGCGGCAATAATAGTTTCTGTAGCCTCTTCGCCTACTTTCTCTAGGATTTTATTTAAACCTTTATGATATAAGCTAGCCACATAAGAGCTTTCAGGGGCTGCTTGTTTACGTTCTTCAAGTACTTTTGCTAAACGGTTGATTGTGTCCGTCATAGGGTTAACTCTTATGATATATTTCGTTAGGGTCTTTTAAAGGAGTAGAGGTTTCTACCCAATTATTTTGTTGTAGTTTACGATAAAAACAGCTAACTCGCCCAGTATGGCAAGCGATATTACCCACTTGTTCTACTTTTAGTAATAGCACGTCTTCATCGCAGTCTAGATAAATATCATGTAGTTTTTGTACATGGCCAGATTCTTCACCTTTACGCCATAATTTATTGCGTGATCTAGACCAATAAATAGCACGTTGCTCTTTAACTGTAAGTTCTAGTGATTCTTTATTCATCCAAGCCATCATCAATATTTCACCTGTTTGGTAATCTTGAGCGATAGCTGGAATAAGACCATCATTATTCCATTGTATTTGTTCAAGCCATGCTTCTGACATAAGTATCCTTAAGAACGACGAATAATAAGGTAAATACCAACAGCTAACATAAGATAGTTAGGCCAGTGTTCCAGTGAGCTACCTTCAGTAATGGTTAAACTGACACCACCAACTATTAACAATACACCTAATAATCTAAGTAATACAGAATCCTTTTTCTTTTTAGGTGGATTCTTTTGTTGTAGTTTTATCTTACGATTCTGTTGCTCAATAATATTGCGCGCCATTTTAGCAATATGGGGCATTTGTTCTACTTGGCTACGGAAGTCAGCAAAAATACGTTTAACACCTACACGCTGTTTCATCCAACGTTCTAAGTAGGGCTTAGCCGTGGTCCATAAATCTAGGTCAGGGTAAAGCTGACGACCTAAACCCTCGATATTTAGTAAGGTTTTTTGCAGCAACACTAGCTGTGGTTGTACTTCCATATTAAATCGTCTAGCTATTTGGAATAGACGCATTAATACAAAGCCAAACGAAATATCTTTTAATGGCCTTTCAAAAATAGGTTCACAAACACTACGGATAGCATCTTCCAATTCGTTAACTTTAGTATTGGGTGGAACCCAGCCCGAATCAATATGTAGTTGAGCGACACGGCGGTAATCACGTTTGAAAAAATAAAATACATTACGAGCTACATAATCTTGGTCTTCTGGCGTTAAGCTACCAACAATACCGCCATCAATTGCAATATAGCGTGGATATTCTGGGTTAGTTGGATCGACCATGATATTGCCAGGGTGCATATCCGCATGAAAGAAGCTATCCCTTAACACTTGCGTAAAGAATATTTCTACACCGCGTTCAGCAAGGGCTTTTAAATCCACATTGTGAGCATTAAGCTGTGTAACATTATTAACTGCAATGCCATAAATACGTTCCATCACTAGTACTTGTTGGCGACATAACGGCCAATAAACTTTTGGAACATACAATAAATCGGAGTTTTCAAAATTGCGTCTTAGTTGTGAAAGGTTAGCACCTTCACGTTGTAAATCTAATTCATCATTAATGGTTTTTTCATAGTCGGTGATAACTTCCATTAAATGCATGCGTCTTGCATCATAGTTAACATATTCAGCTACTTGAGCACAGTAGTAAAGCCAAGAAATATCTTGCTGGATAATAGGTTTTAGATTGGGACGTACGACCTTTACAACCACTTCTTCGCCTGTTTGTAGTCTAGCTGTATGTACCTGAGCAATAGAGGCAGAAGCTAATGGTTCAATATCAAATTGTGAGAAAGCTTCCGACACTTTCATGCCTAGTTGTCTTTCAATTAGTTCAATAGATTGGTCGGCTGGAAAAGGTGGCACGTTATCTTGTAATGAAGATAATGCTAAGGCTATATCTGGTGGAATTAAATCTTGCCTTGTAGAAAGCATTTGTCCAAACTTAATAAAAACGGGGCCTAGTTCTTCTAATGCTAAACGAATACGGTCACCACGGCTCAAAGCAAGTGGTTTACGTCTAAACCAACGCCATGGTAATAGATTTTTAAAAATGCGTACCCCAAAAGGCAAGATGGTAATATCAAATAATAGATCGTCTAGGCGGTATTTAATAACAACCTTAGTGATTTTGTAGAGTCGTCTTATTGCCAGTAGTCGCATATTAAGATTGTCCAAACTTTTTCTGTAATAAGCCTAGTATATTGGCAAGTGGATTTTTTGCTGTATTATCTTCATTTAGATTGGCAGTAGTCATTTTTTCAACAAAGCTTGTGAGTTGAGTTTGTAGTAAACTGAAACCAAGTTGTAGTTGCTCATTACCTAGTTTGACGGATTGCATAGCCAATCCTGCTATTGCAGGGCCAAACCACTGAGATAGCTCATGCTCCCAGTCTGGATTTAAGTCATCAAAAATTTTAAAGAATTGATAGAGTAAAGAGGCTTCTCCCACTATCATAAGGTCAGAGTTTTTTAAAAATAGCTGTTTATCTTTGGCTAATAATAATTGTATTAATAGTGGTGCTGGCGCTGTTAATTTACTATCAACAGTAAACTCACAGTTGTCAGTTAAAAATAAACCATTGTCAGTAGGCATAACAAAAAAAGTTTGTGAAGGGGTAGTGCTTTGTATAGCAATAACTTTACCTTCTAACTCTGCCAGTTTTTCAATAGCTGAGTTTGAACTATCTAACTGTAATAGTTTGTTTAATCCTTTTTCGACTGTGGCTAATGCAGCTTGTGTTACTAATGACCTTGCCATTAAGGTTTAATTCCTTTATGTAGTGCAACAATACCACCTGTCATATTATGGTAAGTAACAGGATTAAAGCCAGCCACTTGCATCATTGCTTTTAACGTTTCTTGATCAGGGTGCATCCGAATGGATTCTGCAAGGTATTTATAGCTTTCTGAGTCATTAGCAATTAATTTGCCCATTAATGGTAGTAAAGTAAAAGAGTATGCATCATATACTTTAGAGAAAAGATCATTAGTAGGTTTAGAAAACTCTAATACTAATAATCTGCCACCTGGTTTTAATACTCTAAAAATAGAGCTTAAGGCTTCTTCTTTATGGGTAACATTACGTAAGCCAAAAGCGATAGTGACACAATCAAAAGTATTTTCAGCAAAAGGAAGCTTCTCAGCATCTGCTTGTACAAAGCGAATATTATTGATAGTGCCTTTGTCCATGAGCTTATCACGACCGACACTCAACATAGATGAATTAATATCGGCTAATACAACTTCACCAGTAGGGCCTACGAGACGAGAAAATTGACGAGTTAAGTCACCAGTACCACCAGCAATATCCAGTACTTTATTACCAGTTCTAACACCTGAAAGCTCTATGGTGAAACGTTTCCATAAACGATGAATGCCGCCAGACATTAAATCATTCATAATGTCATATTTAGCAGCAACAGAGTGAAAAACCTCTGCTACTTTTTTAGATTTTTGGCTTTCGGGTACATCTTGGTAACCAAAGTGAGTAATTGCTTCAGGTTGCTGTTGTTTCTTTTCTGAATCAGTCATAACTTGCCTCATTAAATTATGATGACATTCTAAACGGAACGTCATTAATCATCCATCACTTTTCAAGGTGATTATAGTTTTCTCCAAGATAAACCCGATAATCCATAGTCTCTTATTCTGCCTACAATAATGGCTAAGGTGGTATAAAACATAGCCAGTGCTAATAACATTAATACCTCTATCCAAACATCCCCAATTGGTAGGTTCAATTGATTTGTTCCTGCTAGCATTTTGGTTGCCCATGTGGAAGGTAGAAACTGGGAAATAAACCAAATAGGTGCAGGCATAGAGCTAGATGGCCAAATAGCACCTGAGAAATAAAACACAGGCATAGGAATAAAGGTAAGGGTTAAAAACACTAATTCAACACTACGCAAGCATTGCATAATAAAAACCCCCATTGCTATTACAGCAAAAATAAAGGGGAAAACTAAAATAAGTAATTCTGGAATGGGGGCTGTTTGTCTAAATCCCATCAGTGCTGGCCAGAACACTAATAACGCAATGGTTAAAAATAACCATATAGGAATGAGACCAGTCATTGCACCAAGATGAACATGAAAAGGGGTTTTGCCATTGTGTGCAATATAAAGCCCTATACTGGTCAATGTACTTGCCATCAATAGTGATTGTTGCATCATCATAATAAGTAGACCAGGCAATGTAATAGCTGCAAAGTTAATGCCTGGATTATAAAGATCAGTTAGGGTGTTTTTCATTGGACTGAGTACGACACTAGCCTGATCTTGTGAAAAACCCTGTGCATAAAGTAGTTGTTGATTACGTTGGGTTGATAGCTCTTGATAAATAGCGGTAATAGCTTGTTGAATTTGGCCGTTAGCCAAGCGGCTAGTGGCATCACCATAAATGGAAATAGTGGCTGTTTTACCACTTAAAAAATGCTTCTCAAAATCTTGTGGAATAATAATAACAGCAAATAGCTTACGCCAATGTAAATCATCTTTAGCTTGGTTAAGATTATCATAAATAATCGTATCCATTTTAGGGGATGCATTGATTTGGCGAGTAATAAAATGACTTGAAACACTATGATCTTGATCGATAACAGCAACGGGTAAATCCCATACGGTATGATGAGCAAACACTAAACTAATTAAGCAAAGAGAAACTAATAACATCATCCACATGGGGGTGTTAAGTAGCCTTAGTAAGGTCTGTTTAGCTGTTTGTAAATACTCTTGAACTTGTGGCGTCATTTTATTTTCCCTCAGCGATATGGAGGCGACGTTTTATTCTATTTCTAATTAGCAAGGCAACAACCGTAGGATAAATAGCCAGTATTGAACAGACCTCTAGAATAGCCAGTGGTTTTACATCACGTAAGAAAACATCGAACATAGCATATAACGCATGAGTTAATGGCTGTATATTAGAAATAATCTGTGCGGGTAAGGGCATTGAAAGTTCAGGTACAACCATGCCTGAATAAGTCATTGCCGAGGCTATTAACAAGCTAATTAAACTATAGGCTGTAATAGCAGATTTGGTGAAAGTAAATAACAACACGCCTATTGCTTGTGCTGCTACCACATAAAAAATACTTATCAATAACATGTATAGCGGATTTCCTGCTACATGTGCACCAGAAAAAAGGATTAGCCCTGCGAGTGAACACATTAAGGTAGCTGTATAAGTTAAAGTATAAGGTAGTAACTTACCCAGCAGTGCAATAGCGAATGGTTTTGCATATAACAGTTCAGTACGGCGACTAAGTACATAAATCATGCAGGAAACAATAAACATCTGGATAATGTGAATGGTGGCTGCAAATTGTTGGTAGTATGAATAACTGGAAGTAGCATTGAATAGGCTATTGTATACTACTGTAGGGTTAGATAATTGTGGTAGAGGGATACCATAACGAGCAGCTACAATATTTTGATAGCTATTGTTTAATGTACTAATTAAGGTAGGATAATCCTGTGTAGAAAAATAGCCACTGCCATAGAAAAGAGCATTGTAGTAGAGTTCAGGTGTAGGCTGTTTGCCTGCTAATACCTCTTTCTCAAAGCCAACAGGAATATAGAGTATTGAGTAAATATTGGCTTGTTCTAAATCACGTAAGGCGGGGTTTAAACCATACTTGTAAGGAATAATTTTAGCATGTGCTGTGGCATCAAATTCACGAATTAACTGTCTTGAAAGTTGGCTATTATCGTTATCTACAGCAGCCACTGGTAAATCAAGTAAGGTATTTTCTGCAAAAAGCCCTGCTAATAGGGCATAAAGGATAATAGGAAATATCCATGTAATCCAATGAATAATAAAGGTGCGAGACGCTAATCTTACTTCATAATGAAATGATCGGTAAAAGCAGCGCCAATAGATTCTTACTTTTGCCAATCCCATAGTACGCTCATTCCAACTCGTAAATTGTCTACAGGTTGATCGAGATAGAGTCGTACCTCAAAAGTTTTTAAATCAAAGTCACCTGTGGCTCTTGTTGCACGTTTTGTTGAGAAGTCACCTAAAGGCGCGATATAACCTACCCGTGCTTTAATTTTTTTATCATTGATAGCATTAATGGCTGGCACAGAAACTTCAATAATATCGTTTTTCTTAATGCTTGCTAGAATATCTTCTCTTAAGTAGAAAACAAAATAGGCTTGTGGAATGCGGATAACGGTCATTAAAGGGCTAGATGCGTTCAGTAACTCACCAACTTCAGCAGGAATAGAACCAATTTCACCATCTACAGGAGAAATTACATTGAGGTCATCAGTAATGGCTTTAGTTTCTGCCAAATTATGCTCTGCTTCACGTAGTTGAGCAGCAAATTGTTCTCGTTGTTCTACACGATCACCATTTAAGGCTAAATCTAGATTAGCTTTTGCTGCTTTAACCGATTCAGCTGCTGTGTCTCTATCTCGTCTATAGTTTTCTAGTGCTAACTCTGCTAAGTAACCTTTAGCGGCTAATTGTTTGTTTCGAGTATAAGTACTCAAGGCATTGGAGTAATTAGCTTGAGCTTGTAGTAAGTCGGCTTTAGCTGAACGTATATTTTCTTCACGGGTACCATTAATAGACTCTGCTAAACGCGCTTTAACATTGTCTCTAGCAGCTTCTGCAGATTGCAGTTGGGCAATCAGTTCAGGAGAATCTAGTTTAATAAGTGGTTGTCCTGCTTTAACTTCGTCGCCACGTTCTACAAAACGTTCAATGACACGTCCTTTTGCTTTAGATACTACGATTACTTGTGGTGCATCCACTTCTCCCTGCAAAATAATATGCTGACCATGGGCACGAAATAAAATAGCCAAAGCAATAATAATGGCAATAAAAGCAAGGGTAATTATTTGTTTTACATTCATAGAGTGAGTAATAACCCTTTGGTTGTTTTTTAGATATAAGCTTTTAAGAATAGAGATTATTTTGTAACGAAAATTTCTATTAAACAATCATACCTTTGTCATCAAAAACCAGAATAAGTTCTTTGCTGTGATTAATGAGGAGTCACTCTTAAAATTTCATCAATGGTGGTTAAGCCTTTCCCCACTTTTTGCGCACCTGATAATCTCAAGCTATGCATACCATCTTTGTAAGCTTGAAGGCGCACATCATCAATATTCGTTTCAGGTTTTATAAGCTTTTTAATTTCGTCAGTAAATAACATGACTTCATACAGACCAAGACGTCCTCTAAATCCAGTTTCACGGCATTCAGGGCAACCAACAGGGCGCATAGTTTGATTAGGTACGGGAGATTTCCAAGGTTTAGTAAGCTCATTCCAAACACTTTGGTCGATTTCTACAGGCTCTTTGCAATGAGGACAAAGCGTTCTTACTAAACGTTGTGCCATAATGCCTAAAATGGTACTTTTAATAAGATAGTAAGGAACACCTAAATCAAGTAAACGAGTAATCGTACTAGGTGCATCATTGGTATGTACAGTAGATAATACCAAGTGACCTGTTAATGCAGCTTGAATAGCCATTTCTGCCGTTTCAAGGTCACGAATCTCACCCACCATGATAATATCAGGGTCTTGCCGCATTAATGCTCGAATACCGCTAGCGAAGTCTAAATCAATATTATGCTGCACTTGCATTTGATTGAATGAGTCTTCAATCATTTCAATAGGGTCTTCAATGGTACACACATTTACTTCAGGTGTGGCTAATTGTTTTAAAGTTGTGTAAAGAGTAGTGGTTTTACCAGAACCTGTCGGCCCAGTTACTAAAATAATACCATTTGGTTGAGCTGTCATATGGTTCCAGCGTTTTAAGTCTTCATTAGAGAAACCTAATTCAGCAAAACCTCTTAGTAATACATTAGGGTCAAAAATCCGCATTACCATCTTCTCACCAAATGCAGTAGGCAATGTAGAGAGACGTAATTCGATTTCATCACCTAAAGGTGATACAGTTTTAATACGGCCATCTTGCGGTTTGCGACGTTCTGCAATATTCATCCGACCTAATGTTTTTAGACGATTAACTACAGCAGTACCCACTAGTGGAGGGAATTGGTATACATTGTGCAGGACACCATCAATTCTAAGCCTTACCACAGAAAATTCACGGCGTGGTTCTACATGAATATCACTGGCACGTTGTTGGAAAGCGTATTGGAATAGCCAGTCTACAATTTTAATAATATGCGAGTCATCAGCATTGGGATCATCTACGTTACTGGTAAGACTTACTAGTTGCTCAAAACTGCTATTTGAGATATTGCCAGCAAGATTTTCACCTGATGCTTCAGTAACAGAGCTACTTAGATTATAAAACTCATTGGTTAGTCGTTGAATATCTGCAGGATTAATAACAATTCGTTCAATAGGGCGTTTTAATACATGTTGTAAATTTTGCTCCCATGCTTTAACCAGTGGTTGCACACTGGCAATGACAACTTTTTCGGGAGTAGACTCAACGGCTAAAATTTGATTACGTTTAGCAAAGGCATATGACATAACTGATGTAACAGAATTTACATCTACTTTTAAGGGGTCAATACGGCGATAAGGCTGTTTTACATAATCTGCTAACCAGATGGATAGGGTTTCAATATCCAGCTTTTTACCAGGACGACTTAAGTCATCTATTTTTTGATTAGCAATCACTTCCAATGGGCTTTGTATAGCCAAAGGCGTATCTGCCTGTGTCATATAACAGAGGTCTTTTGCACGTTTAGTAATACGTTCTTGTGTAAGAAGTTCATTTAATAGATCGTTTAGAGTCAGAATCCGATCTGGAGTAGGAGTGTTAATAGCCATATTAAATAATCGATCTGTTTACTGGATTAAGTTATATCATAGCGAATATTTGTTAATAAAACTTGTTTTAGAACTAATTTTAATAACAAAATTATATTACGAATGTTAATTAGACATTAAAAACACTTGACAGTTTGATGGTTCAGGTTAAAATTCACAACCCTATATAGGCATATAGCTCAGCTGGTTAGAGCATCACCTTGACATGGTGGGGGTCGTTGGTTCGAGTCCAATTATGCCTACCAATTAACTAAAGCCCGCCTTGTTGCGGGCTTTTTAGTTTTTAGGAAGTATTATAATGTCCCAATCTATTACTATTACCTTAGAACAATTAGCGCATGTTAGGCAAATATTAGTGGCGCTAACAGAAACAGAACAGGTTTCTGCAGATGAGCATGCTTTATTTATTGAGCGGTTTGATGAATTAATGCAACTCCTGCAAGATAATGCTGAGGATAGTCAGTATCTAGGGCAAGAAATCATTAGCCAAATATTTTTCCGTTACCCACAAATTGCTCATTTAATTCCAAGAGAACTATTATGGTTTTTGGGTGGTGATTGTTTGCACTTTATGCCTGATGAAGAAATAGATTTATTCCAACAGTTGGAAGATTTACAGTATCAAGCAGAAAGTAATGGTGAACCATTTAATTGGTTACAAACTAAGCAACAGCTATTAGAAAGAAAGCCTTAATAATTTATAGCAGATTTTTTAAGCCATAATGCAATGGCTAGGCTAATAATCAATAAGCCACTAATAAAAGCAACTACACCTTGCCAATTATAACTTGTCCAAGCTAATCCTCCAGCAGTACCTAGTATGCTCGAACCCATGTAATAGCAAAATAGGTAAAGGGAGGATGCTTGTCCCTTTGCTTGTTGGGCTAAACGACCAATCCAGCTACTAATCAAAGAGTGGGCACCAAAAAAACCAAAGGTGAGTACTAACATTCCTAGAAAGATCATTATAGAATGCTGTATTAATGTGATTAGAATACCTAACAGCATAATGCTAATAGTGATCCACAGTACCTTACTTTGTCCTTGTTGATCCGCTAATAAACCAAATTGAGTAGAGCTAAACATCCCTGCTAAGTAAACAAAAGAAAATAACCCAATAATAGCTTGGCTTAGTAAGTAAGGTGGGTCTAATAGGTAGTAGGTAATATAGTTCAGTAAAGTAACAAAACCGCCCATTAATAAAAAACCTAATAAAAATAACCAAGACAATTTAGGGGTGGTAAGGTGATGGATATAACCATGAAATAAATTATTAAGTTTTAAAGGGGTATGATGAAAATGTTTTGATTTAGGTAGGAAATACCAAAAACAACCAGCCGCTAGCAAAACTTGTGCACCCATTACACCTAAAATAACTTGCCAATGAATATAGTCAATCACAAAGCCTGTTATCATACGGCCACACATACCTCCTAATGCATTGCCTGCTATATAAATACCAATAGCTACACCTAAGTTATTAGGTGATATTTCTTCACTTAAGTAAGTCATGCCTATAGCCACAAGGCCACTTAATGATAAACCTACTAAGGCACGACTAATTAATAGCATTGTCCAGTTAGGTGTTATGGCACTGACAATAGTAAAAAAAGCAGTGGCTAGCAAAGCAATCACCATAATGCCTTTGCGACCATATGCATCGGATAGTGGGCCTGTTAGTAATAAGCCGAAGGCTAAAGTGGTCGCCGCAACAGATAATGCCAAACTACTTTCAGCAGCAGTAATATCAAAGTCTTGAGAGAATAATGGCATCATTGGTTGAATGCCATATAACAACGCAAAGGTTGTAAAGCCACCTAGAAATAAGGTAAGCGAAACTTGCCAGAAAGCTTTAGAGCCTTTCTTAATATAATTATTATTCATTGTACCGTTTTTATTTTAATAGGTTGAAAGGATAATAATAAGGGTAATTAATGTTTAATGTAAAATAGTTTTATTGGGTTAAATTTTGTTTCTTAAGGTATAGTGCAACGATTACACCAATAATTAATAAGCTACTAATATAGGCAATAACCCCATTCCATTGACTTGATTGCCAAAAATAGCCACCACAGGTTCCCATAATACTTGAACCCATATAGTAGCTAAAAAGATACAGTGAAGAGGCTTGGCCTCTTGCTCTAGTAGCACTACGACCAATCCAACTGCTGGTAACAGAATGGGCACCAAAAAAACCAAAAGTGAAAATAATCATTCCTATAAAAACTATACTAATAGGGGTAAATAGCGTGATTAATGCACCACTAAGCATAACAAGTATAGCAATCCATAATACTTTTGCATGTCCAAAGCGATCTGCCAATGAACCAAAATGAGTAGAGCTAAAAATACCTGCTAGATAAACGATGGATAATAATCCAATCCAAGTTTGGCTTAGTAAGTAAGGTGCAGCCAGTAAACGATAAGCAATATAATTAAACAGGGTAATAAACGCCCCCATTAATAAGAAACCTTGTAAAAATAACCAAGGCATACGAGGTTGAGTTAAATGATGGATATAGCCATTAAATAGTTTGTTAAGCTTAATAGGTGTCGCTTCGAAATGCTTGGATGCAGGCAACAATTTCCAAAGTAAAAAAGCACAGATTAAAGTTAGTAATCCCATAATGGTGAGTACCATATGCCATGAGATAAAGTCGATTAATACGCCACTTAATAAACGACCAGCCATGCCACCAATAGCATTACCAGCAATATACAGGCCCATTGCAACGCCTAAATGCTGTGGAGCTATTTCTTCATTAAGATAAGTCATGGCTACCGCTGCTACACCGCTAAGTGACAGACCAATTAAAGCACGACAAATAAGCAATAATTGCCAATGGGAAACAGCAGCACTAATAAAGGTAAAAGTAGCTGACATTAGTAAGGCAATAATCATTACATTTTTTCGGCCAACAGCGTCTGATATTGGACCAGTAATCAGTAAGCCAAACGCTAACATGGAGGTAGAAGTGGAAATTAATAAACTACTTTGCGCAGCAGTGACTGAAAAATATTCAGAGAAGATTGGCATCATGGGTTGTACACAATACAACAGCGCAAACGTAGAAAAACCACCTAAAAAGAGTGCGAAAGATACTTTAATAAATTCAGCAGAGTTTTTTTCTATATAGGAGGGCGTATTATTTATATCAACCATGACCAGTTACATAGTATTTATTTAGTAAGGCATTATAGAATAAACCTAATAATAGTATTAGTTAATCAAATTTTGATTTTTAAGACAAAAACTTAGACTAATAATCAGCTGATAGTTCAAAATAGGTTATTTAATAACAATGAAAGAATCAATTTCTTTGTGTGATAATTTTGAGTTTGTTTGCCCAACTTGCCAAGTACGTTTTAAATTAACTTGGTATGAAATTAAAGGGTTATTAAATCCTTATCACTCAGTAGTATGTATACATTGTCAGACATCATTGGCTTTGCCGAATAAAGAACGCAGGCTCTTAGCGCGATATTTGACTAGAGCGGCAAAATTGGCAAAGTTACTTTTTTTCTTTGTTATTCCTTATTTTTTGCTATCTATTGTATTTATATGGCGCTTTGGTGGCATAATAAGTAGCTTATTTATAGTATTTGGTTTTATTATTTTTATTTTATTAAAGGTATTAATAAATAAGCCTGTTAAAGATTTTTTTGAACTAGAGCCAATAAGGGATAATCCTTTGTCTGGAGAGCTATAAACGCTTTAAGGATATCTTAATAGCCGAAGTTAGGTGTTGTAACGAACATGGAAAAAACATTTAAAGCTAAACTATTAACATTACCTACATCAGCCAAGCGGATGTTGCAGGTGGTGGCAGATGTCTTTATTGTCTGGTTCGCTTTATGGTTGGCTTTTATAGTAAGGCTGGGTATTGATGAGATAATCAATCCTTTTGGTGAGTATTTTGAATTATTTATAGCTGCGCCTTGTTTTGCACTCCCTTTCCTTATTTATTTTAGATTACATAAAACAGTTAATCGTTATTTTGATAATGAAGCAATTATGGCTATTTTTAAGGCCATGTCATTGTCTTCTTTATTACTGGCATTAGGCATTTATTGGTATCAACCTGATTTTCTAGTACCTCGCTCTATTGTATTTATCTTTTGGTGGTTAAGCATTGTATTATTAGTGGGCTTTAGATTAGTTGTGCGCCACTATTTAGTGCGTGATTGGCATATTCCTTTTACTAAACGCTATGATAAAAAAGCGACTAATGTCGCTATTTATGGTGCAGGCGTTGCAGGTAATCAGTTAATCAAAAGCATACGGATGAGTAAGGATATGTATCCTGTGGCTTTTATTGATGATGATAGCCATCTTAAGGGGCGTAGCATAGCGGGCTTAAAGGTCTATGCACCTGAGCAAATTGAACAAATGATAATAAAAACTGGTGCAGAGGAAATATTGTTAGCGGTGCCTTCTGCTAGTAGAGCGCGTCGTAGAGAGATAATCTCGTTATTGGAGAACTATCCTGTTCGAATACGTTCTATTCCAGGTATTATGGATTTGGCCAGTGGCCGTGTAAAAGTTGATGATATTCAGGAAATAGATATTGTTGATGTACTCGGCCGTGATACGGTTCCTCCTGATGAGAAATTATTTGAACACTGCATTAAGAATAAAACCGTTTTAGTGA